>NZ_VFWR01000002.1:0-617192 GCF_006443035.1 Mesorhizobium sp. B1-1-6 | reverse complement strand
CAATCCAGCCAGCATCTTGAATCACAAACATCCGGTTTTGGGAATCCTACGATTCTCCCAAAATAGGAAATGCTCTAAAGGGGGCGACCGCGACAATCCCGGACTAATTTTGGGGAGATTGGCGCTACTCCACCAGGTCGACGGTCTCGGTCGAATGGTGCACGCAGATGAAACAGCAATCGTCGCAGGGCCGGTCGTTGTCCGGGCCGACGCCGGCCGAGATGGCGTCATTGCCGTTGACCCACGCGCCGTAGCAGATGCGTTCGCCCTCATTGCACGAAATCGGCACCGATTTGCGTGAGCCGGGATCGATCAGGAACACCTTGTCGTCGCCCGGCCAGACCGTTTCGCGGTCGCGGCTGAACAGTTCGACCGCAACGGCCTGCCCGCGCTGGTTCTTGACGAAGAAAGCCATGTCGGCAGCCCCAGCCGAGGTGGTGAAAACCAATGCCGCGAGTGTGGCCGCGCGAAAGAGCGTCACGATTGGACCTTTCGAATCATGCCAGCAGACTCGCATGGCCGCCGCGAACTAGGAAGCCGCCTCCGCCGCGATCTGGCGTCCCAGCCGCAGCGTTTCCCGCACCAGCAGGTGAAGATCGTCGCGCCGGGTCCGGTGGTTGGTGATCGCCACGCGCAGGCAATGCTGGCCTTGCACCGTCGTGTCCGACAGTGCCGCAATGCCTTGTTCCTGCAAACGCAGCATGATCTCCGTGTTGAACCGCTTAAGCTCCTCGCCGGACGCCCCGGCAAGCCGATGCCGGAAGCAGACGATGTTGATCGTGGTCGGCGCCATCAGCACCAGCGACGGCTCGTCCTCGATCAGTCCGGCGAGATAGGCCGCTTGCGCGATGTTCTGATCGATCAGGCGGCCGAATTTGTCGACGCCATGCTCCTTCAGCGCCATCCATACTTTGAGCGCGCGAAAGCCGCGCGACGTCTGCAAGCCGTAGTCGTGCAGCCATTCGCCGGAGGCGAGACCACGCGGCGTCGATTCCAGATATTCGGGCGTCACGGCGAAGGTACGGCGATGCGCGAGGGCGTCCCTGACCAGGGCGCAGCCGGCCTCGAACGGCGCGTGCAGCCATTTGTGCGGATCGAGCGCGATCGAATCGGCCCATTCGATGCCGGCGACGCGATGGGCGTTCTGCGGAGCGATGGCGACCAGGGCGCCGATGCAGCCATCGACATGGAACCAGAGCTCTTCCTCATGCGCCAGCTTGGCAAGCGCCCGCAGGTCGTCGATCGCTCCGGTGTTGACCGTGCCGGCATTGCCGATGACGCAGGCCGGTTTGAAGCCCGCCTGACGATCCTCGGCAATTGCCGCCCGCAAGGCGGCGATGTCGATGCGCAGCCCGGAATCGGTCGGTATTCGCCGCAAGGCCCGGTTGCCGAGGCCGAGCGCCTCCATGGCTTTGCGGTGACAGGAATGGAGCTGGTCCGAGCCATAATAGCGCAGGGGCTTCTCGATGGCGGCAACGCCGTGCTCGCGCACGTCGATGCCGGCCTTGACGTTGCGCGCCACCGTCAGCCCGATCATGTTTGCCATCGAACCGCCGCTGACCAGCGTGCCGCTGGCCGAGACGGGAAACCCCAGCATTTGCTTGCACCAGTTGACGACCTGGCAGTCCATCAGCCCGGCGGCATGGTTGCCGCCGCCGAGGTTGGAGCCCTGGATCGCCGCCAGGAAATCGCCGAGCGCGCCGGTGAAGTTGCTCGAGCCCATGTACCAGGCCCAGAAGCGAGGATGGATGTTGCCCATCGGGTATGACATCACGGTGCGGGAGACCTCGCCATAGACGGCGGCCAGCCGCGCCGGCGTTCGCGGCAGGGGTGCGGCGAAGACCTCCCTCACGTCAGCCGGCACCTCCCGCCAGACCGGACGGTCGCGCACGTCGCGCAGATAGTCGACGGCATCGTCGATGACCCGGTGCGACAGGGCCTGCACATCGGCCCAGTCCAGGGGGTCAAGCGTCTCCTCGGCTACAGCGCCAAGGGTTTCCTGCGCGACGTCCATGACAGCCTCCCGTCAAGCCGCCGGGAACTGGCAGCCGGGCGTCGAGCGCGACAGCGCCATCTCGTCGGCGTCCATCTCGGCATCGATGCCGTCGAACAGCGGCGTCGTCATGTAGCGTTCGCCGGTGTCGGGCAGCATGCACAGGATCACCGATCCGGCCGGCGCCTCCTCGGCGACCTGCCGCGCCACGGCGAAGGTGGCGCCGCCGGAAATGCCGGTGAAGATGCCTTCCTTCTGCGCCAGCGCCTTGGCCCATTTGATGCCCTCGGGCCCGGCAATCGGCATCACCTCGTCATAGAGGCCGGCATCGACCGCTTCCTGCAGCACGTTGGGGATGAAATCAGGCGTCCAGCCCTGGATCGGATGCGGCTCGAAGGCCGGATGGCTGGCGGCGGGCGCCCCGTCGGCGCCGCGCTGCTGCGCCTTGCCGCTGCCGATGAGCTGGGCGTTGGCCGGCTCGGACAGGATGATACGGACATCCGGCCGCTCACGGCGCAGCACGCGCGCCACGCCGACCACGGTGCCGCCAGTGCCGTAGCCGGTGACGAAGCAATCGAGCCGCGAGCCGGCGAAATCATTGATGATCTCGCGCGCCGTCGTCGCCTCGTGGATGGCGGCGTTGGCCCTGGTTTCGAACTGTCGCGCCAGGAACCAGCCATTGGCCTCGGCCAGCTCCACGGCCTTCTTGTACATGCCGAACCCCTTTTCGGCGCGCGGCGTCAGCACCACCTTGGCACCCAGCATGCGCATCAGCTTGCGGCGCTCGACGGAAAAGCTGTCGGCCATGGTGACGACCAGCGGATAGGCTTTCTGCGCGCAGACCATGGCGAGCCCGATGCCGGTGTTGCCGCTGGTCGCCTCGACGATGGTCTGGCCCGGCTTCAACGCGCCGCTGCGCTCGCCCTCCTCGATGATGTTGAGCGCCAGCCGGTCCTTCACCGAGGCAGCCGGGTTGAAGAACTCGGCCTTGACGTAGATCGTCGCGTGGGCCGGGCCAAGATTGTTGATGCGGATGACCGGCGTGTCGCCGACCGTGTCCAAAATGCTGTCGAACAGGCGGCCGCGGCCGGCCGTGGTTCTGATTCTTGCTTGCTGCAACATGTCTGGTCTCCTCGTCTGTGTTGGTACCTTGCGGTCACGGGCCGGTTACAAACCGGCGGCTTGGGCGGCGAGGTTTCGAGACCTTGCCGCGCTAGGGTCGCTCGACGTGCCGGCAATGCGGCTGCCCGCATCCCGGCGCGCAACTCGCAACCGGGTGCGTTCATGCCGTGTTCGGTGATAAACGAGGGCCGACCGGCCAACGTGGGAGGAAGCGTGGGAGCAAGCGTGGAAATGCACGTGGAATCCGCTCGACCGAGCCTGGATCGCGGCAAGCCCGCTCTTGCCGTGCGCCTGCTCGGGCCGTTCGCGGTCGTGCGCGATGGCGTGCGGGCCGAATTGCCGGCATCGCGCAAGCTGCGCGCGCTGCTTGCCTATCTGGCGCTGGCCCCGCATCCGGTGGGACGCGCTCGGCTGTGCGAGCTGTTGTGGGATGTTCCGAACGACCCCAGGGGCGAGTTGCGTTGGTGCCTCAGCAAGCTTCGCGCCGTCCTCGACGAGCCGGGGCATCGTCGGGTCGAGACACAGGACGACACGGTCGCATTGCGCCTCGACGGCTGTTTCGTCGACGCGCTGGAGGTTAGCGCCGCCGCCGCGCAAGGGATCGCCTCGCTCGACGCCGAGCGCCTGCGATCGCTGTCGGAGCTGTTCGCCGGCGACTTTCTCGACGGTCTGGAGCTCGACCGCAGTCCGTTTTTCGAGAGTTGGCTGATCGCGCAGCGCCGCCGCTTCCAGTCGTCTCACGCCGCCGTGCTGGAGCACCTTGTCGCGGCGGTTCCGCCCGGTTCGGAGGCGGCAGCAGCCGGTCTTGACCGGTGGGTGGAGCTGGCGCCGTTCGACGGCCGCGCGCATCTGGCGCTGCTCACGCATCTGGCCGGGCGCGGCGCCATCGGCGCGGCCGAGCAGCACCTGACGGCGACGGCGCAATTGTTCCAATCGGAAGGGTTGGACTTCGGACCGGTGCGCGCGGCCTGGCAGGCGCTGCGCGACAAGCCAGCGGAAGATCGGCCAGCGGAAGATCGGCCGTCGATAGATCGGCCGGCGGTAGATCGGCCGGCGGTAGATCGGCTTGCGGCGCAGCCCGCCGGCATCGCGGCATCGCCGCCGTCGCCCGCTCCGGCGGGCGTGGAGCCCAGCCACGCCTCGCTGGCGGTGATGCCGTTCGTCGAGACTGGCGGTCCTTGCGGCACGCGCGGCGGGATCGCCGACGGCCTGACCCATGACATCATCACGCGTCTGGCCAAGCTCAGGGATTTCTTCGTCATCGCGCGCGGCTCGGTCTTCGCGCTCGCCGAGAAAAACATCGCGCCGCAGGAAGCGGGGCGGCAGCTGAATGTGGACTATGTCGCCACCGGCACGGTGGGCACCGTGGCCGGCCGCGTCATCATCGCCGTCGAGCTCATCGAGGTTCGCACGGCCAGGATCGTCTGGGCCGAGAGCTTCGAGCGCCGGGCCGACGACCTCTTCGGCGTGCTCGACGATATCGGCAACGCGATCGTCTCGTCTATCTCGGCCGAGATCGAGACGGTCGAGCGCAACCGCGCCATGCTGAAGGCGCCCAACTCGCTCAACGCCTGGGAGGCCTATCACCGCGGCCTCTGGCACATGTATCGCTTCACCCAGCCGGAAAACGAGTTGGCGCAGCATTTCTTCGGCGTGGCGACGGCGCTCGACCCGACCTTCGCCCGCGCCCATGCCGGCCTGTCCTTCACCCATTGGCAAAGCGCTTTCCAGCGCTGGGGCGACCGCGACCACGAAAGCGCGCTAGCCTACGAGACAGCGGGGCACAGTCTCCTGGTTGACGAACAGAACCCTGCCGCGCACTGGGCGATGGGCCGGGCGCTGTGGCTGCGCGGCGAACAGGACGGATCGCTCTTCGAATTGGAACGGGCAGTGGAGCTCAGCCCCAATTTCGCGCTCGGCCACTATGCGCTGTCCTTCGTCCACTCGCAGTCAGGCGATCCGCAGGCGGCGATCGGCTCTTCCGACCATTCGCGCCATCTCAGCCCTTTCGACCCGCTGCTGTTCGGCATGCTGGGCGCGCGCGCCATGTCGCATGTGCGGCTCGGCCAGTTCGAGGAAGCGGCAGAATGGGCGCTAAAGGCGGCGGCGCGGCCCAATGCCCACGCCATCATCCTGGCGATCGCAGCACACTGCCTGGCGCTGGCCGGGCGGCTCGACGAGGCACACAATTTCGCCGCCGCCCTCCGCAAGGCGCTGCCGGACTACCGCGCCGACGATTTCATCGGCACGTTCCGTTTCGAGGCGGACGCGGAGGCATTGTTCCGGCAAGGCGCAAAGCGGATCGGATTGAACTGAGCCAGCGCAATTCCCGCCGGTTAACGATTTCGGAAGGGGTTGTTTAACCGTTCGTCGCTATGTCACCGCCCGGGAGGGGCATGACAGAGAGTGTATGATGAGCGACAGCCCTGACAAGCGCAATGAATGGCGCGCCATTCTTTACGTACAAGCCCGCGTGGCGGTTCTGTTCGTCCCGGTCGTCGCCAGCCTGCTGATCATCGCCGCACTTGCCGGCAACGACCGCAAATCCGTTCCCGCCGTCGACCGGACGGTGACAGGCTCCGTGCGATAAACGGTTCGGCAGCCTTTCAGCCCTTTAAGAACCTCTGGCCTTCGGCAGATGGTCGGGCTGCCGGAAGGGGCCATGGCTGGACCGCAGCGAAGCGGCCGCCAGGGTTGAAGTGGTTTGTTTCGGGGACTGACCGGAAGGGGAGGTTCTTCTTGGATCTCTGAATCAGACCGAGCGGTTCGAAGGGAATTTGAAAGCCCTGATCGCAGTTTCGTGTGCGGCTACTCAAAACGTTCGTCCCAATCACGATACTGTTGCCGTTCATATCTCTGATATTCGGCTGCTTGTTGCTCCAGGCGGGCTTTTGCTTCGTTGATTTCATCAAGAGGTATGTCTTTATGCCTCCCATGAAGTTGATCGAGCAGGGCGGCACGAGATCTGACGAGCGCTGCACGTGACCCTGACCAACTTGTTGGCTCTATCCGATCTACAAAGATGTGAAATATCCTTAACCGGTCTTCTGCACAATCTATCAATGACAAGGCTAGCGGGGACCAACCCTTTGTATTTTCATCCCGATCATGATCAAAAACGACGCAATGATGTGCAATAAAAGGACCACGGGTAGCGAAATCCGCCGAGCACCAAAGAACTACGGCTTCAGGTGGCGCAGAATTTATCGGCCGCTGATGATAATCCCAAGCAGTCGCGCTGATAATGGCGCCAGCGGTTCGATATCCACCATCATTGTCTGGTTTGAATATCTCGTCTAGAAGTGCAGGCGCATGATGCTTGAACATAGGATTTAGAAGACCAGGTAGACGATAATATTCATGTCGACTGATCTTTCTTTGAAGTTTACGCACTATTTCCAAAGCGTCTGCTTCAGCATCGCCCCCTTCGAAGGCAAAGCTGCAAACCGTTTCGAAATAATGGTCGTCTCGTATGTCTTGATCTAAGTCGAGACTGCAAAGGAATCGCCTGCAAGTATTCCGAAGTTCCCGTCTGTAATCTTCGGACTTGTCGTCGGCAAGATGAATGACCATTGCGAGAACATGCGCTGCATATTTTTGACCATCTCTGGCTGCGGAAATCGCAAGAACTAGGCGACAAATTTGCTCTGCGGATAGTGTCTCCGTGACCATCCCTCCGCCCAAACTATCAAAGCGAAAGGTAGCGGTTAATGCCAAATCGGCGGATAAGATCAGTCGTTCGACGGCGTCTTCATTCAGCTCGACACTTGTCTGCAGTGTTGGAAAGTACGGACCCCAGAGTACGTCGCTCACGGCCACATCCATAAATTTGGAAATGGCCGAGGCGTGCGTTTTTCCGGCGCCATGTAGAAAGGGACGTATGAACCCAAAATTCAGATCACGAGAACCGGAGCGGCAAATCGCTTGTTTGATTTCCTCCAAGTAAGAAACGGGATCACTAATTGTCTCTCCCACACCCACACCAAAGCTCCAACCGTCCCCCTGAAAGTTAATGGTCAGGTCTGAGGCCAACTCTGAAAGTGCATCTCGGTCTGCCCCTGCCCGTTGTCCGAGTTGGCGCATAGTTTCCGACCAGGACCGATATTGCTCTGAGGGAGTCAAATCACTGCCCGGCGCTAGATCATCCACCAGAAATTGGCCCCCCGTCAGTACTTTCGCTCGTATTTCCGTCACAAGGTCGATTGGTGCTAACGCAGTCTCAAGCACAAGCAAGCGTTCGGACGCCTTTCCACTCGCCCCCTTACGGATGGTTGTTTTCACAGCACGCCAGCCCTCAGGCCATCCGTCAATCGAGAAGAAAACATTGGCCGCGACTTCAAGCTTTTCTGATAGACTGGTGCGCGACCAAAGCCCCAGAAATTTGTCGGCGAATGTCGATCTTACCTTTGCACCAACAATGGTCCTCGCAATTCCAAACTCCATAGCTATCTCAACGAAACCCGAGAACCACTTTTGCACATCGTCCTTGGTTCTCGGGTGCCAGCCATAGCTCCTAGTGCGAGCGCCGAAATCGAACGCCTGTGAGGGCATGAAGTTTGAGGTCTTGAGGGCTGCGCCGAGAAACGTAAGCCCAAATTCACGCTCACTGATCTCCTCTGACGAGAGATAGCGTCGGACCAGCGCTGCCCGCGCTTGATGAGGAGTTTCCGTTCCTGAAAACTGAACGTAAAACAGCGATTTAACCGCCTGGTTGGCAGAGTTCTGATTGTATCCTGGCCCCTCCGCTTTCGCGAATAGCATTAATGTGGCAACACACTTTTCGAAAAGATGGGGCTCATAGGCGGCTGACTTGAGCACTCGAACAAATTTTGAACGCGCAGCATTTCTAGTAGAAAGAAAATCGGGATTTTCTGTAGCTTGAGCAATTGCGGCTACTGCTGCGCTCGGATCGACCGCAGCGATGTTCCCGAACATCTCTTGGCCCAATTCGTTCAGTGTGTCAGGCTTTCCAAGCAAGCCATCTCGGCCTAGCCACTCGGATGCTATCGTTATGGCCACCTTTTCGTCGTGCAGATACCCCAGCCTCCTAGAGAACGATCGAGCTATTCTTTTGCTCGCCTTGTCGACAAAAGTTCTTTGGAGCGTTTGAATGGGGAAGTTCTGAAATGCCCTTTGCGCGAGGCGATTGGCAATCGCTGGTGGAAGCACGGCCCGCCATCGGCCTCGCTGCTGAACTAACCCGCGCCTTCTCAGCTCCTCAACATGAGCATACAGCCGGTTAAAGGACGTTCCAGCAAGGGCCGCCAGCATAGGTAGCTCTGCATCGTCTCCCCCCTCCAGCTCCCCTTCGAACGAATAGAGCATCGAACAGACCTCTGCGGCCCTGAGCAATTCGTTGTCTTCGGCCTTCGTTTGTTGGAAGAGGCGGATAAAAAGTTGCTCGTCTTCAAGCTTCGACAGTTGCCCCCCAATGGATGACGTTTCCGCGAGAGCAAAGGCGACACGAACATTCCCCCCTGAAAAATCCGAGATCGTTTCGACGTCTTGGCGTGTCAGGTTCGGATACCTGTTGCTGACCAACTGCCTTATCAACTCATCAGAGCACGGCTCTAGCCGATAGGAACTCGTACCCTCCGGAATATGTTCTCGAAGATCGTATTCAACAGTCACGAGCGAGAGCACGCTGTTTGGCTGCTGTACTTTCTCGGTAAGGCGTTGATGAAGATCGAAGCCGCAATTGTCGACGACTAGCAGGCCACGGTCCTCTCTAGCGTGCAGCGCTTCCACTAGGTGTATTGGAACTGGGCGCGGATCGTCGGAAAGGTCCGTATACAGGACCTCGTTCCGGTTGAGGGGCGGGCTTGACGTAATCAGCCTTTCGTCGAAAAGAGCTTGCACAAGGCGGGTCTTGCCTACACCGGATAATCCGGTGATACGAACGGACGCCCTTTCCTTGTTGAGATCGCGCCGGATGCGATCGATTGCGGCGGCAACCGTGATGCCATCGCTTGCGTCCGGGACAAGCACCTTGGCCTTTTCATCGAGCATATATGTTGCGTTCACATCGGTCTCACGATGAGCCCAAGCGCCAAAGGATTGCCATCCCTGCGCGCTGCGCCCGCAGAGTTCACGCACCCACGCAACAAGTGAAGGATATTTTTCAATCCAGGTGGCAATTCGTCTGCGATCATAAAACTCGACTGTTACTTTACCTGCCAATCCAGCTTCCGACAGACATTTATTCATTGTCGCCAATCTGCGCTTGTGTGCGCTATCCGCGACTGACGATTTCGAGGAAACTATTACGTAGGCCCCTTTCCTTACCGCGAGTTCCGAAATAGATGGCCGAATTGCCCCCCTTGGCATCATTTCCTCGACGATATCGGCGCTCGCAAAATTTTCAGTCTTGACCTGAAAACCTGTCTGAGACGCGGGTATGTTTCCGGAGATTTTCTCTAGAGCTCCAAGGGCAACTCGTACGTCGATACCACCGTCTTCGGCACGCTGGTCGCCGCCCCATGTCACGGCATTGGTTGAGAATCCCGCTGACCTCACGTCCGCTTGTGCAAGGCGAGCAACGAGCTCGCGAAGGTCGGAGTCTGAAAGATTTTGGACATCGTCTGCGCTTACGTTGAGATAACTGCTCATGCCGACACTTTACCTATGAAGGTAAGCACAACATACCCGTAGCAGATATCGGATTATACCTGGGTGGTGGACAACCAGGCGGCCCGACGAATCGGCGGTACGAAAAAAGCCCGGACGAGCCGGGCTTTTCCTTAGAGTCTCTGAACCGTCGAACGGTTCGAAACGGGAATTTGGTGCCCAGAAGAGGACTCGAACCTCCACTCCTTGCGGAACACGGACCTGAACCGTGCGCGTCTACCAATTCCGCCATCTGGGCTGGTGCGGGCTCAATAAGCGGGCAAGCGGTGCGTGTCAACGCGGTTTTTTTTCGAGGGCTGCCGCGCGCCGGCTCAGTTTCGGGCGTTGGCGCCGCCCCTCACCTGCCTGCCGGCATCCTCTCCCCGTATAGTGACGGGGAGAGGGGCGCTTTCATCAACGGTTTCGCCAATCACCAGCGTTGCGGCCAGCCCTTTCTCCCCGTCACTATACGGGGAGAAATGTCCGGCAGGACAATGAGGGGCGGCGCCGACTTTGACAATTTGGTGACCGGGACGCTTGCCGGTCAGCCCTCCAGCACTTCCTTCGACGCCACGGTGGAATCGGCGTTGAGCGTGTAGATAACCGGCACGCCGGTGCCGAGCTCCAGCTTGACGATCTCCTCGCCCGACTTGCCGTCCAGCGCCATGATCAGCGCGCGCAGCGAATTTCCGTGGGCGGCGACCAGGACCGTGCCGCCGCGCAGCACATGCGGCTGGAGGTCGTGCAGGTAATAAGGCCAGACGCGGGCGCCGGTGTCCTTCAGGCTTTCGCCACCGGGGGGCGGCACGTCGTAGGAGCGGCGCCAGACATGCACCTGCTCCTCGCCCCATTTCTTGCGCGCGTCGTCCTTGTTGAGGCCGGAGAGGTCGCCATAGTCGCGCTCGTTCAGCGCCTGGTCGCGGACGGTTTCCAGGTCGCTCTGGCCGACGGCGTCAAGAATGTGCTGGCAGGTTTTTTGCGCCCGGACCAGCGCCGAGGTGAAGGCGATGTCGAACTTCAGGCCGCGTGCCTTGAGCTTCCGGCCGGCTGCCTTGGCCTCGGCGTGGCCCTGTTCGGTCAGGTCGACGTCACGCCAGCCGGTGAACAGGTTCTTCAAATTCCATTCGCTCTGGCCATGGCGCACGAGCACGAGGGTTCTCGACATTTTTGCTCCTCTGGGATCTGAGCAATTCCAGCAGAAGTGGGAAGCGGTTTTCTGTCCGGAATTGCATGTGGATGAAGATGGTCCGGGGTCGTTTCAGGCAAGCCCGAGCACGTCCCGCATCGAGTAAAGGCCGGGCTTCCTGCCATGCGCCCACAGGGCTGCCTTGACGGCGCCGCGGGCGAAGATGGTGCGGTCCTCGGCATGGTGGGCCAGCGTGATACGTTCGCCGGTGCCGGCCAGGATCACGCTGTGGTCGCCGACCACCGAGCCGCCGCGCAGGGTTGCGAAGCCTATCGAGCCCGGCTTGCGCACGCCGGTGTGGCCGTCGCGGACGCGCACATCGTTGCCGGCAAGCGGCACGCCACGCCCCGCGGCGGCGGCTTCGCCCAGCAGCAGAGCGGTGCCGGACGGCGCGTCGACCTTGTGCCTGTGATGCATTTCGAGGATCTCGATGTCGAAATCCCCGGCGTCGAGGGCGCGCGCGGCCTGTTCGACCAGCACCGCCAGGAGATTGACGCCGAGGCTCATATTGCCCGACTTGACGATCGTCGCATGGCGCGCCGCGGCGGCGATCCTGGCATTGTCGTCGACCGAGCAGCCGGTCGTGCCGATGACATGGACGATGCGCGCCTGCGCCGCATAGCCGGCGAATTCGACGGTCGCAGCCGGGGCGGTGAAATCGAGCACGCCGTCCGCCCCGGCGAAGGCCGGCAGCGGATCGTCCGATATCGGCACATTGATGATGCCGATGCCGGCAAGCTCGCCCGCATCCTTGCCGAGATAGGGCGATCCTTGCCGCTCGATCGCGCCGGCGACGCGTGCGCCCGGCATTGTGTGGATGGCGCGGATCAGCGTCTGGCCCATGCGGCCGGCGGCGCCCACCACCACCAGGCCCATATCGCCCGCGGGTCTGTCGGCTGTCGGCGTTTCACTCATCTCGCGCTCCCGGCGATGCCCTGCGTCTCGATAGGTTGCGTCGGCCCTGGCGCCGGAGTTTGGATCGGCGCGCCGTCATCGACAAGCCCCAGGCCCTTCCTGCCCTGCACCCGGTGGAAGCGGGAATAGACGCTGTGCGGGTCGGCCATCAGCGAGGCATGGGTGCCCTGTTCGACCAGATGGCCCTGTTCCAGCACGATGATGTGGTCGGCATTGACCACCGTCGACAGCCGGTGGGCGATGACGATGGTGGTGCGCCCCTCCATGACGTGGGTCAGCGCTTCCTGGACCTTGGCTTCCGCCTCATTGTCAAGCGCCGAGGTCGCCTCGTCGAGCAGCAGGATCGGCGCCTGGCGGACGATGGCGCGGGCGATCGACACACGCTGGCGCTGGCCGCCCGACAGCGACGCGCCGTTTTCGCCGACGGGCGTGTCGTAGCCCAGCGGCTGCTGGCGGATGAAGCCGTCGGCCTGGGCCAGTCGCGCGGCCTGCTCGATCTCGGCATCTGTGGCGGAGAGCCGGCCATAGCGGATGTTATCGCGGATGGTGCCTTCGAACAGATAGGGCTGCTGCGAAACATAGGCGATGGAGCTGCGCAGCGATTGCTTGGTGATCTTGGAAATGTCCTGGCCGTCGATCTCGATCGTGCCCGACTCGACGTCGTAGAAACGCTGCAGCAGCGCCACCAGCGTCGTCTTGCCGGCGCCGGAGGCGCCGACGATGGCCGTCATCTTGCCGGCGGCGGCGACGAAACTGAGGTCCTGCAGGACCGGTGCCTCCTCGACATAGCGGAAGCTCACATTGTTGAACCGCACTTCGCCCGTGGTGAAATTGGCCTCGGCGGCTCCCGGCGCATCGCCCTGCTGCGGCTCGAGATCGAGGATTTCGTAGATCATGCGCGCATTGACCAAAGCGCGCTCCATGCCGACCTGCATGCGCGCCAGCCGCCTTGCCGGGTCGTAGGCCAGCATCAGCGCGGTGATGAAGGAGAAGACGGCGCCCGGCGGCTGCCCGAGGACGAGCGCACGATAGCCGGAATAGGCGATGACGCCGGTGACGGCGAGACCGGCCAGCATGTCGGAAATCGGCGACAGCCGTTCCGAAACCCGGGCGATCTTGTTGCCGCGGTGCTCGGCGCTGTTGGCGAGCTGGCTGATGCGTCGCGATAGCTCGTCCTCCATGGTGAAGGCCTTGACGATGGCGATGCCTTGCGTGGCTTCCTGCATGGCGCCGATCAGCCGGGAGTTGATCTGCACCGATTCGCGGGTGATGCGGCGCACCCGGCGCATCAGGTAGACAACGGTGTAGATGAGCGGCGGCCCGATCACCAGCGAGCTGAGCGACAGGACCGGATCCTGGTAGATCATGACGCCGAGCAGCCCGAACAGCGTCACCCCGTCGCGCGCGATCGACGTCAGCGTCATCGACAGCAGGTCGCGAATGCCGTTGACGTTCTCGTTGACCTGCGCCGCCAGCCGGCCCGATCTCGTGTCGTTGAAGAAACCGACGCCGAGCTTCATCAGGTGATCGAAGATGCGGCGCTGGTAGCGCGCAACCAGATTGTTGCCGACGGTCGCCAGCGTCACCGCCTGGCCGTAGCCGGCGAAACCGCGCACGAGAAAGGCGCCCATGACGCCGGCGCAAATCCACACGATCAGATCGCCGCGCCGCTCATAGAAGATCTGGTTGACGACCGGGCTCATGATCCAGGCGGTGAAAGCGGTCGTGGCGGACACCGCCAGCAGGCAGGCCCCGGCAAAGATGTAGGACCACAAATAGTCGCGGCCGTTCTCGGCGATGATACGGCGCAGCACCGCCCAGACCTCGCCAGGGGTGGCTTTCTGCTTATGTGGAGCTTGGAGTGTCAAATCGGGAGCGCTTCGTGGTTTCCGCTTGGTGGGACGGGCTGCACACGGCATCCCTTCTGGCGCCCCTCTTAGCGCCAAGCGGCCGGCTTGCCTATGCCTGCGGCTGATTAACTTCGTCGCGGGGACCGGACGGACGCCTGGTCCGTCATGCGACCCAGCCTAGGCCTGCCAGCGGCGGCCCGCGGTCTGCACGCCGAACAGCGAAGGGTTCCTGGCGTAGGCGGCGAGGCCCAGAAGGGCCGCCAGCGGATGGGTGATGACATAGACGGGCATGGTGCGCATCAATTCGCTGTGCGGGGCCTTGTCCTCGAAGGCGGCGCGGAAATTGCCCTGTTTCAGCGCCGGCACGATCTTCTGCGCGATGCCGCCGGTGAGAAACACACCGCCGCGGCTCATGAACACCAAGGCGAGATCGCCGGCGGTGCGCCCAAGGCAGGTGACGAATATCTCCAGCGCTTCCTGCGCAACCGGATCGGCCCTGGCAAGTGCCGCTGCGGTTATCTCGGCCGGCGTGGTGAAGGGCGACGGCTTGCCGTCCGCCTTGGCCACCGCCCGGTAGACGTTGACCAGACCGCGTCCGCACAGGATCTGCTCGCCCGAAATGCGGCCCTCGATCTTCTCGATATGCGGGAAAACCTCGAAATCCCTGCTAGAACGCGGGCCGATGTCCATATGGCCGCCCTCGCCGGGCACCGGGATCCAGTGGCGCAGCGCGTGCACCAGCCCGGCGACGCCGAGCCCGGTTCCGGGACCGAGCACCACGCGGCCGGCATTGGGCTCCGGCGCGCCGCCGCCGATCTTTTCCATGTGCTCTTCGCCGAGCGCCACGACGGCCAGCGCCTGCGCCTCGAAATCGTTGAGCACGACGATGTCGCTGAGGCCGAGGCTGGCGAACATCTGCCGGGGCTTGACGATCCACGGGCAATTGGTGAGCTCGATCTCGTCGCCATCGACCGGGCCGGCCACCGCCAGCACCGCCGAATTGGGGCGGACCGAGGAGCGGTCGAGCACCGCCGCTTGGATCGCCTCGTCGATTGTGTTGTAGCTGGCGGTCTGGACGATCGCCGGCTCGCCGGCTTCCGAATTGGCGTCGAGCACGACCGAGAAGCGCGCATTGGTGCCGCCGATGTCGCCGATCAGGATCGGGAACCGCAGCGCCGTGTCGTCGTCGCCTGTGTTTGGCATGCTTTCTCGTCCGTCCCCGGCGCCCGACGGCTCATTGCCGTTCTCCCGTTGACTAGCGCATGAGTTTGAAAAGGGAAACGGTTTTCGAAACCGATGGTGCGCACGACCGATTTATGAAGTCGAACGGCCGCGACTAGGCTGCCGCCTTGTGCTCCTCGCGGGCAGCGGACCAGACCTCGCGGGCCGCATCGGCGTTCATGGCGGCAATTCCCAGGCCGACAATCAGGTCGGGCCACGCGGAATGCCAGATCACCGCGGTGAGAAGGCCCGCGGCGATTATGGCGACGTTGGCAAAGGCGTCGTTCCGCGCGGAGAGGAACGCGGCCTTTGTCAGGCTGCCGCCGTGATGGCGGAAGCGCGCCAGCATGAACGCGCAAGACAGATTCACGGCCAAAGCCCCGGCGCCCGCAAGAGACAGCGGCAGCGGCGACGGCGCGACCGGCAGGTTGAACTTGGCCCAAGCCGTCCAGAGCGTTGCCAACGCGGGCACCAGAAGAATCGCCGCCAGAGCCATGCCGACCCTTGCGCGACTGCGGGCGCCCCAGCCCAGGGCAACGAGAATAAGCAAATTGAGCGAGGCATCTTCCAGGAAATCGACGCTGTCCGCGAACAGCGACACGGAGCCGATCGCAGATGCCACGGCGAACTCGACGATGAAGTAGCCCAGGTTCAGAAGGGCCACCCACCGGACGACGCGGCGAAGGCCTATATCCTGCGTTTGCAATGCCGGCCCTCCTGCTCGCGGGGAACGAATGAACGGCGGCGAAGCGCCGGGGCGTCAACTGACGCGGTCAGTTTCCCGGCCGTGGCCGCGGCACCGGCACGCCGATCTCGGGCGTCGCGGTGAAGGCGTTCACCATGCCTGGCAGGCCGGCCGTGCCGCTGGCCGCGGTGGCGGGCAGCGACGGCGCCTCGGGTTCGGGCGCGGCGACCGCGACCGGTACGGCGCCGCCGTGATAGGTGGCGGCCTCGACCGAAGCCGGCCCGGGCGCGTCGAGCACGGCGCGGCATTCTCTCGGCAGGTTCGCCATGGTCATCAGGTCGCGCGCCTTGGGCGCATCCGGGTTCTTGTTGGGCCGCCACGGTTCCTGCGTGAACCACCAGGCCAGCGGCTTGCCGCAGCCGTCGTCGGCCGGGGTCGCTTCCTGCGCCTTGCAGTTGGGCGAGCCCGGCTGGCAGCCGATGCGCATGTGGAAATGATAGTCGTGGCCCCAGAACGGCCTGATCTTGCGCAGCCAGGAGCGATCGCCCCTGACGGTGTCGCAGAGCTTCTTCTTGATGCCGGGATTGACCAGGATGCGCTCGACCTCGGGATAGCTCGCCGCGCGCTTCAAAAGCCGCGTATGCGCTGGGGTCCACAGCGCGTCCTTCACCAGATGCGTCTTTTCGTCGACCATCAAGGTGGCGCTCATCGTCTCGCGCCGCGCCATCGACAGCGGACGGCGGGGCATCGGCGTCAGCCAGATGTCGGCATCGAGCCCGATCTGGTGCGAGGCATGGCCCGTCAGCATCGGGCCGCCGCGCGGCTGCGCGATGTCGCCGATCAAAAGGCCCGGCCAGCCGTCGGCGACGGCATCGCGCGACAGTTTCTCGACCAGCGCGATCATCGCCGGATGGCCCCAGCGGCGATTGCGCGACGGCCGCATCACCTGCCAGGTGGGGCCGTCCATGGGGATGGCGACGCCGCCGGCAAAGCAGCCCTTGGAGTAGAAGCCGAAGGATTGCGGGGCGGTCGCAGCCGGCAGTTTCTCGGCGCCGAAGAGGTCCTTTGCCCGTTCCTCGGCCATTGCCGGCCGCACGGCGAGACTTGTGAGGGCGAGCAGGCCAAAAGCCGCCAGCTGTGAACGGTTGCCGAGCCGCATCGCTGTCTCCATGAACCCCCGCCGCAAACCCAAGCCCGAATCATAGCACGCAATGGACGTTGCTTCGATCGCCGGAGCGGTTCCGTTTTTCACAAACCGGTCAACCGCCCTGTTTTCTTTTCCGACGCATTCCGGCCCGAAACCGTGTCACGAATGCGTCAGCGCTTCATCGGGCTGCGCGGCGCGCCGTCGCGCCAGTCGCCGCTTGCCCACATATGGTCGAAGGCGGCGCGGTAATCCGGGAAGCGGAACCGGTAGCCCGTCGCCTTGAGCGCCGCGTTGGCGACGCGCTTGTTCTCGCCATAGAAGGACCGCGCCATGGGCGAAAGTTGGGCGGCCTCGAAGGGAATTTCGGGCGGCGGTGTGATGCCCATCAGCGCGGCGGCATAGGCCACGACGTCCTGCGGCGGCGCGGGCTCATCGTCGGTGACGTTGAAGATGCCGCCTGCATCATCCCCGATGAGATGCCACAGCGCGCCAGCTATATCGTCGCAATGGATGCGGTTGAACACCTGGCCGGGCTTGACCAGCCGCCGCGCGGTGGCGTTTTCCAGATTGACCAAGGCGTTGCGGCCGGGACCGTAGATGCCGGAGAGCCGCAGCACCGCCACCGGCCGGCCGATCTCGCGGCCAAGCCGCAGCCAGTCCTGCTCGGCCGCCACGCGCATCGCCGAGCGTTTCGACACCGGCCGGCATTGCGCCGTCTCGTCGACCCAGGCGCCGCCATGGTCGCCATAGACACCGACGGTGGAGAGATAGCCGACCCATTCGAGCGCGGGCATCCGCACGATCGCCTCGCGGGCGGCATTCAGCACGGGATCGCCGGCCTCCTCGGGCGCGATCGAGATCACCAGATGGGTTGTTGTTGCGAGCGCATCGCCGATTTCGCCGGTCAGCGCGCCATCGAACAGCAGCGGCGCGATGCCGGCCTGGCGGAGCGCCTCGAATTTTTCCGCGGAGCGCGTCGTGCCGCCGACCGTCCTGGCAGGCTCCCGGTTGGCGCGCGCAAAAGCCTTGCCCGAATAGCCGGCGCCGAAGATGAATATCCGCTTTTCGCTCATGCAGGCGCCCTGGCTGGAACCGGCCGCGCCCATTCCTCGCGCACGGCCGCGTCGCTCTCGGTTTTCAGGCCGGCTGCGGCGCGTTCGCAATATTCGGCCTCCGGCACCAGCCGCGCCAGCGCCCATATTGCCGCGCCCCGCACCAGCGGCGAGGCGTCGGCGAGCAAGGCGCGCACGGCGCCGGCAAGCCCGGCATCGCGGGAATTGCCGGCGGCGATCAGCACGTTGCGGACAAAGCGGTCGCGGCCGATGCGCTTGACCGGCGAACCGGAAAAGAAGGCGCGAAACGCCGTGTCGTCCAGCCGCAGGAGATCGGCCAGCGCCGGCTCGCGTAGATCGTCGCGCGCGGCGAGCTTGGCCTCGGACGCCACCTTGGCGAACTTGTTCCATGGGCAGGCGGCGAGACAGTCGTCGCAGCCATAGATGCGGTTGCCGATCGCCTCGCGGAATTCATGCGGGATCGGCTCCTTGTTCTCGATGGTGAGATAGGAGATGCAGCGCCGCGCATCGAGCCGATAGGGCGCCGGGAAGGCATCGGTCGGGCAGGCGTCGAGGCAGGCGCGGCAGGAGCCGCAATGGTCCTCCTCCGGCATGTCGGGGACCAGTTCGGCGGTTGTGAAAATGGTGCCGAGGAACAGCCAGGAACCGTGCTGCCGGCTGACCAGGTTGGTGTGCTTGCCTTGCCAGCCGAGCCCGGCGGCCTCGGCCAGCGGCTTTTCCATGACGGGCGCGGTATCGACGAAGACTTTGACGTCGCCTCCCGCCCGCGCCACGATCTTGCCGGCGATTTCCTTCAGCCGGCCCTTCATCACATCGTGATAGTCGCGGTTTTGCGCATAGACCGAGATCGCGCCCCGGTCGCGCCTGGCCAACAGGTCACGCGGATCGTGGTCCGGCCCGTAGTTCATCGCCAGCACGACGATCGAACGCACCTGCGGCCACAGGCTTGACGGCTCGCTGCGGCGTTGCAGCGTCTCGGCGATCCAGCCCATGGAGCCATGGAACCCGTCCGCGACAAAGGCGGCGAGCCGGGCCGGCGCCAGCGGGATCGCATCGGGGGTGGTGACGGCGACCGCCTCGAAACCGGCGCGCCGCGCCTGCGCGTCGATCAGCGCGCGCAGTTTTGCGGCGTCAGAAGTCGAGGTCCGCATAATGCGACACCGGCGACAGGCCGCGCACGCGGTCGGTCAACAGCGGCCGGAACGAAGGCCGCGACTTCACCCGCGTGTACCATTCGCGCGCGGCGGTGTGCTCGCGCCAGTCGATCTCGCCGAGATAGTCGAGCACCGAAAGGGTGGCGGCGGCGGCGAGGTCGGCATAGGTGACCCTCGAGCCGGCCAGCCAGTGGCGGGTGCCGGCCAGCCAGTTGGTGTATTTCATGTGCTGGCGGATGTTGGCCCGCGCCGCGCGGATGGCGGCCGAATCGGGCGAGCCGCCGCCGGCGGTTTCCGGCATGACCGGCTTCAGCACGCGCTCGCGCACCAGATGCCGGGTGACCTCGCTCTCGGCCTTGTGGAGATACCAGTCGGTCAGCCGGCGGATCTCGGCGCGCTGCATCGGGTCCTCGGCGAACAGGCGCTTGTCGCGCTTCAGGACGCCGCGCGTCTCGTCGAGATATTCAGAGATGACCGTGGCGCCGACGATCGGCACATCGCCCTCGGCCAAAAGGATCGGCAGCGTGCCGGCCGGGTTCAGCGCCAAGAACTCCTTGCGCCGCGTCCACGGCTTCTCCTCGATCAGCGCCAACTCCTCGCCATACTCGCCGAAAGCGAGGCGCACGAACCGGCAGGAGGCGAACATGGGATGATGGAAAAGCGTCAGCATGGTTCCGCGATGATAAAGCGCACTGGTGGTTTGGATTTGAAGTTCCTGTCCCCTCAACGGCATCCGCGCTCAGGAACTTCAAATCCAAACCACACCAGAACTAAAGTTGGCAGTGTGGCTCAGAATCCGGAATTCGCGCATCGCGCTCCTCCCGGGTGTGGCGAATTCCGGATTGCCACACTGGCGAATCGCCGGGCGCACCGGTAAGTCTTGGCCGCCCGGTAAGCGGGCCGTCAGGGTGTTGCGACCTATAGGGGGAGTTCGGCGCCATGACAAGCAAGCCCTGTCAGCCCATCCAGCGAATGCCGAGGTAGCCAATGGAAAGCCAGACAATCGTCGAAGCCCTGCTGCTCGGTCTGCTGGAGGGACTGACCGAGTTCATTCCGGTGTCCTCGACCGGGCATATCCTGCTCGCCGGCCACTTTCTCGGCTTCCACTCGACGGGCAAGGCCTTCGAGATCCTGATCCAGCTCGGCGCCATCCTGGCCATTCTGAGCGTCTATTTCCGGCGGTTGTGGCAGATGCTGCTCGACCTGCCGCATGACCGGCTGACGCGGCATTTCGTCATCGGCATCCTCATCGCCTTCCTGCCGGCGGCCGTCATCGGCGCGCTGGCGCATGATTTCATCAAGACCATCCTGTTCGAATCGCCGCGGTTGATCTGCATCATGCTGATCATCGGCGGCGTGGTGCTGCTCGCCGTCGATCGCATGAAGCTGAAGCCGATGTACCGCGACGTCGAACGCTTCCCGACGCGGCTCTATTTGCAGATCGGGCTGTTCCAGTGCCTGTCGCTGATCCCCGGCACCTCGCGCTCGGGATCGACCATCGTCGGCGCGCTGCTGCTTGGCGTCGACAAGCGGGCGGCGGCGGAATTTTCCTTCTTCCTCGCCATCCCGACCATGGTCGGCGCCTTCGCCTTCGACCTGTTCAAGAACCGCAACGTGCTGACGTCGGCCGACCTGCCGATCATCGCCGTCGGCTTCGTCGCCGCCTTCGTCACCGCGCTGCTGGTGGTGCGCCTGCTGCTCGATTACGTCTCGCGCAAAGGCTACGCGCTGTTCGGCTGGTGGCGGCTGGTGGTCGGCATCGTCGGGCTCGTCGCGCTGATGATCTGGGGGTGATCTCGTCATCCACGGGCGAAGCAAGGAGCGCAGCGACGCCGCGCAGACCCGTGGATGACGAAGGTGAAGGCCTTCGCGCGCCCCCTTCATGCGAACCTCCTGCGGAGCAGCGCACAAGTCCTGCGGATTCCAGAACACTCCGCTGCGTAAGCTCGCTCTATCATCCCTCAGGCAATGGCGTCCGGCGAGCCGCATTCGCCCCCGCGCACGCGGTCGGCCGGGCGCCCAACAAGAGGGAACGACGATGAAATTCATGCTGACCGGCAGGAAACTGCACCCGAAAGCCAAACCCGTCGCCGAGGATTTCAGGAGCGGCGCCATCAACCGGCGCGAATATTTTGCGCTGATGGCCGGGCTCGGCGTCAGCGCCGCCGGCGCTTTTGCCCTGGGCGGGCTGGCGCCCACGCCCGCCCGCGCGGCGGAGCCCAAGAAGGGCGGCGTGCTGCGCGTCGCCATGAACGTCAAGGGTTTCAAGGATCCGCGCACCTTCGACGGCGTCGAAATGTCCAACGTCGCGCGGCACTGCAACGAATATCTCGTGCGCTGGAACACCGATTTCTCCTTCGAGCCCTGGCTGCTCGAAAAATGGGAGATGAGCGACGACGCCAAGACGCTCACGCTTCACGTGCGCAAGGGCATCTCCTGGTCGAACGGCGACGCCTTCGACGCCGACGATGTCGTCCACAACCTCACCCGCTGGTGCGAGGCCGGCGTTGCCGGCAATTCGGTCGCCGCGCGCATGGGCGCGCTGGTCAATGCCGACACCAAGAAGGTGGTCGATGGCGGCATCGAGAAGGTCGACGACTTCACCATCAAGCTCAACCTGCCCAAGCCGGACATTTCGCTGATCGCCGGCATGGCCGATTATCCCGCGCTGATCATGCACCGCTCTTATGAGGGCGATGGCGACCCGCTGAAGGCACTTTCGATCACCACCGGCCCTTGCGAGCTGGTGAAGTGGGACGCCGAGACGGGAGCCGAGGTAAAGCGCAAGGACAAGCCCTGGTGGAAGGGCGAATTCTACCTGGATGGCATCCAGTGGATCGACTACGGCTCCGACCCCAACGCCATGCTGTCGGCGTTCGAATCCGGCGAGATCGATACCGACCACGAAACCGCCTCCGATGCCGTCTCGCAGACCGAGCAGATGGGCCTGAAGAATTCCGAGATCGCCACCGGCTCCACCATCGTCGCCCGCTTCAACGTCGCCAACGCGCCCTATGACGACGTCAAGGTGCGCCGCGCCGCCCAGCTCGCCGTCGACAACTCCGCCGTGCTGGCGCTCGGCCTCGGCGGCCGCGGCAAGCCCGCCGACAACCACCATGTCGGCCCCATGCACCCAGAATATGCCGATATCGGCCCGGCCAAGCGCGACGTGGACGCCTCGAAGAAGCTGCTCGCCGAATCCGGCAAGGCGGACCATGAATACGACCTCATCTCGGTCGACGTCGAATGGCAAAAGAGCACCGGCGACGCCATAGCGGCGCAGATGCGCGAGGCCGGCCTCAAGATCAAGCGCACCGTGCTGCCCGCCGCCACCTTCTGGAACGACTGGAGCAAATATCCCTTCTCCTGCACCGAATGGCTCGGCCGCCCGCTCGGCGTCCAGGTGCTGGCGCTGGCGTATAAATCGGGCGCCGCCTGGAACGAAAGCGCCTACGCCAACAAGGAGTTCGACGAACTGCTCGACAAGGCGCTCGCCACCCCCGACGCCGCCCAGCGCAAGGAGATCATGGCCGGCATCGAGAAGAATCTGCGCGATTCAGGCATCATCATCCAACCCTACTGGCGCTCGGTCTACCGGACCTATCGCAAGGGCATCGAAGGGTGCGAGCAGCACCAGGCGCTGGAACAGCATTTCGAGAAGGTTTGGATTGAGGGGTGAGGCCAGCGCCGACCTGATTTCCTCGCCCCGCGAAAGCGGGGGTCCGAAGGACGGGCGAGACCCGTGGCTCGCCCCAGGGCGGTGGCCTCGCGAAGCGAGGTCGGATGAGGGGTGCTCCAGCTTGGCGCCACGTCAACAGCGAACCAAACCAGAAAACCCCAACGCCTCACTCCGCTGGAACACCCCTCAACCGTCTCGGCGCTGCGCGCCGATCCACCGCCCTGGGCGAGTCACGGGCCTCGCCCGCCCTTCGGGCCCCACAAGGGGAGAAGGCAAGCGGGCCGCAACGCCGGCTTTATCCCTGCAACGCTGGCGATGGACGAAAGCGGCGACAACAGCGTCCTTCGCCCCGTTCACGGGGAGAAGATGGCGGCAGCCAGATGAGGGGCGGCGCCAGCGCCTGAAATTGAAGCGCGCCTAAGCGCTTATGAGCCGCATCCAGAGCGCAAAACTGCTGGGCTTGCTGACCATGACGAGCGCCGCCGCCCAGAGCAGGATGGCGCCGAGATAGCAGGGCACGTTGGCCTCCAGCCTCCCGCGCAGCGGGGCACTGGCGACGAAGGTGCCGGCGAGGCCGATCGCTGCGCTGGTGTCCGAAGTGGAGCGCATGTGATTTCTCCTCAAGCCGAAAAAAGGATACGCAAGTGTGGGCTCCTTGTCTGGAACGCCAGCGCCTGATGACCGCCCCACTTAAAAACGGTGCGAGTGTCAAATTAGCTAGGGCTGGTGGCCAACAATTGAATCAGCCATATTGGAAACGCACGATTCGAGTTCGATTCGGATCGCCACCTTCTCGCACATCGCCCTTTAAGCCCGGGGCGACTGCTCCGAGGAAGGAGGTGATTGCGATGCAGATGCGATTTGTGTGGGACGAAGCTAAAACCGTCTTTGTGCGGGAATACCTTCGTCTCAGATACGGAAGATGGGAGATGGTTGTCTGCCATTTTCGTAGGCCGCCACGGTGCAACGTGACGACCTACTAAGGTATCGAAGTGAGACGGGGCGGGCGGTTTCATAAGAGACCGTCCGCTCATTTTTTAGCGCACCACGAATCAAAAGCGGTGTCGAGTCCAATTCGTGTCACGGTCGGATTCGACCGTCAATAACTAATCCGCTACTAATTAGTTATGGCGAAGGGGCAACAAAAGGCGTCACCGCTCAATCCGAGTCTGCCTCCAGAGACGATCAAGTATCTGAAGAGGCTTACAAAGACGGGCGTACATGGCAAGACCGCGAGTGAGGTAGCTCGAGTACTAATCTGGGATCAGATTAAGATGCTGATCCGAGAGGGTGTCATCGATTGGGACGAGGGAGACATCGATGGAGACAAGTAGCGCTGGACCGGGAAGCCTGCGCGTTGCCGGCAGGGAATGCACGGTGGTGCACCGTTACGACTCTCGCAGAATCGTGTAAACATCCGACTCTCGGCCGTAATCGAGGGGGAGGCATACATTCTAAGGCGAATCGAGTTTGAAAATTTTAGGAAGCACTCCAAATTTCGTGTTGTCTGCAAAGAAAGAAATATCTTTGTAGGTCCCAACAATGCTGGCAAATCCTCTGTCCTCGACGCGCTTCGGTTGTTCGCAGACGTCGCACGTTATGCAGAATACAGACTCCCGGTTTTGAAGACACAAGCTCCGTACGGCGTCTGCGCAACGTACGAAATGACCAACAAGAATTTTTGCCTCCCGATAGCGAACATACCGACGAACGATTCCGAGAGCGATGTTAAAGTTTCGATATACCATGACAATGGTTCGGCACTTCATCTTGTACTGAATGTCGATCGCCAGCCAATAGTTTTTATTCAATCGGATAAGAGGGCCAAAAGCACGAAGGCCTATTTTAAAGAGTGCTTCCCGGAAGCTATAATTGTTGTTCCAACGTTAGGCCAGTTTGAAGAGACGGAGAAACCAAACGGCCTCGACTACGTTAAGAGCGTCGAGCATACTAGACTTGCCGCAAGGAATTTTAGAAACATTTGGCGACAGAAGAGCCACAGTGAATTTCAGGACTTCTCGATGCTGGTCGAAGGAAATTGGAAGGGTATTGAGGTTCAAAAGCCAAAGGTAGTTGTCGGGGTGCCCTCAACGCTGGAGATGATCTACATCGAAAACGAGTATCCGCGAGAAATATATTTGTCTGGTTTTGGATTTCAGGCGTGGATGCAAATCATGACCCATTTTCTTCGAGGGTCGGGGGGAGACATCCTCGTTTTGGACGAACCAGACGTTTATCTTCATGCTGACCTTCAGAGAAAACTATACAGTATTGCTAAGAAAAGATTTTCGCAAATATTTCTTGCCACGCACTCTGCGGAGATCATGAATGAAGCAAATTCGGGCGACGTCGTTCTGGTAAGGACAGAGTTTCAGACCGGAAAACGAATCACGACTGAAGAGGGCTACCGGAGCGCGCATGCGCTATTGGGTTCGTCTGAAAACGCTGACTTTGCCCGTCTTTCCAGAGCCAAAAGAATAATAGCATTCGAGGGAAATGATCGCTCCATCTATCGCAGGTTCGAGCAGATGCTGATTTCCGACGGGGTATTCAGCGACCCTGATACGATGCTGCTCAAGATCGGTGGGTATGAGCAATGGCCTCGGGTTGGAAATTTGCCTTGGGCGTTTCAGGAGTTGTTTGGAATTCAGCCAAAGATTGCCGCGATCTTTGACAGGGATTATCGATGCTTAGAGGAAATTGAAGGCCACGAGCAGAAGCTGCGAAAGTCGGGGGTCTTTTGCCACGTCCTCCGGCGCAAAGAGATCGAGAACTATGTCATCGCCCGCGATGCGGTCTGCAGGGCTGTGCAAAAAGCTGCCAAAAAGAAGAATAAAGTTATTGAAGACGATTGGCTGAATGATCTGCTGTCCGCCATCTCTTCCGAGTCTCGAGAAGACTGCCTTATAAACGTGCAGTCTTCCACGAGCAAATACTACCAGCTCAAGCGAGATGGGAGAGACACTCAAACTATTCTAAAGTTGGCTAAGAGCGAATTTGATAAAGATTGGACGACCCGCGGGTTCGGCTATCGGATTTCGGGAAAGGAGTTCTTTTCCGCTTTAAATCGAGCGCTCGAAGAGGCCTTCGGGGTATCTATCTCGTTGTTCCAGGTTTTGGATGAATTCCACGCGTCGGAGCTCGATGTGGAATTCTGTGAGATGCTTACAGAAGTAAATCGATATTTCGCTGAGGAGTAGTTCGATATCGACGCGTCGCGCAGAGCGTGCCTTCTCTCCACTATGCAGCTCACTGTGCCCGTCAACCGCCCCCTTCAATCCCCCATCTTCAGCGCCTGGATAAACGCCTCCTGCGGAATATCCACCTTGCCGAACTGCCGCATCCGCTTCTTGCCCTCTTTCTGCTTGTCCAGCAGCTTGCGCTTGCGGCTCACGTCGCCGCCATAGCACTTCGCGGTCACGTCCTTGCGCAGGGCCGAGATGGTTTCGCGGGCGATGACCTTGCCGCCTATCGCCGCCTGGATCGGGATCTTGAACAGATGGTGCGGGATCAGCTCCTTCAGCTTCTCGCACATCTGGCGGCCGCGCTTTTCCGCCGCCGTGCGGTGGACCAGCATGGAGAGCGCGTCGACCGGCTCCTCGTTGACCAGGATCGACATCTTCACTAGGTCGCCCTCGCGATAGTCGGTGAGGTGATAGTCGAACGAGGCATAGCCCTTGGAGATCGACTTCAGGCGGTCGTAGAAATCGAAGACCACTTCGTTGAGCGGCAGGTCGTAGGTCAGCATGGCGCGCTTGCCGACATAGGAGAGGTCGGCCTGGATGCCGCGCCGGTCCTGGCAGAGCTTCAGAATGCCGCCGAGATAGTCGTCGGGGGTCAGGATGGTGGCGCGGATCCACGGCTCCTCGATGGCCGAGATCTTGACCACGTCGGGCATGTCGGCCGGGTTGTGCAGTTCCTTCACCGAGCCGTCATTGAGCAGCAGCCGGTAGACGACCGATGGCGCGGTGGCGATCAGGTCGAGGTTGAACTCGCGCTCCAGCCGCTCCTGGATGATTTCCAGATGCAGCAAGCCGAGGAAGCCGCAGCGATAGCCGAAGCCGAGCGCGGCACTGGTTTCCATTTCATAGGAGAAGGAGGCGTCGTTGAGGCGCAATTTGCCGACGGCGGCGCGCAGATCCTCGAAATCGGCGGCGTCGACCGGGAACAGGCCGCAGAACACCACCGGCTGCGCCGGCTTGAAGCCGGGCAAAGCGTGCGCGGTCTGGCGCTTGTCCTCGGTGATGGTGTCGCCGACGCGCGTGTCGGCCACTTCCTTGATCGAGCCGGTGAAGAAGCCGAACTCGCCGGGGCCGAGCTCCTCGACATTGATGCGGGCGGGCGTGAACACGCCGGTCCGTTCGACCAGATATTTGGCGCCGGTGCCCATCATGCGGATGGTCTGGCCCTTCTTCAAGACGCCGTCGATGACGCGCACCAAAACGATGACGCCGAGATAGGCGTCGTACCAGCTGTCGACCAGCATCGCCTTCAAGGGCGCGGTCGCGTCGCCCTCGCGCGGCGGCGGCAATTGGTGGACGATGGCCTCCAGCACGTCGGGAATGCCAAGGCCGGTCTTGGCCGAGATCAGCACGGCGTTGGAAGCGTCGATGCCGATCACCTCCTCGACCTGCTCGCGGATGCGCTCGGGCTCGGCGGCCGGCAGGTCGACCTTGTTCAGCACCACGACGATCTCGTGGTTGTTGTCGATCGCCTGGTACACATTGGCGAGCGTCTGCGCCTCGACGCCCTGAGAGGCGTCGACCACCAGCAGCGAGCCCTCGCAGGCGGCGAGCGAGCGCGACACTTCATAGGCGAAGTCGACATGGCCGGGCGTGTCGATGAGGTTGAGGATATAGTCCTCGCCATTGTTGGCGCGGTACTTCAACCGCACCGTCTGCGCCTTGATGGTGATGCCGCGCTCGCGCTCGATGTCCATCGAGTCCAGCACCTGCTCCTTCATGTCGCGCAGCTCCAGGCCGCCGGTCAGCTGGATCAGGCGGTCGGCAAGGGTGGATTTGCCATGGTCGATATGGGCGACGATGGAGAAATTCCTGATGTGGTCGAGGGGCGTGCTCATGCCGCGCGCTTTAGCAGGGGCGGCTTGCTGCGGCAAGGCTTGCGGCGCAAGGCGCCCCCCGGTCATCACAAAGCGGTGAGCCGGGCGGAAAAGCCCGAAACGGCCGGCGGGCACGGCCGGATGCTTAAACTTTGAACGATCCTCTTAGACCCCGGTTTGCCGGCGCATGTTAGTTCCCCCGCAGGTAACCGTTTTTTGGGGTAAGAAAAAATGCCGGGGCTTGCAGGAAGGTTCGCCCGCTCTCGCGGCGGCTCGATGATGCCGCTGTTCTTCATCAGCCTGGTGCCGCTGGTCACCGTCGTCGGCTTCTCGGTCGATTATACGTCGGCGGTCCAGACCCGGTCCAACATGCAGCAGGCGCTCGACGCGGCGACGCTGGCCATCACCACGCTGCCGAAGACGACGGCGCTGGCGGCCCGCCAGCAGATGCTCCGGGACACCTTTGCCGCCAATGGCGGGCAAGGCACCGCCACGCTGGTGAGCTTCACCATCGCGGCCAACGGCACCGCCACGGCGCAGGCCTCCGCGAGCTTCGCCATGCCGACCGACTTCATGCAGATCGCCAGGATCGACACCGTGCCGGTCGGCGTCACCTCGGCGGTCAACAAGGCGGCGGCCCTGGTGCAGACCACCTTCAAGATCGAGAAGGCGTCGGGCTGGTGGGACAAGACGATGTATCTCTACGGCACGCGATTTGGCTCGACCACGAAGCAGAAGCTGATGCAGATCAGCTATGTCTACAACAAGGGCGGCGATCCCAAGGGCTATGGCACCACCACCGTCTCAACCGTCAGCGGCACCACGCTTACCCAGGTGCAGCAGCAGGTGTGCAACACCACGACGGTCGCCAATTTCGACAACACGCCCTCTGGCGCCATCACCAGCACCGACGGCAACGGCGTCATGCGGCAGACCGTCTGCACCACCACGCCGGCCAACAGCACCGGCGCGGTCATCGACGTCAGCCAGATGGACCAGCTCTATCTGGAGATGGACGTGCCCTCCGCCGCGACGGCCAAACCGGCCCAGCCGACCACGCTCAGGTCGAACGACCCGAACACCTCGAACCGGCTCTATATCGGCACCAGCCCGACCGACATGCCCGAAATCGCCACGGGCCAGACCGTCGATATCTTCACCGCCGTGCCGTGCGGCCAGACGGGCTACCAGGCCTGGGAAGACGGCGGCTCGGCCGTGCCGGCGCCTGTCGTCAACGCCGACTTCTTCTACACCGTGATGGGCAAGTGCGACTTCAACCAGCGCCCCTCGCAAACGGTGCTGACGCAATAGAGGCGAAGCTGCCGATCTCCCCCCTCGTGGGGGAGATGGCCGGCAGGCCAGAGGGGGGCGCTGCCCCGCCGGCCTTGCCTGGGTCCACGGAACTCGTCCTCCACTTTCCCGATCTGCCGCCTACTCTCTGCCGTCGCGACAACGGCTGTCGAACCGCATCCAGGTAGGGGCTCTACGGCGCCCCCCTCTGTCCTGCCGGACATCTCCCCCACGAGGGGGGAGATCGGCTGTCGCGACGGCCTTTGCCAATCTCCGCCCTCTTGGAGCCCGACCAACCTTCATCACAAACCGGTGAGCGCTGTAACGAAGCGATAATTGGCGGCGAAGTGGGGACATCAGCGGCGCCGTCGCCCACGGAGCAATCCCATGTCGCAAGCCAAACGCAGCAGGTTCCTCGCAGTGTCCAGCCTGGGCGCGCTTGCGCTCGCGGCGTCGCTCGGCGCGGCCGCGGCGCAGCCGCTTACCGTTGTCGAGCTGTTCACCAGCCAGGGCTGCTCGTCCTGCCCGCCGGCCAATGCCAATCTGATCAAGGTCAAGGACCAGCCTGGCGTGCTGGCGCTGTCCTTCAATGTCACCTACTGGGACTATCTCGGCTGGAAGGACATTTTCGGCCGGCAGGAGTTCACGCAGCGCCAGGTGAGCTACGAGCCGCCGCTCGGCCGTGACGGGCCGTTCACGCCGCAGGTGGTGGTCAACGGCCGTGCCGATGCGGTCGGCGCCGCGCCCGGCGAGATCGAACGGCTGATTGCGGCGAGCGGCCGCATCAAGGGGCCGTCGCTGTCGCTCGATGGCGGCAAGGCCAGCATCGGCGCGGGGAGCGTGCCGGGCGGCAAAGCCGACATCTGGCTGGTGCGCTATGCCAGGGGCGTCGTCGAGGTGCCCGTGGCGCGCGGCGAGAACACCGGCCGCACCTTGCCGCACGGCAATGTCGTGCATGCGCTGAAAAAGCTCGGCAGCTGGACCGGAGAGGCCACGACGCTCGACGTGCCGGCCGCCGCCCATGGCCTCAGCACCGCAGTGCTGGTGCAATCGCCCGGCGGCGGGCCGATCCTGGCCGCCGCCGCCGATTAGCTTACCTCCGGGAACTTCCCGGTTGCGGGGAGAGACCATGCCCGATCAGAAATTGCGCAACGCCGCGCCTGCGGCGCCGCAACAGCCGGCCGCCGCGAGGGCGCGCCACCCAACCAAGGAGACCATCATGACCGTTCTTTCCCGCCTGACGCTGCCGGCGCTTGCGCTCGCTTTGTGCTCGACGGCATTGCTGGCCGGCGGCATCGCCCGGGCCGACGAGGCCATGAAACCCGCCGCCGACGCGATGAAACCGGCAACCGATGCGATGAAGCCGGCCGACCCGATGGCCACCAATGCCATGAAGCCCGCCGCCGATGCGATGAAACCGGCGGACGCCATGAAGCCGGCGGCTGACGCGATGAAGCCGGCGACGGATGCGATGAAGCCTGCCAACTAGGTCAAGCCGCGGCGGAGAGTTACGCACCCGCTGGGGCCGCACGAGAATGTGAGCCTCCGCCGCAACTCGCGCATCGCACCGGCTCCGCTAATTCAATAGACTGGACCCTATGCAAGCCATGAGGAGTGCAATCATGACCGACATCAAGAACCGTTCGAGCGGCCTCGTCCGCGGCGCGCTCGCAGCTTTCGCGCTCGCCGTCGCGGGCGCCGCCTTCTGGCTGACGCCGGCCGTCTCGGCGGAAGACGCCGTGGTGATCCCGCCGCCGGCGCTCGATGAAAAGGCAGCGGGCGGCAGCGAGACGGCAGTCTTCGCCGGCGGCTGCTTCTGGGGCGTGCAGGGCGTGTTCCAGCACGTCAAGGGCGTCACCAAGGCGGTCTCGGGCTATACCGGCGGCGCCAAGGACGACGCCGTCTACGAGACCGTGGGCACCGGCCGCACCGGCCATGCCGAATCCGTCGAGATCACCTACGATCCCTCCAAAGTCACCTATGGCCAGCTGCTGCAGGTGTATTTCTCGGTCGCCCACAATCCGACCCAGCTCAACTACCAGGGTCCGGACCAGGGCACGCAGTACCGCTCGACTATCTTTGCGGAGAACGAGGCGCAGAAGAAGATCGCGCAGAGCTACATCGCCCAGCTCGACCAGGCCAAGCTGTTCGGCAAACCCATCGTCACCACGATCGAAACCGGCAAGACCTTCTATCCGGCCGAGGAGTACCACCAGGATTTCCTGACGCTCAACCCGACCTATCCCTACATCGTCTACAACGACCTGCCAAAGGTGGCGAATTTGAAGACGCTGTTCCCGAAGCTTTACAGCGACAAGCCGGTGCTGGTGCTGTCGGCCAGCAATTGAGTCTTCGCAGGGTGAGAAGAACGACAGGTCGGCGGGACGGCGCCCCCCTCTGCCCTGCCGGGCATCTCCCCCACGAGGGGGGAGATCGGCGGCCTCGCCGTCCCGCCCCGCTGTCAACGTTAGAAATTGGCGAAAGCCGTCGCGACATCCAATCTCCCCCCTCGTGGGGGAGATGGCCGGCAGGCCAGAGGGGGGCGCGAGGGATCGCGGCCTCTCCTGCGAAGAAGGCTACACCCTCTTCCGCCACGGCAGGCTCCAGCGCGCCTTCTCCAGCGAGGCCTTGGCTTCGACCGTGGCCGGGGCAGCCTGGGCTTCGCGGTATTGCACCGAGCCCCGCGGCGGATAGGGCAGGCTGTCGTTGAGCTCCAGCCTGTCGAGCTGGCTGAAATCGGGGAAAGGCAGTTTTTCCTCCTCGCGCCAGGCGCTGACCCGCTTTTCCGCGGCGATGCGCTTTTCCTGGTCGAGCGGCAGGTCGGCGGCGCTGTATTCCAACTGCGCCGGGAAGGCGAACTGGGCGCCGGCCTCGTCCATCACCGCGATCATCGACAGCAATATGTCCTCGCGGATGGCGAGAAACTCCGAGCCATCCGCGGTCGTGATGTAGGTGAAGACCTCGATGTCGAGTGAATAGGGGCCGAAGCCGACGAAGCGCACGCGGCACGGGTCGTCGATGACGCGCGGATGAGCGATCAGGAGCTTGCGCAGCGCCGCCAGCGTGTAGCGCAGCTGGTCGGGCGTCGTCTCGTAGCGCAATTGCAGCGTGGTGGCGAAGCGGGTGCGGTCGCGATGGGCGTAGTTCTCGATCTGCATGCCGGCGAAGTCGGAATTGGGCACCGAGATCACCGTGCGGTCGACCGAGCGGATGCGGGTCGAGCGCATGCCGATATGCTCGATGGTGCCGGACTGGCTGCCGAACTTGCAGAAGTCACCGACGCTGACCGGCCGGTCGGCATAGAGCGTCAGGCCGGAAAGAAAATTCTGCAGCGTCGGCTGCGCCGCCAGCGCCACCGCCAGGCCGCCAATGCCGAGGCCGGCCAGCACGCCCTGATAGGGGATCGCCAGCACCTCAGCCAGGAGCAGGAAGGCGACCACCAGGGCGGCGATGCGCGCCACGCCGGTCAGCAGCGAGATCAGCGTCTCGTGGTAGCCGGGCACGTTGAAGGTGGCGCGGTAGCGCTCGGCGATCTTGCCGATCAGGTGCCAGACGACGGGAACCGCGCCGATCAGGATCAGGCTCCAGGCCGCCGCCTTGGCGGATGCCGCGATCACCTGCGGCAAGCCGAGCGGCCGCAGCGCAAACAGCAGGAACAGGCCGAGGAAGATCGAGCGCACCGCCCATTCGACGACGCGGAAGAAGCCGGCCCGCCCCGAACTCCTGCCGCGGCGGGCGAAGAACACGATGACGGCGTTGGCAAGGAAGCCGAAGGCGATGCCGGCAAGCACGGCAATGCCGAGCCCCAGCCATTGCCAGCGTTCGATCGGCCCGGCGCGGGTCAAAAGGGCAGGGCTGATCTCACGGGCAAGGCCCCTCGTGGCGAAGAAGGGATCGTTGCTGGCGAAGGCGGTGAATTCCGGCGCCACCGGCGCATCCTCGATATCGGCATAGAGCGTGCGGATGTTGGCCAGCGTTTCCGGCGTGAATTTCCACAGCTTGCCGCCTTTCTCGGTCCCCACCGGAGCGACGACGATGTTGCCGGCCGGGTGCTCGAAATACACATAGGGCGTGTTGCTTTGGGGATCGTCGGGAATTTCCTGCCAGTAGACGTAGCCGATGCGGTCGATGACTTTCTTGAGATAGCTCTCGAGCAGAACCGCCTCGTCGGACCGCACCGCCGGATTGTAACCGCGCATGTCGAGCGCCGTTTGCGTCGAACCGCCATTCTGGTCGGCGATGCCGCCGAGCAGCATCTTGAACGTGTCGCGCGGCGAGGCGAGCTTGGCCGGATCGTCGACCATGTCGGGGGCTTCGCCACGCGCCGCCTGGAACTCGGCGAGCTTGGCCTGCAGCACGGCGAGCTGCGGCCCGACGATGAACCATTCGCCGGCCTTGCGGCGGAAGGTGACGTCGAAGAAAACCTTGCTGCCATATTGCTGCAGCCTGGCTGTCACCTCGTCGCCGGGGATCGCATCATGCGGCAGGTTCCACAGGCGCAAGGTGGCGTTGTCGATCACCGAAAACAGGAGCTTGGTGTAATCGGGCATGTTGAGGCCGCCGCGATCGGCCTCCGTGACGTCGACAAGGCCGGCCGCCAGCGCGGCAAGGCCCATGCCGCCGCCGGTGGCGCGCGGCACATTGTCGGCGCCGCTCTCGTTCATGGTCTGCAGGAATGAGCGCATCGTCGTCATCGGGCTGGTCTGGTCGACCTTGAGGGTCTCGGCGGCGTCGACGCGCACGCCCGTCCACCATTCGGCGGTGGCGGATTCGAAACGGCCCATGAAGCTGGCGCCGTCCGGCGCCATGACGAAGCTGAACTCGCCCTGGCGACTGCCCTCGAACCAGCGGCCGAACAGCTTTTCGCCTTCGGTCTTGGCTTCGATGCGGCCGCCATACAGGGGATAGACGCCCTTCACCTCGGCGCCGTCCTGCTCGAAGGTGATCTGGGCGCCGCCGCCGCGCCATTTGGTGTCCCAGACACCGGCCCAGTTGGCCGTCTGCTGGGCATGAGCGGGCTGAATGACAGGCAGCAGGCCGGCCAGCGCAAGCGCGGCGATCAGCGTGACCAGGCGGATCAGGACCAGAGCAATTCCAGGAAAGCGGCGTAGCGATTTTCCCAGGAAAACTGCGTAGCGCTGCCGCGCCTGCGGATCGTGTTCTATCGAGGCAACCGGGACACCGCGCATTGCATTGCCCTTCTTCTCGGACCGCTGCCATCAGGCCGCAGCATGTCGCGGAAGGTTATTCCGCGTGAAGATGAATATTGTCTTTCCGGCAGGCGACAGGCGGCAGGCGGAGGCGATGATTTCGCGCCGTCGCCTGGCCCTTCAATCGTAGGTCAGGTCCCTCGCCTTGCCGCCGAACACGCGGTAGGCATAGAAGGAATAGAAGATGATGATCGGCAGCACGACCACGGTGCCGGCCAGGATGATGGCCAGGCTTTCGGGTGCGGAAGCCGCCTGCCAGATGGTCAGCCTGTCGGGCACCACGAACGGATAGAACGACCAGGCGAGCCCGGCAAAGCCCAGCGCGAAGATGGCGGCCAGCGTCAGGAACGGCGTCAGCGAATGGCGGTCGTCGGGCCTGGGCAGATGAGAGGTCTGCCGCCACAGCCACAGGAACAGCAGCGCCGACAGGATCGGCAGCGGCGACAGATAGAGCATTTCGGGCAGGACGAACCATTTGGCGAAGATGCGCGGGCTGGCGAAGGGCGTGGCCAGCGACACGGCAGCCATGCCGAGCGCGGTCAGCACCAATGTGGTGCGCAGCCAGCGCACCGCCTTCTTCTGCAAGTCGCCTTCGGCCTTGTAGATGACCCAGGCCGCCCCCATCGCGGCGTAGGCCGCCGCCAGGCAGAACGCCACCAGCACGCCGAACGCCATGCCGCCCAGGCCGAAGTCGAGGCCAAGCACATAGACGCCCAGCATATAGCCTTGCGCCAGCGAGGCGATGAGCGAGCCGAGGAAGAAGATGCGGTTCCAGCGATGCTTGCGCTCCGTCGCCACCTTGGCGCGGAAGTCGAAGGCGACACCGCGCAGGATGAGGCCGACCAGAAGCACGAACACCGGGATATAGAGCGCGCTGAGGATGACACCATGCGCCATCGGGAAGGCGACCAGCAGAAGGCCGACGGCCAGCACCAGCCAGGTCTCGTTGGCATCCCAGAACGGGCCGATGGCGGCGATCATGGTGTCCTGCTCGGCGTCCTCGGCCGCCGCGAACAGGATGCCGATGCCGAGATCGAAGCCGTCGAGAATGACATAGATCAGGATGGCGAGGCCCATCAGGCCGGCGAAGATGAGGGGGAGCAGGGTCGGCCAGTCATAGGTCATTTCTCTGTCTCCTACTCGCCAGCCGCGGGCTGCGACATCGGCTTGTTGAGCACGCCCGGCAGCGGCGAGGTGTCGCCGTCCTTGGCCGCCTTCAGCGCCAGGTGCACCAGAACGCCGAGATAGGCGATCAGCAACAGCACGTAGAGAGCGAGATAGACGGCCAGCGTCAGCGCCACATGGCCGCCGGCCACCGGGCCGACGGCGTCGGCGGTCCTCAGCACGCCCGTCACCAGCCAGGGCTGGCGGCCGATCTCCGTCGTATACCAGCCGGCGAGCGTCGCCACCCAACCGGAGATGGTCATCGGCACCATGAGCAACGCCAGCGGCCTCGGCAGGCTATGACGGCGCTTGAGGAAGAAGGCGGCCGACCAGGAGACGGCGAGCATCAACAGGCCGGTGCCGACCATGACGCGAAAACCCCAGAACACCGGGAAGACGGGCGGATGGTTGCCGGGATAGTCGTTGAGTCCCGGTACCACGCCCCTGGCACTGTGCCGCAGGATCCAGCTCGCCCCGTTGGGAATGGTCACCTCGAACCTGTTTTCCCTGGCCGCTTCATCCGGAATGGCAAACAGCACCAGCGGCACGTTGGGGCCGGTGTTCCAGTTGGCCTCCATGGCGGCGATTTTCTGCGGCTGGTGCTCGAGCGTGTTCAGGCCGTGCTGGTCGCCGGCAAGGATCTGGATGGGAATGAGGATGGCGGCGGTGAAGACGCCGGTGCGCAGCGCCTTCCACATCGATTCCGAGCGGTCGCCCTTGAGGTAGCGCAGCGCCGACAGGCCGGCGATGAGAAACGATACCGTAAGCCCGGAGGCGAGCAGCATATGGACGAGACGGTAGGGCATGGAGGGATTGAAGAGGATCGCCCACCAGTCGACGGCGTGGGCGACGCCGTCGCGCATCTCGAAGCCGACCGGCGTCTGCATCCACGAGTTCAGCGCGATGATCCAGAAGGCCGACACGGTGGTGCCGCCGGCCACCAGCACGGTCGCCAGCGTGTGGATGCGGTTGGAAACGCGGCGGAAGCCGAACAGCATGATGCCGAGGAAGGCTGCCTCGAGGAAAAAGGCGGTGAGGATTTCGTAGGCCAGCAGCGGCCCGGCGATGTTGCCGACCGTTTCCATGTAGCCCGGCCAGTTGGTGCCGAACTGAAAGCTCATGGTGACGCCGGAAACCACGCCCATGGCGAAAGACAATGCGAACACCTTCACCCAGGTGAAATAGGCGCGCATCCAGGCCGAATCATTGGTCGCGTTGTAGCGGAGCTTGAAGAAAAGCAGCACCCAGCCGAGTGCGATGGTGATGGCTGGAAACAGAATATGAAACGAAATATTCGCACCGAACTGAATGCGCGAAAGGATGAGCGGGTCCATGGCGGGCTCCGGCTGCTTCTAATAAGCGGAGAATAGGCTTGTAGGGCCGGCCGGTCAAAGCGGCGTCCCGCCGCGAGGCGGAACGCCGCAGCGCCATGCGGCGGCAATGTCGAGAACTGTCAGCAACGGCATTGACTTGCGGTTGCATGCGGCGACATTCGTCCTATATCTGGGGTCCTCTTTCAAGCAGCCGTTTTCAGCCATGCAGCCTGTCATCTCCATTTCCGGGGTCACCAAGACCTACGCCACCGGCTTCAAGGCGCTGAAGGAAATCAATCTCGACATCGAGCGCGGCGAGATTTTCGCGCTGCTTGGCCCCAACGGCGCCGGCAAGACGACGCTGATCTCCATCGTCTGCGGCATCGTCAACCGTTCGTCTGGCAGCGTCACGGTGGATGGCCACGACATCACCAGAGACTATCGCGCCGCGCGCGGCCTGATCGGGCTGGTGCCGCAGGAGCTGACCATCGACGCCTTCGAGAGCGTCTGGGCGACGGTCAACTACAGCCGCGGCCTGTTCGGCAAGCCGGCAAACCATGCCTTTGTCGAGAAGGTGCTGCGCGACCTGTCGCTGTGGGACAAGAAGGACGCCAAGGCGATCACGCTTTCGGGCGGCATGAAGCGGCGGCTGATGATCGCCAAGGCGCTGTCGCACGAACCGCGCGTGCTGTTCCTCGACGAGCCGACGGCCGGCGTCGACGTCGAACTGCGCCAGGACATGTGGGCGATGGTGCGGCGGCTGCGCGAGGACGGGGTCACCATCATCCTCACCACCCACTATATCGAGGAGGCCGAGGCGATGGCCGACCGCGTCGGCGTCATCAACCGAGGCGAGATCATCCTGGTCGAGGGCAAGGCCGAACTGATGCGCAAGCTCGGCCGCAAGCGCCTGGTGATGGAACTGCGCAGCCCGCTCGGCGCCATTCCGGACGCCTTCTCGCACTACGCCCTGGAATTGTCGCCGGATGGCGGGCAGATCACCTACACCTATGACAACCAGAGCGCCCGGCCGGGCGTGGCGTCGCTAATCCGCGATCTCGAGGCCGCCGGCATCCAGTTCCGCGACCTGGACACGCAGAACAGTTCGCTGGAGGAGATCTTCGTCAATCTTCTGAGGCAAGAGCCATGAACCTGCGCGCGGTATGGGCGATCTACCGGGTGGAGATGGCGCGCGCGCTGCGCACCGTTTTGCAGAGCATCGTCTCACCCGTGCTGTCGACGTCGCTGTATTTCGTCGTCTTCGGCTCGGCCATCGGTTCGCGCATCACCGAGATCGACGGCATCAGCTACGGCGCCTTCATCGTGCCCGGGCTGATCATGCTGTCGCTTTTGACGCAGTCGATCTCCAACGCCTCCTTCGCCATCTACTTCCCGAAATTCGTCGGCTCAATCTACGAGCTGTTGTCGGCTCCGGTCTCCTATCTCGAGATCGTCCTCGCCTATGTCGGGGGCGCCGCCACAAAGTCGATCATCCTCGGCCTGATCATTCTGGCGACGGCCTCGCTGTTCGTGCCGCTCTCCATCCAGCATCCGTTCTGGATGCTGGCCTTCCTGGTGCTGACGGCGGTGACCTTCAGCCTGTTCGGCTTCATCATCGGAATCTGGGCCAGGAGCTTCGAGCAGTTGCAACTGGTGCCGCTGCTGATCATCACGCCGCTGACCTTCCTGGGTGGCAGCTTCTATTCCATCAACATGCTGCCGGGCGCCTGGCGCACGGTGACGCTGTTCAATCCGGTCGTCTATCTGATCAGCGGCTTCCGCTGGAGCTTTTTCGGAAAATCGGACGTTTCGGTCGGCATCAGCCTCGGCATGACCGTGGTTTTTCTGCTGATCTGCGTGGCGACCGTCGCCTGGATATTCAGGACCGGCTACCGGCTGAGGAATTGAGGGGCGAAGCCACGCTGAGCCGCGGTCAGAGCTAGATCGCCTTCACCAGCCGCAGCAGGCCCAGCATCTCGACATAGGTTCCCTTGCGGAAGGCGACGTAGACCGGCTCCTCGATGCCGTGGAAACGGCGCTTGAACGCCGCCTGCCCCTGCAGGTTGAAGCGGCGGCGGTTGACCCAGGGCGAATCATAGGCGCGCTGGAAGGCGTTGCGCCAGAAATCGCTTTCGGCGAATCCGCTGGGGCCGACGTCGACCAGCGGCGACAGCCCGAGCGTGACGACCGAAATGCCTTCCTCGCGAAAGCGGTCGACGGCGAATTTGGTCAGGCCGACCTCGGCATGCGGCGAGGCGTCGATGTGCTTGCGCTTGAAGGCTGTGGTGTAGCCGATGACCTTGCCGCCGCGAAACAGCGGATCGAAGTCGAGCAGGGCGACCAGTTCGCCATCGGGGCCGTGCAGCACGAAGCGGCGCATGTCGACGCCCACATGATCGGCGAAGTGCCGGTTGAGGAAGCCCATTTCCCAACGCTTGACGATGCGGTCGCCGCGCCAGTTCGCCGAAAGCCGGGAGATCTCGTCGAGAAAGATCGTCCGCTTGTCCTCGGCGAACGAAAAGCCCTTCTTCAACAGCCAGCGCTCGGAGTAGCGCACGGTTTCGTTGCGCTTGCCGGAAAAATCGTGTTCGGGCAGCGGCAGACGGGTGTCGATGCCCAGCCGGTTGACCTTGTAGCCGAGCCCGGCCAGCACCCGCGCCGACTGTTCGCCGATCTGCACGAACCAGGGGCTGCCGGCGGTCTCGACGAAGCGCCTGATGTAGTCGGCCCGATGGGCCGGATCGGCGACCGGGTCACCGAGCGCGAAATGATGCTTCATCTTGGTGCCGAAAGCGATGTAGCCGTCGGCGTCGCCGAAATAGGAGAGCCTGCCTTGCACGGCGGAGGAGTAGGCGAGTGAGAAGTCGCCGTGGCGGCGCACCAGCGCCAGCCGTTCGGCATGGGTGAACGCCTGGCGCTCGACCTTTGGCGAGGCACGCTCGAGGATTTTGTCGAGATAGATCCGCAAGGAGGGCATGGGTCGAGATTCCGCGTGCATCTGCGGCGCGCACCCGGGTACGCTATACGCCGTGGCGCCTTGATTTTGCACAGGAAGCCGAAAAAAGCGTTTCGAGGACTTCGGATTCCTGTACCGGTAACAGAGATCCGCCAGCCCCCGGATCTCGAATCAATCACATTGCCGCGACCTGATTATCGCCGATCTCGCGTATATGCCATATAGGACGCAACCGCGGTGCGGCGCATGGCCTCGAAATCCGGGGCCGATCTGCTGTATGGATCATGCGCGGGAGGGCGTTCTGCTGGTGTCGGCGGAAGCGCCACAAGGGTGGAACGGGGTTCGTGAGCGAATGGCAGATACGACAATCAGACCGGCAGCGCACCAGACGGTAACCATCGAACCGGCGATCGTCATCGGCGCGGGCGCCGCCGGTCTCGCGGCAGCGCAGGCGCTGGTCAAGGCCGGCGTGGCGACGGCGATCCTGGAAAAGGAGAGCCGGTTGGCCGAGCCATGGCATCGGCGTCACCAGCAGCTGCGCCTCAATACTCACCGCGACCTTTCGGCACTTCCCGGCCTTGCCTATCCGAAGGGCACGCTCGCCTTCCCCCACAGAACCGCCGTCATCCGCTATCTGAACGATTTCAGCGAGGCGAACCGGCTGCCGGTGGAGCTCGGCGTCGCCGTCGAGGCGGTCCTGTTCAGGGGCGACCACTGGGCGATAGAGACCAGCGCCGGGATGCGCCTGGCGCGCCACGTCGTGATCGCCACCGGCCGCGACAGACAGCCGTTCATCCCCGACTGGAAAGGAATGCGGGATTTCGCCGGCCGCATCATCCATTCGGCGGATTTCGGCGACGCGAAGGACTATGCCGGCAAGAAGGTGCTGGTCGTCGGCGCCGGCAACTCGGGTATAGACGCGCTCAACCACCTGGCGCAGGCAGGCGCCGCCTCGCTGTGGCTGTCGGCCCGCAACGGTCCGTCGGTCCTGCCCAAGCGCATCGGCAAGATTGCCGTGCACCGGCTGTCGCCGCTGATGGCGCGGTTGCCTTTGCGGGTCGCCGATGCGGTGATCGCCTTGACGCAGCGCCTGGTTTTCGGCGACCTGACGAAATTCGGCGTGCCGCCGGCACCGGTGGGCGGCGCCAGCCGCCTGACCACCGACTACACAGCGATCGCCGCCGACGAGGGCGCGATCGACGCCATCCGCTCGGGCAGGATCACCGTCGTGCCGGGGGTGCGAGAATTCACCCGCGACGGCGTCATCCTGGCCAACGGCAGCCTGATCGATCCCGACATCGTCATTGCCGCGACGGGCTACCGCACCGGGCTTGAGCAGATGGTCGGCAATCTCGGCGTGCTCGACGGCAAGGGCGTTCCGGTCTTCAACGGCGGCGATGCGGATCCGAAACTGCCTGGCCTCTGGTTCACCGGCATGCGGCCGAGCATCCGCGGCTGCTTCGCCAATGCCGCCATCCAGGCCAAGGCGATCGCCGAGCGGATTGCCCGGCGGATCGCCAATTCGGGCCCCTGAACCGGGCTGGAGGTTCGTTTTACGCGTCGGACGGAACCCCACTTTCCTGGAATTGCCCTCTAAATCGCGATCTTGCCGCCGCCTTGTTTGGTAATGGCGACAACCGCCGGCCGCACCGGCATGTCCGGCTTGAAATCGGGCCAGCGCGTCGACGGATCCTCATAATAGGACGGGCGGCCGAACGCCTCCCAGTCCTCGCCGCCGTCGCCCGGATGCTGGACGGCGACGAAGGCGGTCTGATCGTCGGGCGCAAACAGCGGCCCGCACATTTCAGCGCCGATCGGCACGCGGAAGAACAGTTTTGACGTCGCGCGCGCCGGCCCTTCGGTGTCGACCGCCCACAGGCCGTCGGTGCGGCCGGTGGCCTTCGGGCCCTGGCCGTCGGTGGCGACCCACAGGCGCCCGGCCGAATCGACCGCGCAATTATCGGGCATGCCGAACCAGCCATTGGCCGTGGTGGCGGTGGAGAAGGTGGCGCCGACATCGGCAACCGCCGGATCGCCGCATTTCAGGAGCACTTCCCATCTGCCCCTGGTGCCGGCGAAATCGCCGCCATCTTCCGATATCTCGATGATGTGGCCGAAAGCGTTGTCGGCGCGCGGATTGGCGGCGTCGACCTGGTCGGCCTTGCGTTTGGAATTGTTGGTCAGCATGACATAGACCTTGCCGTTGACACCATTGGGCTGGATGTCCTCGGGACGGTCCATCTTGGTGGCGCCGAGCAGGTCGGCGGCACGCCGCGTCTCGATCAGCACGTCGGCCTGGCCGGCGAAGCCGTTCTCGGTGGTCAGCGGACCCTGGCCGAAGACGATCGGCAGCCACTCCACCGTACCGTCGGCGGCGAACTTGGCGACATGCAGCGTGCCGTCGTCGAGCAGGTTCATGTTGGCGGCGCGGTCGTCCTGATCGAAACGGCCCGCGGTGACGAATTTGTAGACGTACTCGAAGCGCTCGTCGTCGCCGAGATAGAAGACGACGCGGCCATCCTTGGCGATGATCGATTCGGCGCCTTCATGCTTGAAGCGGCCCATTGCGGTGCGCTTCCTCGGCGTGGATGTCGGATCGTTTACGTCGACCTCTACGATCCAGCCGAAACGGTTGGGCTCGTTCGGCTCCTTGGCGAGGTCGAAGCGATCGTAATGTGCGCCCCATTCATAGGCGCCTTCCGGAATGCCGAGGCGCTTGTAATTGGCGGCTTCCTTATGGCCTGCCGGCAGTTCACCGGAGAAATAGCCGTGGATGTTCTCCTCGGCCATGACATAGGTGCCCCAAGGCGTGACGCCGCCGGCGCAGTTGTTGAATGTGCCGATGACCTTGGTGCCGGATGGGTCGGCATTGGTCTTGGCGCGGCCATGGCCGGCGACCGGGCCCGACAGCGCCATTTCGGTGTTGGAGGTGATGCGGCGGTTCAACTTGCCGTCGCGCACCACCTGCCACTTGCCGCCTTCCTTGCGGATCTCGACGATGGTGCCGCCATGCGCCGCCATCTCGACATCGACCTGCTCCTTCGAGAGCGGCGCGAGTTCGGCCGCCTTCTTGCCATCCTTCTCGACGATCTTGGCGATGCCCGGGAACATCAGATGCGGATCGGTGTATTCGTGGTTGACGACCAGCAGCCCGTGCTCGGCGGAGCCATCGATCCCGATATAGCCGACATAGTCATTGTTGTAGCCGAATTGTCTTGCCTGGGCCTCAGCCGACTGCCTGGCCGGGTCGAACTCCGGCGAATCGGCAAACAGCGGATCGCCCCAGCGCAACAGCACGTCAGCATCGTAGCCCGGCGCGACATGGTGCTTGTCGTCGATACCGGCTTCGAGTTCCTCGAACGAGAAGGCGGAGCCCTCGGCGGCACGCGCATCGTCGGCGGCCACGAGCGCCAGCGGGCTGACGGTGGCGGCAATGGCCGAGACGGCCAGCGAGCCCTTGAGGAAAGCGCGGCGGGAAAACCGTTCGGCGATGATTTCGCCCATGGTGCTGTTGTCGGTGGGGTTGGTCGCCGGACCGTTGCTTTCCTCAAGCAGGCTGGTGCGGAATCGGGCGTCGGGCGAGCGATGGTCGGTCATGGGTCTGCCTCTGGCTGGATGGCTGGAGCGTGTCACGCGTTTCGACCCCTTATAGACGATCGGTCACACTTTCGTGACATTCGTGCACCCGCCAGCTGACCGCGAACCTCGCGCCACATTCGGTTTGAAACTCGGACCAAGGTCCTAAACCGATCGGGCGAAGGTCCGGATTGCCGCGGCATCGGTCGTGGGCCACTTACACGAACACGCCATGTCGCCGATGGTCGCGTACCTGCACGAGATGGCCCTTGAATTCGCCGGCCCGATCAAGTGAGGGACTGATGCGCAGCTCGATCATGGCTCATTGTTGCTGGCTGGCCCTGAGAGCAGTGCCGGCACTGGCGCTGACCATAGCCCCCTATCACCTCGATTTTCACGGTTCCGCCGCAGGCATTGTCGCGTCCAGCGCCCAAGCCAAGCCTGGCGGGAACAGCGGCAATGGCGGTAACGGCAATGGCGGCAATGGCGGCAATGGAAATAACGGCGGCGGCAACAATGGCAACGCAGGAGGCAACAATGGCAACGCTGGCGGCAACGGGAACAATGGCGGCGGCAACAACGGCAAGGGGAAGGGTGCCAACAGCTCCGGCAAGCATGTGAACGCAACAACCGGCGATCGTGTCGAAATAGACGACAACAAGATCGTGGTGCAGCACCCTAACGGCTTCGGGGAAGAGATCGAGAAGGGTCGCTTCAAAATGACCGACGCTCTGGGCCGCACGATCGTCGAGCGCCCTGCGACGGCGGCGGATATAAGCCGCCTCAAGGGGTTGTAGAGCGGGCAATAGGCATCGCCCGCTTTACGTGTCACCTCCGCCGCCCCCCGGCGGAGGTGACCTTGTCGCTCCGGCCCCGTATAGGGGCCGTCTTTTTTGCCCGGGAGCGTTCCGCTGCTGCACCGCGCTTCAGGTTTTCATTTATGCGTGTCGTTATCCCAAACCGGGGATCCCTTGCGGCCGACCAGGATTAGCTGCCGGCCCGATCCCGCGCTTCGCGCATCAGCAGCGCCGCCTCGGTGCGATTGCGGACGTTGAGCTTGGACAGCACACCGGTCATGTGATGCTTGACCGTTTTTTCCTGCAGTGCCAGCCGCAGCGCCACTTCCTTGTTGCTCAGCCCTTCCGCCACCAGCTGCAGGATCTCGGCCTCGCGTCCGGTGAGCTGACGCAGGCGATCCGTCCTGCCGTTGGCCGGCTGCAGCGATTGCAGGTCCGAAAGCAGGCGGGCCGACAGGGTCGGCGACACATAGGTCTCGCCGGCCGCGACACCATGCAGGATTTCGGCCAGCATGCGCGAGCCGACCCCCTTCAGCACATAGCCGCGCACACCGGCGTTCAGCGCCCGCGCCACGTCGGCATTGGCCTCCGAGACCGTCAGCATGACGATCTTCTGCCCGGGATTGGCACCCAGTATGCCGGCCACCGACGCAAGGCCGTCACCCGGCATGCTGATGTCGAGCAGCAGTATGTCGGGCTGCAAAGTCGAGGCGATGCGTTCGGCATCCTGCGCCGTGGCGCCCTGGGCCACCATTTCGAAGCCGCCGATCTCCGACAGGCTGCGGGTAACGCCTTCGCGAAACAGCGGGTGGTCGTCGACAATGGCGACACGGATGGTACCGATCATGGTTGATCCTCGACGGCTAGCGTAATCATCAATCGTGTTCCCTGTGGCCCGGTCGTGGTCTCGAACTGGCCACCAATGCTTTCGATACGTTCCCTGATGCCGGCGAGCCCCAGGCCCTCGGCTCGCCTCGGGTCGAATCCGGGCCCGCCATCCGACACTTCAACGAAGAACTTGCCGCCTGTCATCCCGGCCTTCACCTCCTGATCCTTGCCCTGCCCATGACGATAAGCGTTGTTCAGCCCCTCCTGGACGAAGCGATAGATGCTGATCTTCTCCGAAGCGCCCAGTTCGGGCAACTGCCTGGATAGGGTCAGCGCCACGGAACTGCGGGTCCTGCGTTGATGCTCGTCGACGGCAAGACGCAGAATGTCGCCGGTCGCGGCCGTTTCTATCTGCGGCAGGACGAGGCCGTTGCAGATGCCGCGGATTTCACGCATCGCGTCGTCCAGCGCCATGCGGATCATGGCGATCTCGGCGTTGCGGCTGTCGCTGGAGGCACCCTCGCCGGAAATGGCGGGGCTGTCCACACGCAGCGCCGCCAGCGCGACGAGCTGAGCCGGCCCGTCATGAAGGTCGGCACCGATGCGACGCAGGTATCGTTCATTGAGCGCCGTGGCACGGCGCGACGCCTGCTGGACGCGCAGGCGCAGCGCCCGGTTTTGCGAGACCAGCGCCTGCAGCTCGGAGACCTGGCCCTGCAGAACGCCGCGCTGCTTGTCGATGGTGCGGCTGCCACGTATGACGATCCCCGACAACAGCAGCAGCGCCGTCAGCGTGGCGCCGGCCACGATCAGCCAGCTCGACAGCAAGGCGGAAGCCAGAGCCGCCTGGAAATCGTCGGCGATCTCGTAGAATTCGGTGACGGCGACCACCTCGCCCGACCAGGGTTCGCGGACTGGATTGTAGATTTCCAGCAGCGGCACGCCCGCGGCCCTCTCCTCCTTGTCGTCCTCGTCGCCTAGCTCGTTGAACTCGGCGACGACATTACCGGCGAAGGCGGCACGCAGGTTGGCGCTCGGGCCGAACTGCCGGCCGATCAAGGCCGTGTCCTTCGAATACAGCACCGTGCCGTCCCGACGCCACAACTTGAAGGAAAACAGCCGTTTGCCGAGCGCGCCTTGGCCGAGGGTCTCGTCAAGCGCCCGTTTGACGGCGTCATCGAGCTGATGGTTCGTGCGCAGATCGGGGAGCAGCGGAGCGATCACGCTGTCGACATAAAGGGCAGTCGTGGCCGCCGAATTGTGGAGCACGCTTTCGCGGATTTGCGCGGTGACCCAGAAGCCGACCACCAGCATCACCGCAAGCAGCCCGAAGCCGCCGGCAATGATGAACTGCAGCGCCAGCGTAAGCCCGTTCCAGCGCCGCGACAAGGTTTCGAGAAATCGCACGCCACGCTCCTCGCCCCCACCCGCAGGGGCAGGGTAGTGGCCGCGACTTTGGCGCTTCGGTCCTGCCGACACAAGAGCCTGGTCCCACGGCAGCTGCTTGACGTCGCGACGCGCTTGCGAAACAAGGCACGGACGACCGGCATCAATATCGAGGGCAGCGTGAGTTTTTCGGGGTTACTTCAGCTCGGTCTTTCGACCGTGATCTTTCTGCTGGCGGCGGCGGCCGCCAAGCAATGGGGGATGGCGCCCAGCCTGGGCAAGATCGTGCTGACGCTTGCGCTCTATTCGCTGGGCAACCTGATCATGCTGCGGCTGATTCGCGAGTTCGGCATGTCGGTGTCGTTCAGCCTGTCGGCGGTCATCCAGCTGGTATCGGTCAATCTGGTGGCGCTGATATTCTTCGGCGAGCGCATCAATACGCTGCAGGCGGCCGGCATCGTGCTGGCGATTGCCGCCGTGGCGCTGATCACGCTCGGGCCCTATGTGCAAGGGCGATGACCGGCAAACCATGGTTGCGAAACGAGGTCCGATGAGAACTGCGGCAAAGGCTCTGCTGAGCCGGGTCGAATTCCCGGTGCTGCTGGCCGGCCTTGTCGTCGCCGCCGGCCTGTGGGGCTTCGTGGAGTTGATGGAGGTGGCACGGGCCACCACGCCGCACGCCTTCGACGCTGAAATCATGCTTGCCTTCCGCCAGGCCGGCCAACCCGGTATCCCGATCGGCCCGCCATGGATGGAAGGGGCGATGCGCGACATCACCAGCCTCGGCAGCACCAGCGTGCTGGTGCTGATCACGGCGGCGACGATCATCTATCTGCTGTTGATCCGCAGGCCCGGGACCGCGCTTCTCATCTTCGTCGCCGTGGCGGGCGGCCAGATGCTGTCGAGCCTGCTGAAGCTCGGCGTCGACCGGCCGCGGCCCGAACTCGTCTCGCATCTGGTCAACGAGACCTCGCTTTCCTTCCCGAGCGGCCACGCGATGCTTTCGGCGGTGACCTATCTCACATTGGGCTCGCTTGCGGCGCGCTTCCTGCAGGGCCGGACGACGAAGATCTATGTTCTGGCGCTCGCCGTGCTGACGACGGTGCTGGTCGGCATCAGCCGCATCTATCTCGGCGTCCACTGGCCGTCGGACGTGCTGGCCGGCTGGTGCGCGGGCTTTGCCTGGGCCATGCTGTGCTGGTTGGCGGCAAGGGTCCTGCAACGGCGCAGGGTGGTGCGTGACGACGTCTGACGACGCTCGACCGGGAAGCGGTCAGATCAGCCGGTTGATCAAGTGTCCGCAGCCCGTTAGCAGAAGGACCACCGATACCAGGCATGCCGATGTCGTCAATGTCTTGAAAATGGTCAACCACGTTATCCCCTGCCCCAGATGGAACACCATAGCTCTCAATGCTCGGGAAGTATCCGAAAAATGCTCGATAGCGATGATGATCAAGGCTCAAGCGTACATCCTGATGCTTGAAACATCATAATGATCGTATTATACATCATATCCGCAGACTCAGACGGGGATCCCGGCCGATGATCACTGCCGCGCAGATGCGCGCCGCGAGGGCGCTGGCCGGCATCGATCAGAAGACGCTCGCCGAGCGCGCCGGCGTTTCGCTTCCCACCATCCAGCGCATGGAAGCGAGCGACGGCGTGGTCAGGGGTGTGGTCGATACGCTGATGAAGGTCATCCAGGCCCTCGACGAGGCCGGGGTGGAGCTGATCGGCGAGAATCAACCCAGTGAGCGCGGCGGCCGGGGCGTGCGCCTCAAGCCTGCCGTGCCGCCCAATCCGAAAGCTGAGCCGGCATAAGTCGCGACGGCGACCGCCGACAGTCCTGCCGACGATCCCGCCGCCTTTCAGGTGCGGAAGGAAGTCCATGGACGAGATCGGGCAGACGCTCAACGAAACCGCGCGCAAACCGACCCATGGGCCGGCAAAGCCGACTTTTTCCGAACTGTTCACACCGAAACTGGTGACGGTCTGGCGCGAAGGCTACAGGCTCGAACATCTCAGGGCCGATGCCATTGCCGGGCTGACCGTTGCCATCGTCGCCTTGCCGCTGTCGATGGCAATCGCCATCGCATCAGGGGTGACGCCGGAGCGCGGGCTCTACACATCGATCATCGGCGGCTTCATCATCTCGGCGTTCGGCGGCAGCCGTTTCCAGATCGGCGGCCCCGCGGGCGCCTTCATCGTGCTGGTGGCGGCGACGGTCGCGCGGGTCGGCGTGGACGGGCTGTTGCTGGCGACGATGATGGCCGGCATCTTCCTCATCGCCATCGGGTACCTGCGGCTCGGCACCTACATAAAGTTCATTCCCTATCCGGTGACGGTCGGCTTTACCGCCGGTATCGCCGTCATCATCTTCTCGGGCCAGATCGTCGAACTGTTCGGGCTGAAGCTCGCCGGCAAGGAGCCAGGCCCGCTGGTGCCGAAGCTGACGGCGATCGGCGAGGCGGCCGGCACGATCAATCTCGCGGCGACCTTCGTGGCGGTGCTGACAATCGCAACCATCGCTTTCCTGAAGCGCTGGCGGCCGAAATGGCCGGCGATGTTGATCGCCATCGGTCTGGCGTCGCTCGCGGTGGCGCTGTTTGCGCTGCCGGCCGAGACGATCGGCACGCGCTTTGGCGGGATCCCGCGCAGCCTGCAATGGCCGGCGCTTCCCCCCGTCAGCCTCGACAGGATGATCGACGTGCTGCCGGACGCCATCGCCTTCGCGTTGCTGGGCGCCATCGAATCCTTGCTGTCGGCCGTCGTCGCCGACGGCATGACCGGCCGCCGGCACCGTTCCAACTGCGAACTGGTGGCGCAAGGCTTCGCCAACATCGCCTCGGCCCTGTTCGGCGGCATCTGCACCACCGGCACCATTGCCCGTACCGCCACCAATGTGCGGGCCGGCGCGCACGGGCCGGTTTCGGGCATGATCCACTCCATGATCCTGCTCGTCCTGATGCTGGCGGCAGCGCCGCTCGCCAGCTACATCCCGCTCTCCGCCCTCGCCGGCGTGCTGGCGGTGGTGTGCTGGAACATGTTCGAGAAGCAGGCTTTCGCCACGCTGCTGCGCGCCTCGCGCGGCGATGCGCTGGTGCTGATGGCCACCTTCCTGATCGTGGTCTTCCGCGACTTGACCGAAGGCATCGTTGTCGGATTCGCGCTGGGCTCGATCCTGTTCATCGACCGCATGGCGAAATCCATCGCCGTCGAGGCCGACCAGACGCTGGTGCCCGAGGACGTCGCCGACCGCGAGAGCGTCTATGATTCCAGGGACGCGACCGACGCCGACACCGTCGTCTACCGCATCTCCGGCGCATTCTTCTTCGGCGCCGCTTCGACCGTCGGCGCGGTGCTCGACCGCATCGCCGACCAGCGCAAGAACTTCATCCTCGACTGCTCGGCGGTGCCGTTCTTCGATTCGACCGCGGCCAATGTCATCGAGGGTGCGGCGCACAAGGCCAGGCGCGCCGGCGTGCGCTTTGTCATATCTGGCGCTTCGCCGCAGACAAGACGCACGCTGATCAACCACGGCCTCAAGCGCCCGCTGGTGACCTACGCCGCCTCGATCCGGGCAGCGCAGGCGCAGTTGGAGGGAAAAAGGGCAGCGCAGTAGCTTGCATTCTTCTTCCTTTCAACGCGCCGGGAAGCACCTCTCATGGGTTGAGCGATCGTGAACCGCTGACAAACGGACTTTCCCGGACGTAAAATCGCAGCAGGCGGTCGGCATCCTTCGAAATGCCGATCCGAACGCTCTGCCCGATTTCGCCGGGGTCGCGGCCATCGCTTGCAAGCCATAGAGGGCCTTCCCGGCAAAGATCGAGCCCGTCGAGCGAACGGTCGATCCGCAACGCCATGGCGAGCCTTCCCGGTCCTCGCGCCAGGTCACGCAGGCGCTCGATGCCGCGATTGAGCTGCATGATCGGAATGCCGTCGAGCGGCTCCAGTGCCCTGATCAGGACGCCGGTTCCGATGCCGGGCATCTCGCTCGAGACATTCAGCATGTATGAGATGCCGTAGGCGAGATAGACATAGGCATGCCCGCGCTCGAGGAACAGCGAGCGATTGCGCGGGGTCATTCCCCTGAAGCCGTGCCCGGCAGCATCGCCGGCGACATACGCCTCGGTCTCGACGATGCGGCCGCTGGCAATGCCTTCGGGCAATTCCCGGACCACGATCTTGCCGATGAGATAGCGCGCGAGAGCGGCCGTATCGTGCGGCAGTTCCGAACGAGCGAGCGGGCGGCGGACGACCATCCTCATGGCGGCTGGTTTTAGATCCGCCCGGCCCATGTGGCAAAGGCTCTCGTGCGGCCGGCTCCGAAAATCTTCTCAATCCAGCTTCAGCGCCGCGACTTCGCCCTCGTTCATCAGCGGGATATAGAGGATCGACTTGCCGTCGGTACCGATGCCGGTGCGCGAATGAAGGGCCAGCCCCTCCCGGCGAGCCATACACGGCCAATGCCGGCATGACCGGCGATGAATGCCGTTGCGTCACCTCGCCGCCAATTCCTCCGCGGGCGGAGCGCCGGCAAGATCGTCGCGCGCCTTGCGGGCCAGCTTCTTCGTCGAGCGCCTGGGACTGTCGCCGAACAGTTCGGCCGCCTCGGCAAGGCAGGACTTCCTCAGGCTCTTTTCGGAATGCTTCAGGAGTTTGCCAAGGAGTTTCGTATCCCCGGGCGGCCCAAGCGGCTCGCCGCCGGCCTCCAGCATCGCGCGCATGACGAAGACGTCGTGCAGTTCGCCGAGTTGCTCTGCGAGCTTGTCGACCGCCTTGCGACGAGCCTTGATTGGCGTCGGCCACAGGCGGCCGAGCAGCGACAGATGCATGCTGTGGGTCTTGGCCGCCTTGCGCAGGTCGTGGAAATCCTCGGCCCCGCCGCTCGAGGCCGCCTTGTCCAGTGCTTTGCGCGCGCGCCGCAATGTGGCGCGGGCGCCCTCCGCCAGAATGTCGGCGGCCTGCTCCGGCTGGTCCGGCAAGGACAGCCTGTCGACGCGTTCGAGGCCCTCCTGGCAGGCGGCGATGGCAGCTTTTATGGCCGCGTCGAGACCGGCGCCGGCATGAAGCGCGTGCTGGCGCATCACCAGGCGATCGCGGGCGGGGCCGAGGCCGTGACCGGCGCTTTGCCCCGGAAAGGTGTCGGCCAGGCGGTCGATCGTCTCGATCAAGGCGGTCGCCTCGCGCGGTCCGGCGAGCAATGCCGAGACCTGCCTGTAACATTCATTCTCCGTGCGGCAGAATGTTTCGTCACCGGAACGAACCAGACGCAACAAGGCACGCACGCTCTTCAGTCGTTTGCGGGATTTGTGCAGTCCCTGTTCCGGCCTGTCACGCGCCATGTCGAGATGAGCAAGCGCCTTGCCGATTTCCTCGGCCAGGATACGCCTGACCTCGCCGGTCAGCGGCAGGCGCGGATCGATGCGAAAGCTCATGCGGCGATCTCCGGAATCCCCCCGAGGGCGAGCGACGCGTTGTAGAATTTCTGTTCGCCAGTCACTTCGCGGCCGAGCCAGTCTGGCAGCATTTCATCCGGAACATCGTCCGGCGTTTCGAGTTCGGCCATCACAAGCCCCGCCAGCGCGCCGCCGAAGACATCGACTTCGTAGAGATAGCCGCCATGCCTAACATGATGACGTGTCTTCTCGATGACACGCCCGATGGCGAAGCCGAGCATCTCCACGGCGTCGGCCAGCGGAATGGGATATTCGAATTCGTCGCGCTCCCGCGCCGTGCTGCCGAATTTGAGCGTCAACCTGGCCGAGGCGCCGTTGCTGATGCGCACGCGCACCGTGCGTCCTGGCGCGGCGGCGAGATAGAACTGGAGGATGCGGACGTCCGTCTCGACCAGATCCCGCCATGCCGTGCCGGAGACCAGGAACTTGCGCTCGACTTCCTTGCCCATGGCCGCGCACTAAAGCCCGCGCGGGCCGGCATGGCAAGCCATGTCCGAACTCGGATTTGACTTTAATCAATCGATTGATTAAAGTATGCCACATGATCAAGCCGCCCGCTGCGGAGATGACGCGTGAAGCGCTGGTCCGCGCGGCGCTCAAGCTGTTCGGACGACAAGGCTTCGACGGCACCTCCACGCGCGAAATCGCGGCGGAGGCCAAGGCCAATATCGGTTCCATCGCCTATCACTTCGGCAGCAAGGAGGGGCTGCGCCTCGCCGCCGCCGACCATATCGTGGACACCATACAATCGGTCGCCGGCCAGGCACTCGGCGAGACGCGGGCGCCGGCAATCGCGAACGCCGAGACGGCGCGCGCGCAGCTGTTCGCCGCGCTGGAGCGGATGGTGGCATTCGTCGTGGCGCAGCCGCAGGCCGGTGAGATCGTGCAGTTCGTGCTGCGCGAGCTCTCGCACCCGACCGCGGCGCTCGACCGCATCTATGACGGCGTGTTCGAGCCGACGCATCGGCGCCTCTGCCTGCTCTGGGAACAGGCGACCGGCGAGGCGGCCGAGAGCGAGGCGACCCGGCTCACCGTGTTCACGCTGATCGGACAGGTCATCTATTTCCGCATCGGCCGCGAGGCGGTCATGCGCCGAATGGGCTGGCGCGAGATCGGCGCCGCCGAGGCCGCCAAGGTGGCGGCCGTCACATCGGACAACCTCAGCGCCATACTGGCCGCCCGGAAGGGATCGAGACGATGAGCTTTCTTTGTTCGCTGCCGCTTGCCGCTCAACTCTTCGGCGCCTGCGCACCGGCTTCGCCGCTGGCCGTCGGCTATGTCGAAGGCGACTATGTGCTGCTGGCGCCGATCGAGGTGGCGCAGGTCGAGACCGTCGCGGTCAAGCGCGGCGATCGCGTCACATCGGGCACCACGATCGTGACGCTGGAAAACGCCGACGCGAAAATCGCGGTCGCACAGGCCACGGCAAGTCTCGCCCAGGCGCGGGCGCAGCTTGCCGATCTGCAGGTAGGCAAGCGGCCGGAAGAAATCGCGGCCCTCAAGGCCCAGGTCGACATGGCCAAGGCTCAGGCTGACGACGCCAGACGCAAATACGACCGCGCCGCCGACCTCTTCAAGCGCGGCACCGGCACGCAGGCCGACTACGACACCGCCTCGGCCACGCTGGAGACGGCCAACGCGCAGGTCGGACAGGCGCAGGCCAATCTCGCCGCCGGCGGCCTGCCGGCGCGTCCCGAGACGATCAAGGCCGCCGAAAGTCAGGTCAAGCAGGCACAGGCCGCGCTCGACCAAGCGGCGTGGCGGCTATCCAAGCGCACCCTGGCGGCCCCTTCTCCGGGCCGCGTCAGCGACGTCATTCGCAATCCGGGCGACACGGCAGGTCCGACCGCGCCCGTCATCTCCGTGCTGCCCGACGGCGCGGTGAAGCTCAGCGTCTATATACCGGAAGCCGCCTTCTCCTCGGTCAAGGTCGGCACCTTGCTCCGCGTCCATTGCGACGGCTGCGGCCCGGATGTAAAGGCGCGCGTCAGCTATGTCTCGCCCGATCCGGAATTCACCCCGCCGGTGATCTATTCGCTGGAGAACCGGCAGAAGCTGGTCTACCTCGTCGAGGCGCGGCCGGAGGGCGGCGCCGGCGCCTTGCAGCCGGGCCAGATCGTCGACGTCGAGCTGGCGGTTTCAGGGAAATGAACGTCATCGACGTGCACGGCCTGGTCAAGCGCTTCGGCGACAAGACCGTCGTCGACCATGTCACGATGACGGTGGCGGAAGGCGAGATCGTCGGCTTCCTCGGCCCCAACGGCTCGGGCAAGACCACCACCATCCGCATCATGTGCGGCCTGCTGACCCCGGACGAGGGCGAAGGCACGGTGCTGGGTTTCGACATCCTCACCGACAGCCTGCGCATCAAGCGCGAGGTCGGCTACATGACGCAGAAATTCTCGTTCTACGAGGATCTGACGATCGGCGAGAACCTCGAATTCGTGGCGCGGCTCTACCGGCTGAAGCCGGTCGAGGAGCATGTCGCCAGGACCCTGGAGGAACTCGGCCTGACGACACGCCGCAACCAGCTCGCCGGGACGCTGTCGGGCGGCTGGAAGCAGCGGCTGGCGCTGGCCGCTTGCATCATGCACAAGCCCAAGCTGCTTCTGCTCGACGAGCCGACGGCCGGCGTCGACCCCAAGGCGCGGCGCGAGTTCTGGGACGAGATCCACCGGCTGGCGAGCGGCGGGCTGACCGTGCTGGTCTCCACCCACTACATGGACGAGGCCGAGCGGTGCCATCGCATCAGCTATATCTCCTACGGCAAGATGCTGGCGACGGGCACCGTCGCCGAGGTGGTCAGGAATGCCGGCCTGACCACTTTCGTCCTGCAGGGCCCGCGCCTCGACCAGGTGGCGCAAGCGCTCGAAGGCCGGCCGGGCGTCGACCAGGTGGCGCCGTTCGGCGCGACGCTGCATGTCGTGGGAGCCGACAAGAAGAAGCTGGAGGCGGCGCTGGCCGATGTCGAGAAGGAGCACAAGGGCGTGACGGTGGCGCCGGGCGAAACCAGCCTCGAGGACGTCTTCATCCAGTTCATGTCCGGCTCGAAGGACAACATGGCATGAACGCGGTCTTCTCCTTCGCCCGGCTCGGCGCGCTGCTGATCAAGGAGTTCATCCAGATGCGCCGCGACCGCATCACCTTCGCCATGATGCTGGGCGTGCCGCTGATCCAGCTGGTGCTGTTCGGCTACGCCATCAACAACGACCCGAAGAGCCTGCCGGCGGCACTCGTGGCGACGAGCAGCGATCCCTATACGCGCGCCATGGTCTCGGCGCTGCAGACCACCGGCTACTACCGTTTCGACCATGTGGCGCAAAGTGCCGAGGAGGCCGAATTCCTGATGGCGCGCGGCGACGTCGCCTTCGTCGTCACCATTCCGGCCGATTTCGCGCGGCGGGTGGAGCGCGGCGACAATCCGCAGATCCTGATCGAGGCCGACGCCACCGACCCGGCGGTTGCCAGCGGCGCCATCTCGACGCTCAGCACCGTCGCCGGCCAGGCGCTGCTCAGAGCGCAAGGCATGCAGGAGGCCGCCGCCGAGGCCGCCCGGGGCCAGCTCGATGTGGTCGTGCACCGGCGATACAATCCGGAGGGCATCTCGCAATACAACATCGTCCCCGGCCTGCTCGGCGTCATCCTGCAGATGACGATGGTGATGATGACCTCGATCGCGCTGACACGCGAGACAGAGCGCGGCACGATGGAGAACCTGCTCGCCATGCCGTCGAGCCCGCTCGAGATCATGCTGGGCAAGGTGCTGCCCTATCTGGCGGTCGGCGCGGTGCAGGTCGTGGTGGTGCTGGCGGCGTCGAAGCTTCTGTTCGCCATCCCTTTCACGGGGTCGATGACGCTGCTCTTGTCGGCGGTGCTGGTGTTCGTGCTGTCCCTGGTGCTGCTCGGCTACACGATTTCGACCGTTGCGCGCACGCAGATGCAGGCGTTGCAGCTCACCTTCTTCTTCTTCCTGCCGTCGATCATGCTTTCAGGCTTCATGTTTCCCTATCGCGGCATGCCGGGCTGGGCGCAGATCTTCGGCGAGATCTTTCCACTCACGCATTTCCTGCGCATTACCCGTGCCGTCATGCTGAAGGGCGCGCAGCTGCCGGCGGTGGCCGTGGAGATCGGCTGGCTGGTGGTATTCGTGGCGCTGTTTGCCGGCGTCGCCCTTGTCCGCTTCCGCCGCACACTGGACTGAAAACAGCCGCTGGGGCGGTCCAGGGTTCCATCGAACCTGGACCCTCCCGTTGGAACCATGCTTCTGCCCCGGCGTTGTCGATCAGCCTCGCCGCTGCCACTTGCGGGCCAAGACGGCCCCCTCAGTGCAAGCGAAGCCTTTGGCACTCCGAAGTCCGGCCGGATCATCTGGCGGGAGGCGGAACGCCATCAAAACAACGAGATAGAGCGCAGACTTGCAAGTGTATTGCGCTCTATCGACCAGCAATGGAGGCAATGATGAGACTGTATCTTTCCGCCACCGCGGCCGGGCTTCTGCTAGCCGCCGGCATCGGTGCCGCCGCTGCTCAGGACGTGATCATCGAGCCGCAGCAGGAGACCGTTATCCGCGAATATGTGCACAAGAAGCCGATCGCCTCGGTCGACCTGCTGGGCGTCCAGCTGGCCATCGGCTCGACCTTGCCGGACACTGTTGAGCTGCATGCGATCGATGTTCCTGATGTGCAGTACCGCTATGTCGTCGTCAACGGTCAGACCGTCCTCGTCGATCCCGGAACCCGTCGCATCGTGAAAGTCATCGACTGACGGCACCGTCATCAGCTGACGGGCACTGGGCAATTCCAGGAAAAGTGCGCAGCGGTTTCCATCCGGAATTGCGAAACAACAAGGCTGCCCGCCCTGCCATGCAGGGCGGGCGTCAAGCGGCAGCAGCCATGATCTTGGCATAGGCGTCGAAATCGACATTGCCGCCAGACAGCACCACGGCCACGCATTTGCCGGCCAAGTCGATCCTGCCCGACGAGAGCGCGGCGAGCCCGACGCAGCCGCCGGGCTCCACGACGAGCTTGAGATGGGCCATGGCGTCGCGCATGGCCTGCTTCGTCGCCTCCTCCGAGACGGCAATCCCGCCGGCCAGCGTCTTGCGATTGATCTCGAAAGTGAGCGCGCCCGGCTCGGCGACGAGAAGTGAATCGCAGATCGAGGTGTGGCCGGGCTCATTCGCTACCCTGGTGCCCTTGGCCAGCGACCGGCTGGTGTCGTCGAAAAATTCCGGCTCTGCCGCCCAGACGGCGGTGGGGGGCGAACCGTCCTTGACCGCGATCGAAATCCCGCTGCTCAGCCCGCCGCCGCCACAGGGAACGATGACGGCGTCGAGGCTCACGCCAAGCGCCTTGGCCTGACGCAGCAGTTCGAGGCCGATCGTGCCCTGGCCGGCGATGATGGCGGGATCGTCATAGGGCGGCACCAGGACCATGCCCTTCTCCACGTAAGGCCGAACCACGGCCACGCGGTCTTCGCGGACGCGATCGAAGGCGACCACTTCGGCGCCCATCTTGCGGACATTGCCGATCTTCATGGCCGGTGCGTCCGACGGCATGGCGATGACCGCCCTGACGCCGAACATGGCGGCGGAAGCGGCAACGCCTTGCGCATGATTACCCGAGGAAAAGGCGACCACGCCGCGGCCACGCTCCTCGGCCGATAGCGAGGACAGCTTGTTGTAGGCGCCGCGGAACTTGAACGAGCCGGTACGCTGCAGCGTTTCCGGCTTGAACAGGATGCGGCCGCCGAAGCGGCTGTTGAGCTCGGGCGATTCGATCAGCGGCGTCTCGACGATAAGGCCGGAGAGCCGGGCGGCGGCGGCGTGGATATCGGCGATGCCGGGAGGCGTGGTCATGGCGGGTCCTGTAAGATGTGGTCCGGCCATGGTGCACGCAAAGGGCCGCGCGAGGCCAACAAAAAAATGTAACCGTCACAAGGTTTGGGATCACGACGGCCGGCAGTGCTGGCAGTCACCTGCCTGCCGGTCCGTCCAGTTCAACCCTCACCCCAACAACGTCCGCTGCCGCTTGTTGCCGCCGGCCTTGCGCCAGGCATTGAAGCGATGGGTGGCGGCGGCAAAGGAAATCTTCATCTGCTGGGAGACCGAATAGCGCGACTTGCCTTCGTCGAACATGCGGTAGCAGCACTCGACGCCTTCCTCGGTCAGCTTGCCGTCGAGGGTCTTGTTGTGCGGGTTGGCGGGATCGAACTTCTCGATCTGCTGCTCGACCAGACCTTTCAGGCGCTGCAGATCGGCCTCGATGCTGGCTATGAGGTCGAGGACGGGTTTCGGGTCGAAGTGATGGGCGTGCGGCTTTGCAGTCATCGGCGGCTTCCTCGGTTGTTGGCTTGAGTTTGGTCATATAAGTGAACATTTGCCGATAATGAAGAGCCGGCGCCGAATGGCGGCTTCAACAAATCTTGACCGCTGCCCAGGCGCACGATTGACCGATGCGGCAGCAAACTTTAGTTTAGAACAATTCTAAACTAGGGTGATTTCCTCATGCTTTCCCGTGTTTTCGGCTTCGGCCGCCGCTCCTTCGATTCGCTCTCCGAACAGGAGATCCTGGCGCTTGCCATCTCGTCGGAAGAAGACGACGGGCGCATCTATCGCGCCTATGCGGATGGGCTGGCGGAGGATTTTCCGCAATCGGCCAAGATGTTCGAGGACATGGCCGAGGAGGAGGACGGTCATCGCGACGCGCTGATCGAGCTTTTCCGCAGGCGTTTCGGGGAGCGCATTCCGCTGATCCGGCGCGAGCATGTGAAGGGCTATTACGAGCGCAAGCCCGACTGGCTGGTCAAGCCGCTCGGCATCGAGCAGGTACGCCGCCAGGCCGAGGCGATGGAGCGGCAGGCCTATCTGTTCTATGTCGAGGCGGCCAGGCGCACCACCGATGCCTCGACCAGAAAGCTGCTCGACGAACTGGCGGCGGCGGAACAGAGCCATGAGAGCATGGCGCAGCGGCTGGAGCAGCAGCACGTGCCGGGCACCGTGAAGGTCGAGGAGGCGACGGCCGAGCAGCGCCAGTTCATCCTCACCTATGTGCAGCCGGGACTGGCCGGACTGATGGACGGCTCGGTATCGACGCTGGCGCCGATCTTCGCCGCCGCCTTTGCCACGCATGACACGTGGCAGACGCTTCTCGTCGGCCTCGCCGCCTCGATCGGCGCCGGCATCTCGATGGGCTTCACCGAGGTCGCCTCCGACGACGGCAAGCTGTCGGGTCGGGGTTCGCCGGTCAAGCGCGGCCTGACCGTGGGCATCATGACGACGCTCGGCGGCCTCGGCCATGCGCTGCCCTACCTGATCCCGCATTTCTGGACGGCGACAGCGGTTGCCGCCGTGGTGGTGTTCTTCGAACTCTGGGCCATCGCCTTCGTCCAGAACCGCTACATGCAGACACCCTTCCTGCGCGCGGCCTTCCAGGTGGTGCTCGGCGGCGCGCTGGTGTTCGCGGCGGGCGTGCTGATCGGGAACGCATAGGGGGAAGGACCTGCCGATTACCCGTGCACCGCCCGGCTATCCACCGGCGCCTGTTGCCTTTCACTCAAGCCATAATCGCGCACGACGTGCGCGATGCGCAGGCGGTAGCCGGCAAAGATGCCGCCGCGCCCGGCCTGCTGGGCCTGCCGGTGTTCTTGCGTGTTGCGCCAGGCCTTTACCGCTTCCTCGTCGCGCCAGAACGATAGTGACAGGATGCGGTCCGGATTGGCGAGGCTCTGGAAGCGCTCGACCGAGATGAAGCCATCGATGCTTTCAAGCAGCGGCCGCAACTGCGCGGCGATGTCCAGATAGGCATCGCGCCTGCCCGCGGCCGGCTCGACCTCGAAGATGACGGCGATCACGGCAGCACCAGCTTCGCGTGCGGGCCGGACGCCAGTTTCAGGAACATGCGGTCCTCCTTGAGGATGAATTTTTCACGGCGGGCGAATTCGTAGTTTGCCTTGCCGGCCGGGTCGGCGGCAAGCCGGGCCCTATAGGCTTCATAGGCAGCCAGGCTTTCTATGTTGTAGGCGGCATAGGCGGTCGTGGCCGAGCCTTCATGCGGCGCGTAGTAGCCGATCAGGTCGGCGCCGCAGCGCGGAATGGCCTGGCCCCAGTTGCGGGCATATTCCTCGAACGCGGCCTTGCCGAACGGATCGATCTCGTAGCGGATGAAGCAGGTGATGGTCATTTCGGTCTCCCTGAATTTGACGCACAGATAATTCGATCTCTGTCGAAACGTCGCCCACGCCGGTGTGCTAAGCAGTTTCCTGTCAGGAGCATCGTCAGCGCTCCTTGAGCTCAGCGAAGGATAGTGATTATCTGGCGAGAATGCTTCGATAGGGATGAAACTATACGCGAAGGACCCGACATTGCCCGCATCGCCAGCCTGATCGGCGACCCGGCCCGCGCCAACATGCTCAACGCACTGATGGGCGGCACGGCGCTGACGGCAAGCGAACTGGCGCTCGAGGCCGGCGTCTCGATGCCGACCGCCTCCTCGCATCTGTCGAAACTGATGGAAGGCGGGCTGCTGACCGTGGCAAGCCAGGGCCGGCATCGCTATTACGGGCTCGCCGGGCCGCAGGTGGCTGAAATGATCGAAGCCATCGCCGGCGTCGCCGAAACCATCGGCCCCAGGCGCGTGCGGCCGGGCCCGCGCGACGGGGCGATGCGCGTGGCGCGCGTCTGCTACGATCATCTTGCCGGCGAGCAGGCGGTGGCGATGCTCGACCGCCTCATCGACCGGAGACTGCTGCTGCGAGACCACGGCGAAATCCGCTTGGCGCCTTCGGCCGCCTCGCATTTCGCGGCGCTAGGGATCGATGTGGAGGCGAAGGCCCGGCGGCCGGTGTGCCGCGCCTGCCTCGACTGGAGCGTACGGCGCTCGCATCTCGCCGGCACGCTGGGCGCCGCCATCCTCGACAAGATCCTCACCGAGAAATGGGCGCGCCGGGAGAAGGACAGCCGCGCCGTGATTTTTTCGCCGCCCGGCAAACAGGCGTTCGAGAAGGTGTTTTTGGCTTGAGCTATCGGCGCTGTTGCCAGCATCGATTCGTCGGCGGGACAGGCGCGAAGGATCGCCGCACTGCAAATGCGGGCAGGATTACCCCCGCTTCAACACCTTCCCCTTCTTGAAGAAATCCTTCCACGGATCGGCTTCCGCGAGTTGCTTCAGCGTCGTCTTGTCGCCGATGGGGAATGCGTTCGGCGGCAGGCCGGCCTCGATCTCGGCCCAGGTCACCGGCATCGACACCGTGGCACCCTTCTTGGCCCGCGACGAGTAGGGCGCGACCGTGGTCGCGCCGCTGCCATTGCGCAGATAGTCGACGAATATCTTGCCGGTGCGCGCCTTCTTGGACAGCGTCGCGGTGTAGCGGTCGGGCGCGCCCTGTTCCAGCGCGCGCGCGAAATCATGGGCGAAGCCTTTCACCTCCTCCCAGTTGGCCGACGGCTTCAGCGGCACGACGACATGAAAGCCCTTGCCACCCGACGTCTTGACGAAATTGGGCAGCGACAGCTCGTCAAGCTTGCCCCTTATGTCGAGTGCCGCCGCCCGCACCGCCTTCACGTCGACGCCTTCATCGGGGTCGAGATCGAAGACGATCTGGTCAGGTCGTTCGAGCTCGTCGATGGTGCAACCCCAGATGTGGATCTCGACCACGCCGAGCTGGACAAGTGCCGCGACGCCGTCGAAGTCACGGATAAACAGGATTTCCTCGCCATCCGTGGGATCCCTCGTTTTCTCGATCTTGTCATGCATGCCTGGCGAGGCATGCTTCTGGAAGAAGCGCTGGCCGCCGACCCCGTCGGGGGCCCTGACCAGGCTGAGCGGGCGGTTGACCACGAATTGTTTCATGCGCGGCCACACCAGCGCGTAATGATCGAGCAGCCCCTGCTTGGATATCTTTTCGTCGGGCCACAGCAGCTTTTCCGGGTGGGACAGCTTCACCGTGGTGGTTGCCGCCCTTGCCGGCGTTGCGCCGCTTGACGCCGGCTTGGCCCGGGCCGTGCTTTTGCCTGTCGGTGCCTTCGGCTTTTCCTGCACGACTTCCTCCGCCGGCTTGTCCTCGCGCAGCCCCTGGAACGAGGCGTGGCGTACTATACGGTCGGAGGTCCAACTGCGGAACTCCACTTCGCCGACAAGCTCCGGCTTCACCCAGACCAGGCCCTTGCCCCTCGGCACGGCCTTGTCGAAGGGCGACGACTTCGTTTGCAGCGCATCGAGCTTCTTCTTCAGGGCATTGGCGCCGCCGGTCGAGAAGCCGGTGCCGACGCGGCCGGCATAGTGCAGCTTGCCGGCCTCGAAATAGCCAAGCAGCAGCGAACGCAGCCCGCGCCCGGTCTTGTCGGACGGCAGGTAGCCGGCGATGACGAACTCCTGTCGCAGCGTGCATTTCGACTTCACCCAGGACGGCCCGCGCCCGCTGCGGTAGACCGCGTCGGCGCGCTTGGAGACGACGCCCTCCAGTCCCATGCGGCAGGCATGCTCGAGCATGACCTTGCCGGGCTCGGCGAAATGGTCGCTGAAGCGGACCGCCGAATCCTCCGGCTGGCCGGCCAGCAATTCCTGCAAGGCCTGCTTGCGCTCGACCAGCGGCTCGCGGCGCAGGTCCCGCCCATTCAGCCGCATCAGGTCGAAGACGTAGTAGATGAAGCGATCCGTGCGCTTCGCCGACAGGTCGGCCTGCAAAAGCGCGAAGGAAGAGACGCCGCTGTCGGCCAGCACGACGATCTCGCCGTCGATGATGGCGTCGCTGCATTTCAATCCGGCGAGCTCGGCGACGATCGCGTCGCCGAATTTCTTCGTCCAGTCGAGGCCGGTGCGGGTGAGCAGCCGCACGTCCGTGCCGGCGATCTGCGTCTGCATGCGATAGCCGTCGAACTTCACCTCATGCAGCCAGTCCTCGCCCGGCGGCGCTTCCCGCTCGAGCGTGGCCAGTTGCGGCTCGATGAAGTCGAGGCGCTTTGCGTGTCCGGCCTTGGCTTGGGCGGCGGCCGGTTTGTTGGAGTGCCAGACCTTCGCCTTCTCCCCTTTCGCGGCCTTGCCCGCCCCGACCTCCTCGATCGTCAGGCCCGACTTCACCGATTTCGGCGCTTCCTCCAGAATATCCTCGCCTGGCCGGGCCGCGCCATCGTCGGACTTGATCAGCAGCCAGTTGTCACGCTTCTCTCCGGGGCGCGGTCTCAGCCGCACCAGGTGCCAGCGGCCGTGCAGCTTGTGGCCGTTGAGCTCGAAGTTGATATGGCCCTTCTTCATCGCCTTGGCCGGATCGCCCTCGGGCACCCATGTGCCCTCGTCCCAGACGATGACCGAGCCGGCGCCATATTCGCCCTTGGGAATGGTGCCCTCGAACGGCGCATAGTCGATCGGATGGTCCTCGACATGCACGGCGAGCCGTTTCTCGTGCGGATCGAGGCTGGGCCCGCGCGTCACCGCCCAGCTCCACAGCACACCGGCATGTTCGAGGCGCAGGTCGTAATGCAGCCTGGTCGCGGCGTGCTTGTGGATGACGAAGATGCCGCCTGCCTCGCTCTTCTTGCCGCGGGCGACCTTGCCGGGGGGTTCGGCGGTTTTCCTGAAATCGCGCTTGGCGTGATATTGTTCGAGGCTAGCCATCCCTTGATGTCCTCACGCCGATTTGCGCTTGGGCGCGGCTTCTTTCGGCTTGCCGCGTTTGACCGCCGGTTTGGCTTTCGCGGAGGCCTTGCCGCGGCGTTCGCCCGATCCGCCGTCCGACGAAAGGCTCTTCTTCAGAGCGTCGAAAAGATTGACGACGTTGGACGGCTTGGGCGCCGCTTTGGCCTTCGGCGCCTTGCGGCCCGCCTTCTTGGCGCGGATCAGTTCGAGCAGCGCATCCTCATACTTGTCCTCGAATTTCGAGGGATCGAACTTCGCCTTCTTCTTGTCGATGATGAGCTCGGCCAGATCGGTCATCTCCTGATCCGTCTTTACCGATTCGATGTCGCCGAAGACGGTGTCCGGCTGGCGCACCGTGTTGTCGTATCGCAACGTCGTCAGCACCATGCCCTTGCCGAGCGGTTCGATGACCACGGGACGTTCGCGCCGATAGAGCACGATGCGCGCCAGACCCGCCATCTTCTTGCCGGCCATCGCGTCGCGGATGACGGCGAAAGCGTCCTGCGAGACCTTGTCGGCCGGCGCGACGTAATAGGGCGTATCGAGATAGATCTGCTCGATGGAGGATTTGTCGACAAAGCCGTCGAGGCTCATCGTGTGCGAGGACTCGATCTGGATGGCCTCGATCTCGTCCTCTTCGATGTGGATGAACTTGCCATCGTCGTCCTCGTAGCCCTTTATCTCGTCGCCATCCTCAAGCGGCTTGCCGGTTTCGGCGTCGACATAGATCCGCTTCACCGTGTTGCCGGTCTCGCGGTTGAGGATGCGAAAAGAGACCTTCTCGGCATGGGTGACGACATTGGTCAGTTCGATGGCGCAGGTGACCAGCGAAAGCTTCAGATAGCCTCTCCAGGCGGGACGCGGCGCCATGATGATTTCCTGTAGAGAAGGACCTGGCTGGAACGGACGACGACCCCAACGGTTCCAATCCGGTCGAGCCAAGGCCGGCGCGATTGCCACCGGCCCCGGCTCTTTCAGCCCCTATTCGGCGGCCTGCAGGTTGATCTTGCTTTCCGCTATTTCGGTCAGCTTGCGATCCGTCGCCTGCTCTTCCTTGAGGTTCTTGGCCAGCACGTTGGCGCAGTCGCTGCGGCCAAGCTGCTTGGCCCAGGCGATCAAGGTGCCATAGCGGGTCATCTCATAGTGCTCGACCGCTTGCGCCGAGGCGATCAGCGCCGCATCCAGCACCTCCTTGTCGTCGACGTCGCCGCTGACGTCGTCGGCTTCCTCGAGGATGCCGTCTATGGCCGGGCAGTTGACCTCCTTGGCCTTGACGCCGTGCAGTTCGAACACCTGCTCGACGCGCTCGACATGGCCCCTGGTCTGCTCGAGATGTTTCTCGAAGCCGGCCTTCAGCTGCGGATCCGTCGCCTTGTCGATCATCTTCGGCAATGCCTTCTCGATCTGCTTTTCGGCATAATAGATGTCGCGCAGCGTGTGCACGAAGAGGTCGTCCAGGGTTTTGATGTCCTTCGAAAAGAAGCCCATGATTGCGGCCCTTCCTTTGCTCTTGCGGTTGCGGGTTAGCGTGGGGCCGCAGGTCGGCGGCCCCATGGGCCGGCCATGCCGGCTCGAAGAATCAACGTCTCGTCCCGGGCCGGGTTCCGGACTTGCGGCGGCGAGCAAGGAAATTCTCCCGCCAGGGCGAAAGCTGAAACGCAACCGCACCCAGGCGACATTCAAACGAAACATATGTGATGCAAAAGTCACACACGCCGAAATGGCGACAAAAGGCGTGGAAAGACCCCGAATCAGCCGCATTCCGGCCATGAAGCGACGGGTTTTCGACCAGAAATTAACATCGCGTTCACCGACTATTCACGCCTCGACGCTATGATTTCCGCAATTCGGAAGGGACACCCGAAAGTCGGGACAGGGACAGGTAAAATGAACTTCCTTACGCACCTCATCGGCTATGCCGCAGCCATCCGCGAATTCGTCGCGCCGACCTATCGGCCCGAGCGCTATTACATGCGCGGACCAGGCCCGGCCTGCGCTCGTCGCGGCACCTCGCTGGGCGCGCACTGACCATGACTTTCGAGAGCCGACACAACAGCCGCATCTGCAGGCCTGACGCCGAGTCGCGCGCCACCACCTATCGCGCCGAGCGCCCGGCTTTCGCCGATCGGCGGCGTGCGACATCGCCGCGGCTTTGAGACCGCCTTCGCCGGCTTAATGTCTCAGGACACGAGCCGCCGAGGCCCGCGTAAGCGACCTTCTCCAGTCCAGTCGGCCCCAGTCCAGTCGGGTCCAGTCCAAGCCGTCCTTCTGAATACCCTTCGATGCAACCCAGCCGCTGACCGTCTTCGACGGCGTCGGCTCCAGCCGGGATGATCGTGCGCTACCGGGGCCGGCTCGTGCCGTCCGGACCACACGGCTCCAGCACAATCGTGCCGCCGGCCACCTTGCCGAGTTCTCGGCAACCCTGATCTGTGCACAGTGTCCAACCATCACCGGTCGCGCCGGAGGCGGCGAGCATAAGGCTTCGCTGCGGCCCGGCCTTCGGCGCATAGGCCCACCAGCCGTCTCGCAGCACCGCGCCCTCGGGTGGTTCCATGCCGGCGCCCGAGCCCTTTATGCGCGCCTCGGTGACTTGCAGGCCGGAAGGCATCACCTTCCAGTGTTCCTCCCAGCGCGTGCGCTCCACCGAGTGCGTCCAGGACAGGGTGAAGGCGGCGGCCGCCAGCGTCACCGTCTTGCCGGCGGCAAGGATACACAGGCTCATGCTTGGGCCGTCGCCCGCCGCGCGCGCCAGAAATGCCAGCCGATCCAGGCAAACGACAATGCCCAGCCTGTCTCGTCGGTGAGCGGGATCGCCGCGACCAGCAGCACGCCGGCACAGAAGGCGACGAGCCGTTCCCACCACGCCATGCGCCTGGCAAGGAAGCCGACGGCGGCCGCGCCCCACAGCACGATGCCCATGCACGCCTTGACGACGATGTAGGCGACCTCGAGGGGGTAGCCGAACTGGGCGGCGATCGGGCCTGGATCCTGCAGCATGAGCGCCGGCGTGTAGACGGCCATGAACGGCACGACGAAACCGGCAATGGCAAGCTTGGTCGCCTGGATGCCGATCTTGAGGCCGCTTTCCCTGGCCATCGGGGCGGCCGCGAAAGCGGCCAGCGCCACCGGCGGCGTAAGATCGGCCATGATGCCGAAATAGAAAACGAACATGTGACTGACCACCAGCGGCACGCCGAGCGACAGAAGCGCCGGGCCGGCCAGCGAGGAGGTGATGATGTAGTTGGGAATGGTCGGGATGCCCATGCCGAGCACCAGGCAGGTGAGCATGGTCAGCACCAGCGACAGGAACAGATTGTCCTGGCCGATGGAGATGATCCAGCCGATGAAAGTGGAGGCGATGCCGGTGAGCGTCAGCGTGCCGATGACGATGCCGACGATGGCGCAGGCGATGCCGACCGGCAGCGCGTTCTTGGCCCCTTCGGCGAGTGAATCCACGCAGATCCGCAGCGTTTCGCGCCCGCCCTTGAAGGCGAAGCAGGCGACGACGAGAGCGACGATGACGAGGCCGAGTATGTTGACGCCGAAGCGCATGAACGAGGCGGCGGCGAGCCCGAGCGCCAGCCAGAAGACGACGCGGAAGGCGAGCGGTCCGATCAGGGCCGCCAGTGGCGTGCCGAGGATGAGCACGATGGTCAGCGCCAGCCCCATCGTGCCGGCGAAGATCGGTGTGTAGCCGGCAAACAGGAGATAGATGAGGGCCGCCAGCGGCAGCACCAGCGGCCAGTGCTGGCGCACGGCATCCCAGGGATTGGGCAGTTCGGCCTTGGCCATGCCGTGCAGGCCGGCCTTGCCGGCTTCCAGATGCACCTGCCAGAAACAGGCGCCGAAATAGAGCAGCGCCGGGATGATCGCCGCCTTGACCACTTCGGCATAGGGGATGTTCAGCGTCTCGGCCATGATGAAGGCAACCGCGCCCATCACCGGCGGCATGATCTGGCCGCCCATCGAGGAGGTCGCCTCGACGGCGCCGGCGAAGGCCGAGCGGAAGCCGAAGCGCTTCATCAGCGGGATGGTGAACTGGCCGCTGGCCACGACATTGGCAACGCCGGAGCCGGAGATGGTGCCCATCAGCGCCGAGGACAAAACGCAGACCTGCGCCGGGCCGCCGCGCCACGAGCCGACCAGGCCGAGCGCGAAATCGTTGAACAGCGCGATCATGCCGGCGCGTTCGAGGAAGGCGGCGAAGACGACGAAGATGAAGATATAGGCGGCCGAGACATAGACCGGCGTGCCGTATATGCCTTCGGTGCCATAGGCGAAAGTGTCGACGAGCTGGGCGAAATCGTAGCCGCGATGGATGAAGGGCGGCGGCAGATGGTTGCCGACGAAACAATAGGCGAGAAAGATGAAAGCGATGATCGCCAGCGGCAGTCCCATCAGCCGCCGGGCCGCCTCGAAGACCAGCACCACCAGCACCGCGCCGACGACAAGATCCGGCGTGGTGAGGAAACCGGAGCGGCGGATGAGGTCGGTGTAGAACACCCAATTGTAGAGGCCGGTGCCGAAGCCGAGCACGCCGAGCGCCCAGAACACGGCCTTGGCCGGCAGGCTTCGTGTGCGCAGGTTGGCGATCAGGCCAAAGCCGAGCAGCAGCAGGAAGCCGACATGCATGGCCCGCACCACCTGGCTCGGGATGCTGCCATAGGCGGCGACGTAGATCTGGAACACGGAAAAGGCGACGGCGATGAGGAAGGCAGCCTTGCCGGCGATGCCCTCGCCAAAGCCCGGCGGCAAGCCTTCGACCTGCTCTTCGGCGACGGGGAGATGGAAGGTGGAGGATTTGCCGTCGGCTGCTTCGCTCATCCGACGCACTCCAAAATGAGCGAATGACAGTGCGAAGACATCTCAGAAAGTCCTCGCCCTATTTCAACAACCCCTTCTCCTTGTAGTACCGCTCAGCGCCCGGATGCAGCGGCACCGGCATGCCGTCGAGCGCCTTTGCAGGATCGATCGCCTTGGCGGCGGCGTGGGCGGCGGCTAGTTGGTCGAGATGCTCGAACATCAGCTTGGTCATCTGATAGGCCGTCTCGTCGGAAACATCGGCGCGGGTGACGAGGAAATTGCCGACGGCGGCGGTCGCGACGTCCTCAGCCTGGCCCTCATAGGTGCCCTTGGGGATGACGACCGACAGATAGGGCGCGCCGATCTTGGCGACATCCTCGGCCGGCACGGCGACGACATTGATCGGCACCGAGGTGGCGAGGTCGCGGATCGAGGCGACCCCAAGGCCGGCCGACTGCAGCGTGGCATCGAGCTGGCGGTTCTTGATCAGCTCGACCGATTCGGCGAAGGGCAGGTATTCGACCCGGCCGAGATCCTCGTATTTCAGCCCGGCGGCGGCAAAGATGGCACGCGCATTGAGCTCGGTGCCGGAGGCCGGCGCGCCGACCGACAGGCTCTTGCCCTTGAGGTCGGCCAGCGTCTTGATGCCGGATTCCTGGCTGGCGACGATCTGGATGTAGTTGGGATAGATGGCGGCGATGCCGCGCAATTTGTCGAGCTTGCCGGGGAAGCCGGCCTCGGCATTGCCTTCGGCGGCCATCTTGACGGAATCGCCGAGCGCGAAGGCGATCTCGCCCTTGCCCTGCTGCAGCAGGTTGAGGTTCTCGACCGAAGCCTTGGTGGCCTGCACCTGGGTGCGGGCGCCTGCGATGCCCTTGCTGTAGATTTCCGACAGCGCCACGCCGAGCGGGTAGTAGACGCCCGACGTGCCGCCGGTCAGCACGTTGATGAATTCCTGTGCCCTGGCCGAGGCAATGCCGAGCCCAAGCGAAAGCGCCATTGCGCCGGCTGCAACGAACTTCGTTCTGAAATGGAACATCCGGTTTCCTCCCTGAAAATATTGGCTGCCGCACCACCTCCTCGATGCGAACCGGCCGAGTTTAGACGGCGGGCCGCAAATGCCAACCCGCAATTGCATTCATTAGACGAACGGTTGAATGGATGCGGAAACAGCTCCGGCTTGCGCGGGACGCGACCGTGGCCGAAAGATTTTTTCCGGCACCTGTCGAAATCGGCCCTTGCCGCGCGACATATGTCCGGCTCGCAAGGACGCGGCCTACGAAACCACGGGAGAAGACCCATGCGATACATGCTTTTGATCAACAACGACGAAGCCGCACTGGCGAACACGCCGATCGAGAAGGCTCAACAGATGAGCGCGGCCTATGGCGCCTATACCGAAGCGTTGAAGAAATCCGGCGCGTGGCTGGCCGGAGAAAGGCTGCGCCCGACTCAGGCAACCACCTCGGTGCGGATCACCGACGGCAAGACCAACGTGATCGACGGCCCCTATGCGGACACCAAGGAGCAGCTTGCCGGCTTCTACATGATCGAAGCGGCCGACATCGATACCGCCATCGAATGGGCCGCGCGCTGCCCGGCGGCCAGCACAGGCACGGTCGAGTTGCGGCCGATTTGGGAAATGGCCGAATACATGCCCAAGAAATGACGATGTGATGGACAGCAGCTCGCAGATTGCCCGGGCAGCCGCCGAGGCCGCCGCCCGGCAAAGCTACGGCAAGCTGGTCGCCTGGCTCGCGGCGCCCACGCGCGACGTGGCCGCCGCCGAGGACGCGCTGGCCGACGCCTTTGCCGCGGCGCTCGAACGCTGGCCACGAACCGGCGTGCCCGAAAAGCCGGAGGCCTGGCTGCTTGCCGTGGCAAGGCGGCGGCGTGTCGACGCGGTGCGGCGGCGGCTCACCAGCGAAGCCGGCCGCGACCATCTCAAGCTGATTGCCGAGGAGGCGGAGGCGTGCATGACCGACCAGGACCTGCCCGACGAGCGGCTGCGGCTGATGTTCGCCTGCGCGCATCCGGCGATCGAACCTGGCGTGCGCGCGCCATTGATCCTGCAGGCCGTGCTTGGCTTCGACGCCGCAACGATCGCCTCCGCCTTCCTGGTCCCGCCGGCGACAATGGGCCAGCGCCTGGTGCGGGCCAAGGCCCGCATTCGTGAAGCCGGCATTCCGTTCCGCGTACCGGAGCGGGCCGAACTCGGCGAGCGTCTGGATACCGTGCTGGAGGCCATATACGCGACCTTCGCCGAGGGCTGGTCCGACCCGGCGGGCAGCGAGACGCGGCGCCGGAACCTGGCCACAGAAGGGATCTGGCTCGGCAGGCTGGTGGCCTCGTTGCTGCCGGACGAACCGGAGGCGCTGGGCCTGCTTGCGCTGATGCTGTTCGCCGAGGCGCGCCGCACCGCGCGCCGCGATGGGTCCGGAGATTATGTGCCGCTCGCCGAGCAAGATCATGTGCTGTGGGATCATGCCTTGATCGATGAGGCGGAAACCCTGCTCGGCCGCGCCGCCTCCATGGGCGCCATCGGCCGCTACCAGCTCGAAGCGGCCGTGCAGTCCGTTCACGCGGCGCGGCGGCTGAGCGGCGAGACCGACTGGGTGGCGATCCGCGAACTCTACGACGCCTTGCTTTCGATCGCACGATCGCCCGTGGTGGCGATCAACCGCGCGGTGGCGATCGCCGAAGCCGAGGGCGCCGTGGCGGGGCTGGCGGCGCTGTACGTGCTTGGCGACGACAAGCGACTCAATGATTACCAGCCCTATTGGGCCGCCCGCGCCGGCCTTCTGGCCAGGCTCGGCCAGGTGCCGCAGGCGGTCGAGGCCTATGACCGCGCGATCGGCCTCGAAAGCGATCCGGCGGTACGCCGTTTCCTGCAGGTAAAACGCGCGACGCTCAGGCATTGAAATGCCCGACGGCGGTGCTTTGCCGGCGACCCGTTCAGCCCGGCCACATTTCGTGCGAGGCGTTGAGCGTCTTCATCAGCGGGTGCTCGCGAAGCCTGGCCCACAGGCGTTCGATGTCGGGCCAGGCAGTGCGTGCCTTGCCGCTGTCGGGATGCCAGGCCACCAGCATGGCCAGATAGATATCGGCCACCGACATCGCCTCGCCTGCCAGCCAGTCGCGGCCGCGCAAGGCGGCATCGACGACGGCAAAGCCGCGGTCCATCTCGGCCACGGCCGCCTGCTTGACGGCCTTGGCGCCGTCGGCGTCGGCCGTGTAGCGCGGCGCGTAGTAGAAACGCAGCACCGCCGGATAGAGGGCGGACGACATGAACGCCATCCAGCGCAGGAAGTCGGCGCGGGCCGGTTCATCGGCCGCCGGCGCCAGTCCGGCCCGCGGATGGCGTTCGGCGAGCAGGATGCAGATGGCCGCCGATTCGGTCAGCGAGCGGCCGTCCGGCAAGGTCAGCACCGGCACCTGGTTCAGCGGGCTGATGTGGAGGAAAGCGGGATCGGGCCGGTCGGATTTCGGTACGTCGATCTGCTCGAACGGCGCCTTGGCCAGCGCCAGGGCCGCCTCGACAACGAAGCCGCCGCTGCCGGGACGGGTGTAGAGCTTGTACATGAGGTCCTCCGCCGGCCCTGCGGGGGCCGGGGGCGATATGAACCGGAAGCAGGGCGCTGCTCAAGCCCGCGGCATCCGCCACGGCTGGTTTTTCAGCGGGCCAGGCGAGGCGGAAATAGAATCTGTTGACCTTGGCGGGACAGCGCGCGCTTCTGCCCGGCAGGGCAGAGGGTCGTGGAGGATCGCGAGGCCATGCTGGCCTAAGCGCCCAGCCCTTCGAATAGGATCGTCGACAAATAGCGCTCGGCGAAGGACGGGATGATCACCACCAGGTTCTTGCCCTTGTTCTCCGGCCGCGAGCCGACGACGATCGCCGCCTGCAAAGCGGCGCCCGAGGAGATGCCGACCGGCACGCCTTCCAGCCGGGCGACGAGGCGGGCATTGGCGACCGAATCCTCGTTCGAGACCGTGACGATTTCGTCATAGATGGTGGTGTCGAGGATTTTTGGCGCGAAGCCGGCGCCGATGCCCTGGATCTTGTGCGGACCGGGCTGGCCGCCCGACAGCACCGGCGAGGTTTCCGGTTCGACCGCGACGACATGCAGCGAAGGCTTGCGCTTCTTCAGCACCTGGCCGACGCCGGTGATGGTGCCGCCGGTGCCGATGCCGGAGACGATGATGTCGACCTCGCCATGGGTGTCGTTCCAGATCTCCTCGGCAGTCGTCGTGCGATGGATCTCGGGATTGGCCGGGTTCTCGAACTGCTGCGGGATGATGGCGTTGGGGATGGTGGCCGCCAGTTCGTCGGCCTTGGCGATGGCGCCCTTCATGCCTTTCGGCCCTTCGGTCAGCACCAGTTCGGCGCCGAGCAGCGCCAGCATCTTGCGGCGCTCGACCGACATGGTCTCGGGCATGGTGAGGATCAGCTTGTAGCCCTTGGCGGCGGCAGCGAAGGCAAGCGCTATGCCGGTATTGCCCGAAGTCGGCTCGATCAGCGTCGTCTTGCCGGGAGCGATCTTGCCCGATGCCTCGAGCGCCTCGATCATCGCCACGCCGATACGGTCCTTGACCGAGGCGATCGGGTTGAAGAATTCGAGCTTGGCAAGGAGATGGGCAACGATGCCCTTCTCCTTGGCGAATTTGTCGAGCCGCACGAGTGGCGTGTCTCCGATCGTATCGGTGATGGAATTGTAGATGCGGCCACGGCCGGGAACACGAGCGGAGGCGGCGGACTTGTTCATTGGTTTGGCTCCCAGAATGTCAGGCGGATGAACTGATCTCAGACGGATGGCCCGCCAAGATAGGCCTTCCACGGACGCAAGATAGACCGTCGCCCGAAAATATCCGAGTGGGGCGCGTGTCTAAAACGCCTCGGCCTCGGAAAAGCGTTCCCGCAAAAGCCGGTCCGGCGGAATGCTTTGGCAAAAATGGCCCTATTGGCGGGCAGCGATCGCCGCCGCCGCGCCGACCATGAAACCGGCCGCGGTGCGGTTCAGCGCCTTCAGGGCGCGCGGCGAGCGCAGGAACCAGCGTGCCTTGGCCGCCAGCGCCAGATAAGGCACCAGCACCACGAACAGGACGAGGACGGTGAGTGCGGCGAGGATGCCGTAATCGGCCAGCGTGATGGTCTTGAGGTCGACGATGGTCGGCGTGATGGCGAGATAGAAGATCATCGTCTTCGGATTGCCGAGCGTCACCGTCAGGCCGGCGAGGAAGCTCGACGCCAGCCCGCCGTTGCCTTTCCTGGCCTCGACCGTCTCGGGCGTGATGCCGGCGGTCCAGAAGCGCCAGCCGAGGAAGGCGAGATAGGCGACGCCGGCCCATTTGACGGCGAGGAACACCAGGCCGAAGGTCTGCGCGACAAAGGCAAGCCCAAGCACCACGGCGGTGAGATAAAGGAGGTCGCCGAGCATCAGGCCGAAGGACATGGCCAGCGACGAGCGGAAGCCGGAACCGAGCGCGCGCGCCACAAGCGCGGTGACGCCGGGGCCGGGAATGGCCGCGGCCAAGCCGAGGGCGGCGCTGTAGGCGAGGAAGCCGGTGAGGGTCATGGATCGGCCTTGCGTCCGCGAAACTGTGGGACGGCGGCTTGTCGCACAGAGTTTCGCGGGCGGGAATTGCCTGGAGCCGGATTTGGTTGCACCAGGCATGCCCAGTGCTCGAGGCCTCCCAAGCGGATCAGGACCGGCCGTCGCCGTAGGTCACGCGCCAGATGGTGCCGTTGCCGTCCTCGGTGACGATCAGCGCGCCGTCGCTCGCCACCGCCACGCCGACCGGCCGGCCCCAGACCTCGCCGCCGGAGGTGACGAAGCCGGTCATGAAATCCTCATATTCGCCGGTCGGCTTGCCGTCCTTGAACTTGAGCCGCACCACCTTGTAGCCAGTCCTGTTGCCGCGATTCCACGAACCGTGCAGGGCGACGAAGGCGTCGCCCCTGTATTCGGCCGGAAAACCGGATCCTGCGCGGACATTCCTGCCGTCGTAGAAGGCGATGTTGAGCGGCGCCGAATGCGCCTGCATCAGAATGTCGGGGACGGTGACCTTGCCGGCAAGGTCGGGACGCGCGCCCTTGTGGCGCGGATCCTCATTGTCGCCGATATAGTACCAGGGCCAGCCGTAGAAGGCGCCTTCCTTCACTTCGGTCGCATATTCGAACGGCACGTTGTCGCCGAGCGCGTCGCGCTCGTTGACCACGCACCACAGCGCGCCCGCCGCCGGCTGGATGGCCATGCCCGAACAGTTGCGCAGGCCGGTGGCGACGATGCGCCCATTCCTACCGTCCGGGTCGAAAGCCCTGACGTCGGCGCGGCCTTCCTCCGCGCCCCAGGTGGCGCCGAGCGGCTTCGACCTGGCCCAGGCGTCGAGCCCGCCCCGCGGTTTCCTTGCCATGTCCTGGGCGGCGTTCGAGCCGGAGCCGACCGAGAGATACAGCGTCTTGCCGTCCGGCGAGAAGGCGATGTCGCGGGTCCAGTGATGAGTGGCCGGAATATCGCGGACGATGGTTTCCGGCTCGCCGGAGGCCTCCAGGTCGCCATCGCGGTAGGGAAAGCGCACGATGCTGTCGCTGTTGGCGACATAGACCCATTGCGGGTTGTCCCCTGGCGGGTAGAAGGCGATGCCGTAGGGCTGGTTGAGATTGCGGGCGAAGATGCCGTCCCTGACAGGTTTCGCGCTGCCCTCGCCGAGACGGTAGACGCGGATCTGGTTGGCCTCGCTGTCGGCGACGAACAGGTCGCCATTGGGCGCGACGCGCACGACGCGCGGATTGTCGATGCCCGAAGCGATCAGTTCCGCCGAAAAGCCCGCCGGCAGCCGCGGCTCGGCGCCTTGCGGCCTTTGCACCGGACCGGCGCCGTTCGAGGCGGATCTGGTGACATAGGGCCTGGGCTGGTCTTGCGGGCTGATCAACCGGCGCACGCCCGGCGCATCGGCCCGCCAGTCACCGAATGCGGCCGCGCCCTTCAGCACCGGCTCTTCCTGCTGGGCCAATGCCGTCGCGGCGAAGAGCAAGGCAGCAGCGATTACCACGGCGCCGGCAAGTCGGATCATCCCAGTCTCCAGCTTCTCGCTTCTTCATGCATGTCGTTGTCCCAAGACCGAAGTCACATGCATCAAGGGAACGGGCGGGCTCGGCAGTCGTTCCGGACGACACGGGGAGTTGAAGGAATTCGGGTCAGCTATCCGCGTCGAGATCGAGATCGGCGTCGAGGTTCTTTTCCAGTTCGACGAGATCGGCCGGCAGCGGCATGCCCATGGCGCGGATTTCGCGCAGCTTCTCGCGCAATTGCTCCTGCACTTCGCGCACATCCTCAGGCTGGTTGACCATCTCCTCCAGCAGCAGGCTGATCTGGGCCTTGAACGATTCCAGCGCCATCTTTTCTCTCCTCGGCCGTCTGGATCGATCCCAGCTCTCAGCGCAGCATGCGCGATATCAGCTGCGCCGTATAGTCGACCATCGGGACAATGCGGGCATAGTTGAGCCGGGTCGGGCCGATGACGCCGAGCGCGCCGACGACGCGGGCGTCCTTGTCGCGGTAGGGTGCCACGACCAGCGACGAGCCGGAGAGCGAGAAAAGCTTATTTTCCGAGCCGATGAAGATGCGCACGCCCGGTCCCGCCTCGGCGAGGTCGAGCAGCTGGATCAGCCCGTCCTGCGTCTCCATGTCCTCGAACAGGTGGCGCAGGAGTTCGATGTCGGCCTGGGCGGTGACGTTTTCGAGCAGATTGGCGCGGCCGCGCACGATCAGGCGCGCCGGCAGGCCGCTTTCCGCGCCGGCCCACACCGCCAGCCCTTTCTCCACCAGGTCCTGCGACAGCGTGTCGAGCGCTGCCCTTGTCTCTTCCTTGATACGCTCGACCTCCGCCCGCGCCTCGGCCAGCGTACGGCCGCGAATATGGGCGTTGAGAAAATTCGAGGCCTCGTGCAATTGCGAGACGGTGATGCCGGCCGGCAGATCGATGACCCGGTTCTCGACGTCGCCGTTCTGCGACACCATCACGGTCAGCGCCTTGGTGGGCTCGAGCTGGATGAACTCGATGTGCTTGAGCGCCACCTCGTTCTTGGCGGCCAGCACCAGGCCGGCGCCGCGCGACATGCCCGACAGCATCTGGCTGGCCTCGGTCAGCATGTGTTCCAGCGTGGCGCCCGAGCCGGAGGCGCGCACCTGCGCCTCGATGCTGCGCCGCTCCTCGTCGGAGAGGTCGCCCAATTCCATGAAGGCGTCGACGAAGAAGCGCAGGCCGGCCTGCGTCGGCAGGCGACCGGCCGAGATGTGCGGCGCGTAGATCAGGCCGAGATGTTCGAGATCGCTCATCACGTTGCGGATGGTGGCGGGCGACAGCGAGGACGGCAGGATGCGCGACAGGCTGCGCGATCCCACGGGCTCGCCGTCCCTCAGATAGGAATCGACGATACGCCGGAAGATGTCGCGCGAACGCATGTCGAGCGCCTGAAGTGCGGGCGCCTGAAGTGCCGGCGCGTGAAGAGCGAGCGACTGCGAAGCGGGATCGACTGCCTTGGTCATTGCGGCCATAACCTCCGGTTCAAGGATATAGACTTCGCGGCGCTGCGCGCAACCCGGTGTCGCGTTGCGCGATCAGCCGGTGTCGCACTTGCGATCACCCCGGTGTCGTGTTGCGCGATCGCCCCGGTGTCGCCGCGTTTGCGGCCGCCGGTCCATTTTCCTTTACGCCGTGCCCCGCATGCGTCTAAAAGCCGGCCAAGATTCAAAAAAGCTGACAAGAAAGCAGGCCGAATGCGCCCCTCCAAACGCCAGTTCGACGAAATGCGCGCCATCTCCTTCGAGCGCGGCGTCTCCAAACATGCCGAAGGCTCGTGCCTGGTGAAGTTCGGCGACACGCATGTCTTGTGCACGGCAAGCCTGGAGGAAAAAGTGCCGGGCTGGATGCGCAATTCCGGGAAAGGCTGGGTGACGGCCGAATACGGCATGCTGCCGCGCTCGACAGGCGAGCGCATGCGCCGCGAGGCCTCCGCCGGCAAGCAGGGCGGGCGCACGCTGGAGATCCAGCGGCTGATCGGCCGCTCGCTGCGCGCCGTGGTCGACCTGCAGGCGCTGGGCGAGCAGCAGATCACCGTCGACTGCGACGTCATCCAGGCCGATGGCGGCACCCGCACCGCCTCCATCACCGGCGGCTGGGTGGCGCTCTACGATTGCCTGCGCTGGATGGAAGCGCGGCAGATGGTGAGCGTCGCCAAGGTGCTGAAGGACCATGTCGCGGCGATTTCCTGCGGCATCCATGACGGCCAGCCGGTCATCGACCTCGACTATCTCGAGGATTCCTCCGCCGGCACCGACGCCAATTTCGTCATGACCGGCAAGGGCGGCATCGTCGAGATCCAGGGCACGGCCGAGGGCGAGCCCTTTTCGGAAGGGCAGTTCGCCGAGCTGATGGGCCTGGCCAAGAAAGGCATCCAGAGGCTGGTGAGTTTGCAGCAGATGGCGGTGGCGTAGTTTATTCATGCGGAGCCTGGGCACCCCCCTCTGCCCTGCCGGGCATCTCCCCCGCAAGGGGGGAGATCGGCTGTTGTCTAGAGCTTCGCCAATAATCAGAATAGAATACCATGAGCCGGCGCTCACGCTGCCAATCTCCCCCCTTGCGGGGGAGATGGCCGGCAGGCCAGAGGGGGGTGCCTCGTGATCCCCTCTGCCATTCTTGAATCCGCTCTTTACGTCACCGACCTCGCCGCTGCCGAAGCCTTCTACACCGACATCCTCGGCCTCACTCCTCTCGGCAAGGTCGAGGGCCGCCATCTCTTCTTCCGTTGCGGAGCCGGCGTGCTGCTGATCTTCAACGCGGAGGCGACCAAGGTCCCGCCCGCGCCCGACGCGAGGCTGAAAGTGCCGCCACACGGCACATCGGGCGAAGGCCATCTCTGCTTTGCGGCGACCGCCGATGAAATCAGCCGCTGGAAATCCCATCTGAAGGCGAAGAACATCGCTGTCGAAAGCGAATTCGAATGGCCGCAAGGCGGCCGCTCGCTTTATATCCGCGATCCCTCCGGCAATTCGATCGAATTCGCCGAGCCGAGAATCTGGGGACTTTGATGCATTCTCTCGACGGAAAAAAGATCGTCGTCGCCAGCCACAATGAAGGCAAGCTGCGCGAATTCGCCGATCTGATGGCGCCATTCGGATTCGAGGCGAAATCGGCGAAGGACTATGGCTTGCCCGAACCCGAGGAGACCGGCACAACCTTCGAGGAGAACGCCTATATCAAGGCCTTCGCCGCGGCCAAGGCGACGGGCCTGCCGGCGCTGTCGGACGATTCGGGCCTGTGCGTTGACGCGCTCGACGGCGCGCCCGGCGTCTACACCGCCAACTGGGCCGAAACGCCTGATGGCAGCAGGGATTTCGGCATCGCCATGCAGCGCACCGAAGTGGCGCTGCAGGAAGTCGGCGCCGCCTCGGCCGAGCAGCGCACGGGACGCTTCGTCGCCGTCATCTGCCTCGCCTTTCCCGATGGCGAGGCCGAATATTACCGCGGCGAGGCCGAAGGCACGCTGGTCTGGCCGCCGCGCGGCGAGCTCGGATTCGGCTACGACCCGGTGTTCCTGCCCGACGGCTTCGAAAAGACCTTCGGCGAGATGAGTGCCGAGGAAAAACACGGCTGGAAACCCGGCCAGGCTACGGCGCTGTCGCACCGCGCGCGCGCCTTCCAGAAATTCGCCCAAGCCCGATTGGGTCTGGCCCGGTTAGGCTCGGCATGATCAGGCCCGGCGCCACCATGCCGCTCGACCGCAGCCCCGGTTTCGGCGTCTATGTGCATTGGCCGTTCTGCGCGGCCAAATGCCCCTATTGCGACTTCAACAGCCATGTCCGCCACCAGCCGGTCGACCAGGAGCGCTTTGCCGCCGCCTTCGAGGCGGAACTGGCGACGATGCGCCAGCGCACCGGCCCACGCGAGGTGACCAGCATCTTTCTCGGCGGCGGCACGCCGTCGTTGATGAAGCCGGAAACGGTGGCCAGGGTCCTGGACGCCGTGGCGAAGAACTGGACGGTGCCCGACGGCATCGAGGTGACGCTGGAGGCCAATCCCTCCTCGGTCGAAGCCGAACGCTTTCGCGGCTATCGCGCTGCGGGCGTCAACCGGGTCTCGCTCGGTGTGCAGGCGCTGAACGACAAGGATTTGCGCTTCCTTGGCCGGCTGCACAATGTGGACGAGGCGCTGCACGCGATCGGGCTCGCGCGGGAGATATTCCCAAGGCTCTCCTTCGACCTGATCTACGCACGGCCAGGCCAGACGCCGGAGGCCTGGGCATCGGAGCTCGAACAGGCGATCGGCCACGCCGCCGACCATCTGTCGCTCTATCAGCTGACCATCGAGGAAGGCACGCCGTTCCACGCGCTGCACGCGGCGAAGAAATTCATCATCCCCGACAACGACCACGCCGCCGACCTTTATGCGCTGACGCAAGAGGTGACATCAGCCCATGGTTTGCCGGCATATGAGATCTCAAACCACGCCCGGCCGGGTGCCGAAAGCCGGCACAATCTGACCTACTGGCGCTATGGCGAATATGTCGGCGTCGGCCCCGGCGCGCATGGCCGCTTCGTCGAGAACGGCCACCGCGTCGTGACCATCGCGGAGAGGATGCCGGAAACCTGGGCCAATCTGGTCGAGGCCAAGGGCCATGGCGTCACCGGCGGCGAGACCCTGACGCGCTCCGAAGAGGCCGACGAGTTCCTGCTGATGGGACTGAGGCTGGCGGAAGGCATCGACCTGTCGCGTTACGAAGCGTTTTCCGGGCGCGGCCTGTCGAGCGCGCGGCTGTCGGTGCTGCAGGGCGAAGGGCTGGTGGCGCCGATCGGCAACGCCCGCCTGCGCGCCACGCCCGCCGGCATGATCGTGCTCGACGCCGTGGTGGCCGATCTGGCGCGGTAGGCGGGGATGCTGCTCCCAATCTCGAAGCCAAGATTACGCTTCTGGAGGCAGCTGTTTCGCGGTATCTGAGTTGAGACCCGACCGGTGAGGCTATCCGAATGAACCTGACGCTTTCCTGGCAATTCTGGGCGCTGTTGTCGGCGACTTTCGCGGCACTGACGGCGATCTTTGCCAAGGTCGGCATCGAGACCATCAATTCCGATTTCGCCACCCTCATCAGGACAGCCATCATCCTGGTCGTGCTTGCGGCGATCCTCGCCGCCAGCGGCCAATTCCAATCGTGGGCCTCGATCTCCGGGAAGACCTGGCTTTTCCTCGGCCTGTCGGGACTGGCGACCGGAGCCTCGTGGCTCTGCTATTTCCGCGCGCTGAAAATCGGCAATGCGGCGCAGGTGGCGCCCATCGACAAGCTAAGCGTCGTGCTTGTGGCGGTGTTTGGCACGGTCTTTCTCGGCGAGCGGCTCACCGGTGCGAACTGGCTTGGCGTCGCCCTTATCGCGGCGGGCGCGGTGCTGGTCGCTTATCGAGGGTAGTGCTGCGCCGTGGCGGGCGTTCTTGGTTTCGAGACGGGTGATGAAAATATCGAAGCGATTGGGCATCGTCCGGTCAGTGCTCCGTCGTGCTGTCGGGTTCGTTGTCGGGTAGCTTGATCTCTGGTGGCGGGCGGCGCGCGGGCCCCTGCTTGCCGTCCGTGGTGGCGGGCGGCTTCCCGTCTCCTTGCGCGGCAAAGCGCTTGCGGCCTGCATAGTAGGGCTCGAAAGCGTCCTGTATGGTCAGTCTGTCCATCCTGTCCTCCCGGGGGAATCAGGGGCTAAATCTGCGAAAGACGGTTTCGTTCCCTACTGTGGCGAAGGAATGGCGCTCGCCTTGCATTACAGCGGCTTTTGCAACCCGGCGCGGGCCGTGCCAAACAGGGCGGATGATTTCGGAACGTCCTTCGCGGCTCCATCTGGACGCGGGCGCGCCGCTGACGGAGAAGGCACCGGTGACTGGCGAGACGGGAAAGCGCAGCTATGTGATCGGGCAGACCGAGATCGCGGCCCGGCCGCTCGAACCCGCGCTCTATCTGGTGGCGACGCCGATCGGCAATCTCGCCGACATCACGCTGCGCGCGCTTGAGACGCTGGCCGCCGCCGACATGGTCGCCTGCGAGGACACGCGCGTGTCGCGCGTGCTGCTCGACCGCTACGGCATCCGCCGCCGCACCACGGCCTATCACGAGCATAATGCCGGCGAGGCCGGGCCAAAATTGATAGCGGCGCTCCAGTCGGGGCAGAGCGTGGCGCTGATCTCGGATGCCGGCACGCCGCTGGTTTCCGATCCCGGCTACCGGCTGGTCGGCGAGGCGCTCGACCAGGGCATTCGCGTCGTGCCCATCCCCGGTCCGTCCGCGCCGCTTGCCGCGCTCACCGCATCCGGCTTGCCTTCGGATGCCTTCCTGTTCTCCGGCTTCCTGCCGGTCAAGGCGGGGCAGCGGCTGGCGCGGCTGGACGCGCTTAAAGCGGTGCCGGCGACGCTGATCTTCTTCGAATCGCCGCGCCGGCTGGCCGAGTCTCTCGGCGCGATGGCCGAAGCGCTTGGCGGCGAGCGCAAGGCAGCGATCGGCAGGGAATTGACCAAGACCTTCGAGGAGATGCGCACCGGCACGCTGCGAGCGCTGGCCGACCACTATGCGGCGGCCGACACGCCGAAGGGCGAGATCGTGGTGTGCGTCGGCCCGGCCGAAGCCAGAGCGGACGAGCCGGCCGATATCGACCGGATGCTGTTGTCGCTCGCCGCCGAAATGCCGGCTTCGAAGGCGGCGGCGGAAGCGGCGAAGATGACCGGGGGCCAGAAGCAGGCGCTTTACCGACGGCTGCTGGAACTCAGGGATGCCTCTGGAGAGGACCGTGGCTAGGCTCCCGAGCGCCAGCCGTCAAAAGGCCTACCGGCGCGGCCATCGCGGCGAATGGCTGGCAGCGGCGGCGCTGGTGCTGAAGGGCTACCGGATCCTGGCGCGCCGCCATCGCACCCGTTTCGGCGAGATCGACCTGATCGCGCGGCGCGGCGACCTGGTGCTGTTCGTCGAGGTCAAGGCGCGCCGCACGCTGATGGAAGCGATGGAGGCGATCGCCCATGAATCGGAGCGCCGCATCGAAGGCGCCGCCGACATCTGGCTGTCGCGCCAGCCGGATTACGGCAGGCTGTCGATGCGGTTCGACATGATCGCCGTGCTGCCATGGCGCTGGCCGGTGCATGTCCCGAACGCGTTTTACGGGCGCAATTGAGGGCTGCGTCGCTCGGGTTCAGTGTTCGACGGGCCATTCGCCCGCGCCAAGTGCCGCGATCGCCGCGATTATGCGCCGGAACGCCTCGGCGGCAGCCGGCACGGTGGTGCGGGCGCGCAGGAAACTGTGCACGAGGCGCTTCTCCTCGTGCCAGCTCGCTTTGCCGCCGGCGGCCAGGATGCGGTCGCGATAGGCCTCGCCGTCCGACGACAGCGGGTCGCATTCGGCGGTAACGACAATGGTGGGCGGCAGGCCGGAGAAGTCGGCGGCGCGCAGCGGCGAGAAGGTCGGATCGTCCGGCGCCTGTCTCTTGGCCGAGCGGACGTGGCGGTAGAAAGCGACGTCGCCGGTCGACAGAAGCGGCGCCTCGGCATGCTCGATGTAGGAGCGGGCAGTCTCGTCGCCGCCGAGGCCGGGATAGATCAGCACCTGGCCGGTCGGCCTCTTCGCGCGAGCGCGCGTCGCGTGACTGACCGCCGCCGCCAGATTGCCGCCGGCGCTCTCGCCGGACAGCAGCAGTGGCCCGTTCGCTCTAGCCGCCGCCCATTCGAAGGCGGCCAGAGCGTCGTCGAAGGCGGCGGGGTGGAGATGTTCGGGCGCCAGCCGATAGTCGACCGAGAGCACGGCAAAGCCGGTGCCGGCGCAGATCTCGGCGCAGATGTCGTCATGGCTGTCGAGCCCGCCCAGGATGAAGCCGCCGCCATGGTAATAAAGCACCGTGGCCCGCGCGGCCGTGCCTGCCATCCCATAGTGCCGCACCGCGATGTTCCGGCCGGGGGCGGCGATGAGGTCGTCGCTCGCCGTCACCCCCGGCGGATAGGGCTGGCGAAGCGCCCGGCACATCCTGTCATAGATCGCACGCTGCTTGGCGATCGGCAGGTCGATCGTCTCGGGCGGATACCAGGCGTTGATGCCGTCTATATAGGCCCACAGCGCAGGGTCGAGCCGCGTCGTGTATTTGCTGCGACCGGTCATTTCAGTGCTGCCCACGGTTTCGGAAGGCATTGCCTCAAAGCTCGCTGTAAAGCCTGGCCGCGTTTTCAAAGCTGAAGCGCAGCGGCACCGAGCCCTCGACCTGCCAGACGGCGACGCTCTCGCCAGCCAGCAGCAGGCAGGCGCCGTCGGTGTCGGTGACGGCGCCGCCATAGAGCCGGTTGGCGAGGTTGAGGATTGCGGTCTGGTGCATGGCGGCACTGCCGCTGCCGCAGGCGTCCTTGACCAGCAGCACGCGAAAGCCGCGCGCCACGGCGTCCTTCACGGTGGCATCGATGCAGGCCTCGGTCCACACGCCAGATATGACCAGCCATTCGACGCCGGAAGCCTTGAGCCGATCGGCGGCCGGTCCCGCGCGGAAGGCGCTGGCCTCGGCCTTGATCAGCAGCGCCTCGCCATCAGCAGGCGCCACCTCACGGCAGATCTCGGTCAGCGGATCGCTCTTGTCGGAGAAGGCCGACTTGCCGTCGGTTCCAACAGGGTGAAAGGGCCGCTCCTGCTTGTCGAGATCGACAATGTAGGCCCAGTGATAGAGCGGCACATTGTTCTGCCGCGCCGCCGCCTGCAGCCGCTGGACGTTGGCGAGAATCTTGTCAAAACCCTCGACCAGGTAGCGCGGGTCCTGCCGGTGCTCTTCCTGCAGGTCGATGAAGACAGCGGCCACGGTGCCGCGCTTGACGGAGATAGGGCTTTTCATGCGGATGCGCCTGGCCCCCAAGATACTTCCAAACGCTGGAGGGACAGAGGGGGGCGCCAAGGAATGAGGCGCTCGTTCTTCAGCTGCGATGCGTCGCCGAGGCGGGCAGTGGATGTCAAACCTGTTTCTCCAGAAACTCATCCTCATAGGGGAAGCGCGACAGGAGCTCGGTGCCGGTCTCGGTGATCAGGATTTCATCCTCCAGCTTGACGCCCTCGCGGCCGCCCTTCTCGCCAATATAGCTTTCCACGCTCACCACCATGCTTGGCACGATATGGCCGTCGCGGCCATAGGTCTCGTAGTCCATGGCGTGCGCGATGAAGGGCGTCTCGCCATGCATGCCGACGCCGTGCATGACCGAGGTGTAGCGCTGGTCGACGAAGCGGTCGGGGATCTTCCACGCCTTTTCGGCGATCTCGCGGAAAGCCATGCCCGGCTTCACGATCGAGATATTGTGCTGAACCTGGTCGTGCGCCATGCGGTAGAGCGATTTCTGATAGGGGGTCGGCTTGCCGGGCCCGCAGCGGAAGGTGCGCGAGAAATCCGAATAATAGCCATAGCAGCCGATCGTGTCGGTATCGAGCGCCAGCAACTCGCCCGGCCGGATTTTTCGCCCGCTGGCCTCGTTGAACCAGGGATTGGTGCGCTGGCCCGACGTCAAGAGCCGCGTCTCGATGAACTCGCCGCCCTGGCGGATGACCTCGCCATACATGATGGCGAACAGCTCGTTCTCGGAAACGCCGGGCTTGATCGCCTCGCGCACGGCATAGACGGCGGCTTCCGCGCCGGCCATCGACACCTGCAGGCATTTCACTTCCTCCGGCGTCTTGACCGCGCGCACCGCCAGGATCTCGCCCTGGCAATCCCGGACCTCGCAACCGCGCTTTTCCAGCGCCAGCGCCTGCAGATGGCTGCAACGGTCGAGCCCGAGTTTCATCGAGCCGCCGCCATGCTGCTTCAGGAGTTCGGCGATCTCGTCGGCGAAGGGACCGGCGGTCTCGTCGTCGCGGCCCGATACCGACGACCAGACGAGCTTGGAAGGACGCGCCTCGTCGATCGTGTCGAGCACCATCGAGACATGGTAGCTCTGCGGATATTCGAACAGCACGATCGGCCCTTCGGTCGGAATGAAGAAATAACGGGTCGAGTTGCGCAGAAAATAGCCGAACATGTTGCGCGAGCCGGTGGCGTAGCGCTGGTTGTACGGGTCGAACAGCACCACGCCGCCATAGCCGGCCTCGCGCATCCAGCCGCGCAGCTTGGCCAGCCGGCCTTTTCGAAGGGCGTCGGCATCGATGAAGGACGGCTCGGTGTCGGACAGCCACATGCCGCCCGCCGAATCGGCCGCCGCGGGGTGGCGCATGCGGTCCTTGAAGTCGACGTCTTCAGTGCTGTCGGGGTCGAATACGACGATGCTCATGGGGGCTGACCTTGGGTGGTTTGCAAGATCAGACCATGGCGCAGGAGGGGCAGGGGAATTGTGCGGAAAACCGCGTGGGTTGTGCGGGATGCCGCTGGGGTAATGAGAGATGCAGGTGCCAGTCGCCCCCCGCTGTCCCGCCAACGTCTCTCAGTGCCAGCAGGACCTCTAATGCCGTCGCGCCAGCTTCGGCGGATGGCCGTGCTCCTCGCGAAAGGCACGCGCGAAGCTAGACATCGAGGCAAAGCCGCAGGCGAGCGCCACGTCGCGCACGGCGAGCGTCGAGTGCGCCAGGAGATCGGCGGCGCGTTTCAGCCTGAGCCGCCGATAGTAGCCATTGGGCGAGATGGCGAGTTCGGAGCGGAAGGAGCGTTCGAGCTTATCGGACGACACGCCGAGCCGCGCAGTGAGCTCCGCCATGCCGAGCCGCTCCTCGACCGCGTCCTCCATGATGGCGATGGCCGACAGCACCAGCTCGTTCCGGACGCCGGTACGCAGGCGCAGCGGCATCAGCTTGCGGTCGACGCTGGAGCGCAGCTGGCTGTGCACGAACCATTCGGCGACGCCGGCCGCAAGCTCGGCGCCGTAGTCGCGGGTAATGATCTCCAGCATCATGTCGAGGCTGCCGACGCCGCCGGCCGAGGTGAAACGCTTGCGGTCGATGACATAGAGGTCGCGCCTCAGCTCGACATTGGGAAAGGCCTCGGTGAAGGCCGCCTGGCTGGTCCAGTGCAAGGTGCAGGCATGGCCGTCGAGCAGGCCGGCGCGGGCGAGGAAGAAGGCGGCGTCCGCCACCGCGCCGATATGGGCGCCACTGCGCAAGCTGCGGCGGATCCAGCTTGCCGCATCCTCGGCAACGAGATGATCGGCATCGCCGCCTGAGCAGACGACGATGCGGTCGACCTTCGGCGCATCCCCGGCATAGAAGCGCGGCTGGATGACGACGCCGTTCGAGGCCTCGACCGCGCCCTGGGTAGCGCCGACGATGATCCAGCGATAGCATTCCCGCTTCGCCAGCACATTGGTCGCGCGCAGCGGCTCGATGACCGAGCTGAACGCCATCATCGGAAAGCCGGGGAAGACCAGCACCGCGAAAGTGAGGGGCGTATCGGGAGATGTGTCGCGCGTGGGCATGGGGCGCTACAATTCGGGCAGATGGGGTTTGGGGTCAACGGGGTTGTGGCTGGCTTTCTGCGAAGTTGGCGCTGCCCCTCATCCGCCTGCCGGCACCTTCTCCCCGTATAGTGACGGGGAGAAGGGAGATACCGCAACCCCGGCTCCCTCTTGCCGCCGTTGGCGCAAATCGAGACACAGCGCCCCTCTCCCCGTCACTATACGGGGAGAGGATGCCGGCAGGCAGGTAAGGGGCAGCGCTGGCTTTGGAGACTGGCTCGTCTCAGCGGGGGGCGCCGCCGCTCAGCCCCCCAGCGCCTGCTCCAGATCCGCGATCAGATCGTCGCCATCCTCGATGCCCGCCGACAGCCGCACCAGCGAATCCGATATGCCGATCTCTTCGCGCTTCTCCGCCGGGATCGATCCATGCGTCATCAGCGCAGGGTGTTCGATCAGGCTTTCCACGCCGCCGAGGCTTTCGGCCAATGTGAACAATTGCGTGCGTTCGAGGAACCGTTTCGTGCCGGCGAGGTCGCGGTCGAGCACGGCTGATATCATGCCGCCGAACGCATGCATCTGCTGGACGGCGACGGCATGCTGCGGATGGCTGGCCAGACCGGGATAGATGACCCGGCGCACATCCTTGCGGGCCTCCAGCCACTGCGCGATCTTGAGGCCGTTCGACGAGTGCCGCTCCATCCTCAGCGCCAATGTCTTGAGGCCGCGCAGGGCGAGAAAACTGTCGAACGGGCCCGAAATGGCGCCGATGGCGTTCTGCAGGAATTTCAGGCGATCGGCCAAATCCTTGTTGTCGCCGACAACAGCCACGCCGCCGACCATGTCGGAATGGCCGTTGAGGTACTTCGTCGTCGAATGCACCACGACGTCGATGCCGAGCTCCAGCGGCCGCTGCAAATAGGGGCTGCAGAATGTGTTGTCGGCGACCGAGAGGATGCCCTTGCGCCTTGCAAGGGCCGCGACGCCTTCGAGATCGACGATGCGCAGCAGCGGGTTGGTCGGCGTCTCGACCCAGAGCATTTTCGTCTCCGGGCGGATTGCCGCCTCTATAACCGCAAGGTCGGTGCAGTCGACGAAGCTCACCTTGAGATCGGCGGAGCGCTTGCGCACACGCTCCATCAGGCGGAAGGAGCCGCCATAGATGTCGTCGGTGGCGACGATGTGGGCGCCGGAATCGAGCAGTTCCAGCACGGTGGCGATCGCCGCCAGCCCGGAGGCGAAGGCGAAGGCAGCCGAGCCGCTTTCAAGATCGGCCACCGCGCGCTCGAAGGCAAAGCGCGTGGGATTCTGGCTCCGGGCATATTCAAAGCCCTTGTGCACGCCGGGCGACTGCTGGCCATAGGTCGAGGTGGCGTAAATCGGCACCATCACCGCTCCGGTCAGGGGATCGTGGCTCTGGCCGCCATGGATGGTGCGGGTGGAGAAGGCCAGGCGGTTCTTTCCGGATGCGGTCATCGTGCACGGCGCCTCAAATGGTTGATCAGGTCGATGCGGGTTATCAGGCCGACGAACTCGTCGCCGTCGAAGATGATGGCGACCTCGTTGCGGTCGAATACCGGCAGCAGCGCGTCCAGCGTCTGGCTGGCCTGCAAAGTATGCAGATTGGAGGTCATCGCCGTGCGTACCGGCGCGTTGAAGCGCTCCCAGCGGCCCTCATAGGGGCCGTCGACCTTGGCCAGAATGTCGCTTTCGTCGACGATGCCGACCAGCTTGCCGTCGTCGAGCACCGGCAGCTGCGAGACATCGGAGCGGCGCATGCGGCCATAGGCGTTGAGCAGGCTTTCGTCCGGACCGACATAGACGGTGTCGCCGGTGCGGTGCGTGCGCATCACCAGGTCGCGCAGGTCACCATGCTGCTCGTGCTCGGCCAGCCCCTGCTCGGCCAGCCAGAAATCGTCGAAGACTTTCGACAGATATTTGTTGCCGCTGTCGCAGACGAAGGTGACAACGCGCTTGGGCGACGTCTGCTCGCGGCAATAGCGCAAGGCGGCCGACAGCAGCGTGCCCGAAGATGAGCCGGCCAGGATGCCTTCCCGGGACAGGAGATCGCGCACCGCCAGCATGCTCTGCTTGTCCGATATGGAATAGGCCTTCTTGACCAGCGACAGCTCGGCATTGGGCGGCACGAAGTCCTCGCCGATGCCTTCCACAGTCCAGCTGCCGGCCTCCACCATCTTGCCGGTCTTGATCAGCGGCGCCAGCACCGAGCCGACCGGATCGGCCAGCACCATTTCCGTCTTCGGCGATGCCTTGGCGAAGAACCGGCCAAGGCCGGTCAGCGTGCCGCCGGAGCCGACGCCGACCACCACCGCGTCGACATCGCCGTCGAGCTGCGAAAAGATTTCCGGACCGGTGGTGGTTTCGTGCGCCTCAGGGTTGGCCGGATTGGCGAACTGGTTGGCGTAGAAAGCGCCGGGCAGCTCGGCCGCGATTTTTTCGGCCATGTCCTGATAATATTCGGGGTGGCCCTTGCCGACATCGGAGCGCGTCATGCGCACTTCCGCGCCCAGTGCGCGCAGGTGCTGGATCTTCTCGCGCGACATCTTGTCGGGCACGACCAGGATGATGCGGTAGCCCTTGGGGATGCCGACCTGGGCCAGCCCCAGGCCCGTATTGCCGGCCGTCGCCTCGACAATCGTGCCGCCTGGCTTCAGCCTGCCCTCCTTCTCGGCCGCCGCGATCATCGACAGCGCGATACGGTCCTTGATCGAGCCGCCGGGATTCTGGCTTTCGAGCTTGATGAACAGCCGGCACTTGCCGGTGTCGAATTGGGTCAGCTCGACCACGGGGGTCTGGCCGATCAGGTCGAGCACCGATCCGTAAGGCGGCCGCAGGCGCGACGTTGCGTTTTCCGAAGCGGCGCTTTCCAAAGGGGCGCTATCCGAGGGCGCAATCTTGTGCCTGCTCATATCGATGCTCCATGATCAAGCGGCCGCCTCGTGCAGGGCGGCAGCGTATCCTCTTTTCCAGCCCTTTGCAGTGGGAAAGAAGATAGATCGTGCCAATCGACCGGCTAGATGGAGAATGAAATTCCGGGTTGCGACGCGCAACGGCTGCAGGACTGTGCGGCACGTCCCCCCTCTGGCCTGCCGTAGAGCGCCGACGTCAACACTTTACCCCAGCAGCTGCTTGCTCAGCCTCGCACACTGGACGCGAATATCCGGAATGGCGTCGATCTCGAAGAAGGTGCCTCTGGTCAGCGGGCCGACGGCGAGGATTTTCCTGGACACCGTGCCGTCGCCGGCGATGATCTCGCAATTGGCCGTCACGTCGAGGCCGATGCGCAGCGGATCCGGCCGCGCCAGCCCGCGGTCGACCAGCGAGCGCACCACGCTGTTCGACGAGGCCGAGATGTCCCTGACGATACCGGAGCAATCATAGATGCGGGCGACCTCGAACCTCTCCAGCCGCTTGGTGTGGCGCGACTGGACCTGGACCGTGAACTCGCCGCCCGCCGCGATGTCGACGACACGGCCGGCGACGAGGCGGATGCGGCCGGACTGCACGGCTTGCGTGACGCGGGCATGGACCTCGGGCGCCATGCGGTGGCGGTGGATGTCCCACCACGCCTTGGTGTGCTCGACGAAACGACGCTTGGCGGAGGCCGGCCAGTTCTGCCAGATCTTCTGGTTGAACGGGCGAAGGCCGTCGACGACGTCGCGCCAGTCGATGCCGGCCTTCTGGTTTTCCCGGATCAAATCGCGGAACCAGCCGACGAAATAGGAAAGCTGGGTGCCGAGCGGGATATCGGCGACGTCGAGCTTGATCGGATTGCCCTTGCGGTGCGGCGAGGGCAGCAGGCCGCGCCGCGACACCGCGACGATCTCGGCGCGGTGGCCGCGCTGTTCGAGGGCGAGGAACGCGTCGACCATGCTGAGGCCCGTTCCCAGCACCATGACGCTCCGGTCGGGATCGAGCGCGGTGTCGGCCTCAGACCCCATCCGAACCGCATGGCCTTGCCCCATGGCCGGCACCTCGTCATGGCCGGTGGCGAGCACCGCCAGATGGGCGACGACGCTGGTGCCGTTGGCGAGCGCCACTTCCACCCCCGAGGCCGTGGGCGAGATCGACAGGCTTTCCTCATGGATCAGCCGGAGGCGTCCGGTCTCCCTCTCGCGCGCCTCGAGATCGTCCAGCAATTCGCCGAGATAGCGGGCATAGATGCTGCGCGGCGCGTAGACCGGCACCTGCTCGGGCGTTGCCAGGTCGCGTTCCAGCAGCCAGCGCCAGAAATTGCCGGGATCGTCGGCATAGGCGCTCATACCGGCGGCGCTGACGTTCAGCACATGCGCGGAGAGCAATGTGGAATAGGCGATGCCCTGGCCGAAATGCGGGCGCTTCTCGACCAGCGTGACGCGAAGGTCGGGATTGGGCTGTCTCAGCAGATGCGCGGCGAGCACGACCCCGCTGGCGCCGCCCCCGACGATGATGATCGAGTTGCCGCGGCCGCTCATGCCAGCCCCGTGCGACGCGCCGGCGTCAGGCCTTCACCGCAACCGGCAGATCGTCGCTCGCGACCGAGATGTCGTCGAGGCCCCTTGCGACCCCAAGGTCGTCGAGGCCGATGTCGCGCATCTCGGCGAGGCTGCGCTGGTCGAGCACCTCGGCGATCGCTTGCCGGACTTCCAGCATCAGATGTCGAACCTGGCATGTCGCCTCGTTACAGTCTTCGCAGCGCTGGTATTGGGTACGGCTGGCGCAAGGGATCGGCGCCAGCGGGCCGTCGAGCACACGCACGACATGGCCGACCCTGATTTCCTCCGGTGGCCGCGCCAGGCGATAGCCGCCATCCTTGCCTTTGCGGCTCTGCACGAAACCGGCATTGCGCAGTTCGCCCAGGATGGCGTCGAGAAACTTCTTCGGGATGTTGTTGCCGGTCGCGATGTCGTTGACGAAGGCAAGCTGCCCGGCCGGCATCCGCGCCAGATGGACGAGCGCCTTGAGGCCGTACTTGCCTTTCTTGGTGAGCATGATCCGAACGTTTCTCTGTCATGCGATGGCTCGAGGCCATCCGTTGCGAAACGCCTGGCGTGCCTCCCGCCGCGCTCAAGCATCCATGACATAAATTCTATCGACATGATATACAAGCCAATCGCGATTGATCTTGCTTGATTTTCAAGCCATTGCGGCGATTTTGGACCTGACTTGTGATGCCGGGGACACAAACCGTGGCGCGACGGCCCGAGACCGGTGCCACCGGCGATCGCCGCGATACGGATGGGTATGACCTCTCATCGTCGCCTCCAAGTCTCTATGTCGATAAGTTTACTATACTTAAACGCGAACAGGCGGAACACGTTTTTAAATTCCAATCCATCTGAAGCATGGATTTGCCTTTCAAGCGGCTGCAACGTGAATTCTCGTTCGCGATCGGAGGCCGTAGCGGTGGCTGGAGCTTCCCGAACGTGATGATCTCGCCACTCTTGAAGCGCCATAGCCGCCAAATCCGCCTGGGGACCTCGGCACCGGCAGCTTTTTCCAACAAATCCAGCCCCGCTAGAAGAATTTAACTCTACAAGAACCATAGAATTAGCGGACTATCATGAAGCAATCCGGTTTTCCCCTGTTTCATGGAGCCCTTGATGTCCACCACCATTTCGCGACGCATCCTTCTCCTGTCTACGGCCGCACTTGCCGGCGCCGCCTTCCTCGGCCCGGCTTTTGCCGACGACCTCAAGATCACCATCGGCTACCAGACGGTGGTCGAACCCTCCAAGGTGCCGCAGGCCGATGGTGCCTATGAAAAGGCCGCCAAGGCGGCCATCGACTGGCGCAAATTCGATTCCGGCGCCGATGTCATCGCCGCGGTCGCATCCGGCTCGGTCGACATCGGCTATGTCGGTTCGAGCCCGCTGGCGGCGGCGGCGAGCCGCGAATTGCCGGTCCAGACCATCTTCGTCGTCGGCCTGATCGGGCCATCCGAGGCCCTGGTCGCACGCAACGGCGCCGGCATCGAGAAGGTCACCGACCTCGCCGGCAAGAAGGTGGCCGTGCCCTTCGTCTCGACGACGCATTACAGCCTGCTTGCCGCGCTGAAACATGAGAATGTCGACCCGAAATCGGTCGAGATCCTCAATCTCAGGCCGCCGGAAATCGCCGCTGCCTTTTCGCGCGGCGATATCGATGCGGCCTATGTCTGGGATCCGGCGCTCGGCCAGGTCAAGACATCAGGCAAGGTGGTGCTGGATTCCTCCCAGGTCGCCGCCTGGGGCGCGCCGACCTTCGACGCCTGGATCGTGCGCACCGACTTTGCCGAAAAGAACCCGGAAGCGGTGCGCGACTTCGTCAAGGTGACGGGTGCGGCCTATGCCGAGTACCTGGCCAAGCCCGACGCCTGGTCGACAGCGTCGCCGCAGGCGGCCGAGATCGCCAAACTGACCGGCGCCAAGGTCGAGGAAGTGCCTGAGCTGCTCAAGGGCTATGTCTTCCCGACACTCGAAGAACAGGCCTCCGACAAGTTCCTCGGCGGCGGCACGGTCAAGGCGATCGCGGCCGCGTCCGCCTTCCTCAAGGAGCAGGGCAAGGTAGACGCCGTGCTGCCGGACTATTCGAAATATGTGACATCGAAATACGTCACCGAGGCGCTGGCCTCGAACTGACCCGAGCGTTGGAGCGCCCCATGCCACGACGGGCAGGTGGCGCCCCTATGAGACGCGCACGTCTTTCCTGACGCCGCGTGTCGCCTGTCCCGGAGCCGCTGACGAGGCGCGGCTTCGGGCAGGCGGACTTCAACGAACTCCCTGCGAGGGCTCATGTCGCATCTCGTGCTCGACAGAATCTCGATCCACTATGACGGCCAGCCCGCACCCGCCGTCGAGCGGGTATCGATCGACGTCGCCAGCGATGACTTCGTCGTCCTTGTCGGCCGTTCCGGCTGCGGCAAGACCTCGCTGCTCAATGTCGGCGCCGGCTTTGTTGCGCCGGCACGCGGCACGGCCGCGATCGACGGCCGGCCGATCGCAGCACCCGGTTCGGACCGTGCGGTGGTGTTCCAGAACGACGCGCTGTTTCCTTGGCTGACGGCGCGCGAGAACGTCGCCTTCGCGCTCAGGCTGCGCGGTGTCGGGCCATCCGAGCGGGCGCGCCGCGCCGACGAATTGCTCGGCCTGGTCAAGCTCACCGATGCCGGCGACAAGCGCATCTGGGAACTGTCCGGCGGCATGCGCCAGCGCGTCGGCCTTGCCCGGGCGCTGGCTGCCGGGCCGCAATTCCTGCTGCTCGACGAGCCGCTCGGCGCGCTCGATGCGCTGACGCGCGAGCGTATGCAGACGACGCTGCTCGACCTGTGGACGGCAAGCAAGGTCGGCGTGCTGATGGTCACGCACGGCATCGACGAGGCGCTGGTGCTCGCCACCCGCATCGTGGTGCTGGCGCCCGGGCCGGGCCGGGTGGTGCGGACCTTGGAGCCGGGCTTCTCCAGGCGCTACGCAGCGGGCGAGGCCATCCGCGCCATCAAGGCCGATCCTGGCTTCGCCGCGGCGCGCGGCGAACTGACCGACGCCATCTTCGAGGGAGAGGCGGCATGACCATTTTCTCCTCCTACACCGAACGCTCCGGCTCCAGGACCGAAGAGGCCGACGGCCTGTCGGTGCCATGGTCGCGCCCGGTCCCGAAGCGCAAGGGCGTTTCGGCGCGCATGGTCAGCGCGGCCACCATTCTTCTGGTGCTGGCGCTTTGGACGCTGTCGGCCCGCCTGCAACTGGTGTCGCCGGTATTCCTGCCCTCGCCTGTCGCGGTGTGGAACAAATTCATCATCGTCGCCCGCGATGGCTTTGTCGACGCAACGCTCTTCCAGCATATCGCCGCCAGCCTGGGGCGGGTGTTCGCCGCGCTCGTCGCGGCGCTCCTCGTCGGCGTGCCGGTTGGCCTCGCCATCGGCATCAGCACCGTCGGCCGCGGCATTTTCGATCCGCTGCTGGAATTCCTGCGGCCGATCCCGCCGCTCGCCTATCTGCCGCTGGTCATCATCTGGTTCGGCATCGGCGAGCCGTCGAAGGTCCTGGTGATAGCCATCGCCATGCTGGCGCCGGTGGCCTTGTCGACCGCGTCCGGCGTCCGCGGCGTCTCGCAGGAGCGCATCAACGCCGCGCGTTCGCTTGGCGCGACGAGGCGCCAGGTGGTCCGCCACGTGATCCTGCCCAGCGCGCTGCCGTCGATCCTGACCGGACTGCGCATCGCGCTCGGCGCCGGGTGGTCCACGCTGGTCGCCGCCGAACTGGTGGCGGCGACGCGCGGGCTTGGCTTCATGATCCAGTCGGCGGCGCAGTTCCTGGTCACCGACGTGGTGGTCATGGGCATTTTGGTGATCGCGGCCATCGCCTTCGTGCTCGAATTCGCCATCCGCAGGATCGAGCGCGCGCTCGTGCCGTGGGCGGGACGCGAATGATCAGGAAACGGAGATGACGATGACCCATTCCACCGCCATGCTGTTCGCCCATTTCGGCACCTGGCTGCTGGGCCTGACATCCCATGGCAAGGCGACAAGGGAGGACGGTCCGCGCTCGCCGGCGCCCGTCCGACTCCCGGCCGGGCGTGACCGCCTGCCGCCGCGAGACGAAAGCTTCTACTGGGCCTGGCAGTACTGGTCGCAGTGAGAGCGGCTCAACCGCGCGAACGGTTCGCCCACACGAGCCCGGCGAGACCGACCAGCATGACGATGATGCCGATGGTGAGCCATTGCGACTGGCCGGTCATGAAGCTGCCGCCGATCGCGCCGATGCCTTGCAGCGACCACAGCGCGCCGACCGCCAGCACAATCAATGCCAGCAGATTTTTGATCAGTCTCATTGCCGGATTCTCCTTCCGAAGTTGATCGGTCGCGTCGTCGCCACCGCGATGAAAGAGGCAAAGGAATCGGTTCGGCAGCAGCATCTTCTACTTGGATGTTGCCGCTCGATCTTGTCAAACAAGACATGGATATCCGCTGGAACATCATCGTGAGTTGATCGCCGACCGTCGGGAAATCACTGACAGACTGTTACCGGGCGACTCCAAACGTGTGCCGATGCCATGGAACTGCCGGATGATTGCCGCATTTCGTGCCTTATTGTCTCCGTAACGGCTGGGGCCTGTCAAAAACGGAGCCTTCCCCCAAATATGAATAACAACAACCGGACCGCGCTTGCCGCGGTGACGATCGCTGCTGGCCTGATGGTCGGCGCCTCCGCCACTCCAGCCGCCTCCGCCGCCGGTCAATGCGGCCGCGCTTCCTGGTACGCCCTGCACTCCAGGACCGCGTCGGGCGAACGGATGAACCCTTCGGCCTTGACCGCCGCACACCGCACGCTGCCTTTCGGCACCAAGCTGCGGGTCACCAACCAGAACAATGGCCGCAGCGTCGTGGTGCGCATCAACGATCGCGGACCGTTCATCCGGGGACGCGTGCTCGACCTGTCGAAGGGTGCCGCCGGCCAGCTCGGCTTCATCGGTTCGGGCCACACCGCGGTCTGCATGGCGCGCGTCTGACCACCACTGCCCGGCCCGAGGGCCGGGCCGCCTGGCGGGCCTTCGCACCTGCACAATGAGCCGGCTTGTACCGTCCAAGGCTGATTTCCAACGCTTTGGACCAAGAATGCGTATAGATCACGCCACGTGACGTATTGCATCGCAGCAATTAGTTGTTAACTTCCCCGCGAGACAGTTAGGGCCAGGCACTGCTCGCCGCCCCTTCGGTCGCAGGCCGCCGCGGGGTAAACGGATGTTCTACCAGCTCTATGAAATGAACCACGCCGCCCTGCAGCCGGCCCGTCTCTATGCCGATGCGGTGCGGCTGTTCTATTCCAACCCGCTCAATCCGTTCTCGCACACGTCCTGGGGCCGCTCGATCGCGGCGGGCGCCGAGTTGTTCGAGCGCACCACGCGCCGCTACGGCAAGCCGCAATTCGGCCTCGACAAGACGGTGGTCGACTGGAAGAGCGTGGCAGTGACCGAGAAGACCGTCTGGTCGCGGCCGTTCTGCAACCTGGTGCATTTCGAGCGCGCCGTTCCCGCCGGGCGGCGGCGAGATCCGAAGCTTCTGATCGTGGCGCCGATGTCGGGCCACTATGCGACGCTGCTGCGCGGCACGGTCGAAGCCATGCTGCCCCATGCCGACGTGCACATCACCGACTGGATCGACGCCCGCATGGTGCCGACGGCCGACGGCCAATTCGATCTCGACGACTATATCGACTATGTCGTCGACATGCTGCATGTGCTGGGCCCCGACACGCATGTGATGGCGGTTTGCCAGCCTTCCGTGCCGGTGCTGGCGGCCGTGGCGCTGATGGAAACGCGCGGCGACCCCTTCGTTCCTGCGACGATGACCCTGATGGGCGGGCCGATCGACACGCGCCGCAACCCGACCGCGGTCAACCTTCTGGCCGAGGAGAAGGGCATAGACTGGTTCCGCGACAATGTCGTGATGCGCGCGCCCTGGCCGGTGCCGGGCTTCGGCCGCGAGGTCTATCCAGGCTTCCTGCAGCTTTCGGGCTTCATGAGCATGAACCTCGACCGCCACATCATCGCCCACAAGGACTTCTTCATGCACCTTGTGAAGCATGATGGCGACAGCGCCGAGAAGCACCGCGACTTCTACGACGAATATCTGGCGGTGATGGACCTGACGGCTGAGTTCTACCTGCAGACGGTCGACACGGTGTTTGTCCGGCATGCTTTGCCCAAGGGCGAGATGACGCATCGCGGCACGCCCATCGATCCCTCGGCCATCCGCAATGTCGCGCTGTTCACGGTGGAGGGCGAGAACGACGACATTTCCGGCCTTGGCCAGACGCGGGCGGCGCACGATCTGTGCGTCAACATTCCCGCCGACAGGAAGGCGCATTACATGCAGCCCGCGGTCGGGCACTACGGCGTCTTCAACGGTTCGCGCTTCCGCGCCGAGATCGTGCCGCGCATCGTCGACTTCATCACCAGCTATGGCCGCCAGAACCGGGTCGCCGTGAAACCGAAGCTGGTCCGCACCGCCAAAAGATAGGCAGCCTGCATTGCCGGCCCGATAGCGCCGGACAGGCCGGGCAGGCCTGTCGCACGGGTGCCGCTGCCATGCGTCTCGCGGGTAACCATGTCGCAAATCACCCAATCGTGGTAATTGACACGGACTGTAGATCGCCCTTAACCTTTCATTAATAACAAGGGCGAGCGGGGACAATGAATTCCTCACCAATGGCGCGAGCGCTTCGTGCGTGCGCAGTAGCCGGACTGGCGACAATGATGGGAGGCTGGGTGGCGCCGGCCTTGGCGGCCGGAGCGATGACGACCGGCGGCGTCGCGTCGCAACCGATCGGCCATTATGATTTCTGCAGGCTCAATGCCCGCGAATGCGCGATCCGTCCCGGCAATCTGGCGCCGGCCGCGATGACGGACAGATTGTGGCGCAAGCTGGCCAAGGTCACCGCCAGGGTGAATGCCGCCGTCAAGCCGATGAGCGACATGGACATCTATGGCAAGGACGAGGTCTGGGCCTATCCCGCCAAGGGCGTCGGCGACTGCGAGGACTATGTGCTGGAAAAGCGGCGCCTGCTGTCCCGGATGGGCATATCGCTTGCCGATCTTCTCATCACCGTGGTGCGCAAACCCGACGGCGAAGGGCACTCGGTGCTGACGGTGCGCACCGACAGGGGCGACTATGTGCTCGACAATCTGACCGACAAGGTCAAGGCCTGGGACGACACTGGCTACCATTTCCTCAAGCGCCAGGCGATCGACAACACCGGCCGCTGGGTCTCGATCCGCGGCGGCCAGCAGGTGCTGGTGGGGTCCGTGGAGTAGGGACTGCGGCGGGCGGCGCGCCCACCGCCGGATGTCGGCCCCGCCCCTCATTGCCCTGCCGGGCATTTCTCCCCGTATAGTGACGGGGAGAAAGACGCTGTCATCGACGATTTCCCCAATTGCCGACGTCGCAAGAAATACGCCAAGGGCGCGGCTGTCTCCCTTCTCCTCGTCCTATACGGGGAGAAGGTGCCGGCAGGCGGATCAGGGGCGGCGCCGACGTTGCAGTCACGCGCCGCGCGCACTCCCCAAAAAATTCCCACCCTCCATGAACCATTTCGGCCCGGCCGGCGACACACAGCCGTGAACCGAAACCAACCATGGAGACTTCAAATGACTGCTTTCCTGCGTAACACCCTTCTCGCCGCCGTCGCGGTGTCGGGCATGGCCGGATCCGCTCTGGCCGATCAGACCATTCCAAGCTGCGCCAACACCAATCTCGACGACCTGTGGAGCGGCCGCTGTTGCGGCGCCGCCGGCGCATCGGACTGCCTTGGCGGCGGCAATGGTGGCCGCGGCCATGGTGATCACGGCCGCGGTGGCAATGGCGGCAGCACGGCCGGCAAGAACTGATCTCATCACGGCGGCCCGCCGGCTGCTGCTGGCGGGCACCGTTTTACGATCGGGAGCTCAGCCGACGCCAGAGCCGGGCAAACCCGGCCTACCGCCGCCGCCCCAGCGCCGCGCGGATGGAGGCGGTTATACGGCGCAGTTCCTCCTCGTCGAGCTTTTCGATGTTCTCGGCCAGGAGGTTGGCAAGCTCGGTCGCGGCCGGGCTCAGGCCCGACGTATCGAGCCTGACGCGCGGATGCGAGCCTTCGGCCAGTCGCGCCAGTTCCTCCGCGTCGTCCCAGATGATGTTGAAATAACCAATGATCTTCTGGATCAGCGTCCAGGTCGGCGCGCCCCGCCTTCCGTGCTCGAGCGCCGACAGATAGGCGGCGCTGACGCCGATGGCGGCGGCCATGTCCTTCTGGGTGACGCCGCGCTCGGCCCTCAGCGCCCGCAGCCTCTCGCCGAACGGGGTCACGACCCCATCCTCACGACCGGACCCGCCGCAGCCTGACATAGAGCGCGCCCGAGCCGCCGTGGTTGCGCGCGGCGTGGTCGTGACTGGAGACCAGCGGCCGGAACGCCGGCGTCGACAGCCAGGCCGGCACCGCGCGGCGCAGCACGCCGTCGCCGCCCGACGAAGAGCCCTTGCCAGTGATGACCAGGACATAGCGGATGCCGCCGGCATGCGCGCGGTGCAGGAAGGAGAACAGCAGCGAATAGGCTTCGTCCTGCGTCATGCCGTGCAGGTCGACCCGGCCTTCGATGGGCAGCCGGCCTTTCGACAATTTGTCCAGCGTCGGCTCGTCGAGTGCATGGGAGACATGCTGGGCCTTCGGCTTAGGCGCGCCGGCCGGACCGGCAACGGGCCGGGCTTGTTGCGTCGGCGCCGGCTTCGCCTCGATGCCGAAATCCGGGACAGGCACGGCGGCCTTGCCCTTCAGCGGCTTGGCCGTGCGCGCCACCAAGTTCCACAGCACCCGGTCGTCCTCGCTCAACCTGTCGCTGCGGCGGGTCATGGCTTCGAACCCGAGACGAGCGGGCGCGGCACCAGCGCGTAGAAATCGGCCGGATTGCGCACCACGCCGGCGATCTCGCCGGCGGCGTCGCCCGAGCCGGCGAAGAGATCTCCACGCGCCGGCCCGGTGATGGCGGAGCCCGTGTCTTGCGCGATCATCAGGCGCCGGAACGGTTTTGCCTCGAAAGCCGTCAGCGATGGCGCATCGACGTAAAAGGGCGTGCCGAATGTGTGCAGCAGCCGGTCGACGGCAATCGAGCGGCCCGGCGTCAGCGGCACCTTGGCGGCAGCGATCGGCCCGAGCGTTGCGTCCTCGACCGCGGCCTCGCGGAAGAAGATATAGGAACGGTTCCGCCACAGGATCTCGTCGACGCGGCCCGGATGCGCCCTGAACCAGGCGCGGATCGACTGCATCGTCACGTTTTCCAGCGGGATCTCGCCCAGTTCGCTCAACACCTTGCCGGGTCCGGTGAAGCGCTGGCCGGACTTGGCCGCATAGGTGACGCGGCACAGCCTGCCGTCGGTCATGAGAAGCCGCGCCGCGCCCTGCACATGGATGAAGAATGCATCGACCCTGTCGGCCAGCCAGGCGATCTCCAGGCCCTTGCCGGCGAGCGCGCCGCGCTCGATCGCGCCGCGGTCGAAATATTCGGCCGGCCCGTCCGGCGTCCGGCGCGCGAAAGCGAGATAGGGGTCCATTCCGTCGGGCCGGTTGGCGTCGTCGACATCGACGAGATCGGCGGGACGCGACAGAAGCGGCACGGCAAAACGCTCCGTGCGCACCGGCGAGGCCTCGACCTCCGGTTCGTAGAAGCCGGTGACGAGGCCGGCGCCGGTCTCTGGACGCACCTGCATGGGGACGAAATGACGCTCGAAGAAGGCGCGGGCCTCCGACCGGCTGGCAGGAGGGGCCGCGCGCGCCTCGGCATAGGCACCGGCAAAGGCGTCAAAGTCGACGCCGAGCGCGCCGCTGCGATAGGGCTTGGCCAGGACATGGAAGGCGGAGCGGCGAAAGGCCTCGAAGGCCGCCAGATGGTCGTCGTCATCCCAGCCGGGCAGAGCGCCGAAGGATCTTTCGCTGAATGCCTGATGGAAGGACACGACAGGCCCGCCGCGGTCAGGGATTCAATCTTCTTCTTCGGTGGCGACGAGCTTCCAGTTCGGGTCGCGCGAGCGCGTGTCGCGGGCGAAGGTCCAGACGTCCTTGACCTCGGCGACGGTTTCGGGGTCGCCGTCGATGACCGCACCGGCCTTGTCGCGCGTCGCCGAAATCAGCTCGCTGATGATGCGCAGCGTGACATGCGCCTCGCCGCCCTTCATCTCGGCCGAGACGATGTCGGCCTTGTCGATGCCGACGAAGGAAGACTGGATCTTTTCCGACCGCGCCTCGCGCTCGCCGATCGCGGCGACGAAACCGTCATAGACATCGCGCGACAGAAGGTTCTTCAGCGTTTTGCGATCGCCATCGGCATAGGCCATGACGATCATCTCGTAAGCCATCTTGGCGCCGTCGACGAAACCCTTCGGGTCGAAGGACGGATCGTTGTCCTTGATCGTGCGCAGGCCCTTGTTGAGGTCGGTGCCGGGCTTGGCAAAGGCGTCGATGGCCGCATAGACCTCGCCGGCCGGCTCGCCGGGCTGGCGCTTGCGCGGCAGCGACACGACATTCTCGGATTTCTGCGCATCCTTGTCGCCGGTGCGGGCGGCGGTATAGGGATCGAAAGGCGGCCGTTCGCTGCCGGTACGACGGCCCAGCACATTGCGCAGCTGGAAAAAGATCACAACTGCCGCAATCAGAAAGAAAATCGTGCCGAAGTCGAAGAAACCCATATCTTCCGCCAATCAATCCTGCCCTCGGCCGGACCGCCCGGCCAACAGGGCAGCGGTCGCATAGCGTTCAACATGCAAACCATATAGAACGCAAGGCGCAATCATTCAAATCAAAGGCAGCCATACCTATCTAACAGCCTCGGCGCCAGCGGCCGGCGGCCGCTGGCAGGCAAAACAGACCAACGCCAGAACGATCGGAAGGATCGGCAAGACTTGCGCATTTCGTTATTTCCCGTTTTTCTTCTGGCGCTTCCGCTGCTGGAGATCGCCGGCTTCGTCATAGTCGGGCGCCAGATCGGCGCGCTGGCGACGGTCGGCCTGGTGCTCGCCTCGAGCATCGCCGGGGCGCTGCTGCTCAGGCATCAGGGTTTTGGCGTCATGAGCCGCATCAGCACCGAGATGGGCGCCGGCCGCGATCCGAGCCGCCAGCTCGCGCACGGCGCCATGATCGTGCTCGCCGCGATCCTGCTGATCATCCCGGGCTTCATATCGGACATTTTCGGCATTCTCTTGTTCCTGCCGCCGGTGCGCGATCTTGCCTGGCGCAGGCTCAAGGGCCGCATCGTGGTGGCGACGAATTTCTCGGCCGGCGGCTTCCGCGGCCGGCCGCGCGACAGGGTCATCGACCTCGACGACGGCGATTATTCGCGCGAAGACGATTTCAAGCGCGGGCCGGACCACAATTCGCCATGGCGCCGCCTGAAGGACGACTGAGGCTATATTGATGTTCAGGTGATGCCGGCCTGACCTGAATCTCGACGCAGTCTGGATCCCCTCCGGTCGCAAGGCGGCAAACCTTGTCTTGTCATGCCGGCCATGGTAGCGAACGCCCGATTTCAATTCGGTCAGCAATGCTGCCCAGGCAAAAGGACACAAGGCTCATGGCCAGCAAAGATGACGCGCCGGTCGGCGCCAACGGAAACGGCAACACGGCGCAGCCCTCGCTCAACGTCCTTGCCCAGTATGTGAAGGACCTTTCCTTCGAGAGCCCCGGCGCGCCGAACTCGCTGCGCGGCCGCGATAAGGCGCCTGGTATCGCCATCAACGTCAACGTCAACGCCAATCCGCTCTCCGACAAGCAGTTCGACGTCAACCTGACGCTGAACGCCAAGGCGTCCTTCGACCAGGAAGTGCTGTTCAATGTCGAGCTGGTCTATGGCGGCGTTTTCGCCATCAGTGGCTTCCCGCAGGAACACATGTTGCCGATCCTGTTCATCGAATGCCCGCGGCTGCTATTCCCGTTCGCCCGGCAGATCATCGCCGAGGCAACGCGCAATGGCGGCTTCCCGCCGCTGATGCTCGACCCGATCGATTTCGCGCAGATGTTCCAGCAGAAGCTGGCCGAGGACCAGGCGGCGTCGAAGGTCCAGGTGAGCTGATTCCGGCTCGTACGGATATTGCAGAAAGACCCGGCCTCGCGCCGGGTTTTTCGTTTTCGAGGCCGGTTTGGCCGCGAAGCCCCCCGACTTCGAGGAGAACGGCGCGCTTAGGCGCCCATCACCTTCAGCCACAGCGCCTTCTCACCCAGCGTGGCGACCATGCCGGCATGCGCCGCGCGCTCGGCTTCGCTCAGGCGCGGGGGGAGGGCGATCGGCCGCGCACCGACCGAGATGTCGATGTCTGCCACTTCGCCCGCGCCGTTCATCTGCACTGAAACTGTGTCCAGGATCAGAGCCGTCTGCTTGCCGCCGATCAGCTCGATATAGACTTCGGCCAGCAGCTCCGAATCCAGCAAGGCGCCGTGCTTGGTGCGCCGCGCATTGTCGATGCCATAGCGCCGGCAGAGCGCGTCGAGCGAATTGGGACCCATCGGATGCCTGCGCCGCGCCAGCGCCAGCGTGTCGACGACGCGCCCGATGTCGACGGCCGGATGGCCGAGCCGGCCGAACTCGACATTGAGGAATCCGATGTCGAAGGTGGCGTTGTGGGCGACCAGCTTGGCGCCGTCGGTGAAGGCGATCCACTCCTCGACGATCTCGGCGAAGGACGGCTTGCCCTGCAGGTCCGCCATGCTGATGCCGTGCACGGCCTGCGCCTCGGCGTGGATCGAGCGGCCCTGCGGGTTGATGTAGTGGTGGAAGGTCTTGCCGGTCGGAAAGCGGTTGACCAGCTCGACGCCGCCAAGCTCGATGATGCGGTCGTCGCGCATGTCGAGGCCGGTGGTTTCCGTATCGAAAATGATCTCACGCATCGAATCAGTCGCTCCTGGCAAGCAGAATCGTGAGAGCGGAACAAAATGGCAATGGGCAATGACTTTTTTCCTTCTCCCCCTGTGGGAGAAGGAAAAAGAGGCGCCGATCTAACCTCTCAAATCCGCGATGATAGCTTCGACCTCAGCCCGCGCGGCATCCAGGCCCTGGCTGGTATCGATGACGAAGTCGGCCTGGCGGCGCTTTTGCGCATCCGGCACCTGGCTGGCCAGGATGGAGGCGAGTTTCTCTTCGCTCATGCCGGGCCGCGCCAGCACGCGCTGGCGCTGGACTTCGGCCGGCGCGGTGACGACGACGACCTTGTCGACGCGGTCGCGGCCGCCGGTTTCGAACAGGAGCGGAATGTCGAGGACGGCAAGCGGCGCGCCGGCGGCGCGGTTGCGCGCCAGGAACGCGTCGGCGTCGGCGCGCACCAGCGGATGGATGATCGCTTCCAGCCTTTTCAGCGCGGCCGCATCGCCAAGCACCCGAGCGCCGAGCTTTGCCCGGTCGACGCCTCCGGCGCCGGTGGTTCCTGGAAACGCGGCCTCGACCAGGGGGGCTGCCTTGCCGGCATAGAGGCGATGCACCGTCTCGTCGGAATCGTGGACCGGGACGCCGGCCTCGGCAAACATTTTCGCGGTGGTCGACTTGCCCATGCCGATCGAACCGGTGAGGCCGAGCACCATCATGGTTTTGGCGCCAGATCGGCTTCGACGAGCGCGCGCAATTCGGGTGTGACACGGGGCCGGACGCCGAACCAGCGTTCGAAACCCGGCGCCGCCTGGTTGAGCAGCATGCCGAGACCGTCCACCGTCTTCAGCTTGCGCGCGCTTGCCGCGGCAAGCAGCGGCGTCTCGAGCGGCACATAGACGATGTCGGTGACGATGGCGTGGTCCGGCAAAAGGGCCGGGTCGGCGGCGAGACCCTCATTGCCTTGCATGCCGAGCGCCGTGGTGTTGATGAGCAGGCCGGCATCGGCAAGCAGTTCACCGGTCACCGCCATGCCGTGCGCGGAGACACCGGCGCCGAACCGGTCGCGCAACTCCGCCGCCCGGGCAAGCGTGCGATTGACGATGCGGATATCGTGGATGCCCCGCTGCTTCAGCGCGTGGATGACGGCGCGCGAGGCGCCGCCGGCGCCGAGCACCACCGCCGGGCCATTGGATGCCCAGCCCGGCGCGTGATCGTCGAGATTGGCGGCGAAGCCATGGCTGTCGGTGTTGCCGCCCCACAATTGGCCGTCCTCCAGCCACAGCGTGTTGACCGCGCCGATCTGCTGGGCCGCCTCGTCAAGGTGCTCGACCAGGGCGAAGGCGGCCTCCTTGTGCGGGATGGTGACATTGCCCCCGAAATAGCCGTTCGCCTGCAATGTGCTCAGGAATTCGGCGAAATCCTGCGGCGCGACATCGATCGCCTGGTAGCTGCCGTCGATGCCGTATCTGGCCAGCCAGTGGCCGTGGATCTTCGGCGAGCGCGAATGCTTGATCGGGTGACCGGTGACGAAGGCCTTTTTGGTCGCCTCAGCCATCGATCGCTCCCAGCGTGCGCAGTTCGGCCAGCAGCGGCAGCAGCGGCAGGCCGACAACGGTAAAGTGGTCGCCCTCGATCTTCTCGAAGAGCTGGATGCCTTCGCCTTCGACCTGGTAGGCGCCGACGCTCGACAGCGCCCTTGAGCCGACGCGCGCCAGATGGCGGCCGATGAAGGCCGGGTCAAGCTTGCGCATGGTGAGGCTGGCGATGCCGACATGGCGCCACAGCACCTCGCCGTCGCGGACCAGGACCGCGGCGCTGTTGAGCTGATGGGTCCTTCCCGACAGCGCCAGCAGATGGCGGCGCGCACCTTCCATGTCGGCCGGCTTGTGGAACACCTCGTCGCCCAGCGACAGCGTCTGGTCGCAACCGAGCACCAACGCGCCGGGCCTGCGCTCGCTTACTTCGGTGGCCTTGGCCTCGGCCAGCACCAGCGCGACATCCTCGGGCGAGGCGCCGCTGCCTTGCAGGGGTGCCTCGAGCGCGCGCTCGTCGACCTCAGGCGCAACCGCCTCGACGTCGATGCCGGCATCGAGCAGCATCGCCTTGCGGAACGGACTGCCGGAGGCGAGGATGATTTTTTCGGTCATGCTGGTTCACCCAGGATTGGCGTTCCGTCGCGCACCCCTCACTTATCTCACCTGCACCTACCGCGTCTTCCCCCGCAGGGCAACGATTGCCGCCGCCGTTTCCTCGATCGAGCGACGGCTGACGTCGATCATCGGCCAGCCATGGCGGGTGCAGATCTGGCGGGCATAGGCGAGCTCCTCGTTGATGGCGGCGCGGTCGACATAGTCGCCTGGCACATAGGCGCTGCTGTTGCCGAGGATGCGGTTCTGGCGGACATGCGAGATGCGTTCGGCGGTGGCGACAAGGCCGACGATCAGCGGCGTCCTGGCGTTGACCAGGCTTTCGGGCACCGGCACGCCGAGCACGATCGGAATGTTGGCGGTCTTGATGCCCCTGTTGGCGAGATAGATGCTGGTCGGCGTCTTGGACGTGCGCGAAATGCCGACCAGCACGATGTCGGCATCGTCCATATTGGCCGGCAACTGGCCGTCATCATGTTCCATGGTGAAGTTGAGTGCGTCGATGCGGCGGAAATATTCGGCATCGAGGACGTGCTGGGCGCCGACGCGGCGGCCGGCCGGCGTGCCCAGATAGGACTGGAAGACGGTGAGCACCGGCTCCAACACGGAGACGCAGGGCAGGCCCATGGCGGCGCAGCGCTCGTCGATGCCGCGCGCCAGCTTCTGGTCGACGACGGTGTAGAGGATGATGCCCGGCTCCTCCTCGATGTCCTCGAACACTTTGGCCACCTGTTTTTCGGTCCGGATGAGCGGGTAGATGTGCTCGATGGCGCGCGCATCCTTGTATTGCGCCGAAGCCGCGCGGCCGGCCGCGAGCAGCGTTTCGCCGGTGGCGTCGGAGATCAGGTGCAGGTGGAAGAAGCTCTGGGGTTTGTTCACAGGGTTTTACCTAGGACTGTGGGCGGATGTGGATAAAGCAGGGTTCGGAAAACCCGCCGGCCGGAGCGACTGTATCAGATGCCGGTTTGTCCACAATTCGATGCGCTGTAGGCTTCGTCGGGCGGCTGGGGACAAGTCCGTGGACGAAGATTTCTGCCTTTTGTCCGTCCACAGGACGTACCTGCAGGATCGCTGCTCTAGCGTGTTGAGTCCAATGGAAGATTCCGGATCGTCCCCAGAACCATGCAAGCGGCGATTGGAAATGCGCGACAATATGCTTGCTGGTGTTTTGACGGCCAAAGCGGGACAGGTGACAACCACCACAACCAACAGACTCTTAGAATCAGAAGATTCTTTAAAATAAGATATTTGATTAAAGGGAAGCCGGGAGAGGCGAGCGCTCTATGCCTGCAAGACGGATCATGCTGGACGTGCTGAAGGGTGGGACGGTGTTTCCGCCGCCGCTCTGGATGATGCGCCAGGCCGGGCGCTATCTACCGGAATACCGCGAGACGCGCCGACGCGCAGGTTCATTCCTCGACCTCTGCTATGATCCCGACCTTGCCTTCGAGGTGACCATGCAGCCGATCGAGCGCTTCGGCTTCGACGCCTCGATCCTGTTCTCCGACATCCTTGTCGTTCCGCATGCGCTTGGCCGCGACGTACGCTTCGAAGAGGGGCGAGGGCCGCTGCTGACGCCGATCACGGCGGCTGAAATCGCGGCCCTGGACAGCACGGTGTTTCACGTGAATCTCGAACCGGTCTACGAGACGGTTCGCCGGTTGCGGGCGAAACTGCCCGATGAAACCGCCCTGATCGGCTTCTGCGGCGCGCCGTGGACGGTGGCGACCTACATGATCGCCGGGCACGGCACGCCGGACCAGGCGCCGGCGCGGCTGTTCGCCTATCGGGAGCCGGCGGCGTTTCGTCGGCTGCTCAAGGTGCTGACCGATCATTCGGCCGCCTATCTCATCAGGCAGATCGAGGCCGGCGCCGATGTGGTGCAGATATTCGATTCCTGGTCCGGCGTGCTCGACGATGCTTGTTTCGAGCTGTTCTGCGTCGAGCCGGTGGCCGAGATCGTGAGGCAGGTTCGAGCGGTCCATCCCGATGTGCCGATCATCGGTTTTCCCAAGGGCGCCGGCGCGCGCTACCGGAGCTATCGCGAGAAGACCGGCGTCACGGGGCTGGGGATCGACTGGACGGTGCCGCTGGAGACAGCGAAGGCGTTGCAGCGGGAAGGGGCCGTCCAGGGCAATCTCGATCCGCTGCGGCTGGTCGCCGGCGGCAAGGCGCTGGCCGACGGCGTCAGCGCGATCCTGGAGAGCCTGGGAAGCGGACCGTTGATCTTCAATCTTGGCCACGGCATTACCCCGGAAACGCCGATTGCGCATGTCGAGGCGATGGTGAAACTGGTGAGGAGCGCGACACGCTGATGGCCGGGATGAGCAACACCAACAGCACGGGCCAGGCGATGATGCGGATGGTGATCGGCATCGCGGCCCTGGTCGTGCTCACCGCGCTGCTGTTTCTGGCGGCCCCAGACGGCTTCTATCTCTGGGCCAAGGCGATCCACGTTCTTGCCGTCATTTCGTGGATGGCGGGCATGCTCTATCTGCCGCGGCTGCTGGTCTATCACGCCGACGCCGAGAAGGGTTCGGTGCAGTCGGAGACTTTCAAGGTGATGGAGCGCCGGCTTCTGCGCGGCATCATCAACCCGGCGATGATCGTCACCTGGGTGTTCGGCCTGTGGCTGGCCTGGAAAGGTTTTGGTTTCCAGGGTGGCTGGTTGCACGGCAAGATCGCGCTGGTGCTGGTTCTGTCAGGCATCCACGGCTATCTGGCCGGCGCTGTGCGAAAATTCGCCGAGGACCGCAATGAAAAGCCCGCGAGGCACTGGCGGATCGTCAACGAGATCCCCACATTGCTGATGATCGCTATTGTGATCCTGGTCGTCGTCAAGCCGTTCTGAACCTTCGGACCTCTCTCACGACCTGCTAAAAGGCGGCTTGCTCTTTCAGCCGGCCGACGATAAAAGACGGGTCTTCCTTCCCGTCATGCGCCGCCCTTCATTGCTTTTGGCCGCGCCCGGCATTTATCGCATCCCGCCGATTTCCTCCCAAAAGCCTACCCAGAGTCTATCCTAATGCAAGAAATGAAACTCACCGAGTTCAAGAACAAGAAACCGCCAGAGCTGATCGCCTATGCCGAATCGCTCGAGGTGGAGAACGCCAGCGTCATGCGCAAGCAGGAGCTGATGTTCGCAATCCTCAAGAAGCTGGCCGCCCAGGACATCGAAATCATCGGCGACGGCGTGGTCGAAGTGCTCCAGGACGGTTTCGGTTTCCTGCGCTCGGCCAACGCCAATTATCTGCCGGGTCCCGACGACATCTATATTTCGCCCTCGCAGATCCGACGCTTTTCACTCAAGACCGGCGATACGGTCGAGGGGCCGATCCGCAGTCCGAAAGAGGGCGAGCGCTATTTCGCGCTGCTCAAGGTCAACACGATCAATTTCGACGATCCCGAAAAGATCCGCCACAAGATCCACTTCGACAATCTGACGCCGCTCTATCCGACCAAGCGGCTGAAGATGGAGATCGACAACCCGACCTCCAAAGATATCTCGCCGCGCGTGATCGACCTGGTGGCGCCGATCGGTAAGGGCCAACGCGCGTTGATCAACGCGCAGCCGCGTACCGGCAAGACGGTTCTCATGCAGAACATCGCCCACTCGATCACCGCCAACCATCCGGAATGCTACCTGATCGTGCTTCTGATCGACGAGCGGCCGGAGGAAGTGACAGACATGCAGCGCTCGGTGAAGGGCGAGGTGATCTCCTCGACCTTCGACGAGCCGGCGGTGCGCCACGTGCAGGTCGCCGAGATGGTCATCGAGAAAGCCAAGCGGCTGGTCGAGCATGGCCGCGACGTCGTCATCCTGCTCGATTCGATCACCCGCCTCGGGCGCGCCTACAACACCGTGGTGCCGTCCTCGGGCAAGGTGCTGACCGGCGGCGTCGACGCCAATGCGCTGCAGCGGCCGAAGCGCTTCTTCGGTGCTGCCCGCAACATCGAGGAAGGCGGTTCGCTGACCATCATTGCCACCGCGCTGATCGACACCGGCAGCCGCATGGATGAAGTCATCTTCGAAGAGTTCAAGGGCACCGGCAACTGCGAAATCCAGCTCGACCGCAAGGTCGCCGACAAGCGCATCTACCCGGCCATGGACATTCTGAAGTCGGGTACCCGCAAGGAAGACCTGCTCGTGCCGCGCGCTGACCTGCAGAAGATCTTCGTGCTGCGCCGCATCCTGGCGCCGATGGGAACCACCGACGCGATCGAGTTCCTCATCGACAAACTGAAGCAGACCAAGACCAATGCGGACTTCTTCGATTCAATGAATACGTAGTTCGCAGAGCGAGCTCCACTTCTTCGTCATCCTCGGGCTTGACCCGAGGATCCATGCCATGGCCTCTCCCAAAGAGCGCGGCGGACTGGATCTCCACCTGTTGCAGCGCTCGAAAGTCACGGCATGGATCCTAGGGTCTCCGCGACGGAGCTTCGCTCCTGCTTCGCCCTAGGATGACGAACTCTATGGTCTTCGTCGCAACAACCCTTCCAATTCATCCGGATCGCTCACCGCCGGCAAGCACACCTGCCCCGTGCACAGCCACGCGCCCGGCCTGTCGGCGGGAGGCAGGATCCCGCTTGGCAACAGCGGTCGATTCGCCTGCGTACCGACTGACACGACGATATCCACCCGACGCGGATCGGGATTGCGATTCGCTACCGGAACGAGCGTTGGATTTGTCAAATCGTCCACAAGCACCAGCTTTAGCGGCTCTATGGCGAGCGCCGAGGCGTTGACGATGCCGGCCTGGCCATAGGCCTGGTGCGCCGCGCGGCCGGCGGCATGTTCGGCGACTTTCGTCGCTTTCTCCTGCAGGTCGAGATCGCCGGTCAGCGCGGCGAGCCGGACCAGCGCCTCGATGACCTGACCGGTGGCCGACGCAATAGCCGCGTCGACATCGCCCCTGATGCGGATCGGCACGTCGGTGCTGTCGGATGCCGTGAGATAATAGCCGGTGCCGTCGGCATCGGCGTGCCAGCGGTCGAGCTGCTCGACGGATTGCCGGGCCCGATCGGCGTAGCTCCAGTCGCCGGTGGCTTCGAACAGGGCGATCGCCGCATTGGTCATCGACGCATAGTCGCTCGACAGGGCCGGGAACAGTTTCTTGGCGCCGAGCATGGAGTGCGGCAGCCGTCCGCCCTCGGCGGCGGAGGCGATCTGGTCGAATGCGGTTTTGGCGGCGTCGATCCAGTCTTGCCGCGCCAGCGAGCGGCCGGCCTCGGCGAGTGCCGAGATCATCTGGCCGTTCCAGTCGGCGAGGACCTTGCCGTCGCGGCCTGGTCTGACGCGCCGTTCCCGGACTGCAAGCAGCCTTGCCTTGAGAGCGGCCAGAAGTGGCTGCTCGGCAATGCCTTGCACCTGCTGGGCCGGCGTCTGGTGGACAACGGGCTTGCCTTCCCAACCGGGTGGGCTGGAGAGTGTGAAGTGATTGAAAAACAATGGTGAATCGTCGCCGAGCGCGGCCTCGATCTCTTCCCGGCTCCAGGTGTAGAAAAGACCCTCCTCACCCTCGCTGTCGGCATCTAGACTGGCGGCGAAGGCACCGCCCTCGACGCGCATCTCACGCAGCAGCCAGCCGATGGTCTCCTCGATTCGGACCCGGAACAAATCCTTTCCGCCCGCGGCATGGGCCCAGTTGCAAAAACGGATGAGCTGCGCGTTGTCGTAGAGCATCTTTTCGAAATGCGGCACCAGCCATTGCGCGTCCGTGGAATAGCGGCTGAGCCCGCCGCCGACGTGATCGTAGATGCCGCCGGCCAGCATCCGTTCGAGGCTCAGGAGGACATCGTCGCGGTGACCGGCATTGCCGTCGCGCCGCCACGACAGCCACAGTGTCTGCATGAATGGCGCATTGGGGAATTTCGGCGCGCCGCGCAGGCCGCCGAGATCCTTGTCGATCATGCCGTCTATGCCTCTGGCGAGCGCGGCAAGCGTGTCGCGGTCGAGCGCGGTGCGGGCATGCGCGCCGGCGAGCCGGGTCTCGACATGCGAAGTCAGCCCGTCGGCGCTCTGGTTGAGGCTTGCCCTCTTCTCGCGCCACGCCTTGTCGACCGCCTCCATCACCTGGATGAAGCCCGCGCGGCCGTAGCGCGGTTCGCGCGGGAAATAGGTGCCGCCCCAGAAGGGCTTGCCGTCCGGCGTCAGGAACATGGTCAGCGGCCAGCCGCCCTGCTCGCCCATCGAGGACAGCGCCGCCATGTAGATCTGGTCGATGTCGGGGCGCTCCTCGCGGTCGACCTTGATATTGACGAACAGACGGTTCATGACGGCGGCGACGTCGTCATTCTCAAAGCTTTCATGGGCCATGACGTGGCACCAGTGGCAGGCGGCATAGCCGATCGACAGCAGGATCGGCCGATCCAGCGCCCTCGCCTCGTCAAGCGACGCCGGTGACCAGGCCCGCCAATGCACCGGATTGCCGCTGTGCTGCTGCAAATAGGGGCTGGCTTCGTCGGCAAGCAGATTTTGCGCAGGCAGTGTCACGATGAGCGGTCCGGCGAAACAGGGGTTGGATAGTGAAGCTAGGGCGGTCCAACAAGGCGGGCAAATGATTTCGGCCGACACCATCGTCGCGCTTTCCAGCGGCCGCCTGCCGGCCGGCGTCGCCGTCATCCGCATTTCGGGGCCAAAGACTCGATTCGTTGTCGAAACGATCGCCGGCGGTATGGTTAAGGGCCGCGTGGCCAGCCTGCGCAAGCTGCGGGCGCCCGATGGCGGCGTGCTCGACAGTGGCCTGGTGATCTTTTTCCCCGGCCCCGGCAGCTTCACCGGCGAGGACGTGGCGGAATTCCAGGTGCATGGCGGCCGCGCCGTGGTGGCGAGGCTGTTGGAGACGATCGCCGGTTTCGAAGGCGTCAGGCACGCCGAAGCGGGCGAGTTCACGCGCCGGGCCTTCCTCAATGGCAAGGTCGATTTGGTAAGGACGGAAGCGCTGGCCGATCTGGTCAACGCCGAGACCGAGGCGCAGCGGCGCTTCGCGGTGCAGAATGCCGAGGGCGCGCAAGCCGAGCTTTATCTGAGCTGGCGGCGGCGGCTGATCCATGCGCGCGCCATGATCGAGGCCGAGATCGACTTTGCCGACGAAGACGACATTCCCGGTTCCGTTTCGGATACGGTCTGGTCTGATGTTTCGGCGATGATCGGGGAGATCGAGCGCCACATTGCCGGGTTTCGTGCCGGCGAAATCATCCGCGACGGGTTCGAGGTTGTTATCCTCGGCGCCCCGAATGCCGGCAAGTCGAGCCTGTTCAACGCCTTGGCGCGGCGCGATGCAGCTATTGTAACGGATGAGCCGGGCACGACGCGGGACCTGCTCGAGATCGTGCTTGACCTCGAAGGCCTGCGGGTCAGGCTGACCGACACCGCAGGTCTGCGCGATGCGGCCGGCAAGGTGGAAGCGATCGGCATCCAGAAGGCGCGAGCCAAGGCGCATGGCGCCGACCTCTTGCTCATCCTCGAGGATATGGCCGACCCGCATCCCGTTGCTCTTCAACGCGAGGGGATCGCGACCTTGCGCGTGGGCACCAAGCTCGATCTGGTGCACGGGCAAGCCGCTGCCGGGGGCTATGATCGCGCCATCTCGACGAAGGACGGGACCGGCGTGGCGGAGCTGTTGGCTGAGATCGCCAGGCGAGCGACAGCGCAGATCGGCGAAGCGGGCGACATCCTGCCTTCGCGGCTTCGCCATGTCGAGTTGCTAGGCGAAGCCAACCGCTTCCTATTGCGCGCGGCCGAGAGCCCGGACGCCGGCCAGGAACTGCGCGCTGAGGATCTCCGGCTGGCCGCCGACCGGCTCGGACGGATCGTCGGCGCCGTCGATGTCGAGGACATGCTGGATGTGATTTTCTCGCAGTTCTGCATCGGGAAATGATTCACGTGGAACATTGTCGGGGCGCGGACGCCGTCAAGCCTCCCTTCTCCCCGTCACTATACGGGGAGAAGGTGCCGGCAGGCGGATGAGGGGCAGCGCTGACCTCGGCTTCTATCACGACGGGCCCGGCCGATGACTCACGTGAAACAGAAGGGCTCTCCGACCGACGTTGTTTCACGTGAAACGGCTGCGCCGGGGTCAATCGCCAGCGTCGGCGCTACCCCGCACTTGCCTGCCGGCATTCTCTTATCCGGCATTCTCTTACAAGGACGGGGAGAGGGCGCGCTGTTATTTCCAGTTTCGGCAATTATCAGCCTTGTAAATGAAGGTGCCGGCTTTGCGGTCAGCGCTGTCTCCCTGTGCCAGGGAGAAGTGCCGACACGGCGCCGGGGGGCGGCGCCGGCGGTCGATACACGTGACTCACGTGAAACACTACAATGAGGCTCGCCGTCCTGTTTCACGTGAAACTCCCGCGAAGTTTCTTGACACCGTCCCGCTGCGGGGACATCTCTCCACCAAACTTCGAATCCAGGGCGTTTTGAAATGACCGATCACTATGATGTGGTTGTGGTGGGTGGCGGCCATGCGGGCAGCGAGGCGGCCAGCGCGGCTGCGCGTGCGGGCGCCAGGACAGCGCTGGTGACGCTGCGTTTCGACACGATCGGCGTGATGTCCTGCAATCCGGCCATTGGCGGGCTCGGCAAGGGCCATCTGGTGCGCGAGATCGACGCCATGGACGGACTGATGGGCCGGGTGGCGGATGCCGCCGGCATCCAGTTTCGCCTGCTCAACCGGCGCAAGGGGCCGGCCGTGCGCGGCCCGCGCACCCAGGCCGACCGGAAACTTTACCGGCTCGCCATGCAGGAGGCGGTCAGGCAGCAGGGCGGTCTCGATGTGATCGAGGGCGAGGTGCTCGACTTCGACATCGACGATTCGGGATGCCTGCGCGCCGTTCTCCTGGCCGATGGCCGGCGCCTTGCCAGCGGCGCGGTGGTCCTGACCACCGGAACCTTCCTACGCGGGCTGATCCATATCGGCGAGAAGAAGATTGTCGCCGGCCGCATGAACGAACAGGCGAGCCTAGGGCTGTCGGCGACGATGAGCCGCGCAGGCTTCAAGCTCGGCCGGCTGAAGACCGGCACGCCGCCGCGCCTCGACGGGCGCACGATCGACTGGGCGTCGCTGGAAAGCCAGGCGGCGGATGACGAACCGGTGCCGTTCTCGCTGCTGACCGACCGCATCGAGACGCCGCAGATCGAATGCGGCATCACGCGCACGACCGCGGCCACGCATGAACTGATCCGCGCCAATCTCGGGCGCTCGGCCATGTATTCGGGCTCGATCGAAGGCGTCGGGCCGCGCTACTGTCCGTCGATCGAAGACAAGATCGTCAAGTTCGGCGACCGCGAAGGCCACCAGATTTTTCTAGAGCCGGAAGGCCTGGACGACGACACGGTCTATCCCAACGGCATCTCGACCTCGCTGCCGGAGGAGGTTCAGCTCGAAATCTTGAAGACCATCCCGGGGCTGGACCGAGCGGTGATGCTGCAGCCCGGTTATGCCATCGAATACGACCATGTCGACCCGCGCGAGCTTCATCCGACCTTGGAGACGAAGCGCGTCGGGGGCCTGTTTCTAGCCGGGCAGATCAACGGCACGACCGGCTATGAGGAGGCCGCCGCGCAAGGTCTGCTGGCGGGCCTCAATGCCGCAAGGCGGGCGTCGGGCAGCGAGCAGGTCGTGCTCAGCCGCACCGAAGCCTATATCGGCGTCATGGTCGACGATCTGACCAGCCGCGGCATCAGCGAGCCTTACCGCATGTTCACCTCGCGCGCCGAATTCCGGCTTTCGCTGCGCGCCGACAATGCCGACGAGCGGCTAACGCCGCTGGCTGCAAGGCTGGGTATAGCGTCAGCCCGGCGGATGCAGCGGTTCGGCGAGGTGGAGCAGCGCCTCGCCGAAGCGCGCCGGCTGGCGCTCGGCGTAAAGCTGACACCCAACGAGGCGGCGCGCCACGGGCTGGAGGTCAATCGCGACGGCGTGCGCAGATCCGCCTATGAACTGCTCGCCTATCCCGGCGTCGACGTGGCTTGGCTGGCCCGAATCGATAGGAATTTCGGGACGATCGACGCCAGGACGGCGGAGCGCCTCGAAACGGAAGCGAAATATTCGGTTTATCTCGATCGCCAGAAGAGCGACGTCGCCCAAATCCGGCACGAGGAAAGCCGGCTCATCCCCGAGTCGCTCGACTTCGCCGAGGTGCCGGGACTATCGAACGAGCTGAAGCAGAAGATGCATGCGCGGCGACCGCGTTCGGTTGCCGACGCGCAGCGCATGGAAGGCATGACGCCGGCGGCGCTGGCCATCATCGTCGCTCATATCAGGCATTCCGAGAGCGCGCAAAGGGACGTCGCGTGAGCGCTGGCTCCTGGGAGAGCCTGCGCAACGCCGCCGGTCCGGTTTCACGTGAAACATTCGATCGCCTCGTGGTGTTCGAAGGGATGTTCCAGAAATGGAACCGCAGCATCAATCTCGTCGCGCAGTCGACGGCCGGCGATGTCTGGCAACGCCACATACTGGACAGCGCGCAGCTCTGGCGAATCGAGGACAAAGCGCGGCGATGGGTCGATATCGGCTCGGGCGGCGGATTTCCGGGACTGGTCCTGGCGTTCCTGCTTGCCGAGCGTGACGGCGCCAGCATCGACCTGGTCGAAAGCAATCGCAAGAAAGCGGGATTCCTGCAAGCCGTCGTGGGCCAGTTCGGCCTGCCGGCGCGTGTCGTGGCGCGCCGCATCGACGAGAGCCATGCGCTTGTCGCGGCACCGGAAATCGTCACGGCGCGGGCGCTGGCGCCGCTTTCGACCTTGCTTGAGCTGGCGGGGCCGTGGCTGACATCAGGCGCGCGCGGGCTGTTCCACAAAGGCCGGGATTACCGCGCCGAAGTGCAAGAAAGCGTTAACCGCTGGAGCTTCGATCTGGTAGAACATCCAAGCATGACCGACCCTGGCGGCGTCATCCTTGAACTGTCCAATGTGCGACCTGTCTGAACAAAGACCTGTCCGAATCCGTGTTGGCGACCCAAAATGAATTCCTGGCATAGACCCATGATGAAGAACGGCCCTCGAATCATCACCGTAGCCAACCAGAAGGGCGGTGTCGGCAAGACCACCACCGCCATCAACCTGGCCACCGCGCTGGCGGCGATCGGCGAGAAGGTGCTGATCGTCGACCTCGATCCGCAAGGCAATGCCAGCACCGGCCTCGGCATCGACCGCAAGGACCGCACGGTGTCGTCCTATGACGTGCTGACCGGCGAGCTGGAGCTGGAGGAGGCGGCGATCCCGACGGCCGTGCCCGGCCTGTCGATCGTGCCATCGACCCTCGATTTGCTCGGCATCGAGATGGAGATCGCCTCGGCGCCGGACCGGGTGCTGCGGCTGCGCAACGCCCTGCGCGCCGCGTCGGCGCGTTCGGCTGGTTTCGGTTATGTGCTGATCGACTGTCCGCCGTCGCTCAATCTCTTGACCTTGAATTCGATGGCGGCGGCCGATTCCGTCCTGGTGCCGCTGCAATGCGAGTTCTTCGCGCTGGAAGGTCTCAGCCAGCTGCTCGAAACCGTCGAGCAGGTGCGCCGCTCGATCAACCCGGATCTCACCATCCAGGGCATCGTGCTGACCATGTATGACGGCCGCAACAACCTCGCCAACCAGGTGGTGCAGGACGTGCGCGAGCATATGGGGGACAAGGTCTACGAGACCATCATTCCGCGCAATGTGCGGGTGTCGGAAGCGCCGTCCTACGGCAAGCCGGCGATCCTCTACGACCTCAAATGCTCCGGCAGCCAGGCTTATCTGCAGCTTGCGTCGGAAGTGATCCGCCGCGAGCGTAAATTGCGCGCCGCTTAACAAGCGGCCGCGCATGGAGCAAAAGCCGATTCGATACCGAAACAATCTGGAACCGAAATGAGCGAAGACCTTTCGAGAAAGAGACTGGGCCGCGGGCTGGCGGCGCTGATCGGCGAGATCGACCGTCCGAGCGCGCCGGAGAAGCCTGGGATGAGTGCCGACGGCAAGGTACCGATCGAGTTCCTGACGCCCAATCCGAAAAACCCGCGCCGGCATTTCGGCGACGCCGAGTTGACCGACCTGGCGCAATCGATCCGCGAGCATGGGGTGGTGCAGCCGGTGGTGGCGCGGCCTTCGCCGTCGCAGGCCGGGCGCTACGAGATCATCGCCGGCGAGCGGCGCTGGCGTGCCGCGCAACGCGCCGGATTGACCGAGATCCCGGTCATCGTGCGCGAGGTCAACGACCGCACGGCGCTGGAACTGGCAATCATCGAGAACGTCCAGCGCGCCGACCTCAACCCGGTCGAGGAAGCGCTCGGCTATCAGCAGCTCATCGACGATCACGGCTACACCCAGGCCGATCTCGGCCAGGTCATCGGCAAAAGCCGCAGCCATGTCGCCAACACGCTGCGGCTGCTGAAGCTGCCCGACGTGATCCGCGACATGCTGGTCGACGGGGCCTTGTCGGCGGGCCATGCCCGCACGCTGGTGACGGCGGAGGACCCGGCGGGGCTTGCCAAGCGCATCGTCGAGGAAGGGCTCTCGGTGCGCCAGGCCGAAGCGCTGGCGCAGATGCCGGCCGGTCCGACCCCGGCGAAGCCGAAGCAGGCGAAAAGCGCGCCGGAAAAAGACGCCGACACGCTGGCGCTGGAAAAGCTGATGACCGGCACGCTCGGCATGATCGTGACCATCGACCACACGAACAAAGGCGGCGAGATTCGCGTGGCGTACCGGACGCTGGAGCAGCTTGACGAGCTGTGTCGGAGATTGAAACAAGAGCGGTAGTTAGCCGGCGAACTTCAACAAAGCGGAAGCTACAACGCAGGGAAAACGAGGGCTGGCTGTCCGCCAGCCCTTTCGTTTGAAGCGCTGGCGATTGGCGAAAAAGCAGCGCCATCGGTATCTGTCGCCAGCCGCGCTCGCGGCTTGACAGTGCCCGGCAACGGCGTAACCTCTATTAGACAAGACTTAAATTCATTGCCCTAGCGTGCCGGTCAGTCGCGGCGAGGGCTATCTGCCATTCCTGCAACAGGCGTGAAATGGCACCGCCTCGCCAAAGCAATATGCCGACGCGCGCCTGACGCAAATGGGAGGTGCAAATGGCAGTCCGTTGGCAATTGTCCGGAAGTTACTTCGAAAACTGTAGCTGCGATGTCGTGTGTCCTTGCCTGCTGTCCACCAACGCGCAGCTGACATCAAGGCCGACGAAAGGTTTTTGCGACGTCGGTCTGGTCTTTCATATCGATACGGGCAGTTACGGCGACGTTCGGTTGGATGGGCTCAGCGTCGCCATGGTTGCCCACACGCCGGGTCCGATGGCAGACGGCAACTGGACGGCCGCCGCCTATATCGACGAACGGGCCGATGACAGGCAGACAGAGGCGCTAGGCGCCATCTTCACTGGCGTCGCGGGCGGCCCCATGGCGGTGCTGGCACCCTTGATCGGCACGAATCTCGGCGCCAAGAAGGTGCCGATAAGCTACCGGATAGACGGCAAGAAGCGGTCGGCGGAGATTGCCGGCGTCATGCGAATGGCGGTCGAGCCGCTGCCGACGATGCGCGAGGACGGGCAGATGTGGGCGGCCACTGGCCATCCCGTCAATCCCGACTGGCTCGCCTTGGCGATGGGGGCGGAAGGCAGTACATTCAGCGACCATGGCATGAGCTGGGACAATTCCCGCCGGAACGGACATTACGCCCCGATCAACTGGTCCGGCCAGCAGTAGCCGTTGGCCGCAGAGTACGGGACGTACTTCGTCCATGGTGCAGACGTTGCAGCGATACATCATTCTCGCGCTGCTGATCGCTATCGCGGCGGCGGCATGGACCTTGCTCATCCGGCAGCAGACGGGCATGGACGCGGACATGCGCATGGAAATGTACTCGCTCACCATGGGCATGAAGGCGCCGCTGTTTCTTGCCGTCTGGATGATCATGATGATTGCCATGATGTTTCCGACGGCCGCCCCCATGATCCTGACATTTCACCGGGTCCAGGCCGGCAAACGGGGCCGGGGCGAGACCTTTGTCTCGAGCTGGGTGTTCGTGGCCGGGTACATGCTGGTCTGGGGCGTGATGGGCGTTATCGCCTTTGCCGGCGCGGCGGGTGCGGAGGTGCTCGCCGGGCATGTGGGATTGTCAACGGCGACGGCCGCGCGTTTCGGCGGCGCGCTGCTGATGCTTGGGGGCGCCTATCAACTTTCCCCGCTGAAGGATCTGTGTCTGGCCAAATGCCGCACGCCGATCGGCTTCATCCTGACCTCATGGCGCGATGGTTACTGGGGCGCGGTTCGCATGGGCCTGGAGCATGGACTTTTCTGCCTCGGCTGCTGCTGGCTTTTGTTTCTCGCCCTCTTTCCTCTCGGGATCATGAACGTTGCCGCAATGGCCGTGGTCACCTTGCTGATATTCGCGGAAAAGACCCTGCCGTCTGGAAATGGGATCGCGAAGCTGTCGGGGATCGCTCTGCTGCTCTATGGCGCGGCGGTGCTGGTCTTTCCACAGGCGCTGCCGACTTTTGAGCCGGTAGGCGCCATGACAATGAATTGATCAAAGGAGGGAATTGACCAACGGAGGCAGGCGCCCGGTGCCGAAAGGGCCTAACGCTGTGCCAGCCTCGCGCTTTCCACCGCGATCCCGAGCAGCGCCTGCCTTGCCAGCGCCACCGACAGGTCCGGCCTTCGCCGCGTCTGCAGCACGGCGGTCTGCAGCCGGGTCAGCGCGCGGCCGAGCGCCTCGACGCTCCAGCGTTCCAGCGCCTTCTCCACCAGCTTGCGGCGCGAGAAGAAAACCGGCGGGCGCGCCGCCGCCACCACCGACGCGGCATTGCGGCCGCCGGCCTCCATCTGGCCGCGCATGGACTGCATCGCCTGAAACTGCCGCATCGCCGAGGACAGCACCAGGAAGGGTTGGCCGCCTGCCTGGCAATGGCGGGTGAAGGCGGTGTCGAACTCGCCGACCTTGCCTTCGAGAAGCGCGTCGACGGCATCGTCGAAGGACGCGCCGGAAACGTCGCCGGACATCGCCCTGACGTCGTCGAGGCCGATTTCCTTCTGGCCATGGACATAAAGCAGCAGCTTGTCGATCTCGCCGCGCGAGGCCAGCCGGTCGCCGCCGAGATTGCGGCGCAGCGCCTGTCTTGCCTCAAGCGTCATCGTCGCGCCGGTCTTGCGCAGCTCATCGTCGATAACGGCATCGATGTCCCTGGCCTCGTCGGCATAGCAGGGCAGCGCCATGGCGTTGTCGGCCGCCTCGACGACGGCGCGCAGCCCGACGCCCTTCTTGAGATCGCCGGCCTCGATGAGGATGATCGCGTCCCGTACGGGCTCCGCCGTCAGCGCCTTGACGTCGTCGGCCAGCGCCTTCTGGCCGCCGGCATTGCGCACCCACAGCAGGCGGCGGTCGGAAAACATCGGCACGGTGCGCGCCTCGTCGAGCAGCCGGCCCTCGTCGCGCTCGACTTCGGAGCCGTCGAGCCTGACCACCGAGAAGGGGTCGTCGAGCGGCAGGCCGGTCGCGGCGGCAAAAGCCTTGGCGCGCTCCGAGACGAGGCCCCGATCGGGGCCATAAAGCAGGACGATCGCCATGCGCGGGTCCGGCTTCGCGAGCCAGGAATCCACCTCGTATGCTTTCTTCTGTGCCATCGAGGGTGGTTAGCATGATGTTGGGGCGGAGTGAACGCTTTCCAGTTCACCTCGGAAGAACTGCTTCGAGGGAAGATCGACCCCCACTCCGTCGAGCTGCGCTCGACACCTCTCCCCCGATCGACGGGGGAGAGGAAGGGCGCCACGTTTGGCGGACCCGCGATTCTCCTCTCCTTCCGCAGGCGTGAAGTGGGCGCGGCAGCCAAGCTTGCCAAACAATCACCTTATCTGGCGACAAACCTCACGCGACCTTGCGCCTAGTTGCGCGGCGCCGCCCAACATCGACAAGAAATTTCGCCGACATATCTTCATCTTGGTGCGCGGCAGGCTGTATCGGCCGGCTTGGCCGGCCCGATGCCCGGAGGCTTGCCCGGTGAATTCGCACTGGCGGCGCGGATATGCAAATATCGGTGCCGGGCGACATGGAGGACGAAGGTCATGGCCGATGCTGGGATGTTGCGCTTCCATGTTCCGGAGCCCGAGGTGCGGCCGGGCGGCACGCCTGATTTCTCCAACGTGACCATCGCCGCCGCCGGCTCGGTGCCGCGCCCCGAAATCGACGTCGATCCACGCGCCATCCGCGACATGGCATTCTCGATCATCCGGGTGCTGAACCGCGCCGGCGAGGCGGTGGGGCCGTGGGCGGGGCTGCTCTCCGACGAGGAACTGCTCGAAGGCCTGCGCCACATGATGACGCTGAGGACCTTCGATGCGCGCATGCAGATGGCGCAGCGGCAGGGCAAGACCTCCTTCTACATGCAGCATCTGGGCGAAGAGGCGGTGAGCTGCGCCTTCCGCAAGGCGCTCGCCCCCGGCGACATGAATTTCCCGACCTATCGGCAGGCCGGGCTGCTCATCGCCGACGGCTACCCGATGGTCACGATGATGAACCAGATCTATTCCAACGAGGCCGACCCGCTGAAGGGCCGGCAATTGCCCATCATGTATTCGTCGAAGGAGCACGGCTTCTTCTCGATCTCGGGCAATCTGGCGACGCAGTATATCCAGGCGGTCGGCTGGGCGATGGCCTCGGCGATCTCCAACGACTCAAGGATCGCCGCGGCCTGGATCGGCGACGGCTCGACGGCGGAATCCGACTTCCATTCGGCGCTGGTGTTCGCCTCCACCTACAAGGCGCCCGTGGTGCTCAACGTCGTCAACAACCAGTGGGCGATCTCGACCTTTCAAGGCATAGCGCGCGGCGGTTCAGGCACTTTCGCCGCGCGCGGGCTGGGTTTCGGCATCCCGGCGCTGCGCGTCGACGGCAACGACTATCTCGCCGTCCACGCCGTGGCGAAATGGGCGGCCGAGCGCGCGCGCAGCAACCTGGGGCCGACGCTGGTCGAATATGTCACCTACCGCGCCGGCGCGCATTCGAGCTCGGACGATCCCTCGGCCTACCGGCCGAAGACCGAATCCGATGCCTGGCCGCTCGGCGACCCGGTGGTTCGGCTGAAGAACCATCTCATCCGGCTCGGCGTCTGGTCGGAGGAGCGGCACAAGCAGGCCGAAGCGGAAATCCTCGACACGGTGATCGCGGCGCAGAAGGAAGCCGAAAGCCACGGCACGCTGCACGCCGGCGGCAAGCCGTCGACGCGCGACATGTTCGAGGGCCTCTATGCCGAGATGCCGCCGCATCTCAGGCGCCAGCGCCAGCAGGCGGGGGTCTGAGCCATGCCGAGGCGGACCATGATCGAGGCCATTCGCGACGCGATGGACGTGTCGATGGGGCGCGACGAGAAAGTGGTGGTGTTCGGCGAGGATGTCGGCTTTTTCGGCGGCGTGTTCCGCTGCACGCAAGGCCTGCAGGCGAAATACGGCAAGAGCCGCTGCTTCGACGCACCGATCAATGAATCCGGCATTGTCGGCTCGGCCATCGGCATGGCCGCCTATGGTCTGAAGCCGTGCGTGGAGATCCAGTTTGCCGACTACATGTACCCGGCCTACGACCAGCTGACCCAGGAAGCCGCGAGGCTGCGCTACCGCTCGAACGGCGACTTCACCTGCCCGATCGTGGTGCGCATGCCGACCGGCGGCGGCATATTCGGCGGCCAGACGCACAGCCAAAGCCCGGAAGCGTTGTTCACCCATGTGTCGGGGCTGAAGACCGTCGTGCCCTCGAACCCGCATGACGCCAAGGGGTTGCTGATCGCGGCGATCGAGGATCCCGACCCGGTCATCTTCCTCGAGCCGAAGCGGCTCTACAACGGCCCCTTCGACGGCCATCACGACCGGCCGGTGACGCCGTGGTCGAAGCACGAGCTGGGCGAGGTCGCCGACGGCCACTACACCGTGCCGCTCGGCAAGGCCGCGATCCGCCGGGCCGGCTCCGCCGTCACGGTGTTGGCGTACGGCACAATGGTCTATGTCGCGCAGGCGGCGGCCGAGGAGACCGGCATCGATGCCGAGATCGTCGATCTCAGGACGCTGTTGCCGCTCGACCTCGACACCATCGTGGCGTCGGTGAAGAAGACCGGACGCTGCGTCGTGGTGCACGAGGCGACGCTGACCTCCGGCTTCGGAGCGGAGCTGGTCGCGCTTGTGCAGGAAAACTGCTTCTACCATCTGGAGGCACCGGTGGCCCGCGTCGCCGGCTGGGACACGCCCTATCCGCATGCGCAGGAATGGGACTATTTCCCCGGTCCGGCCCGCGTCGGCCGGGCGCTTACGGAAACATTGGAAGCCTAGAACGGGGAGGCCCGACATGGGCGAACACATCATCAAGCTGCCCGATGTCGGCGAGGGCGTCGCCGAGGCGGAACTCGTCGAATGGCATGTCAAGGTCGGCGACATCGTGCGCGAGGACATGATGCTTGCCGCCGTGATGACCGACAAGGCCACGGTCGAGATCCCTTCCCCCGTCGACGGCGAGATCCTGTGGCTGGGCGCCGATATCGGCGACACGGTGGCGATCGGCTCGCCCATCGTGCGGCTGAAGGTGGCCGGCGAGGGCAATGTCGTTGGCGGTGCGATGCCGGCGGAAGTGACGGCTGAAAGTATCTCCGATGATACGGGGGCTCGCCCGGTCTCGGACCTGGAGCCGTCATCGCCCAATCTGTCGCCGTCATCCTCGGGCTTGTCCCGAGGATCCGCCGTCCCACAGGGATATGACGCGACCAGTTCCGGAAGGTCGGTAGATCCTCGGGACAAGCCCGAGGATGACGGCGCCAGGTCCAAGGTCAACAGCGCGCCGCGTGCGCAAGGTGAAAGGCCGCTGGCCTCGCCGGCCGTGCGGCTGCGTGCGAAGGAAGCGGGCATCGACCTCAGGCAGGTCCAGGGAAGCGGCCCGGCCGGCCGCATCGGCCATGAGGACATCGAGGCGTTCCTGGCGCGCGGGCCGCACATGGCAAAGGCATCCGGCCTCGCCCGCAACGATGCCGTCGAGGACATCAAGGTGGTGGGCCTGCGGCGCAAGATCGCCGAGAAGATGACGCTGGCGACGTCGCGCATCCCGCACATCACCTATGTCGAGGAGATCGACGTCACCGCGCTCGAGGATCTGCGCGCCGCGCTCAACAAGGAGAAGCGGGCGGCCAAGGGGACGGAAAGGCCCAAGCTGACGCTGCTGCCGTTTCTGATGCGAGCGATGGTCAAGGCGATTGCGGACCAGCCCAACCTCAATGCGCTGTTCGACGACGAGGCCGGCATCATCCACCAGCATGGCGGCGTCCATATCGGCATCGCCGCGCAGACGCCGTCGGGACTGGTGGTGCCTGTCGTCAAGCACGCCGAAGCGCTGGACATCTGGGAATGCGGCGCGGAGGTCGCCAGGTTGGCCGAGGCGGCCAAGTCGGGAACCGCGACGCGCGTCGAGCTCTCCGGTTCGACCATAACCATCACCTCGCTCGGCGCCATGGGCGGCGTGGCGACGACGCCGGTCATCAACCACCCGGAAGTGGCGATCCTCGGCGTCAACAAGATGATGGTGCGGCCGGTATGGGACGGCACCCAGTTCATCCCGCGCAAGATGATGAACCTGTCGTCGAGCTTCGACCATCGCGTCATCGACGGCTGGGACGCGGCGGTGTTCATCCAGCGCATCAAGACGCTCCTGGAAACGCCGGCGCTGATTTTCGTGGATTGAGGGTGGATCATTCGAGATGATGGCGGGAGAGCGCCCCCCTCTGCCTTGCCAGGCATCTCCCCCACAAGGGGGGAGATCAGATGTCACGCCGGCTTTCGCCAATCACCAGCGCTGCGGGATTGAGCGAGGCGCCGAAGCCTCCAATCTCCCCCCTCGTGGGGGAGATGTCCGGCAGGACAGAGGGGGGCGCGAAGAATCTCGACGGAGCGTTTCCTCGGATCGAAGGGTCACGTCATGAAAGAAATCTCCTGCAAGCTGCTGGTCATCGGCGCCGGGCCGGGCGGCTATGTCTGCGCTATTCGTGCCGGGCAGCTCGGCGTCGATACCGTCATCGTCGAGGCCGGCAAGCCGGGCGGCACCTGTCTCAATGTCGGCTGCATTCCCTCCAAGGCGCTGATCCATGCAGCGGAGGAGTTCGAGAAGGTCGCGCAGATGGCGGGCGGCAACAGCCCGCTCGGCATTTCGTTGGCCGCTCCGGCGCTGGATCTGGGCAAGACGGTCGCCTGGAAGGACGGCATCGTTAGTCGGCTTAACAGCGGTGTCGCCGGCCTGCTCAAGAAGGCCGGGGTGAAGACCGTGCAGGGCTGGGCGACGTTTCGAGACGGCAAGACCGTCGCGGTCGAGACCGAGACGGGAAGCCAGGTGATCCGCGCCGAAGCGGTGGTGATCGCCACCGGCTCGGCGCCGGTCGAATTGCCGTTCCTGCCGTTCGGCGGGCCGGTGATCTCGTCGACGGAAGCGCTGGCGCTGAAGGAGGTGCCGCAGCGGCTGGCGGTGGTCGGCGGCGGCTATATCGGCCTGGAGCTCGGCACTGTCTTCGCCAAGATGGGCGCGGCGGTGACCGTGGTCGAGGCCTTGCCGCGCGTGCTGGCGCAGTATGACGCCGAACTGACGCGGCCGGTGGTCAAGCGGCTGGCGGCGCTCGGCATCGAAATGATGCCAGGCGCCAAGGCCAAGGGCCTGTCGACGAAAGGCGATGCGCTGCTGGTCGAGACCCCGGACGGCAAGGATGCGAGGATCGCCGCCGACAAGATCCTGGTCACGGTCGGCCGCAAGCCGGTGGCGGAAGGGTGGGGGCTCGACCAGATCGACCTCGACATGGCGGGGCGATTCATCCGCATCGACGAGCAGTGCCGCACCTCCATGCGCGGCATCTTCGCCATTGGCGACGTCACCGGCGAGCCGATGCTGGCGCACCGCGCGATGGCGCAAGGCGAGATGGTCGCCGAAATCGTCGCCGGCCATAAGCGCGGCTGGGACAAGCGGGCTATCCCCGCCGTCTGCTTCACCGATCCGGAGCTGGTCACCGTCGGCCTGTCGCCCGAAGAGGCCAAGGCGCTCGGCGGGGAAATCAAGGTCGGGATGTTTCCCTTCGCCGCCAATGGCCGCGCGATGACCAGGATTGGCGAGGATGGCTTTGTCCGCGTCGTCGCCCGCGCGGACAATCATCTTGTGCTAGGCATCCAGGCGGTCGGGCAAAGCGTGTCGGAACTGTCGACGGCCTTCGGCCTGGCGCTCGAAATGGGCGCGCGGCTGGAGGACATCGCCGGCACCATCCATGCCCATCCAACACAGGGCGAAGGCTTCCAGGAAGCGGCCCTGAAGGCGCTGGGACACGCGCTGCATATCTAATTCGGGACGGCGGAAAGCACCCCCCTCTGTCCTGCCGGACATTTCCCCCTCAAGGGGGGAGATTGGCAGCTTAGGCGCCCCGCACATCCCGCCTACGGTGCGCATTCGGAGTTAATTCGCCGCGCTCATCGCCTTGTCGAGCGCTGCCTTCACGTCGGCCGGCCAGGTCTTCACCGGGGGCTTGGCGTCCGGCTCGCCATTGTCGCCGCGGCGGGCGAAATAGAGCTTGTGCTGGCCCGGATCGACCGCCATGAAGCCGTCATTGCCGCCGCAATCGTGCGGCACGCAACCGCTGGCGTAGAAGGCGCCGGACGCGGTCTTTTCAGTGCCGCCGCCGACCAGCAGGCTGGTCGCCATGTCGGGCATGTCCTTGCCGAGCAGCGCCTCGGCCGCCTTGTAGACGGCCTCATTGTGGAAGGCGTCGATGATGTTGTCGTATTTCGACGGATCGATGTCCTTCCAGTCGGTGCCGGGTTCGGGCATGTAGGTCAGATTGCCCGCGATCGTCAGCCCCGATGTCGGCGACCACTGCAATGCCGGTTTCGAATCGCCAGGCAGGAGATAAGGCACGAAATAGATGGCGCTGTCGGAGACGGCCGTGGGCGGCGCGCCGCACTCGTCCTGCTCGACGGTGGTGCTCTGGATCTCCGCGCCTTCCGGTTTCCAGACGATCACCGTCGCCGGCCCGCACTGGTTGCCGCCGTCGCCGACGTCGAACAGCGCCACCTTGACGCCGCCGACCTCGACGATCTTGTCGAAGAAGACGTCGTAATTGCCGGCCAGTTGCTTGCCGTCATAGGCAAGCACCTTCTCGCCATACTGTTCCTGCTGGGTGATGGTGAACTGGCCGCCCTCGAACGGCACCGGCGCCTGTTTGTCGTCGTCGGAAACGTCGGCGGCTCCCTGATCCGTGGCCGGCGTCTCGCTTGCCGCCGGTGGCTGCGCCTCTGGCGTCTCGGCCTGCGCATGCGCGCCGGCCATCGTCGCCACGGTCATGGCCAGGGCGCAGGCGCTGGCAAGAAGCGGGCGTGTCATGACTGTTCCTCCTTCAGCCGCCGCAAGCCCGGCCAGCGACGGCCGGGCCGATGTCGTCAGCCGCGCCGTTCAGGCCCAGGGGCGCAGCTCGGCGTTCTTCTTCTCGAACGAAGCGATGGCGCCGGCCTTCTCCATCGTCAGGCCGATATCGTCGAGGCCGTTCAGCAGGCAATGACGCTTGAAGTCATCGAGGTCGAACTTGACCACGCCGCCGTCGGGCCCGCGGATCTCCTTGGCCTCGAGGTCGATCGACAGAGTGGCGTTGGAGCCGCGCGAAGCGTCGTCCATCAGCTTGTCGAGATCCTCGGGGCTGACGGTTATGGGCAGCACGCCGTTCTTGAAGCAGTTGTTGTAGAAGATGTCGGCGAAGGAGGTCGAGATGACGCAGCGTATGCCGAAATCGAGCAGCGCCCACGGCGCGTGCTCGCGCGAGGAGCCGCAGCCGAAATTGTCGCCGGCGACGAGGATCTGCGCCTTGCGGTAGGCCGGCTTGTTGAGCACGAAATCCGGATTCTCCGAACCGTCGTCCTTGTAGCGCATCTCGGCGAACAGGCCGCTGCCGAGCCCGGTGCGCTTGATCGTCTTGAGATAATCCTTGGGGATGATCATGTCGGTGTCGACGTTGACGATCGGCATGGGCGCGGCGACGCCGGTGAGCTTGGTGAATTTTTCCATGGTCTTTGCCCGTCTTCCTGGCATTGCGGGGGATTGCTGGCGCCCGGTTTACACAAAGCCGGCGACAAATAAAAGGCAGGTGTTCGCGCGCGTCGGCACGGGGTGCCGCACAAACGGCTTCGAATTCGCGGCCCGATGGTGCAGTCTGGCTGTGATGGCTGAAAAAATCCTCTATGCACGCGAACCCGCGCTCGACGTCGCCGAATTCCGCCGCGTGCTGGTGGACTCCGGCCTTGGCGAGATCCGTCCCGTCGACGATGCCGACAGGCTGCGGGCGATGCTGTCGGGCGCCAATCTGGTGCTGACCGCGCGGCTGGATACCGAAGGCAAGCCGCTGGTCGGCGTCATCAGGGCCGTGACGGACTTCTCCTGGGTCTGCTACATCTCCGATCTCGCCGTTTCCGGATCGGCGCAGGGGCTCGGCATCGGCAAGGGACTGATGGACGAGGCGCGGCGGCAGCTCGGCCCGTCCGTCGCCATCAGCCTGGTTTCCGTGCCCGACGCCGCCGGCTTCTACGAGCGCATCGGCATGATGCGCATGGCCGACGCCTTCTGGTTCTCCCGCACGCGCTGACATTTTTCTCCTGTGGCCGGATTCAGCAGCCGTTGGCATGACATGTCGCCTTGACATGCAACCAAATGGTTGCATATTAGAGCCATGAGCATGGACGCCGTCTTTCGCGCTTTGGCCGACCCGACCCGCCGGCAATTGCTGGACAGCCTTCATGACAGGAACGGGCAGACGCTGAACGGGCTGTGCGCTGAGATGGATATGACGCGCCAGGCGGTGACCAAGCACCTGGCGATCCTCGAGGAGGCGAACCTTGTCACCACAATCCGCAAGGGGCGCGAGAAGGAGCACTACCTCAACCCGGTTCCGATCAACGAGATCGCCGAGCGCTGGATCGGCAAATTCGAGCGGGGGTGGCTCTCCGCCCTCGGCGACCTGAAGAGACGCCTCGAAAGGGAAGACTGATGAGCAACGCCTTCGTTTATGTGACCTACATCCGCACCACGCCCGACAAGCTTTGGCAGGCGCTGACCGAACCGGAATTCCACCAGCAATATTTTCTCGGCGCCCGCATGCAGAGCGACTGGAGAAAGGGCTCGGCGTGGAAGATGGTCTATGCCGACGGCCGGGTGACCGACAGCGGCGAGATCCTCGAGATCGATCCGCCAAGGCGCCTGGTGATCAAATGGCGCAATGAGTTCATGCCGGACGTGAAGGCCGACGGCTACACCACCTGCACCTTCGTCATCGAGCAGGAGGGCGACATGATGAAGCTGGCCGTCACCCATGCGGCCGACGGCCCGCACAAGCTGCTGGAGCATGTCGGCAATGGCTGGCCGCTCGTCCTGTCGAGCCTGAAAAGCCTGCTCGAAACCGGGCAGGGCCTGTCTCGGCCGGCGTCGAAAGGCTGAAAATCATCGTTTTCGAGCCGAAACAATCATCCGGAGGCATCGATGTTGCATGTCCCAGTGCCAACTTCAGCCGTGCAGAGCATGACCAATGGCGAGACCGTTATGGCCCAGGCCGAGATCGACGCGCCGGCAGAGCGCGTCTTCCGCGCGCTGATCTCCGACGAGGTCGAACAATGGTGGGGGTCCGCGGACACCTACCGGATGGTGAAATGGTCGGCAGACCTTCGCGCCGGCGGCCGATGGGCCGTCACGGTCCGTGAAGCCGACGGCAGGGAGCTGCCGGCCAACGGGGAATTCCTCGATATCGAGGTGCCGCGGCGGATCGTGCAGACAAGGCTCTATGCCTGGGATCACCCGACGCTTGGCCGCCGGCAAACGACGGTCGCCTGGCTGCTGGAACCAACCGCCGCGGGCACGCGCCTCACCATCTGCCATGGCGGCTTCGCCGGGCTGGCCGAAGCGGCGGCCGAACATGCCGAGGGCTGGGGACGCGTGCTGGGCTGGCTACAGGCGTATTTGGGTGCGGGAAGCCGAGTGGCGGCTTAGCCGACTGGTGGCGGTGCAGACCCTTTTGATGTCAGCGTCAAAGAGGGACCTTGACTCGGCTCAAATCACATTCAACTCGCGGAACGCCCGCCCTTCGGCAACGCGTTCGTAGCCAAAGGGGGAGCAATCGACCGTGCGGTAGCCGCCATGGACGATCAGCTCGGCCAGCGCCTTGCCCACGGCGGGCGCCTGCTGCAGGCCGTGGCCGGAAAAGCCGTTGGCGAAGAGGAAATTGCCGACTTCGGGATGCGGGCCGATCACCGCGTTCTGGTCGAGCGTGTTGTAGTCGTAATGACCGGCCCAGGCGCGCGTCGGCTTGATCGCCTCGAAGGCCGGGATGCGGGTCGCCAGCACCGGCCAGATCACCTCTTCGAACAGCGGCCAGTCGACGTCGAAATCGGCGGGATCGGCCGGGCCGTCGCCCTCCTCCGGCTCGGCGCCGCCGGTGAGATAGACCGAGCCTTCCGGCCTGACATAGATGCCGGACGGGTCGACCAGCAGCGGCATGTCGGCATATTTCTCGCGCGCCTCGAAGACGAAGACGTTGCGCTTGCGCGGCTCGACCGGCAGCGCCAGCCCGGCGAGTGCGGCGACCTTGCCCGCATTCGGCCCTGCGGCATTGACAAGGATGCCGGCCTCGAGCCGTTCGCCATTGTCGAGGCTGACGCCGGTAACGCGGTCACCCTGCCGCTCGATGCCCGTGACCGAAGCATTGATGAAGTCGATCTTCTTCTCGCGCAACGCCTTGCGGAACAGCATCAGCATGGCATGCGCGTCGAACCAGCCCTCGCCGCTGCGGCCATAGGCGCCGGCGGTGATGCCGTCGGCCGACAGCCAAGGGAAACGGCGCACGAGTTGTTCGGCGTCCTCCAGCAAAATGTCGGCGCCTTCGGCAAGCTGTGCCTCGTGGTTGGCCCTGAGGATCGGCAGCCCGGCCTCGCCGGCGAGAATGAGATAGCCGCCCTCGCGAAAACCGATGTCGGCGTCTGCGCCGAATTCTTCCTTCAGCCGGCGGAACAGTTTCAGCGTGAATTGCGACAGGCGGATATTTTCCGGAATGGAGAATTGCTGACGGATCGAGGCCATGGATAGCGTTGTCGCCGCGTGGGAAAATTGCGGGTCGCGCTCGACCAGCGCGATCCTGCCGGAAAAGCCCTCCTCGCGCAGATAATAGGCGATCGAGGAGCCGACGATGGCTCCGCCGATGATGACGATGTCGTAGCGCACTTTTTTCTCCGATCCGCTGCCGGCGTCCTTACGCAACCGGCAAGACAATCTCGAAGCGCGTGCCGCGCTCGGAGTCAACCAGCCTGATCGTGCCATCCTGCGCTTTCAGGAGGGCCAGCACGATGCCGAGCCCCATGCCGGTGCCCCCGGTAGAGCACCGCGCGATGCCGCCTGCTCCCTTGCCTCAACCCGCGGCAGGCGGCATAGATCTGGCATGACGACCGATCTCTACCGCCCGCGCCGCTCGGTGCTCTATGTTCCCGCCTCGAACGACAAGGCGCTGGCCAAGATGGCGCAGCTTGCCTGCGATACCGTCATCATCGACCTGGAGGATGCCGTCGCCCCGGCCGAGAAGGTCGCGGCGCGCGAAAAACTGGCCGGCATCTTCAGCAATCGTCCTGATACCAACCATAGTGGCCGGCGCTGCGAGATGGTGGTGCGCATCAATGCGCTCTCGAGCGAATGGGGCGGCGCCGACCTGCTGGCGGCGGCCAAGGCGGAGCCGGACGGCATCCTGCTGGCCAAGGTCGACACGCCCCGCGACGTGCTCGAGGCGGGTGACGTGCTCGACGACAATTCCGCCCCCGACAGCGTGAAACTATGGGCGATGATCGAGACGCCGAAGGCTGTGCTCAATGTCGGCGCCATCGCCGAACTTGGCCGCGATCCTGCCTCGCGGCTTGTTTGTTTCGTTGCCGGAACGAATGACCTGACCAAGGACACCGGCATTATGGCGACGTCGGACCGGCGTTATCTCCTGCCGTGGCTGATGCAGATGGTGCTGGCGGCGCGTGCCGGCGATCTCGATATCGTCGACGGCGTCTTCAACGATTTTCGCGCGCTCGATGCTTTCAGCCGCGAATGCACGGAAGCGGCCGCCATGGGCTTCGACGGCAAGACGCTCATCCATCCCGCCCAGATCGAGGCGGCGAACCGCGCCTTTGCGCCGTCGGCGGAGGCGGTGGCCAAGGCCCGCGCGGTGAAGCAGGCCTTTGCGCTTCCGGAAAATGCCGGCAAGAACGTGATTGCGCTGGAGGGAAGGATGGTCGAACGGCTGCACCTTGCGCAGGCCGAAAAACTGCTGGCGAAGGCGGCGGCCGTCGGCGCATGATGTGCCGTGTTGGATTGCCGATCGCGGGCGATGGACTGACGACAGGAATTGAATGATGAAACTCTACCGCTTTCTCACCGCTCCGGACGACGCCAGCTTCTGTCACAAGGTGACGGCGGCGCTGAACAAGGGCTGGCACCTGTTCGGCTCCCCCACCTACGCCTACGACAAGAAGACCAAGACCATGCGCTGCGGCCAGGCCGTGGTGAAGGATGTCGAGGGCCAGGAATACGGGCCGGACACCAAGCTCAGCGACTGGTAGCCCCTCGCATCCACAGCCACGCCGCCAGCCAGGCGATCGATGCCGCAAGCATCGCCAAGCCCAGGTCAAGAGCCAGCTCCGGAACGAACGCACGAAGCGCGATCGGCACCGCGCCAATGAGATAAAGAGCGAGAGGAATGCGCGGCACGCCTCTTGCAACGGCGAGAGAGATTACAAACGCGAGCGTTCCAACCAGAAAAAGAACCGAACTGGCGACCAGAGCCAGACCGAGCGGTCCGGCTCGCAGCTCGACGATGGTTGTGAGCGGAAGCTTCGAAAATACCAGATTGATCACTGCTTCCACGCCTACCAAACTTGCCAACGCAACGAAGTTGATGACAAACGCGATAGTGCCGAACAGCCCCGCGCGCCGGCCAAACGCAAGAAACAGGCCCACGACGAGGCCAAGTGCCAATATCTCGGCGACTGGTGCGAGAAGTTGCGTCAGATCGGTGGTCGCGATGAGCGAGCTGCGTTTAGCCGCGTTGACCAGAAGAATAAGCGCGCTTCCCATCCCGGCGACGGCGGCAAGCCGATAAAGCGTGAGGCTGGGCACAGTCGCGCTCGACTGAACAATCGCGAAATTCTCCTGCTGAAGTTCTTCGGCTGGACTCTGATGCGAAATGACCGATTGCGGGCGGGGTGGGGCTGTTCTGGCGAGCATGTTCGTCTCCTCAGCTGGGAGTTCGGGAGCCGCGAAGACCGTAGGCCTGTTCCGATCCCATCAGTAATCACTGCTTACATCCTCTGGCCGGGATTGTAAACGGCGATTACATAAATCGCGGAATCATGCTACAGAGGCGGGAAGCTGCTCCACGGAACGAAGGGAAAGAGATGGCAAAAGCCAAGGCGCCTCATCGCACTGGTTACCACCATGGCAATTTGCGGGAGGTCCTGATCGATGCCGCGGTTCAACTGGTCGAGGAAGGCGGCCCCGACAATGTGAGCGTGCGCGAAGCCGCAAAACGTGCCGGGGTTTCCCCCGGCGCGCCATTCCGTCACTTCAGCAACAAGACCGCGTTGATGACGGCTGTCGCGGAGCAGGCAATGAGCCGATTCCGCTCGGAGATCACGAATGCGGTCGAGAAGGTTGCGACGGACGATCCGATCGAACGCTTTGCCGCTGTTGGAATCGCCTATTTGCGCTGGGCAATTCGAAACCCCACCCACTTCCAGATCATCTCGACACGCAATCTTATTGATTGGGATGCTTCGGAGTCGCTGCGTCACGATAATGAAGCGGTGCGTTCGCTGATGGAAGCGTCAATGGCAGAAGCACAGCGGCGAAACATGCTCCGGTCGGACGACATGGCAGAGACCCAGATAGCCGCGAGGGCGCTCGTCTACGGGCTCGCACGCATGTACATTGATGGACATTTTGCGCAATGGGCAGTGGCAGGACATACCGGGGAGCAGACTGTGCAGAACGTATTAAAACATTTCATCACACTCATTGTGAAATGACGGCCTGACGTAGAACCGGTCACTCGGCTGCCTCTTCGATCTTCTCCATATCGTCGTCCGACAGGCCGAAATGGTGGCCGATCTCGTGGATCAGCACATGGGTGACGATGTCGCCCAAAGTCTCCTCGTTCTCGGCCCAGTAGTCGAGGATGGCGCGGCGATAGAGCGTGATGCGGTTCGGGCCTTCGCCGGTCTGCGGGTTCCAGCGCTCGGCAATGCCGCGTCCCTCGAATAGGCCGAGCAGGTCGAAGGGGGTTTCCAGTGACAGGTCGTCCATGATCTCGTCGGTGGGGAATTCGGCGATCTGGATGACGATCTCGCCGGTCAGCTTGCGAAAATCCTCGGGCAGATGGGCGTAGGCCTCCAGCGCCAGGAACTCGATCTCGTCCATCGACGGCGAAAGCTGGTCGTGCCAAATGCGGGTCTTGTAGATGCGGGCCATGCTTTGTCCTTTGATCCCGGCATATAGGCTTTTGGGCCACAATCGGCAAATGACGCGGCGGCCAACCCCAGGATTGCTTACGGCACCGGGAGCCGTTTCGCATGGCTTGAGGGGCGGTCGGCTGTCCGACCCATGTTGGCCCTCTTATCGGAGAGGAATAAATTCCCCCATGAGTCTGCTTGACTCTTCGGGTCGCCTCTGGAATCTATAAGAACATAACAGGAACAATTGTGAGTGGACACTGACCGTCATGGCGATGAGCGCCGTGGCGCGGGAGACTGTTTTTGCCCTGCGCCGCCAGATCGCGAAGATCGAGGGAACGCTGCCCGAGCGCCTGCAGGCGCCGGCCGGCGCGGTTTCCGACGCCGGCATGGCCGCCGCGGACCGCACCGTGGTCCGGCGCGGCATCGCCGTAGCCAGGCCGGATGCTTTCCTGCGCACCGGCATCGGCCGGCTCGATGCCGCCCTCGGTGGCGATTGGGGCGGCGATTTGGGCGGCGGCCTGCCGAAAGCGGCCTTGAGCGAAATCCATGGCGTCGAGACCCGCGATGCCGGAGCGGTCGCCGGCTTCGCCCTGTCGCTCGCCAGCCTGATCCTCAAGCCCAGCCTGATCCTCAAGCAAGGGCCGCGATTGCCGGTGCTGTGGATCGGCACCCAGGAGGTTTTTCGCGAGGCGGGCTTTCCCTATGCCCGGGGCCTTCACGCCGCCTTCGGCATCGAGCCGGAGCAATTGCTGTTTTCCGAGGCGCCAAGGCTCGCCGATGCGCTGTGGGTCGCCGAGGAGGCGGCCCGCATGACGGCGCTCGCCGCCGTCATCCTTGAAGTCCGCGGCAATCCGCAGCGGCTGGACCTGACCGCGACGCGCCGGCTGCACGCCCGCGCGCAGAGCGCCGGCCGGCCGGTCTTCCTGCTGCGGCAGGCGGCCGAACCCGAACCGACGGCGGCGCCCGTCCGCCTCATCGTCTCGCCGGCGCCGGCAGGGCCGCGCGACACGGTCGCCGGGCCGCTTGCCGGCTCGATCGGCCGCCCCGCCTTCACCATCAGCATCGGCAAGAGCCGCACGGCCCTGCCAGGACAATTCATATTGGAGTGGAACCCCGATGAACGCATATTCGATGAAAGACGGATTGGGGAAGAACGAGCAAAGAATCCTGTCCCTGTGGTTTCCCTATCTCGCGGCCGAACGGATCCTGCGGCAGCGCCTGGGGCGGTCCTGGCGTTCCCGGCCATCGGATCACCGGCCGCTGGTGATCAGCCATCGCGACAGCAACGCGCAGCGCATCTTAGCCCTCGACGAGCGGGCTGAGGCGCTGCATCTGAAGCCCGGCATGGGCATCGCCGATGCGCGCGCCATGCATCCGTCGATCGACATAATGGAGGCCGATGCCGAAGCCGACCGGCGCCTGCTCGAAGGCCTTGCGGACTGGTGCGACCGCTATACCCCGCTGGTGGCGCTCGACGGGACCGACGGCCTGTTCCTCGACGTCACCGGCTGCACCCATCTTTTCGGCGGCGAACGCGCCATGCTGGACGAGATCCTGTCGCGCTTCTTCCATCAGGGCTTCGACGTCCGTGCCGGCCTTGCCGCGACACCCGGCGCCGCCTGGGCGGCGGCGCGGTTCTGCGGCGACCGCATCGTTGCCGGCGGCGAGGAGGAAGCGCTCCTGGCGCCCTTGCCGCTGGCGGCGCTACGCATCGCGCCGGAAACCCGCGCCAGCCTGGAAAGTGTTGGCCTGCGCACGGCGGGCGCGGTGATGGCCGCGCCGCGCGCGCCGCTCGCCCGCCGCTTCGGTGCCTCCCTGCTCTTGCGCCTCGACCAGGCGCTCGGCCGTCTCGACGAGGCGGTGTCGCCGCGCCTGCCCGTCGCGCCGCTTTCGGTCGAACGCCATTTGGCCGAGCCCGTCACGCTGACAGAGGACATAGAACGGCTGGTGGGCATGCTGGCGACGACCCTGAAGATCGACCTCGAGCGGCGCGGCGAAGGCGCGAGAAGCCTGGCGCTGCTCTTGTTCCGCGTCGACGGCGCCGTCAGCCGCATCGCGCTCGGCACGTCGCGACCGATGCGCGAACCCCGGCTGATCCAGAAATTGTTCCATGAGCGGCTGGCCGCCCTCGAGCAGCATATCGATGCCGGCTATGGCTTCGACCTGGTGCGGCTTTCGGTGCTGGCGGCGGCGGCCTTCGACATGCCGCAGGCCGACCTGACAGGCAAAACGACCGACGACGGCGCCGATATCGCGCTGTTCGCCGACCGCATCCGCGCCCGGCTCGGCGAGGGCGCGGTTCTCAAGCCGGTCGTCGTGGAAAGCCATCTGCCCGAGCGTGCCGTCGCCACCATCCCCTTCACGGAAACCCCGCGCCGCATCACGCCGCCGAAGAAACCGGACAGGATGCAGGCGCCGATGACCATCTTCCCGCCGGAGCGGCCGATCCGGCTTTTCCGCTCGCCCGAGCCGATTGAGGTGCCGGCCACCGAAATGCCCGAGGGACCGCCGCTGAATTTCCGCTGGCGGCGTGCGCTCTACAGGGTCGCCCGCGCCGAAGGCCCTGAACGCATCGCGCCGGAATGGTGGCGTGAATTTTCGAGCGACGAAGCGGCGTCGACACGCGACTATTTCCGCATCGAGGATGCCGACGGCCGCCGCTACTGGCTCTACCGGCAAGGTCTCTATGGCGGCTCTGAAATCCCGCCGCGCTGGTTCCTGCACGGGGTCTTCGCATGAACGCGCTGACCGCCATTCCCTATGCGGAATTCGGCATCCAGTCGAATTTCTCGTTCCTGCGCGGCGCCTCCAAGCCGGAGGAGCTGGTGGTCGCGGCCAAGCTCATGGGGTTCTCCGCGATCGGGCTCGCCGACCGCAACACGGTGGCGGGCGTGGTGCGCGCCTGGCAGCAGGCCAAGGTCGAGACGCTTGCCTACCACCCCGGCAGCCGGCTGGTTTTTTGCGACGACACGCCTGATATTCTCGCCTATCCGCAGAACCGCAAGGGCTGGGGGCATCTGTGCCGCATGCTCACGCAAGCCAATCTGCGCGAGGAGAACGAAAAGGGCGCGACCCTTCTGCGGCGCGACGACCTTCTCGAATGGGGGGATCTGATGTCGCTGGCGGTCCTGCCCGACCTGGCGGCGGGGGCCGAGGGCACACTAGCCCTGCTTGGCGAGCTCAAGGACCGTTTCGGTAAAAACCTGCGGCTTGGCGTTTCGCCCGATTATGCGGGAAACGACCGCTTCAGGATCGAGCAGGCGGCGGCGATGGCGGAGCTGGCCGGCCTGCCCTTGATGGCGACCAACGACGTCCTCTACCACACGGCCGAGCGGCGCCCGCTGCAGGACGTGCTGACCGCGATTCGCCTCAACATTCCCGTTTCGGAGGTCGGGCTGGAACTCACGGCGAATGCCGAGCGCCATCTGAAGCCGCCGCTGGAGATGGCGCGCCTGTTCCGCAGGCACCCGGAGGCACTGGCCGAAACGCTGCGCTTCGCGCAGGAGCTGACCTTCTCGCTCAGCGACCTTCAGTACAATTACCCCGACGAGCCGACGCAATCAGGGCTCGGCCCGCAGGCGGAGCTGGAAAGGTTGGCGCGGGAGGGGGCGGCCAGGCGCTATCCCTCGGGCGTGCCGCAATCGGTGACGAGGCGCATCGAGGAAGAGCTCGCCCTTATCGAGCGCCTGAACTATGCCCGTTATTTCCTGACCGTCCACGACATCGTCAAATTCGCCCGCAGCCAGGATATTCTCTGCCAGGGGCGCGGTTCGGCCGCCAATTCGGTCGTCTGCTTCTGCCTCGGCATCACCGAGGTCGGGCCGGAGCGAATCGACACGCTGTTCGAACGCTTCATTTCCGAGGAGAGGAACGAGCCGCCCGACATCGACGTCGATTTCGAGCATGAGAAGCGCGAGACGGTCATCCAATATATCTACGAGAAATACAGCTCCAAGCGCACCGCGCTGGCCGCCGCCGTCATCAGCTATCGCGGCCGCTCGGCGCTGCGCGAAGTGTCGAAGGCGATGGGCCTGTCCGAGGATGTCAGGGCATCGCTCTCCGGCTCGATCTGGGGCTGGTCGACCTCCGAGCTCGGCGAGAAGGAAGCCCGGGCCGGCGGCCTCGACCGCGCCGATCCCATATCGCGGCACGTGATGGAGCGCGCCAACGAGATCATGGGCTTTCCCCGTCACCTCTCCCAGCATGTCGGCGGCTTCGTCATCACCAGGGACCGGCTCGACGAGATCGTGCCCATCGTCAAGACGGCGATGGAGGAACGCAAGATGGTCGAGTGGGACAAGGACGATCTCGACGCGGTCAAGATCCTCAAGGTCGACGTGCTGGCGCTCGGCATGCTGACCTGCCTGAAGCGCGCCTTCACTCTGCTGACGGACCATTATCCGCAGGCGCGAGACCCTTACGGGCAGCCCTATGTCCTTGCCACCCTGCCGGAAGAGGCGAAGCCGGTCTATAAGATGATCGGTCGCGCCGACACGATCGGCGTCTTCCAGATCGAATCGCGCGCGCAGATGTCGATGCTGCCGCGTCTCAAGCCAAAAGAATTCTATGACCTTGTCATCGAGGTGGCGATCGTGCGGCCCGGCCCGATCCAGGGCGACATGGTCCACCCCTATCTGCGCCGCCGGCAAGGCAAGGAGCAGCCCGAGTATCAGAAACCGGAGCTGGAGGCGATCCTCCACAAGACGTTGGGCGTTCCTCTGTTCCAGGAACAGGCGATGAACATCGCCATCGTGGCCGGTGGCTTCAAGCCGGGCGAGGCCGACGAGTTGCGCCGCGCCATGGCCACCTTCAAGCGCACCGGCACGATCGGCAATTACCGCCGGCGCATGATCGACGGCATGGTCGGCAAGGGCTACACCCGGGATTTCGCCGAACGCTGTTTCAAGCAGATCGAGGGTTTTGGCGAATACGGCTTTCCCGAAAGCCATGCCGCCTCCTTCGCGCTGCTGGTCTATGCCTCCTGCTGGTTCAAGACCTTCTATCCCGACGTGTTCTGCGCCGCGATCCTGAATTCACAGCCGATGGGGTTTTACCAGCCGGCGCAATTGGTGCGCGACGCGCGCGACCATGGCGTCGAAATCCGCGAGGTCGACGTCAATTTCTCCGTCTGGGACTGCACGCTGGAACAGGCGGCTTTCGACCCGGCCCGCATCCTGCCGCGCCATGCCGACATGCGCGGCGTCATCGCGACGCAGCACGCGGTGCGGCTCGGCTTCAGGCAGATCAAGGGACTTTCCAAGGAGCGCATGGACGCCTTCGTCGAGTGGCGCGGTTCAGGCTACGCATCCGTGCGGGATGTCTGGCTGCGCTCCGGCCTCGATGTCGCCGAGATCGAAAGACTGGCGCAGGCCGATGCCTTCCGCTCGCTCGGCCTCGACCGCCGCGCCGCGCTTTGGGCGGTGCGCGCCCTCGACGGCAAGAGTGCCGCCGAAAAGCTGCCGCTTTTCGACCGGCCGGCGCTGCGGCTACGCGAGCTGGAGCCGGAGACGAAGCTGCCGAAAATGCCGCTCGGCGAGCATGTCATCCACGATTACCGCTCGCTTGGCCTGTCCTTGAAGGCGCACCCGGTCGCCTTCCTGCGCGAACGGCTCGACCGGGCCGGCGTGACGCCCAATGCCAGGCTGTGCTCGGTGCGGGACGGACGGCGCGTCTCGGTCGCCGGGCTCGTTCTGGTGCGGCAGCGCCCCGGCAAGGGCAATGCGGTCTTCCTGACGCTGGAGGATGACGAGGCCGTTGCCAACGTCATTTTCTGGCAGCGGACCTTCGACCGCTTCCGTCCCATCGTCATGGGCGCGCGCTTCGTCAAGGTCACCGGCAAATTGCAGTCGGAATCGGATGTCGTCCACATCGTCGCCGAGAAGATCGAGGATTTGACGCCCTGGCTGACGGTGTTGCTGGAGAAGGTCGACCAGGCCAGTTTGCCGGGGGCCGGTTCTCAGGGGCATGCCTCGAGGGAGGATCCGGATCGTCCCGGCCGGCCCGCGATGCGGAACCCACCGGCCGGGCAGGATTTGGCAACACTGTCGGAAGAAGCGGAAAGCGTCATGCCCAGGGGCCGCAATTTTCAGTAGGCACATCAATGCCTTCGTCATCTACGGGCGGAGCGAAGCGACGCGGCGCAAGGATCCATACCGCGACGTCTCCGCACCGCAGCGGTGCGAAACTTGACGCTGGTGGGCGAGCCCCCCTCTGACCTGCCGGCCATCTCAAGGGGGAGATTGGCAGTTTCAACGCTCCGCCTGCAACAATGGAGATTGGCGAAGGCGGAGATGACATTCGATCTCCCCCCCTTGAGGGGGAGATGCCCGGCAGGGCAGAGGGGGGCGCCGTAGAATGCCGACCTTGATAATTTTCACGTCGAGCCGGCCGGCCCGCCCAGCCGCGGCGGCAGCACGTCTTCCGCCGAGATGCTCCGTGCCTCCGAAGGCAGCATGATCGGGATGCCGTCGCGCACGGGATAGGCGAGCTTGGCGACCCGCGAGATCAGTTCGCCGCGCTCGGGATCCCAGGCCAGCGGCCCCTTGGTCAGCGGGCAAGCCAGCAGCTCCAGCATCCTGGGGTCGACATTCGCTCTCTTTCCGTCACGCCCATCCGCCGCCATCGTGTCCTCTCTCAACATCCTACTGCAGGCTCGAGCCAAAATCCTCGTTCTCGCGCGCCAGCGCCATTTCGGTGATGGCGATCAGCGTTTCGGCGCGGGTCTTGAGATCGGCCGCTTCGAGCAGCGCCTGCTTCTCGGCCGGCCCATAGGGCGCCATCATCGACAGCGCGTTGACCAGCATGGCGTTTTCGGCCCGGCTGACGCTTTCCCAGTCGGCCTCCAGGTCGTTGGCCTGAAGATAGGAGCGGAACGCCCGCAGCAGCGCCGGCCGGTCGACCTCGGCGGCCGCCTGCTCGTCGTCGAGATCGGCGAGAAAGGGGGCGATCTTGCCTTGGCGGAACGGCGTCTTGACCGTCAGCTCATGGGTGACACGGAACCGGCACACACCCTGCAGCGAAATCAGGTAGCGGCCGTCGCCGGTCTCGGAAAGCGCTATGATGCGGCCGGCGCAGCCGACATTGCAGAGTTCCGGCTCGCCATCGTCGCGCAAGGCGCCGTCGAGGCTGGGCTGGATGACGCCGATCAGCCGGGAGCCGGCGATCGCCTCGTCGACCATCTGCAGGTAGCGCGGCTCGAAGATGTTGAGCGGCATGCGGCCGCCCGGCAGCAGAAGCGCGCCCTCGAGCGGAAAGACCGGGATGGTCGACGGCAGATCCCTGGCGAGCCGGTAGTGAGCGTTTCCCGCTTGCACCTCGTTCCTCCGATCGCTTCGCCTGGGAAGCGCCTCCATGCCGCGATCCGCCTGTCGCTGCCCGGGGTTGTTGGCTTCCCGAGGGAAAGGCGGGCCGGATTCGTCCTATCTGGCGCGGCCGGCGCCGGGTGCAAGTCCCGCGCGACCATTCGGCCGCGCCGGCTCAGGAAAACAGCAGCGACGACAATTTGCGCCGCGCGGCAAGCGTCGCCTCGTCGGTCATGCCCCAGGCCTCGAAGAAGCGCAGCAATTGCGCCTTGGCGCCGTCCTCGTTCCAGCCGCGGTCAGCCTTGATGATGGCCAGGAGATTGTCGGCGGCCGCATCGCGCTCGCCCCTGGCGTTCTGGACCATGGCCAGATCGAAGCGGGCCTGATGGTCGCCGGGATTCTCAGCCAGCCGGCGCTCGAACTCCGCCGGGTTGCCGAGTTCGGACGCTTGCGCGGCCAAGGTCATCCTGGCGCGCAGCGCGGCCAGCGGCGGCGCATCGGCCTTGGCCTCCGGCGCCCGCGCCAGCATCGCCTCGGCGCCTTCGGTATCACCGGCCTCGAACAGCAATTCGCCCAGCCCCGCTATCGCCTCGATCGTCTCCGGCGCCTGCTCGAGCACGGCGTCATAGATGTCGGCCGCCGTCTGCACGTCGCCGGCAGCGCGCGCCTCGGCCGCCGCCGCCAGCGCCTCGGTTACATCAGCCGCACCATTGCCCTTGCCGCCGACCTTGTCGATGAACTGGGTGATCTGGCTCTCGGGGATGGCGCCCATGAAGCCATCGACCGGCTGGCCGTCCTTGAAGGCGATGACCGCCGGAATGGACTGGATGCCGAGCTGGCCGGCGATCGAGGGATGGTCGTCGATGTTCATCTTGACCAGCTTGACCTTGCCGCCGGCGGCGCGGACCGCCTTTTCCAGTTGCGGCGTCAGCTGCTTGCACGGCCCGCACCACGGCGCCCAGAAATCCACCAGCACCGGCTGGCGGCGCGATTCCTGGATGACATCGGCGGCAAAGGCCGCGGTGGTCGTATCCTTGATGACGTCGCCGGCGGGGGCGGCGCCGGCCGCAGGTTTCTGCGGTTTCGCGCCGCCGCCATACTGCACCGTCGTGGCATACTGGCCGCCGCTATTGCCAAAGGAGCCGCCAAACGGATTGTTGTCACTCATGTCGTCGCCCTTTCGGTGGCGCCAGCGGATCGGCGCACTGTCCTTGGTTGGAAACCGGTTTCGCCATCCATGTGGCGATCATGCCGAGACTTTCAAGATAGCAGCATCGTGCCCGGTTGCCTCGACGAATCTGACGAGGTCGCCCGATGCGATCGACGTCGTCGCCTCATTGGTCAGCGGATGCGCGTTGATCACCGCATGCCGCATCAGCGCCTCGTCGAGCACGACCCTGACCCTGTGCTGCGTGTCGTTGATCAGGCCAAACACCGTGACTGCGCCCGGGGCGACGCCCAGAAGCTCCATCAGCATCTCCGGCTTGCCGAAGGAAACGCGGCCGGCGGCGCCGATCACATGATGGATCTGCTTCAGGTCGACGACAGCATCCTCGCCGACCGTGACCAGGAAGAAGGCGTCCTTCTTGTCCTTCAGGAACAGGTTCTTGGTGTGGCCGCCGGCGATTCCGCCGCGCAGCGCCTGCGAATCGGCGACCGTATAGAGCGGCGGATGGCGTTTCGTCGAAACGGCGATGCCGAGTTCGGCAAGAAAGGCAAAGAGCTCGGCTTCGGTCCTGGGCATGGGGTTCTCGTCTTCGGCTGGTTTCCAGCCATGCCGTTTACGGCCAATGACATGGTCGAGACAAGACCGCCGCGCGACGCGGCGCCGAATCCTTCCGCCTCCCGCCGGCGGCCCGCCGGCCTCGTCCGGCGCATTGAAAAAAGCCTGCGATTTCCCTGTTGCAATCGCCGCGCTCTTCAGCCATATAGGCCCGGCTTGCGGCCCAAAGCCGCGCGAGCGGGTGTAGCTCAGGGGTAGAGCACAACCTTGCCAAGGTTGGGGTCGAGCGTTCGAATCGCTTCACCCGCTCCAGTTTCCTCTTGGGGAATTAAGCAATTAAAAGAAAGCGCCGCCTAGTGCGGCGCTTCTTTTTTGCGCGTAGGTCATTGATATCTCCCATGACTTGGCGAGCCAGGGCACGATCTTTGTCGGCTCGCCATAGCTCTGGTCTGTTAGCGAATCGACAAGCTGACAAACGTCAACCGATCCATACCCGTGGCTGCTTTGCTGCGGATCGATGCAATCCGCCTGACTCGGACTGTCGCACCATCTCCGCTACGCACTGCCCAGAGCGATCGCGATACCCTGTCCGACACCGATGCACATCGTGGCCAGGGCCAGTCGTGCTTTTCGGGACCGCAACTCGAGCGCGGCAGTGCCGGTGATGCGAATGCCCGACATCCCAAGCGGGTGCCCGAGCGCGATCGCTCCGCCGTTCGGGTTCACATGCTCCGCGTCCTCGGGGATCCCGAGTTCGCGGAGCACGGCGATGCTTTGGGAGGCAAATGCTTCATTCAGCTCGATGATATCGAAGTCCGAAGGCGCGATGCCGAGGCGCGCGCAAAGCTTGCGTGTCGCCGGAGCCGGGCCGATCCCCATGATCCGTGGGGCAACCCCGGCCGTCGCGACGCCCAGAATCCGGGCGATCGGTGTGAGCCCGAATGCCTTGACGGAGGCTTCGGACGCGATGATCAGCGCTGCCGCTCCGTCGTTCACGCCAGAAGCGTTGCCCGCTGTGACGGTGCCACCTTCCTTTTTGAACGGCGCTGGAAGCTTGGCGAGCGACTCGGTTGTCGTTCCGGTGCGTGGATGTTCGTCGCGATCGACCACGATAGCATCGCCTTTGCGCTGGGGTACGGTCACCGGAGTGATCTCCAGCGCCAGCCGGCCATTTTCCTGAGCGGCGGCGGTCCTGGCCTGGCTGCGTGCGGCGAAGCCATCCTGATCGGCGCGGCTGACCTTGAAGGCTTCCGCAACGTTTTCACCCGTCTCCGGCATCGAATCGACGCCGTACTGCTTCTTCATCAATGGATTGACGAAGCGCCAACCGATCGTGGTGTCGTAAATCTCGGCGTTGCGCGAGAACGCCTCGCCCGCCTTCGGAAGCACGAACGGCGCGCGGCTCATGGATTCGACGCCACCGGCGATGATCAGGTCGGCTTCGCCGGCCTTGATGGCCCGTGCAGCGATGCCCACGGCGTCCATTCCAGAACCGCACAGGCGGTTGACGGTGCTGCCGGGGACTTCGATCGGCAGTCCAGCCAACAGCGATGACATGCGCGCGACATTGCGGTTGTCCTCGCCTGCCTGGTTGGCGCAGCCAAAGATGATCTCATCCACCGCGGACCAGTCCAGGCCTGGATTGCGGTGCCGCAGCGCTCGCAGCGGCACCGCGCCGAGATCGTCGGCCCGGACCGAGGACAGCGAACCGCCAAACCTGCCGATCGGGGTGCGGATGTAGTCGCAGATGAAGGCCTCGGTCATTCAGAGCTCCGGTGCCGCCAAGGATTTGATTTCGCCATCGACCTTAAGCTCTGCGCCGGTCAGCGCCTGCAATTCATCGAAGCTCATCGCAAGCAGCTTCTCGCGCAGCACGAAACGACAATCGATGATGTCTATGACCGCAAGGCTCGTGTAGACCCTCGTCACGCAGCGCACGCCGGTCAGGGGAAGGCTGCAGGCTTTCACCAGTTTCGGACGACCGTCCTTGGTGACGTGATCGGTGATGACGGCCACGCGTTTTGCTCCGTGCACCAGATCCATGGCACCACCGACCGCTGGTATGCCCTTGGGTCCTGTGCTCCAGTTCGCAAGGTCACCGGTCTCGGCCACCTCGTAGGCGCCGAGAATGGCAACGTCGAGGTGTTCGCCGCGCACCATCGCGAAGCTGTCGGCATGGTGGAAGAACGAAGCGCCCGGATTGAGCGTGACCGCCTTCTTCCCCGCATTGATCAGATCCCAGTCCTCGTCGCCTGCCGCCGGGGCTTCGCCAAAATTGAGGATGCCGTTTTCGGTGTGGAAGATCGCCCGACGCCCAGGCGGCTGAAAGCTCGCCACCATCTCGGGAAAGCCTATGCCGAGGTTCACATAAGCGCCGTCCTCGATGTCCTGCGCGGCGCGCCATGCAATCTGCGCGTTGGTCAGCTTGACTGTCATGCGTATGCGACCCCTTGGCGGATAAGCGCCTCTTCCTGCATCGGGTTCGAGACCTCGATCACCTGGTCCACGAAGATCCCGGGCGTCACGACCAGCTCGGGATCAATCGCACCGGGCTGGACGATCCGGCGCGCCTGAACGACGGTCGTGCGTGCGGCCATCGCCATCAGCGGCGAGAAGTTGCGTGCCGCCTTCCTGTAGGTGAGGTTACCATGAGGGTCGGCAAGTTCCGCCTTGATGAGGGCCACATCCGCCTTCAGCCAACGTTCCTGCACATAGTGGCGCCCCTCGAACTCGGCCACAGGCTTGCCGGCCGCGAGATCGGTCCCGTAGCTCGTCGGCGTGTAGAAAGCCGGGATGCCCGCGCCACCGGCGCGGATTCGTTCGGCCAGGGTCCCCTGTGGAACCAGTTCGAGCGCGATTTTCCCGGCGAGATACCGCTCGGTGAATGCCCGCGGATCGGACGAGCGCGGGAACGAGCAGATCATCTTGGCGACCATGCCATTGTCGATCATGGCGGCGATGCCGATCCGTCCGTTCCCTGCGTTGTTGTTGACGATCGTAAGGTTTTTCGGGGCGCCGGTAGCGCGAAAATGGTCAATCAGGGCGTGGATCAGCTCTATCGGAGCACCTGCGCCGCCGAAGCCGCCGATCATGACGGTCATGCCGTCTTCGACGACTGCCACTGCTTCCGCGAGGCTCGCGATTGTCTTGTCCACGTAACCAGCCTTTCCCGGCTCCAAGATCGATTTCGCCGCCACACGTATCGGCAGACGAGATCTTTCGGCAAGCTGGCTTGTGCGATATCATTCGTTTGTTGACATATCGCACAAGGTGAATGGATGCCCATTTCCGAACGAGACACGATGGGTGGCTTGGCCAAGGGGTTGTCTGTCATAGAGACGTTCACGGTGGAACGGCCACGGCAGTCGATCACGGACGTCGCGAATGCGTCCGGTCTCGACAGGGCGACAGCCAGACGCTGTCTCCTTACGCTTTCCCATCTCGGCTACGCCGACTACGACGGAAAGTTCTTCACGCTCACTCCGCGCGTGTTGAGGCTCGGGACAGCCTGTCTGGCAACCATGCCGCTGCCGCATCTGGTGCAGCCTTTGCTGGATGACCTTTCGGAGCGGCTCGGCGAAAGCTCGTCCGTCTCGATTCTGGACGGCACCGACGTCGTTTACGTCGCGCGCGCGGCGCAGCGAAAGGTGATGTCGATCGCGCTGATGCCCGGCTCGCGGCTTCCGGCATACTGCACTTCCATGGGGCGCGTGCTCCTGGCAGCCATGCCTCCGGAACGCGCTGCACATCTTCTATCTTCCCATGCCCTGCCGGCGCGGACTGCTCACACCTTGACCGACCCCGACACCATCCTTGCGGAGTTGGGGCGGGTGCGGACGCAAGGGTTCGCGTTGATCGATCAGGAGGTCGAGCTCGGATTGCGCTCGATCGCCGTGCCGTTGATGACCGTGCGCGGGACAGTGATCGCAGCCGTGAACGTCGGCGTGGCGGCGACACAGGTGAGTGTCAGCAATCTCGTTGCGCTCTACCTGGAGCCGTTGCGTGCACTTCAAGCTGAACTGCGGGCAGTGCTACGTTAGGGCGCTGGCACAGAGGGAACTAGCGTCCAAGTCGCTCGAAGTAGGAGAGCATGTTCCCACCCATGATCTTGTCGACGCCCGCTTCATCGTAGCCGCGGCGGGCGAGCTCATGGAAGATCGAGGTGGCGGATCACGCCGAACACATCCTCGTCCGGAACATCCGCGAGAAGGCGGTCTCCAGCGCCTGCACCCTTGGGCGTGAGGCGATATTCGATCCGGGCAGCAAACCCTGAACGCAATGGGCGAGGCCTTCAACCCCGAGGATTTCCATCGAGTGGTTTCGGAGGGTGGAGCCGGACATTCGCCGCCGTCGAGACGGAGATCGCGAAACTACATTCTCGGTTCAAAGCGCGACGTTTCTTCGCGCAAGTGACTGGCCGCTCACGCACCGCCCTGTCGCTGATCCGCTGCGGCATTCTTTGCGGCCATAGCCGATCCGTTGTAGGCGTGCATCTGCGCCAGCTTCGCCATGCGCTGGGCGGCCTCCGCGAGCGCTGCGCAATGCTGCTTGAAGTTTTGCTCTATGATCTGACCGTAGGGTCCCGTAAGTCCCACCGCGTATATCACCTCACCGCTCGTCGGCCTTATCGGAAATGCGATCGAGCCAAGGCCCGGAACATGCTCGGCCAGGTCCATGGCGTAACCCTGCTCCCGAACCTCGGCCAATTCCCTGGTCAACTCCGCGATCTTCGTTTTCGTCCGATCGGTATAGCTGCGCAGCTCCGTCGCCAGGATCCTCTTCACGGTCTCCTGCGGATGAAACGCAAGGATCGCCTTGGCCGAAGCGGTCGCATTTACAGGCATGGCCATGCCCGGCATGACATAGGTCCGGACCGGAGTGTCGGGCGCGACGCAGGTGACCGAGCGCACTTCGGTACCGTCGAACTTCGACAGGAACGCCGACTGGCCGGTGCGGTCGGCCAAATCCTGAAGCGGTCGCTGCGCGAGCGTCGTCAGCCAGCCGCTATCCGGAGACATCTGTAGCAGCTGCAGCAAGCGATCGCCGAGACGGTATGTCCGATTGCGAACGCTCTCGGCGGTGATCATCCCGCTTTCGATCAAGGCGTGCAGCAGCCTGTTGATCGTGGTTTTGGGCAGTCCAAGCGTCGTTTCGAGTTCGATCGCCGTCAGGCCATGCTCGAACGGCGCGACCGTCTCCATGATCGAGATGTAGCGCTCGAGGGGGCTGTCCTTGGCGCTCGGCTTCTTCGACTTCGTATTCAAGGGCACCTACGCCGATCTGACAATTGCAACTGCAAGAAGGTTATCGTTCAAAACAGACATGAGGGGCAAGGTCGGTCCCTTGTTATTCCGCCGCGCCTTGAGCCCGGGGTCTCCGTAGAATAGCCGAACGGCCGCACGCCCTCGATCAATCGGGCTCCGTTAGTACCCGAATCCGGAAATGTCCTCGCAAATTCCGAAATTCGGTATTATCCCCATTTTATGGTCCCCTCGATTGACTCGCAAGCCAAATCCTGATTATCGGACTAAATACCGATTTTCGGAGGAACTTGAAATGGCTGAACTCCCGCGTGTGACCTACTCGAACATCGGAGTGGATTTTTCCCCGGTTCACGCTCACCTCGACGCAATGATCCCGGATTTCGAGAAGAACACACTGGGTCGCGAGTGGTCGACGCCGTTTGCGACTGGCGCTCGGAAAGAGATCCTGAGCCCGATCGACAAGAAGATCTCTCTCGGCAAGTTCCCGGCTTCAACCCCGTCAGACGTCAAGTCGGCGATCCAGGCTGCCCGAGCCGGCGCGAAGGCCTGGAACCGTTCGACGCTGGACGATCGCCTTGCATTCGGCGCCCGCTGGCGAGAGGCGCTGGCGGAGCGGAAGTATGACCTTGGTTTGGCAGCGCTATACGAGATCGGAAAGTCCCGCCTCGAGGCAGTCGGCGAAGCCGAGGAATGCCTCGACATGGTCGAGTACTACGCATCGGAGATGAAGGCGAACAACGGGTTCGTCCGGCCGATGAACATGTTGGTCGAAAACGAGACCGCTACGAGCGTCATGAAGCCCTATGGCGTCTTCGCGGTCATCGCTCCTTTCAACTTTCCGCTCGCCTTGTCGATCGGCATGGTCTCGGGTGCGCTGTTGACAGGCAATGCGGTGGTCTACAAGCCGTCGCCGGGTTGCGCGCTGACCGGATTGCTGATTGCCGAAACGCTTCGCAAGGCGGGATTGCCCGAAGGTGTTTTCAACATCGTGCTTGGCGATGGAGAGGTGGGGCGCCTTCTTGCCACCGACAACGGCATCGACGGCGTTGCATTCACGGGCTCCCATAAGACCGGCATGAGCATCTTCCGTCATATGGCAACGCTGCCCCACATGAAGCCCGTCATCGCCGAAATGGGTGGCAAGAACCCTGCCTACGTGACCAGCAAGGCCGATCTCGACCGTGCGGCGCAGGGAGTGGCGCGCTCCGCTTTTGGCCTGCAAGGCCAGAAGTGCTCCGCATGCTCGGTCGTGTATGTCGACGAGAAGGTCAAGGCGGAATTCATCGAGAAGCTGGTAGCATTCGCCGCAAAGCTGGTGGTCGGAGATCCTCGCAAGGCCGAGACCTTTATGGGCCCTGTCTATGGCGACGCCACAGTCGCCCTTTTCCAGGCCGCACTGTCGGAAGTCGAGGAAAAAGGCAAGGTGCATTTTGGGGGCGCCGCCCTGGGCCAGCGCTTTGCGGACAACTACGTCCTGCCGACGGTCGTCGAACTTGATGGTCCGGGCCGGCTGACCCGCGACGAACTCTTCATGCCTTTCGTGGTCGTCCGCGGTTTCGATAGTCTCGATGCCGCGATCGAAGAGGGCAACGACATCGCCTACGGACTATCCGCCGGCATCTTTACCAACGACCAGGAAGAGTTGCGTCACTTCCTCGACACCGCCGAAGCAGGGGTTCTCTACGCCAACCGTGCGAGCGGCGCGACGACGGGTGCATGGCCAGGCGCGCAGCCATTCTGCGGCTGGAAGGGCACCGGGGTCAGCGGCAAGGGCGGTCTCGGCTCGTGGTTCCTGCCACAGTACCTGCGCGAGCAGAGCCACACGATCATGACCAGGTGATCGAAAGAGGTCGCGCTCTTCGCCGCGGCCATCCAAGGCTGTCTCCTTCATCGGTTTACAAGATTATGCGCCACTATCCAGATTCAATGTCGAAATCCCGCGAGATGTTCGAACGGGCCCGCAAGGTCATGCCGGGAGGGAACACCCGGACAACGGTCTTCATCGACCCGTTTCCGATCTATGCCCAGCGCGGCGAGGGCTGCCGCGTCTGGGACGTCGATGGAAACGTCTACTACGACTGCATCAACAATTTCACGGCCATGATCCATGGCTACGGCCATCCCGCCGTCACGGCGGCGGTGGTGGACCAGATGCCCCGGGGATCGGCTTTCGGAGCGCCCACCGAGAGCGAACTTGATCTTGCTGAACTGTTGGTGGAGCGCCTCCCGTCGGTCGAGCAGGTTCGCTTCGCCAACTCCGGCACGGAAGGCGTCATGATGGCGATCAAGGCGGCTCGGGCGTTCACTGAGCGGCCGAAGATCGTCAAGATCGAAGGTGCCTACCATGGCTCCTACGACTTCGCGGAAGTCAGCCTGGACAGCTCGCCCGCCAACTGGGGCGACATGCCTGCCTCGACGGCATACGCGAAAGGCACGCCGAAGGGAGTTCTCGACGACGTCATCGCGGTGCCGTTCAACGATACGGAGGCGCTGCGTGCCGTCTTCGACGCGCATGGAGACTCGATAGCGGGTGTTCTGATCGACCCGATGCCGAACCGCGCCGGACTTATTCCCGCGCGGAAGGATTATCTCGACGCGATGGTCGAGATCGCTCATGCCGCCGGCTCGCTGGTGATCTTCGACGAGGTGATCTCGCTCCGCCTTGGCTATTCGGGGGCGCAGGGCCTGTGGAGCATCACGCCCGATCTGACGGCTCTCGGCAAGATCATCGGCGGAGGGTTCCCGGTCGGCGCCGTCGGCGGCCGCGCCGACGTGATGGCGGTGTTCGATCCAACGCGAGGCAAGCCTGCATTGCCGCATGGCGGCACCTTCACCGCGAACCCGGTGACGATGCGAGCCGGTCTGGCGGCGATGCGCGCGTTGACCCCGGCCAGCTTCGCGCATCTGGACGCTATCGGCAGCCTGCTTCGCGACGGCATCACGGCCTCGCTTGCTCGCCACGGCCTCAACGGGCAGTGCGTCGGTCTCGGCTCGCTCTTCAAAGTCCATTTCACGGCGTTGCCGATCACGGACTATCGGTCGGTCTATCCGGGTGCGTCCGAACGCACGAAGCTCGACCTGTTCCACAAGGGTCTGCTCGACCGCGGCGTGCTTTCGGCGAGTTACGGACTCTTCGCGCTTTCCACCTCGATGACCGAGGAAGACGCACGCGAAATCCTTTCCGCAATCGACGGCGCCCTCGCAGCAATCGCGGCGAAGCAATGACGTAGCGCGTCCGGCGCCGGATCCATCCGGCACGGGACGACGCAGCAACAGATGGAAGTCACATGACAGCTTCTCCTCACGTCGTCGTCATCGGTGCAGGCACCCTCGGCATGTGCTCTGCGCACGCGCTCGCGGAACAGGGCGCTCGCGTCACCGTCATCGACGCACAATCCATTGCGTCAGGATCCAGCGGCCGCTCGGTCGGCGTCGTTGGCACACAGCTGACGGATTCGTTCGAGATCCAGCTGCGCATGCAATCCGTGCAGCGCATCCGTCGATGGCAGGAGCGCCTCGGTCTCGGCTTCAACCCTATCGGCTATCTGCGTCTGGCGCGCACCTCCGAGCAGATGGAACTGTTCGCCCGCTCGGTGGAGATCCAGCGCGATGCCGGCTTCAGGTCCAGGGTCTACCAGGCGAACGAGCTCCAGCAGCTCGTGCCGCACTTGAGTTCAGATGGGCTCGAAGGCGGCATCTTCGGGCCGGACGACGGCTTCCTCGATCCCCACGAAATGTGCACGTTGCTGGCGCAAGAGGTGAAGAAGCTCGGCTCCGAGGTTTTCCAGTTCCGCAAGCTGCTTGGTGTCGCGCGGACATCCGGTGGCTATCGGTTGGACACCAGCAAGGGTCCGATCGGCTGCGACTTCGTCGTGAACGCGGCAGGCGCCTGGGCGCCACGCGTTGCCGAGATGCTTGGACAGACGCTTCACATCCACCCCGAGCGCCACGAGGCGCTGACAATCCACCTGGACGCGCCGCTCCCCTACACAATGCCGATGGTCATGGATCTGGTGAACGGGCAGGGCACCGGACTCAACTTTCGGCACGAGAAAGCGAGCGAGCTCATCGCCGAGATACACAAGGTAAGTTCGCCCTCGCCCGAGGATCCGGACAATTACAACGAGCAGTGCGAGGAAGGGTCCAAGGTCATGCTGGCCGAGATGCTGATCGAGCGCGTGCCTGATCTGCCGGGCGCCCGGCTCGGCCGGGGCTGGGCAGGCCTCTACCCTGTCACCGCCGACCACCGTCCCCATGTCGGACCAGTCGATCAGTCCGAGCCCGGTCTGATCACCGCGGCCGGTGCGGGCGGCTACGGGATCCAGCTCGCGCCGGTGATAGGCCTGATCGTCGCGGACTGGGTGCTCAAGGGCTCTCCCGCATCGATCCCAGGCACCGAGAGTCTCGCTCCAACTCCGGAAAGAAACGTCCCCGCCGTACATACTGCGGCGGCTTGACCAGTAGGACACCGGCGTTAGCGCAAGGACAAAGAAGCCATGCCCGAGGCAGAAAACATCGTCCGCATCAAGAACATCAACGTGATCTATGGCGGCCATCACGCCGTGAAAAACGTCTCGCTCGACATTACGCGCGGCGAGGTCGTGGCGATCGTCGGACCCAGCGGCGCGGGGAAGAGCACGCTGCTGCGTGCGATCAACATGCTCGAACAGCCGTCATCCGGTACCCTCGAAGTGGGCGCCATCCGGTTTTCGGTCGACCGCAATCTGTCCGCCGGAGAGCTGTTGAGGCTCCGACGTTCCACCGGGATGGTTTTCCAGTCCTTCAACCTGTTTCCGCACATGACCGTGCAGCGCAACATTTCGCTGCCGCAGATGCGGGTTCTGGGGCGCACCAGGGAGCAGGCGGACGCGCGCACCGCCCAATTGCTCGAACGCGTACACCTTACGGACAAGGCGCACTCCTACCCGGCGCGCCTGTCGGGTGGCCAGCAGCAGCGTATCGCGATCGCACGCGCCCTGGCTCTTGACCCCAAGGTGATGCTCTTCGACGAACCCACGAGCGCCCTGGATCCCGAACTCGGGCTTGAGGTGTTGGCCGTGATGCGCGAGCTCGCCCAGGAAGGCATGACAATGATCATCGTCACGCACGAGATCGCCTTTGCCGCAGACGTCGCCGACCGCGTGATCGTCATGGCCAATGGAGAGATCATCGAGCAGGGTCCGCCTGATGCCGTGATCCGCAACCCGTCGTCGCCGCGCACGCGGCAGTTCTTCCGTGCCGTGGTCGATCGCAGATGATCGACCTGCTGGTTTCACTGCTCAGAGGCGTTCCGGCCACGCTGCTGGTGACCTTCGGCGCTTTCGCAGTCGGGGCCATCGCAGCCGTGCCGCTGGTGCTGATGCGACGTTCCCGGTGGCTCCTTCTAAGCATGCCGGCGCGCATATACATCGACGTTGTCCGGGGAATCCCGCCGATCGTCTGGCTGTTCATTATCTTCTTCGGATTGGGCAGCGGAGTGATCGTTCTCAGTTCCTATCAGGCTGCCATCCTGGGTATGGGGCTGGTATCAACGGCCTATCTCGCTGAAATCTACAGGGGTGGCTTCCTGGCCCTCTCGAAGGGCCAGCGGGAGGCGTCCACGGCGCTCGGTATGACGCGCCTGGATACGCTGCGCTACATCCTGGCGCCGCAGGTCCTGCGCGTCTCGGTTCCGCCCATGGCGACCTTTCTTGTCAGCCTGCTCAAAGACACGACCGTGGCCTCCACGATCGGTGTCCGCGACGTGATGATGTACGCATCGCAGCAGGCCCAAGGCGGAGGCGGCAGCTTCATGCCGTTCATTTTCGCTGCGCTTCTCTACATCGCGCTGTCGATACCCATTGTCGTGTTGGCACGCGCCGTGGACGAGCGGCTGCGCTCAAGAGGGCAAGCGAAATGAGCGAGATGCTGGCCAACTGGCTGGACTGGTCCCCCCAGCTTTTCCAAGGAGTTCTTGTCAGTCTCCAGTTGGCGGGCCTGGCGCTGCTGTTCGGATTGCCTATCGGTCTCGTTCTTGCGCTTGCCTCCTCCTCTGGAAACAGGCTCGTCCGCTATTTCGCGGTGGTACTGGTCGAGATCGGGCGCGGCGCGCCTGCACTCGTCGTCCTGCAGATGGTCTACTATGGATTGCCTGCTTCGGGGATGACCGTAAGTGCCTTCACCTCTGGCGTGATTGCGTTGGCGCTAACGACAGGCGCCTACACCAGCGAGATCCTTCGGGCCGGTCTGAACGCGGTTCCGCATTGTGAGATCGAGGCGGGCTTGGCGCTCGGCATGACCCGCCGGGACATCCTGCGCTTCGTGGTGGTCCCCCAGGGAATCCTGTTCGCAATACCCGCGCTGATGGGCTTTGCCATTCTCATCTTCCAGGCGACGGCCCTTACATACACGATCGCCATCCCCGAACTTCTGGCGCGCGCCTATCGCGTGGGTGCGGCCACCTACCTCTACCTCGATGTCCTGATCCTGGCGGGCCTGTTCTACCTCGCCATCACCGTCCCGTTCGGGTGGCTGGTCTCGTACACCGAACGTAGGCTGGGCAGCCATCTCGGCTGACCTGCAATCAAAAACCATCAATGTCAGAGGAGAGCAAAGTGAAAAATTGGAGTAAGATCATCTCGGCCGCAGCCATTGCCACGGCCTTGGGTGCCAGCGTCGCGTCCGCACAGGATTGCAAGCCGCAGCATGCTTTCGAAACCGTGTCGGCGGGCAAACTCACCGTCGCGCTCACCAACACCGCTCCGTATTCGCTCGAAAAAGACGGCGGCATCGCGGGTATCGACGGCGATCTCGTGAAGCGTTTTGCCAAGGAGAACTGCCTGGAGATCGCTTATGAGATATTCACATATCCAGGCGCGGTTTCCGCAGTTCAGTCGCGGCGCGCGGACATCGCGCTTGGCGGCTTCTATCGTACCGCCGCCCGCGCGAAGGTCGTCGCTCTGTCCACGCCGGTCTATCTCGACCAACTGTCCGTCACCTCGACCAACGGCATTGATACCGTCGACGGTCTGCTGGGCAAGAAGGTCGGCACCGTGGAAGGATATCTGTGGGTCCAGGACATGGAGAAGCTCTACGAAGGCTCCAAGACCTATCCGTCGTCGCTGAACCTCGCTCAGGACCTTCATGCCGGTCGTATTGAGGCGGCGCTCGACGGCTTCGGCTCCGCTGTCATTCAGAACGAAGGGCAGAACTACAAGGTGCATGTCCTGAAGCCGGATCCGCGCATCGATGCGACCATGAACCCGTCGCAGACCGCCTTCCTGCTGGACAAGAGCAATGAGGGCTTCGTTAAGGCGGTTGACGCTTCGCTCGATGTCTACCGGAAGAACGGGGCTATCGCCGAAGCGCTCAAGGCTTACGGGCTGGATCCGTCGGCCGCAGATGTCGGTGAAGCCCGCGTCATCGAGTAAGCCGCTGGTATGAAGGGCCGCCCTGCCTGCCCCGCTTCTAGGAAGAAAACCGGGTGCGGGGGGCGGCCTGTACGTTTGCCGCGCGGCTGCGATCCGCGAGCAGAATTCCGTAGTGCACCCCGAGTCTGAGACACGAAAAGGGTAACAGTCCTTCACTAAGGAGAGCTGATGAGGAAAGGAGACCCGTGGTGCAGTACAGCGCACCACAGATCCCTCCGGTCACATAAGGTTACAGCGAGGAACGGTACCGGTTCAGGCTCGTTAGCCCTGCATCCAATCCAATCATGGAGAAAAACGATGCAGGATATTTCCGGCAAGCGCGTCGCCATCCTTGCGACGAATGGTTTTGAACAGTCCGAGCTTGAGGTACCGCTGAACAAGCTGCGCCAGGCCGGCGCCGAGGTCGAAATCGTGTCGCTCGAAAGCGGCAAGATCAAGGGCTGGGACCACAAGGATTGGGGCCGCGAAGTTCCGGTCGACAAGACCTTGGACGAGGCCCGCGCCGATGCCTACGATGCGATCGTTCTGCCCGGCGGCGTCATCAATCCCGACCTCTTGCGGGTCGAGCGCAAGGCGCTGGATTTCATCAGTTCGTTCTGGTCGGCCAACAAGGTCGTCGGCGCGATCTGCCATGCGCCCTGGCTTCTGGTCGAGACCGGGATCATCAAAGCCCGCCGCGTCACATCCTACAAGTCGATCAAGACCGACGTGATCAATGCCGGCGGCCTGTGGCAAGACAGCGAGGTCGTCACCGACCAGGGGCTGGTCACCAGTCGCAATCCCGGCGATCTCGAGGCCTTCTGCGACAAGCTCACGGAGGAGATCAGGGAAGGGCGGCACGACAGGCGGGCCGCGGCTTAGCACCGAACCTTGTTCCCCAGCCGCGCCGCGAAGGATCTCGGCGTGGGTTGTTCAGGCGCTCTTCGCCCCCTCCGCCTTGCGCAGCGACGCCTGATGCACCAGCGACGTCCAGCTGTTGGTCGAAGCAAGGTGGCAGTAGAGCAGGCTGAGCGCGCCTGACTTTCTCAGGTCGAGGAAGGCCTCGTCGCTCAATCTGTTGAAGGCAGCCTCGTCTATCACCTGGAAATCGGTGAGGTTCAGCACCTCGCCTCCTTCCAGCGTCACCTTGCTCTGGCGCGGCGCGAACAGGGCATGCGCGTCGATCTTGTCGACCATCTCGCGGGTCGCCCTGAAGTCGATCTGGAACTGGTTGCAGAAGGCGAGCGCCTGCTTCGTCGCCTCGGTCGCCTCGTTGCCGCTGAAGAACGGCAGCACCTTGTCGTCGCGGAACGGCGCCAGCAGCTGGTCGATGACGCGCTCGCTCGCCCGGTCGACGCACAGCGTCAGCCGGCCGGGCTGCTTGGGATCGTCGGCGAGAATGAAGGGATAGCGGCGGACATAGGCGGGGATGTAGTGCGGCCCGGCCCAGTTGCCGTCGGCGTCGACGAACAGGTTCTCGTCCTGGCGCAGGCCGGTGATGATGACGGGCGCCTTGGCGGCGCCGATGAAAACGATTGGGTAGGAGCGCATCGCCGCCGGCATTTCCGAGGCCACCACAGGGATGGCATGCGCCGAGCGGGCGAAGGAGAAATCGCTGCGCGCCGTCAGGCCGAGCGAGCCGTGCCGCGCCGGATTGAGCGCCTCGGGCCTGGAATAGAACAGCGGCAAGGTCTCGCCCGCCGTTTCCGTCTTCGCACCGCTGTCAGCCATGTGTCCGTTTTCCTCCTCGCGCCGGCCAACCAGGCCGGCCCGTCCAGCATTGAATTCCCAAAGCGGGGTCTGTTCTTGTCGCGCCGGCCTTGCTTCGAAGCAATCCTGCGCAGGGACAAAGTACTACAGCGTCGCCGGCGCGCATAAAAGGACACGCGCTGCTGTATTTTGGCGTTTGCGCCCTAATCGCCTTGCGGGACGCCCGCAACCATGCCGGCCCTGGAGCGGTTCACCATTTCGCGGAAACGGCGAGCCGCGCTATCTCTTTGTTTTTGCGCAATTCCCCAGGGAAAGCGCTGCGCGCTTTCCCGGGAAGACCGTACACACTTTTCCTGGAATGGCTCTATGGACAGCTTGCCGCGAAGCGGCGACAGTGGCCTCGCATGGCAAAATCCGGGAGCCGTAGCGGTCTTGCGTCCGGAAATTGCGAGGATATGAGGAACCGGAGCGGGTCTGCCCTTGGCCGCCCGCTCAGCAAGCGCTTTGAGGCGGGGTGGCATGGCGTCGGCATCGGATTTCGAACAGGCGGTCGGACAGGCATTCACCGTCGAGGCCGGCGGCAGGCAGATCGCGCTCGAATTGAGCGCGGTCAACCGCATCGCCTCCAGCCCGCGCCCGGGCGGCGGTTTCTCGCTGCTGTTCAAGGGTCCGCGCGAAACCGCGCTGCCGCAGGCGACTTACCGCTTCGCCGGCAGTGGCGCGACCCACGATATCTTCATCGTGCCCGTGGCCGCCGACGCTACGGGGCGGCTGTATGAGGCGGTGTTCAATTAGAGTTTGGAAGCAGGCGTGAGCGCAGCAGCGGTGCGATTTGTGAGACGCTGGCGCGAAGGATCGATACCGAACAAGCACCGCCGAATTGTGCGACGACCGGAACAGGATTCTCGGCCCGGGAATGACGAAGCGGATGGCGTCCCCGTTCACCCACTGTCTGCGCCACCCCGCGGCGGCGCGCATGCCATGAGATCGTAGACACCCTTGTCCTCGACCGCTGCGAAGCCGAGCTCGAGATAGAGCCGCCTGGCCGGATTGTTCTTCTCGACATGGATCGAGGCCGATTTGCCCGATGACCATGCCTCGTCGATGAGGTCGCGCAGCAGTGCGGCGCCGTGGCCCTTGCGGCGATGGGCCGGCAGCAAGGCGATGTCGATGATGCGGTGCTGGCTCGGCCAGCGCTCGATGTAGAGGCGGCCTATGGGCTGTCCGGCCCGCTCCACCACCAGCCAGTCGGCCTCGGGATAATGCTTGCGGTAATGCGCGTGCTGCGCCTGGAACTGCATGTCGAGGAAGGCGGCCTTCTGCGCCTCGCTCCAGTCCGTCACGGCGAGCTCTTCCATGCGCGTCGAAGAGTAGAGCCGCGCCAGGAACGGCATGTCGGCCTCCGCGGCGGCGCGGAAAGCGAGGCCGGCCTGCCGCGACCGCGGCCAGGTCGGGAGCCGCTGCGCCTGTTTCGCTTCTGTCATGCTGCCTGACGTCACACCGGCGGCGTCAGGTCGCGCACCACGGCAATCTGCTTGAGGTTGCTGGTGGCCAGCGCCGTCCAGGTCCACTCCCATTCCGAACTGTCCATGGCCATCTGATTGATGGTCCACAGACCATTCGTGCCGTCGTTCTGGATCATCATCGAGAACAAGGCAAGACGGCCATCGGCATTGTAGTCGAGCGACAGGCGGGTGTTGGCGCCGGAGGCGTTGAAATCGCGCCATCCCGACCAGTTCTGGGTGGCGGCGTCGTATTGGGCGTTGAAGGAGTGAGCATGCTGCTGGTCGGAGGCGACCAGCATGATGTCGCCGTCGCCCTGGATGCCGGCGCAGAGCGTATATTTGGGAACCCTGCTGTAGCCGGGCGTCGCCCAGGCCGTCCAGGTGTCGGAGCCGGCCGGCAATTGCTTGGTGTGCAGGACCTGGCCCTGCTGCGTCATGGCAAACAGATTGGTGCCGCCCAGCGGACCGATGATAGGTGCCATTTCCGTGAAGGGGTAGCCGGCGTCGATCTGCACCCATGGCGTCCAGTCGGCGACCGTCAGCGCCTGGGCCTTGGCCTGCTGGCAGCGATAGAGATGGAGGGCGGAGTTGATGCCGAACAGCGCTATGCGGCCGTCTGCCTGGCGCAGCGCGGTGATCGCCACAAGCTGGCCGGTCAGCTGAATCCAGGCGCTCCACGGCTGGGCAGGCGGCCTGAGCTCGTCGACGGTGACGACGATCGGTGTCGTCGTGCCGGGCGGCGTGATGGTCTTCTGCACCTGCACGATCACATCCGGGTTCTGGTAGATCCACCAGACGCGGCCCAGATTGTCGGTGAGGAAGATCTCGATGCGGCCATCGGCATCGCGCGCCATGGAAAGCTTCTGGTAGCTGAAGGCGCCGGGCGGCGCGCCGATGCCGACCGGCGCGGTCCACTTGTCGATCGGGCCGATCTGGTTGGCGTCCTCGGTGATGAAGGACAGGCTGGTGGTGCCCGAAGGCTGCGCGACCACGGCGACGCGACCATCCTTGGTGAGACCCGCGGTCATGATCACCCAGGCGCCGGGCGCGATGACAGACCAGGCCGACGGCCATGGTCCGTTCGGCGATGTCTGTGCCTTCTGGATCAATTGTCCCTTGGCCGAATCGATGCCGACGACCATCAGCCGCGACAATTCGAAAAACGTCGCGCCGGCGGGCATGTGCTGGTAGGCCGGCGCAGTACCGGGTCGCCGCGAGCGAGCGCTCTCGCGGGCCTTGGAGGCGGTCCTTGGCACTGCTGCCGGCGTCTTGGCCGTGGGGGCCTTCGATTTTGGTTCTGCTGTCTTGGCCATGATATTGGTCCTGCCCTGTTGGCGGGGAATTTAGCCTCTCGGCGGGAAGACGCCTTGCAGCGCGATGCAGAAGTAGCAGGTGAGATAAGGCATCAAATTGTTGTGCGGCTGGTCACCGCCGGCGGGGGCGAGTGCCTGATCCGCAAGGCCTGTTAGCGCAGGTATTGGCGTGCCCGGAACATATGGAGTGCCGGCGGATGCACGCGCAAAGTAGTTGCCGACCGGGTTCGTTCTATTCGCAACCGCGCCTTGCGCGACAAGAGGGTGATTGTGGGCCGGCATCTCTGACTCTAGCAGTTGCACGGTCTCCGAGCCGCCAGTCTCGCCGAGATAGTGCAACGAAAGACCCGGGCCTTGGCCGGGATGCATCGGCGCTCCACCTTGTAAATCCGGCAAGGCAAAGTTGGACTGGCCGTTGCCGCCATAGGTGGTGCCGAGTAGCGAGAACAGCGCTGTGTTCTGCGACAGCGGCAGCAACTGCCCGTCACACCACGCCCAACCGTTGGGTGCGAAATTGAACGGAAAGATGCGGATTTCGGCGACGAAAGGATCGGCCATGACAGTCTCTCTTCAAGTTGGCGACGGAAATATGCCGAACAGCGAGATGATGAAATTGACGCAGAGATAAGGCTGGTAATTTGAGTGCGGCTGGGCCAGGCCGATGAGGCTAGTCGACGAAGCCCCCATCGCGACGGAAGGAGCGGCATTCGAATAGAGACTGATTGCCGAAGATTCCGCAGCTAGGTGACCGCCCGGATTAGGATCGTTGCCGAGCGTATTTGACGCGAGCATCGGATGCGAATGCGCGGGGATCTGCTGGATCGACAATGCTACCTCTTCGATGCCCCCGTTGCCGGCAAGAAAAAAACCGTTGCCTTGATTGAGCGGCAGGCGACCGCGTAGATCTGGCAGTGCAAAGGTCGATTGGCCGTCACCGCCATAGGTGGTGCCGATTAGCTGGAACAGAGTTTCGTTCTCGGAGATCGGCAGCAGCTGACCCTGGCAGAACATCCAGCCAGCCGGCTGGAAATTGCCGGCAAACATCCTGACTTCACCAACATAAGGTTGTGCCATGATTGCTTGTCCTCAGTTCTGCGACGGGAAAATGCCTTGCAGGGCGATACAGAAATTCAACGCAAGGTAGGGCTGCATGTTGGTATGCGCCTGGCTTCCGCCAATATTGCCTACGGTCCCCAGGCCCATTGCCGCGAGATTCGTCGGTGCAGCATAAGGGTTGGCGGGTGCTGCCTTGCCGAGGTACGAGCCAGACGGAATCGGCTGCGTGCCATCGACTGCAGAGCCGCTTGCGACATGTGTGTGCTCGGGTAGTTCCTGAATGCTCAATATATGGTTCTGTTCACCGCCTCGTTCGCCTAGAACGTGACCGGCTCCGACATGGATCGGAATACGTCCGCGATAATCAGGCAGCGCAAAATTTACTCTGCCGTCACCGCCAAACGTCGTTCCCAGCAGAGAGAAAAGTGCTTGGTTTTGGTTGATCGGCAGAAGCTGACCGCTGCATGACGCCCAGCCCTTCGGCGCGAAATCGAACGAGAACAGCCTGATTTCCGAAAGAAATGGTTCCGCCATGCTTCTTCCCGCTTGCCTGATTTTCAGAGAGTATCGCAACACGACGCGTCGTGCGGATATCCGGCAAAGCTGATTGCGCTGCACTTACCGCAGAATAATCACGCCTGGCCTTATCTTCATTGCGGTATCCTCGATGCACATCACGCCTTTGCCCGACGCTTACTTCAACAATACTTCACATTCGAAAAACATCAAGCAGAATACCGGCATGAGATAAAGTTTAGCGCTGCCACAATCCGTTACGGCGGCGTGTTGATCGGACCGATAATTAGGTTCACCGTCGGATCTGCATACATGAGACCGGTATTGTGACTCTGCAATTCGGCCGTTGCGTCGACACTACCCGGCGAGTTGTCCACCAACTGAGCTACTGAAGCAGTTCCGACGTTCACAAAGACAAGCTGAGCTCCATTTCCGTCGAACGTCGGATAGTCATAGGATCCTGTCGCAGGAACAGTATTGCCCCGGACGTCCGCGCGCACTCGAGCCGGGCTGCCCTGATCGTCCGCGCGGATGAAGATGGCTGCCAGGGGGAACGTCGAGGCTGGAGCATCAGTCTGCACGATGTTGTTCGTGACCGTCACATCGTTGAGCGACGTGAGGCCAAGCCCGGTGGTTGTGGCGCCTCGATAGTCCAGGGAAATACCTGCTGAACCACTGGTCTGGCCGACTTGGCGGATCGTGTTGTTGTTGACGAGCAGGGTCGAGTCGGTCTGGCCCTGGATAAGGACGCTGATGCCCGGGCCTTGCGTCGAACCAGACCCCGCGGAAGCGGCGTTGCCGATAGTGTTACCTTGGATCGTTCCGACAATCGAGCCGCCAGTCGATATCGCCGACGAGAACACATTGATCGCCTGAAGCTGGCTGCCGGTCATATTGTTGTTGAGTATCTTGAACGTCGCACTGGCGCTGCTGCCGACGGCAAACGAGGTCTGGATACCATTGTTGGCGAACGTATTTCCCGAAACGACGAAGCTCGAAATGCCAGAACTGTCGTTGGCGTTCACGTCCAGTGCCCGATAACCGGAGGTGGGGCTATCCCTATTGTTGGCGAAAGTCGACCCGCTGATGTTGACCGAACTGACCACGGCTGAGCCCGCCAGTTCGAATTCGAAGGAGTTCGCGGCGTTTGCGCCGGTGAGATTGCTGAATGTGCTTCCCGTCACCGTCAGCGAATTCAGCGTACCCGACGACTGATAGACGTAGACGTTGCTGTGGGCATTGCCGGTGACCACGCTGTTGGTGATGCTGTTGGTGCCGAAAATGCCTGCAAGATCGTCCGACGGACCCGGCGCGCCCACTTTCTCGCCCACCTGGATGCCTTCGTCGGTCGTGCTGTTGCCATTGTTGGTGACATTGGCCCGATTGAGCGCGAAGTTCGTGACATTGGTCAGATATAGCCCGTCGTCGCCGCTGTTTTGGACATTCATGTAGCCAAGGCTTACGTTGGCCGTCGATATCAACCTGATACCGGTTCCTGTCGAGCTCTGGATTGTTCCACCCGAGCCATTGTTCGCACCGCCGCCGTCGCCCGTCACCGTCAACCCGCCGCTGGCACCGGTGTTGTTGAGCACGATGCCGTTGGCGGCGCCGTTAGCCGAAATGCTCCGGAATGTGAGACCGCTCGCGCCGATCGTCGTGTTGGCGACGTTGAGCGCGGTGCCGGTACCGGATGTGATCGTGTTTGGATTGGCGCCGGTTGTCACTGTCACCGTGCCGCCGCCCGTGGCGCCGAAGCCGGTGCCGCTGGTGCTGGTGATCGCCAGTCCGCCATTGGTGAAGTTGATCGTCGCGCCGGTGTTGTCGGTCAGGTTGACGCCGGCCGCGCTGCCCGACGTGATCGACTTGGAGGCACCGGAGAAGGCGATGGTGCCGGCGGCGTTGTCGTCCAGCAGGATGCCTGTCTGACCCGCCACGTTATGCGAGATGTTGCCCGAAAGCGTGATAGCCTGCGCGCCCACGGCGCGATCCTGGATATCGATCCCCTCGCCCGAAGCGCTGGTGATGGTACCGGCATAGGTGAGACCCGCGGTGCCGCCGCTGTTGACGGTGCCGAGGCCATCGCCGATGCGGATTACCGCGCCGTTGACGCCCGCCACGGCGCCGCCGACCAGAGAGCCGCCGCCGAGGCTGACCGTGCCAGTGCCGGTGACCGTATTCATGACAACGGCGCTGGTGCCGCCGACGCCTTTTGTAGTCGTGGCGAAATTCAGGCCGGCGGCGGCTACGATGACGGTGTCGAGATTGACCGCTACACCGCTCGTCGTGGTGATGGAGTTCCCAGCGCCCGTCACCGTCACCGTGCCGCCGCCCGAGGCGCCGATGCCGATGCCGCTCGTGGTGGTGATCGCCAGGCCGCCATTGGTGAAGTTGATGGTCGCGCCGGCGTTGCTGGTCAGGAGCACGGCGGCGTTGGCGCCGGTCGAGAGCGTTTTCGACGCGCCGCCGAAATTGATCGTGCCGCCGGAGTTGCTGAGCGCGACGATGCCCAGTCCGCCATCGTTTCGGGTGATGGAGCTGGCGTTGTCGAAATTGACCGAGCCACCAGCCATGCCGCGAATGTTGGCGACGTTGCCGCCAGGGTTGGTGATGTCGACATTGTTGAGATTGATCGTGGCGCTCACGTCGTCGTTGGTAAACGTACCCTGATCGCCGTCGACGGCGAACGCATGGTTCGTCAGCGCGCCGGCAACCGTGTCGATAGCGACGTTGTTGAACGTATAAGTGCCGGTCGCGTTGTTCGCCACATCGCCAAGGATGGTGATGCCGGTCGTCCCGGTCAGGCTGGCATTGTTGACGGTGACGTTACCCGCCGCGCCGTCTACCACGATGCCGGTGCCGCTGGTGTCGTTGAGCCCATTCGCCAGGGCGGTGGTGAAGTTCACCGCGCCGCCGGTGGTGTCGGCGACGACGATTAGGCGCTGGCCGCCGGTACCTTGTGTGATCGTGCCGGCATAGGTAACGGTCGCGTTACCGCCATCGACGCTGAACGCGGTTCCGTTCGGGCTGGTGATCGAGGTGCCGACGCCGAAGCCGAACGTGCCGTCGGAATCGTTGAGGATGTCGACGCTGGCATTGCCGCCATTCAGTGTCGTCGTGCCGTTGAAATTGTAGATGCCGTCGGCATTGTCGAATTGCAGGCCGGTGCCGTTGGTTGCCGACAGCGTGCCCGTCTGGAAGGTGATCGTTCCCGCGGTGTGGCCGGCGATGGCGACCAGCGCGGCATTGCCGGCCTGGGTGATGTTGCCGCTATAGGTGATGTTCGCCGCGCTTGCGTCGACGTTGAAGGCCGTGCTGTTCGGGTTGGTGATCGAGGTGCCGGTGCCGAAGTTGAACGTGCCGCCCGAATTGTTGACGATATCGATGCCGGCGTCGCCGCCATTCAACGTCGTCGTGCCGTTGAAATTGTAGGTGCCGTCGGCATTGTCGAACTGCAGGCCGGTGCCGTTGGTTGCCGACAGCGTGCCCGAGAAGGTCAGCGTGCCCGTATGGCCTGCTGAAACCGACACCAGGGCGGCGTTGCCCGCCTGGGTGATGTTGCCGCCATAGGTGGTGCTTACGGTGCCGCCGCCGACGCTGAATGCCGTGCCACCGCCGCCGCTCAGCGTGCCGGTGCCGAGGCCGGCGGTGCCGGTGACATGGGTCAGGACGACACCGCCGCCGCCGGACGACGTCGAGTCGAGCGCGACGTCGAGGGCGGCATTGGTGAGATCGATCGCCTTGTAGCTGGTGGAATTCACCGTTTCGCTGCCGGCGGTGGCGATGATGTTGATCGTCCCGCCGGGGCCGGTAATGCCGGCGCCGGTGGTGGTGTCGATTGTCAGCCCGCCGTTGAAGCTGGTCGTGCCGCCGCCCTGGAACAGGCCGGCCCCGCTGGTCGTATCGATGTCGGCGAGCCCGCCGACGTTGAGCGTGCCGCTCTCCCAGCCGATGCCGCCGCCCGTCGAAGCCGTGTTGTTCACCGTCACCGTGTTGAAATTGAAGGTGCCGGTGGGATTGCTGGCGTTCGAACTGATGCCGGCACCCGTCGTGCCGGTGACGGTGGTCGCGCCCGTGACCGTGAACGTGCCGGCGACGCCGTCGAAGATGATGCCGCTGGCGCCGCCGCTGGCGTTGACGCTGTTTACGATCATGCTGACGGTCAGCGGATCGAGATTGAACGCCACGCCGTTGATGGTGTCGACGGTGCCGCCGCTGCTGTTCAGCGCAAAGGTTGTGGCCGGGGGGCCCTTGGTGTCGACGAGGACGCCAGTGCCGCCATCATTGAACGTGGTGAACGTGCCGAGATCGAGCGTGCCGCTGGTGCTGGTGAAGGCAAGGCCGTTGCCCTGGACGCGCGCGCCTGATGTGCCGACGTCGAGCGTGCCGGCGCTGACCGTGCCGCCGGCGCCAGTGGAGTCGAACGTGACATTGTCGAAGGCAATGCCGCCGCCGGTGCCGCCGAGCACCGTGTTGCCGGCGAAGGAGCGGATGGCGATCGAATTGTCCGTCGCGCTGATGTTCTGGCCGGCGAAGGACGCGGCCAGCGCAGATCCCGTCGATCGCAGCGTATTGCCGTCGATCGAAAGCAGCAGCGTGTTGGCCGCCGCACCGGTCGTGGAGAAGTCGAGCGCCCTGCCGCCGGCTGATATGTCATTGTTGCGGAGGAAGAAACTCGACGCGGCCGACGCATCGACGGCAACACCGGCGCCGGTGCCGGTGTTGCGGATGATGAGATTCTCGATGCCGCCGGTGATCGGGCTGGTACCACTGGTCGCCAGGGTGATCACCGACCCGGCAGTGTTGCTCTGCAGGATCGGCCGCAGCGTGTCGATGCCGGCCGGTGCGGCGATGATCGGCGAATTCTGCACCGTGGTGAAGTGGAATGCCGCCGACGCGCCGCTGCTGGTGTCGACACCGAGCTGCGAGACATCGATGGCCGTATCGTTTTGCCCGAAGGCGAGCAACACCTGCCCGTCATCGAGCTGGAACGACGTGCCGCTCAGGTCGATCGTTTCCTGGCTACCGGTGCCGTTCTTGTCGATCAGCACGATGACATTGGCCGTGGACGCCTGGGCGTTGGCATAGGTGCCTGGATTGACGAAGCTGCCGTCGCCGCCGCCGGTGGCGTCGGTGGTGACGTAGTAGACCTTGTAAGCGGACAGATTCGACGTGTCGCCGGTGAAGGTGACGTCGTTGAAATTGTAGTCGCCATTGGTCGGCAGGGTGTCGATGGCATGGATGGCCTGGCCGCCGGTGGTCGCGATCGTCGATTCGGCCAGGCCAGCGCCGTCGCCGAACACCAGCCTGGCGTTGGTGGCGCTGGAGAACTGGACGCCATAGCCGACATTTTCGATTTTCGAGGTCTGGCCCGCCGGATTGTTGTTGGCAGTGTCGCCGAGCTGGATCGTGCCGGTGCCGGTCGTGCCGGCCATGTCGATGCCGATAGTGCCGGCGAAGCTGCCGCCGTCGACGTCGAAATCGCCGGCCTTGATGTTGCTCGTGCCGAGCGCAGCGCCGTTGAGGTCGAAGCCGACCGCATTGGCTGCATTGAGCCCGATGTTCAGGCTGTCGAAGCCCAAGGTCGAGCCGAGCGTGCCGGATATGTCGACACCGCGCGAGGTGATGTTCTGCAGGTCGACCGCGCCGAGATCGATGGCGCCGCCGACTATATTGTTGAGCGAAACGCCGGTCGCCGCGCCATTGACCGAAACGGAATCGAAAATAACGCCGCCCGCGCCGACCGATGCGCCGTCGAGATCGAGCGCGGTTCCAGTCGTTGTCGTGATGGTGTTGCCGGTGCCGGAGATGCTGATCGTGCCGCCGGAGCCCGCGCCAAAACCCGCTCCTGCCGTCGTCGTTATGTCAAGGCCGCCATTGCCGAAGCCGATCGTGGCGTTCGGGTTGCCGATCAGGCTGACGCCGTCCGTCGCGCCCGAGCTGATCTGCTTGGTCGCGCCCGAGAAGGTCACGGTCGCCGCCGTGCCGTTGTCGATGCCGGCAACGACGATATTGCCGCCGGCGCCCGCAAGGCCATCGGTCAGGTTGCCCGACAGCGTCACAGAACCGCCGGTCAGTTCCTGGACCGAGACCGCCGCGCCGGTGCCGTTGCTGACGATGGCGCCCGCGTAGGATATGTTCGCGTTGCCGCCGCTCGCATTGGTGCCCGAGCCGACATTGAAGGCCGTGCCCAAACCGGTGTTGGTCAGCGTGCCGGTGCCGAAATTGAACGTGCCGCTGAGGTTCTGCAGGTCGATGCCGCTGCCGGAACCGAACGACGCGCTGGTCGAGGCGAAATCGATATTGCCGGCGATGCCGTCGAGGGCCACCGCCTGCGCGTTGGTGGCATTGACCGTACCCGTCAGGACATTGACCGTGCCGACGCCGCTGGCGCTGAACGCCGTCGCGCCGTTCGTGGAAATGTCCACATCCGTGAAGTTGACGGTGCCGGCGTTGTTGGTGAGCGAGACGCCGTTGCCGCCAACAGTCACCTTGTCGGTGAAATTGATCAGACCGCCGCCGTGATTGGCGATCGAGATGCCGCCGCCGGTCAGCGTGCCGGCCGGCCCGCTGTTGGGCAAGATGCCGCGCGTCACGGTGATGTTGCCGGCGCCGCCGTCGACGTCGAGCAGCGTGCCGGCGACGTTGACGTTGTTGTTGGTGATCGACAAATTGCTGTCGAGGCCGGCGACCTTGAACGCCGTCTGGCCGGCGCCGACATTGCCGACCGTGACGCCTTCGATGACGATGCCGCCGGCATTGTTGAAGCTGCCCGCGCTCTGGTCGATGGTGAAGACCGAGCCGCTGCCGCCGGTGAAGTCGAAGGCGGTGTTGCGCACTTGGTTGCTGCCGAGCAGATGCAGGGTATCGCTGCCCGTGCTCTTGACCACGCCCTCGTCGCCGGTGACGTCGCCGCCGGTGGCACCGAGATTGCCCTGCACGTTCACCGGCTGGATGGTGCCGGTCGTGGTGATGGCGTTGCCGTTGCCGAAGCCGGTGATCGATTGGCCGGAATCGAGCGTGAACGGCGTGCCGCTGAGGTCGACCGTGCCGACGAAGGCGAAGGTCTGGGTGCCGGTCTTCAGATCGGCATCGGCAACCGAGATGGTATTGACTGACGTACTGAGCCCAAATGAGCCGGCGGCGATGACGCCGCCATTTTGCGACACCATGAACACCCCGCCGACGGCGCTGGCCAGATTCGCGCTGCCGGTGAAGAGCACGTCATCGAAATCATAATTGCCGAGCGCGGCGAGACCGACGGTGTTGACGGTGAAATTGCCCGCCGCCGCGGTGATCGTCGAATTGCGGCCGTTGGCGTCGGCGAATTCGCCGTCGCCGAAGGTGAAGCTGGCGTTGGCGCTGGTCGCCGCCGTCTGGCCGGACGACAGATCGACGCCGATGCCGGCGCCTGAGATCGACGATCCGGTCAAGAAGGTGATGGTGCGGTTGCCCGTGGTCGAGGTCAGGTCGATGCCGCGCGAGCTCGCGGCGTCGTTTCCGGTGATCGTCGTCAGCCCGAAATCGGCGGTCGTGGCCGAGCCGGAGAAGTCGATGGCGGTCTGGCTGGCGCCCGCGCCGAGGCCGCTGACGGTGGTCGTGCCGAAGCTGACGTCGTTGTTGGTGCCGGAGAAATCGATGCCGGTAGTGCTGGTCGCGCCCAGCGTCACATTGGTCGTGCCGAAGGTGGCGCTGCCGGCCGCATTCGAGATGGACAGCGCGGCGCCGGTCGTGCCGGTGATCGACAGCGTGCCGCTGACCTCGAATGTCGAGTCGGCGCCAAGGCTGGTGATCGACGCGCCGCCGCCGCCGGTCGCCGTGAGCGGACCCGTGAAGCGGATCGCGGTGTCGGTGGGAGCGGTTATCTCCCCGATATCGAAGAGGCCGCCGGTGCCGGTCGAGGTGATGGCGCCGCCGAATGTGATCAGGCCGCCGGTGGTGCCGTCGATCCTAACGGCTTTTGCCGCGCTGCTCTGGCTAATCGTGCCGTCATAGGTGACGTCGGCCAACGAACTGCCGATAACGATCGCGCTGCCGCCGGTATTGGCGATGGAGCTGGCCGCCCCGAAGGCCAGGCTTCCGCTCGAGCCGTTGAGGATCACGATGCCGAGGCCGCTGCCGCCTGATATGTCGAGATCGGCGAAATTGGCGGTGCCGCCGAAATTATTGACCAGCAGCGCGATATTGCTGCCGCCGGCGATCGTTGTGGTGCCGGTGAAGTCGACCGTCGCGGATGTGTTGGCCAGCACGACGCCGGTCGGCACCGACCCTTGGATGGTCAGATCGTTGATCGTGATCGCGCCCGACGCGCTGCCGAGGTAAAGCCCGATGGTCCCGCCCACGATCGTCACGCCAGTGCTGGTGAGGCCGTTGATCGACGCCGTGCCGTCGATCGCCAGGAACGAGCTGTTGACGCTGAGGTTGGAGACGGTGTTGCCGCTGGCGAGGTCGATGGTGTTGCCGCCGCCGTTGTTCAGCGTCGCGCCACCGAAGCCGAACGGATCGGCCTGTGTCGCGCCGGTGACGACCGCCGTGCCGGTGACATTGGCCGGCGGACCGCCCAGGCTGATGGTGGCGCCGTTGGCGAAGGAGACCAGCGACTGGCCGCTGGCCAGCGTGAAGCCGTTGGCATCGGTGTCGGTGGTCTGCACGGCCGCGGTCTTGACCAGCACGAAGGTCGTGTTGGCATTGGTGGTCAGATCGTCGGCCGCGGCGGCATCGATCAGGTTGGCGACGCTTGAGCCGTCGCCCGTTCCGGTGCTGCTCGAACCGACGAAGACGACGTTGGCTGCATCGAACAGCTGCGGTCCAACCAGATGCGTGCCGTTGAAGGCATAGGTGCCGCTGCCGGGCAGCAGGCCGCGCATGTCGAGCGAGGCGATGACGCCGGTGATCGATGCGCCGCCGGCCGCGCCGAACGAGAACGCCGTGCTGGCGGTGGTTCCGGCCAGGCCGTTGGTGCCCATCTGGACGCCGGTGTCGACACCGGTGATGGCGCCGCCGCCGATGGTCACCGAGCCGCCATTGGTGCCGGACAGGTCGACGCCGATCGAGGAGCCGCCGGAACTGCCGCTGATGTCGAGCGTGGCGGCGGTGAAGGTCGACGTGCTGCCCGAGAGGTCGAGCGCGGTGGAGCAATTGCACAGGCCGGTGATGTCGATGTCGTCGAAGCTGATGACGCCGTTGCTGCCGACGACCTCGATGCCGCTTCTGAGCGGCTGGTCGATGGTGACGGCGCCGCCGAACGAAACGGCGCCGGTGTTGTTTTCCAGCCAGACGCCGTCGCCGGGGCCGGTCATGCTCACCGGGCCACTGAAGGTGAGCGTGCCGGTGTTGTCGGTGGCGAGGATGCCCTCGCTGCCGATATGGGTCAGCATGACCGGCCCGCCGAAGGTGACCGCGCCGCCGGAATTCTGGACGTCGATGCCGATGCCGCCGGGGGCGGTGATGTCCGAAATGTCGACGGCTCCGAACGTGAAATCGGCGGTGCTGTCGAAGATCCCGAGGCCGCCGACGACGGTGTTGCTGATCGTCGTCGCGCCGGAAACGGTGAAATTTCCCGACACGCCTGCCAACGTCGCGCCGAACAGGCCACCGTCCTGCGTCAGGCTGGCCAGCGTGACGTCGAGATTGGCGCCGAGCAAGGCGACGCCGGCCGCGCCATTGCCGGAGATCGTGCCGCCGGTGGTGCTGAACGTGCCGGTGGTGGAGAGGACGTTGACGCCGAAGCCGGAATTGTTGGAGGCGTTCAGCGTCTGGAATGCATATGTTCCGTTGCCGCCGACGAACAGGCCATTGCCGGCATTGTTCGACAGTGTCGTCGTGCCGGTGAAGGCATAACTGCCGTCGCCGTCGATATGCAGGCCCTCGCTGGCGTTGCTCGTCGAGGTCACATTGTTGGCCGCGACGTTGCTGGCGCCTTCGAACAGCAGCCCGTCCAGGCCGGCGCCGCTGACATTCATGCCGCTTATCGTCACGCCGGTGACATTGTTGCCGTGGATGCCGTTGCCGCCGCCCGGATTGGCGTTCGAGACGTTGAAGTCGAGCAGCGCGCTGTTGTTGGCCAGCGTGACAGTGTCCGCGCCGGCCGAACTGGTGAGCGTCGCCGCGCCCGCGCCGTCCGAGACGGCGCTGGTGTGCGCGATGTTGTCGCCCGTTACGTTAACCGGGATGCCGCCGAGCGAGAATGTGCGGCCGTTGCCGAAGGAAGCCAGCGTCTGTCCGGCGCTCAGCGAGAACCCGTCGGTGTCGTCGATGGTGCCGCGATTGACCAGCACAAAGATCGCTGTGCCGTCGGGGTTGGCATCGGCGTCGGCAATCGAGGCAAGGTCGAGCAACGAGGAGCCGGTGCCCGAGCCGGTCGCGGCCGCGCCGACGAAGATGACATTCTGCTGGTCGAACAGTTGCCGGCCGCTGAAGGTGGTCGAACCGAAGGCGTAGTGGCCGAGCGTCTGGTTAAGGCCGCGCGCGTCGAGCGAGGCGGTGCTGCCGGCAATGGAACCGCCGCCGAAGGAGAATTCGGCATTGGCCGAGTTCAGCAGCGAGCCGGAAATGCCGAAGCGCATTCCGGTGTCGACGCCTGCTATCGCACCGCCATCGGTGATGACGATCGTTGCCCCGCCCGAGGTCGGCGAGGTGAGGTCGATGCCGATCGAGCCGGCCGCACCCGTGCCGGCGATGTTGAGCGACTGTGCGGTGAAGTTCGTATGGCTGCCGGAGAAGTCGAGGCCGGTGCCGACGCCGAGGCCCGAGATGACGATGTCGCCGGCCACAACCGCCGCGTTGACGCCGGTAAACGAGATGCCGTCGCCGGCGGGAGCGCTGATGTCGATATCGCCGAAGCGGATCGACGCCGGCGAGTTGGAAATGGCGATCGCCGGCCCTGACGTGTTCGAAATAGTAATGCTGCCGTTGACGGTGAAGCTGCCCGAGACCTGATCGAGCACGATGCCCGATGGACCGCCGGTCTGAGCGATCGAATCCAGCACCACATGCGCCGTGATCGGATCGATATAGACACCGATGCCGCCATTGCCCGACACGGTGCCGCCGGCGGTGGTGAAGCTGCCTGATGTCGAGGTGCCCTGAACGGTTATGCCGCGGTCGGCATTGTCCTTGGCGTTAAGCGTTGCGAATGTATAGGTGCCATGGCCGGTGGCATCCAGCCCGTCGTCGCCATTGCCCTGGAGCAGCGTCGTGCCGGCGAAATTGTAGGTGCCGTCACCTTCGATGTGCAGGCCGTCGAGGCCGTTGCCGGTCGCGGTGAAATTGGAACCGGTGATGCCGGTCGAGGTGCCGGTGAAGGCGGCGCCATTGCCGCCGGCGCCTGTCACCGTGACATTGGTCAGCGTGGCGCCGGTGATGTTGTTGCCGAAGATGCCGTCGGCGCCGCCGGTGATGGTGATGCCGTTCAGCGTGTCGCCATTGCCGAGCGCGATCACGTTGCTAGCGACGTTGGTGCCCTGGATGGTGCCGTCGCTGCCGCCCAGATTGAAGGTGCCGGTGCCGCCGCCGAACAGCTTCGCGGTGACGCTTTGGCCGCCGCCGATGACGGTCTGGCCGTCTGCGAGCGTCGTGCCGGTGGTGGTGATGTTGCCGTTGCCGCCCAGCGCCACCACGAAGCCGCCGGCGCCTGCCTTGGCCACAGCGTCGCCCAGCGTCGTCGGATCGGCCAGCGTGCCGGCGCCGGCCAGGCCGCCATCGGCGTAGTAGAACTTGCCGAAGGCGGCATTGGTGGCGGCGTTGATGGCGACGCGCGTCGTCGAGCCGCCGGGCAGCTCCTGGCTCTGGATCCTGACGCTGATGTCGCCGCGCACCCGCTCGTTGACGCGCTTGCGCAGGCCTTCGCTGACCGGATAGACCGGCTCCGGCCCGCTGTCCGCGCCGCCTTGGCCGGGATTGAACGGGATGCTCAGCCGCACGCTGCCGGCGAACTGGGTGTCGTCGCGATTGTCGTTGCGCACCTCGCCGGTGAAGGTCAGCGCCGTTCCGGTGCCGAAGACATCGCCGATTTCATATTCGATGCCGGCCTTGACCCCGGTGACGCCGCTGTCGTCGCCATGCGGATCCTCGAAATGGTAACCGCCTATGTCGAGCCGCAGCGAATGCTTATCGGGAAGGTTGAGCGGCACCCGCGCGCCGACCTCGCCCTCGATGCCCCAGGCAGCGTAGTCGCGATGGTCGAGCACCGAGATCTGTTCGATCAACTGGTTCGAGACCATCGACAGGGTCGAGGAGACCGAATGGTCCGTCGTGTCACCCTTGATCGGCACGAGCACGTTCACATGCGCGTCGAAATGCGGGGTGATGGCCTCGGCGCCCAGCGTGGCTGACGTGAACTGGTTGGAGTTGTAGTTCTCGACGTTGAGATAGGCGTAGCCGCCGAGCATCAGGTCGGGATTGACGATGCGGCGAATGCCCAGGCCGACATCCTGGCCGAACGCGTCCTTGAAATCGTGCTTAGCCCTGACATCCAGGAACAGCACCGATTCGGCGGTCTGCTTGATCGGGATGAAGCCTTCGAGCGCGGCGTTGCCGCCATTGTTGTCGGCGCCAATGATGGCGCGTATCTGCGGCTGCCAGAGGGCGTCGTCGCCATAGGCGGCCACGCCTGACAACGCCAGCGCCAGCGTCGAAAGCGCCGTCGTCTTCCAGAGATGCCTTGCAAAACGCGAGCGACCATAGGCCACGCGCGCGCGGAAATCCTCCCCGCGCGCCGCCATCTCCCCAACCTGCCGAGACGTCTCGGTAGTTCCCATCCCTGGCCGCCCTTTGGGGACTGCTCGCCCCCGCACCAATTCTTGCGCGAATTCCATTGTATAGCGAGTCCCCAACGTCGTGACTGCTGTTGTTGCGCCGTAAAGTTCTCACTTGTGGCAATGCCGCAACAGTAATTTTGCCGGCTTTCCTCGCCTGTGCGCGGCTTCCGGAACAGTCAGGAGTATTGTATCAAGCCGCCGGTGGGAAAATACCTGCCGTTTCGAGAAAAATGCGGGGCGTGAAGAACATGGCAGCCATTTTAGCGCGTGCTAATCTGTTAAATGTGACGGCAGCACTGGGCGCCCTGGGGCTGATCGCATCGGTCGCCGGGCCGGCGCTTGCCGAGGACGCCAAGCCGGCGCAGCCCCCGGCCGCTCAATCCAAGCCGGCCGACGCCAATCCATGGGCGGTGAACTGTTCAAGCGGCGCGGCCAACAGCGAGCTTCAATGCCAGGTGTCGCAGAACCTGACCGAAGCCAAGACCGGACAGCGCGTGCTGACCGTGACCGTGCGCCGCGACAACGGCAACGGCTCCCTCGCCATGCTGCTCGCCCTGCCGCACGGGCTGTTCCTGCCCTCCGGCGCCAGCTACCAGATCGATCAGGGCCAGAAGACGACCATCGCCATCCAGACCAGCGACCAGAACGGCGCCTATGCCGCCACGCCGCTGCCGCCGGAACTGATCAAGGCGATGAAATCGGGAACCAATCTCAACATCGGCATGGAATCGGTGACCCGCAAGCCGGTCACCATCCCGGTCTCGCTGGCCGGCTTCACCGCGGCAATCGCCAAGCTGGAATCGATCAAGTAGCGGGCTCGCCGCGCTCCCCCGCCGCCGTCGCCGGGCAATGCTCCAGGCCACGACAGGTTCCATCTTGTGGCGGAGACTACCGGCATCGTGCCGCTTGATTGTCCGCTTCCGCAATGCTCCGATGTCGCTTCAGCCATCCGGAGAGAACCATGACCGGCTTTGTCGACCGCCAGCGCGCGATGCAACTGATGCAACGCGCCGGCCTGCAGGCGCTGGTGCTCTCAGCGCCCGAGGCCTTCCACTATGCGACCGGCGCGTCGATCGGCCCGGCGGGGCTGTTCCGGCGTGCCGGCGCCGGCTTCGTTGTCATCCCGGCCCGGCAGGACCTGCCGATCGGCGTCGTCGTCGCGGATTTCAGTGCGGGACAGTTGCGGATCGCCGCGCCCGAAGCGGTTGTGCGTTCGCACCCGATCTGGATCGAATTCGCGCCGGTCGAGACGGGAACCCGCGGCCCGTTGGCGGAGCGTATCGAGGCTGGCCTTGTCTCGCTTGGCCGCGCGCCGGATTTCGCGCGCCCCGCCACCTTCGATCTCGCCGGCTCGGTGCGCCAGTTGCAAGCTTTGCTTGCCGAATTCGGACTGGAGCGCGCAACGCTCGGCGTCGACCTCGACTTTGTTCCGGCCGCCGATTTCGCGGCCATGCAGGCGCTGCTGCCGCAGTGCCGGATGGTCGACGGCTCGTCGGTCTTGGATCGGCTGCGGGCGATCAAGTCGCAACGCGAGATCGAGCTCCTGCAGCAAGGCATTATCCTGTCTGAAGCAGGGCTGGAGCGGCTGCAGGTGGATGCGATGGCCGGCATGCGCCAGGCCGATCTCGTCGCGCTCTACCGGCAAGGCGTGGCCGCGGCGGCGGCGGGCCTCTCCCATCCGGTCGCGACGGCGGAATATGTGACGCTCGGCGCCCGGGCCAAAGGTGCCGATGCCAAGGCGATGCCCGGCGATCCGCTGAAATGCGACATGGTCTGCACGGTCGGCGGGTATGCCTCCGACATGTCGCGCAACTTCACTTTCGGCCCCGCTTCCGCCGACCAGGTCGAACTGCACGCGATCGCCGAGCGCGCTTTCGAGGACGGGCTGGCGGCACTCGTGCCGGGAAATTCGCTCGGCCATGTGCACCGCGCCGCCACCGACAGCCTGACGCGGCAAGGCCTGCGCTCCTACCGCCGTGGGCATTTCGGCCACGGTGTCGGGCAGTCTGTGTTTTCGGAGCAATGGCCGTTCATTGCGGCCGAGAGCGATGTCGTGGTCGAAGCCGGCATGGTGCTGGCCTTCGAGATCCCGCTCTACATCGACGGCCTCGCCAGCTTCAACCTGGAGGACCAATTCCTGATCACGCCGAACGGGCCCGTCGCCATGAACCGGCTGCCGAGGCGGTTGGAGAGGATAGGATAGCGAGGGCGGGATCGTGACGGTGTCACTGTCAGCGCCCTACGGCGCCCCCCTCTGCCCTGCCGGGCATCTCCCCCTCAAGGGGAGATCGATTATCGCTCCCGCTTTCGCCATTTTTCAACGTTGCAAGAACAAGATGAGCCGGCGCCGAAACTTCCAATCTCCCCCCTTGAGGGGGAGATGACCGGCAGGACAGAGGGGGCGCCACAGAACTCGGCGATGGGTGCCCTGCCGCGAGCGATTAACCGCTCACCGGCGGCCGCCTGTCCCTCCACGGCATTTCCCGCTCGAGCTGCGCCGACGCGGCCAGCACCGTCGCCTCGTCGCCGTAGCGGCCGACAAGCTGCACCCCGATCGGTACGCCGTCTTTCGACCAGCCGAGCGGCAGCGAGATGGCCGGCTGGCCTGAGATGTTGAAGGGGAAGGCGAACGCCGCATCCGTCCATTTGGCGTTGTAGCGGTCGATGTCGGTCTCCGACATATCGTAATAGCCGAACGGACGCGGCAGTTGCGTCAGCGTCGGGGTGATGAGGAGATCGTAGGGCGAAAGGTCGCCGACGATGTCGCGGCCGACCTGCCTGAGCTGCTCGACATCGGAAATGTGCCTGGTGCCGCTGGTCGCACGGCCGCGTTCGATGATCGCCCAGGTCACCGGTTCGACATCATCAGGCGTCACCGGCCGGCCGATCACCGTTTCATGATAGTCGAAGGTCGCCGCCGTCTGTACGCAGGTCATGTTGGTGTAGGTGGTCCACATGGCATCGGCATCGAGCGGCATGTCGTGTTCCTCGACGTCATGTCCCAGCCGCTCCAGCGCCGCCACGGTGGCCAGCACGGCCGCCTTCACTTCCGCATCGATGGCCGTGCCGTTGGGCGGGGTGACGGTGAAGCCGATGCGCAGCTTCTTCGGCGCCAGTGACGACAGGCTGAGCCAGGAGGCGTCGGGGACCGGCGGCGTATAGGGGTCGCCCGGCAAGGCGCCGGCCACCGCGTCGAGATAGGCCGCGGTGTCGCGCACGCTGCGCGAGCAGCACAGGAAATAGGCGCCGCCATACCAATAGTCGCCGAACGGTGCCAGGCTGACGCGGCCGCGCGACGGCTTCAGCCCGACGATGCCGCAGCAGGAGGCCGGAATGCGGATCGAACCGGCGCCGTCGCTGGCCTCGGCGATCGGCACCATGCGCGAAGCGACGGCCGCCGCCGCGCCGCCGCTCGAGCCACCTGGCGTGATGCCTTCCTTCCACGGGTTCTTCGTCGTGCCGTAGAGCTTCGGTTCCGTCGTGATCGACCAGCCGTTTTCGGGCGCGTTCGACTTGCCGACCAGCACCAGCCCGGCCGCCTTCATACGGCGCACGACTTCGGTGTCGAAATCGGCGACGACATCTTTCAGGTAGAGGCAAGAGTTGGTGTTCGGGGCGCCGGTCCAGGACGAGGCCAGTTCCTTGAGCAGGAACGGCACGCCGGCGAAAGGTGCTGATCTGTCGACCGTCTGCGCCTGGGCACGCGCCATGTCGTAGAGGCGATGGATGACCGCGTTCAGCGCCGGGTTGAGCTGCTCGACCAGCGTGATCGCCGCCTCGACCAGTTCCGCAGGTGAAACCTTGCCCCGATGCACCAAGTCAGCAAGGTCCAGCGCATCGGAGTTCGCATAGGTTTTCAGCAGGCTGTCGGTGACCATATCTCTCCTCCCAGTCTTTGCCTCGCGCCGCGCCCGAGCTATCGCTTCGGGCCGACGTTGGCGCCGCCCCTCATCCGCCTGCCGGCACCTTCTCCCCGTGAGTGACGGGAGAATCTTCTCGGGGGCGCTGCGTGAGGGGCGGCGCCGATCTGAAGCTGTTGCCCCCGGCAGCGCGCTCTCACGCCAGCTCGACGGTGCGCCCCAATTCGATGCTCTGTTCGGCGGCGAGCACGATGCGCAGGCTGTTGACGGCGGCGTCCATCTGCTCGGTCAAATCGAGATCCTCGCGGATGGCGCGCAGGAAGAAGGCCTGTTCGCGGTCGCAGAGTTCCTGGTGGCCGGGCTCGTCCTCCATGCTGACGATCTCGTCGGGCTTCGCAAAATTCTTGTCGGCGTCGACCGCGGCATAGTGGATCTTCAGCGCGTCGGTCTTGGTGTGGCGGTCGATGTCGGCCGAGTTCGACACCTCCGCCGCTTCCGCTGCGATGCTCGCCTGCTGGCCGGCGACGATCGACACCGCGCCCTTCGGCCCCACCACGTCCTTCACGAAATAGGCCGTCTCGCTCATCATCGGGCCCCAGCCTGCCTCGTACCAGCCGACCGAACCGTCATCGAAGGTGACGTGGAGATGGCCGTAATTCTGCTTGTCGGCTTCCGCCCAGAGCTTCGCGCCGATGCCGTGCACGCGCACCGGCCTGGCGCCCGTGAGCTGGCACATGACGTCGACATAGTGCACGCCGCAATCAACGATCGGGATCAGCGAATCGATCAGGTTCTTGTGCCAGTGCCAGGCGCTGCCGCTGCTCTGCTGGTTGAGGTTGAGGCGCATCACCAGCGGCTTGCCCAGCGTCTTGCCGACCTCGATGAATTTTATCCAGGACGGGTGGACGCGCAGGATGTAGCCAAGCACCAGCTTGCGGTTCTTCGCCCGCGCTGCCGCGACGACCTTTTCGGCATCCTCGATGTTGGTGGCGAGCGGCTTTTCCATGAACACGTGGCAGTTGGCCGCTATCGCCTTCAGCGCGTATTCGGCATGGGTGTTGGGCCAGCTGTTGATCGACACGGCGTCCGGCCTGGTCTCCGCAAGCGCCCGGTCGAAACCCTCGTAGAGCGGATAGCCGGCAAGTTCGGCGGGGATTTTCTTGTTGCTCTTGATCGAGCGGCTCATGATGCCGACGATCTCGAAGCCGTCCGAGCGGTGATAGGCGCTGGCATGCGAGGCGCCCATATTGCCGAGACCCACAACCAGCACTTTTATTTTGTCGGCCAATTCAGCCTCCCAATTTTTGATAGGACCTGGCGAGCTGCTGCCGCGCCTGGGCATCCAGAACAATCACTTCAGGTTGGCGCCGCCCCGCATCCGCCTGCCCTTTCCTCTCCCCTGTCCGGAGGGAGAGGAAAGGAGCCAAGACAGGGCAATGAACGACCTCTTTTTGCAGCTCTTACTTCACCGCCGAATCGAACAGATGCGCCTTGATCTTCTCGACATCGAGCGCGGCAAAGCCCTCCGTCAGCTTGACGCTGTCGGCATCGGCCTTGACCTTGGCCTTGTCGAAGTCGTTGGCGGCCGGAATCAGCTCGTTGGTGCAGACATCCTCGGCCTTCACCGGATTGGTGATCTGGCCGATCTTGTGGATCTCGTCGAAGAAGCCTTGCCAGCTCGCCATGTCGTGCGAGCCCCAGCCGCCGCGCTTGTCCATGTCGCCGCGGAAGACGTTGATCTGCTGCAGGATCGAGGTGGTGCCGAGCTCGGGGCCGAGGTTCTTGGCCAATGTCGGGAACTGCTCGAACACCGCTTCGACCGCCGCGCGTGGGTTCTGGTAGCCGAACTCCAGCCCCATCGCCCAGCCGCGCAGATATTTTTCCAGGAACGCCTTCTTGTCGGGATCTTCGAGATCGGCGGCGCGCACGACGAAGGTGTTGGCCGGCAGCTTGGAATTCTTCACGCCGAGCCAGTATTCGAAGTCGAGCCCCTTGGCGATCCATTCGGCGCGCAGCCCCTCCCACGACAAGGCAGCGTCGCCCTGGCCGCCGGCGAGCGCGGTGCCCCACGTCGGCCAGCCGGCCTCGACATACTTGACCTTCTTGATGTCGACGCCTTGCGCGGCGAGCAGCGGATCGGTGATCGACTGCCAGGCGGCGGAGCCGAGCAGGATGGTCTTGCCTTCCAGCTTCTTCAAGTCGTTCGTACCCTCGCCCTTGCGGAAGGCGATGGAGAACGTGTCGCGCGCGCCCATGTGGAACACCGACTTCAGCTTCATGCCGTTCTGGATGGCGAAGGAGAACACGCCGGGCGAGGGAAAGCCCATATCGGCCTGGCCGACATCGACGAACTTCACCGTCGCCGTGCCGTCTGACGGGCCTGGCTGCATGTCGGTACTGAGCCCATCGAAATAGCCTGCCTTCTTGGCTGCCCAATAAGGATAGTCGTCGAGCACTTCGAGCGTGCCGCGCGGCGAGATCCAGGTGAATTTCTCATAGGCCGCCGCCCTGGCCTTCAAGCCCGATGCACCGAGCGCGGTGGCGGTCACGACGCCGGCTGCCGTCACCTGCAGGAAGGTGCGGCGGCTGATGCCCGTTCTTGTCGCCGTCTGGAATGAGTTCTGGTCGGTCATGGCATTCCCCTTTTGTTGATTGACCTTCTTGTTGATCGATGGCCTTTCGCCCGCTCCGGGGCGTTCATGATCTCGTGCTCAAGCCTCCCAGCTCGCCCATTTCTTGCCGATCAGGAAGAACAGCACGTAGATCAGGATGCCGAGCGTCGACAGGATCAGCACCACGGCGAAGAATTGCGGCATCTGGATCATCGACGAATAGGTGGTGAGCCGGTTGCCGAGGCCGAAGCCGCCGCCGACCATCTCCGCGCCGACTGCGGTCAGCAGGCCGAAGATGGCGCCGATCATCAGCCCGACCAGGATCATAGGCAGCGCCATCGGCGCGCGGATCTTCCAGAATATCTGCAAGGTGCTGGCGCCGTAGGAGCGCGCCAGCGCGATCTTGGCGCTGTCGACGCGGCGAAAGCCGGTGGCTGCGTTTATCATCACCATCGGCCCGGCGGCCAGCGCCACCGCGATGATGCGCGGCGTGTAGCCGAAACCAAAGCGAAGGATCAAAAGCGGCACCAGCGCCAGCATCGGCGTGGTGACGAGAAGCAGGATGTAGGGCGCGACGATCTTTTCGGCGAAGGGAAACTGGGTGATGACGGCGGCCAGCACCAGGCCGACGACGGCTCCGATGGCGAAGCCGGAAACCAGCTCGACCAGCGTATAGCCGAGATGCGGCGCAATAAGCGGGAACTCGTCGAACAGCGCATAGGCGATCGAGCTTGGCGGCGGCATGATATAGAGCGGCACATGGAACAGGCGCAGCGCCAATTCGATGCCGCCGATGATGATCACGGCGACAGCTATGATCGCCGCCACCTCCTTGCCCGACTTGATGCCGGGGCCGCTGGCGAAGGCCGAGAGATTGGTCAGGCTGACGTCCTGCCCATCGCCGGACTTGGCCCCCGATTTCGATTTCGAGAATTCCGGGATGGCGTCGCTCACGGCCTGATCCTCACGATCTCGGCGCCGACGCGTTCCTGCTCCGGTGCCTTGGGCCTGGCGCGCTCGCCGACGATGTCCATCTTGATCCGGTTGGTGAGGTCGAAAACCTCTTTCGTCGCCATGATCTCCAGCGAGCGCGGTCGCGCGAACGGCACGCGATACTCCCTGGCGACGCGGCCGGGCCGCGCGCTCAGCACCACCACGCGGTCGGAGAGAAAGATTGCTTCCTCAATGCTGTGGGTGATGAAGACGATGGTGGTCTTGGTGTCGAGCCAGATCTCCTCGACGAGACGGTTCATCTCCTCGCGGGTAAAACTGTCGAGCGCGCCGAACGGCTCGTCCATCAAAAGCACGGAGGGTTTTGGCGCCAGCGCCCGCACGATCGCGGCGCGCTGCTGCATGCCGCCCGAAAGCTCGCGCGGGAACTTGCCGCCGAAACCGTCGAGCCCGACGCGGTGGAGCAGATGCGCGATCCATGCGCGGTCTGGTTTCTCGCCCTTGATCTCGAAGGGAAAGCGGATGTTGGCATCGAGATTGCGCCAAGGCAGCAGGTTCGCTTCCTGGAACACGATGCCGATGTCGGGATGCGGCCCGGTGATCTTGACGCCGTCGAGCCGGATCTCGCCGCCGGTCAGGCTGTGCAAGCCCGACATCGACCACAAAAGCGTGGTCTTGCCGCAGCCGGACGGGCCGACGATCGAAACGATTTCATTGGCGTGGACGTCGAGGCTGCAGCGGTCCAGCGCCAGGAGGTCGCCGGATGCGGTGTGATAGATCTTGGTCGCTGCCTGCACACCAAGCTTCGGCGCTGTTGTTTCGCCCGCGTTCATCCGCCCCTCGGAGAGTGCGTCCAATCGACTGCCAAAGTCAGTGTGTAACTATCCTACTTTGGTGTCAAGCGAAGAGCGCGATCGTTCCGTCGTTGAGAGCCGCCTATTCCCCTATATGTCTGCTTTCATTGTCTTTTCTTTATCTTGAAATGCGTGTTGCTTTCCTACATACTCGGGAAAAGTGGCACAACAAGGCGGGCGTTGCAGATGGGCAAAGCCGGGTGACATGCCGCAACGGCACGCAGCAGTTGCAGCGGGGCCGTGCACATGGAACGACAGCGTGCAAGCATGGTAAGAGGTCGACAAGGGACCAGGGAAGGCCACTTCATGACCGAAGCTGACAGCCGGGAAAACCTGATGACGGATGGCGAGGCGGACGGGGGTGAGCCTGTGCGGCGCATTCCCGACATCATCTCGCTGGTCAAGGATACCTATGCCGAGCTGCGTCCGGCCGAGCGCCGCGTCGCCGATGTCGTGCTCGACGACGTCAAATACGCGGTCGATGCCTCCAACGCCGCCCTTGCCCAGCGTGCCGGCGTCAGCGAACCGACGGTGACCCGCTTCTGCCGCGCCATCGGCTGCGAGGGCGTGCGTGATTTCAAGCTGAAGCTGGCGCAGAGCCTCGTCGTCGGCGCGCTCTATCTGGACACTTCGCCAGCCAGGGAGAACGACACCGGCATGCCGTTCTGGAACGCGGTGTTCGGCGAAGCGCGGCGGGCGCTGCAGGAGGCCGAGCGGCAGCTCGATCCGGTCCAGCTGCAGAAGGCCGCCGAGCTGATCGCCAAGGCGCGCCAGGTTACGGTGTTCGGACTGGGCGGCAGTTCCTCGGCGCTGGCGCAGGAAACGCAGTACCGGCTGTTTCGCTACGGCATATCGATCAGCGCGCAATGCGACCCTTATCTCATGCGCATGACCGCCTCGACCTTGAAGCCCGGCGACCTGGTGATCGCCATTTCGGCGACGGGGCGCACGCGCGAGGTGATCGAGGCGGTCGAACTCGCCAAGCACTACCGCGCCAATGCCATCTGCGTGACGGCGCCCGACACCGAGCTCGCGCGCGTCGGCGACGTCAGGCTGACCGTAGCGGTGCCGGAATATCCCGATACGCTGAAGCCGACGGCATCGCGCTTCGCCTTTTTGGCCATGATCGACCTCATGGCGGTGGCTGCCGCCTACAAGCTCGACGGCTCGGCCCGCGAGACGGTCCGCCGCATCAAATACAATGCCCAGATCCACCGCACCGGCAAGGAGATGGAGCCGCTCGGGGATTAGGAGGCTTTTCCCTTCTCCCCTTGTGGGAGAAGGTGGATCGGCGCGCAGCGCCGAGACGGTTGAGGGGTGGGTGACGGAGTGCCGGCCGTCCCGAGCTGGAGCACCCCTCATCCGACCTCGCTCCGCGAGGCCACCTTCTCCCACAAGGGGAGAAGGGAACACCGGACAGCGCCAACGCGAAAAAGAGGGAAACAAATGCTCGAAATAGCACCATCGCAACAGGCAGCCGCATGGCTCGGCGCTTTCGACAAGGCGCTCGAAGCCGGTGACATAGCGGCCGCGGCCAACCTGTTCGTCGACGATTGCTACTGGCGTGACCTCCTGACCTTCACCTGGAACGTCACCACGATGGAAGGGCGCGAGGCGATCGCCGACATGCTGAAGGCGACGCTGGCAGCGACGCGGCCGGCAAGATGGCAGCTCACCGGCGAAGCCACCTCGGACGAGGGGATAATCGAGGCCTGGTTCACCTTCGAGACCGCCGTGGCCTCGGGCCAGGGCATCATGCGCCTGCGCGACGGCCGCTGCCGGACATTGTTCACGGCAATGACCGACCTGAAAGGATTCGAGGAGCGCAAGGGCGCGACGCGGCCGCTGGGCGTGCGCCACAAGGCCGACCCGGAGCGCGAGACCTGGTCGGAGGCGCGGGCGCGCGAGACCCGCGAGCTTGGCGCTTCGGAGCAGCCCTATTGCCTGGTCATCGGCGGCGGCCAGGGCGGCATCATGCTGGGCGCGCGGCTCAGGCAGCTCGGCGTGCCCTCGATCGTCATCGAGAAGAATGCCCGGCCGGGCGATTCCTGGCGCAAGCGCTACCGCACCCTCGTGCTGCACGATCCGGTCTGGTACGACCATCTGCCTTACATTCCGTTTCCCGACAATTGGCCGGTCTTCACGCCCAAGGACAAGATGGGCGACTGGCTGGAAATGTACACGCGCGTCATGGAGCTCAACTATTGGGTCGCCACCAGATGCGTCAGCGCCAGCTATGACGAGGCCGAGAAGGTCTGGACCGTGGTCGTGGACCGCGTCGGCCAGCACATCACGCTGAAGCCCAAGCACATCGTATTCGCCACCGGCGCCTACGGTCCGGCGCGGCCGATCGACCTGCTGGGCGCCGGTGACTTTAAGGGCGAGCTGCTGCATTCCAGCCAGTATTCCAGCGGCGAGAAGTTCCGCGGCAAAAAGACCGCGGTCATCGGCGCTGCGAGCTCCGGGCACGATGTCTGCGTCGATCTCTGGGAAAGCGGCGCCGAGGTCACCATGATCCAGCGTTCGCCGACGACCGTGGTCAAATCGGACACGCTGATGGAAGTCGGTTTCGAGATCTTTTCGGAGAACGCGCTGGCGCGCGGCATCACCACCGAAAAGGCCGACATGATCGTCGCCTCGACGCCCTTCGCGCTGGTGCCCAAGGGCCAGCGGGCGCTCTACGACGTCATCCGCGCACGCGACGCGGCTTTTTACGAGCGGCTTCGCGCCGCCGGGTTCGCCCTCGACTTCGGCGACGACGAGACCGGCCTGCTGATGAAGGCCTACCGCACCGGCTCCGGCTACTACATCGATGTCGGCGCTTCGGACCTGATCATCGACGGCAAGATCGGCATCCGCAGCGGCGTGGCGATCAAGTCGCTGACGGGGAAAGGCATTCTCTTCGAGGACGGCAGCGAACTTGAAGCCGACGCCATCATCGCCTGCACCGGCTATCAGTCGATGAATGAAACCGTGGCGCAAATCGTCTCGCGCGAGGTCGCCGACAGGGTCGGCCCGTGCTGGGGCCTCGGCTCCGGCGTCAAGGGCGACCCCGGGCCATGGCAGGGCGAACTGCGCAACATGTGGAAACCGACGGCGCAGGAAGCGCTGTGGTTCCACGGCGGCAATCTGGCGCTCTCGCGCTTCTATTCGAAATATGTGGCGCTGCAGATCAAGGCGCGGATGGAGGGGATTGCGACGCCGGTTTATGGGCCGGTCAGCAACGCGCGGCGGTGAAGCGGAAGCGTTGGTTCAAGGGAAGGTCGACCCCCACTCCGTCGAGCTTCGCTCGACACCTCTCCCCCGATCGACGGGGGAGAGGAAGGGCGCGAGCTTATGCCGGGAGGCTCCCTTCCTCTCCCTCCGGAGGGAGGAGAGGTGGCGCTGCGGAGCAGCGACGGAGTGGGGGAAGCCGTTCGCCAAACTCGCAGCCGCGGCAAGACAGGCGGCGCAGTGCTACCGAGATCAATCAATCATGCCGGTGCCCAAAATGCCTGGCCGCGACCTCGACATGCGTATGCCCCACATGCGCCTCGAAACGCTCGGTGTCGCCGACATCGTTCATCGTCTCGTTCGGCCACCAGGCGCCGCCGATGGCGATGCCTTCGCAGACCAGCCGCTGGTCGGCGACCAGCGAGGCGCCGACCGCGTCGATGAAGGTGAAGCGGCCGGAATGCTGCCGCAGCAGCGCGACGTCGCCGGCGGTTCCGACCTTGAGCGTGCCCAGATCAGGCCGCGCGATCGCCTGCGCCGGCGCTTGGGTGGCGGCGCGCAACACCTCGACCAGCGGCATGCCGAGCGCCAGCAGCTTCGACATGCACACCAGTATGTCGAAGGCCGGACCGTCGACGCAGTAGAGATGCACGTCGCTCGAGATGACGTCGGGCGCCAGCCCTTCGGCCAGCATGGCGCGAGCGACCTCGAAGTCGAACGAGCCCATGCCGTGGCCGAGATCGAAGATGACGCCACGCTCGCGCGCCAGCCGCATGTCGGGCCGCACGGCGCCGGAGGCGAAGACCGGCGCGTTCGGAAACGGTCGGAAGCAGTGGGTGAGAATGTCGCCCCTGCGCAGGCGCGGCAGCACTTCCGAGCGCCCGGGCGGCGGTTCGTCTATGTGCGCCATCAGCGGCAGAGCGGATTTGTCGGCCGCCTCCAGCGCCAGATCGACCGGCGCGATGCCGCTGGTGCCGCCGGCATGCTTGCCGGAGCGGACCTTGACGCCGACGACGACGTCCGCGTGCTCGCGCACCGCCGCCACCACTTCGCGCGGTTCGCAGAGCCTGAGATCCATGCACTCGCCGACCGAGACGGTCTGCGAGAAGCCGAAAATGCCGGCGAAGGAGATGTTGACATAAGCCAGGATGCGCACCTTCGAGCGCTCCATGACATGGCGGCGGAAGCCGAGGAAATTGCCGGCGCCGGCACTGCCGGCATCAATGAAGGTGGTGGTGCCGCTCTTGGCCGCCAGCCGGTCGGCATCGACGCCGAGCGAGGTGCCGCCCCAATAGACGTGGCTGTGCAGGTCGACGAGGCCGGGCGCCACGATGCAGCCCTTGGCATCGATGACGCTGGCCGCGCGGTCGGCGGGAATGTCGGCGTCGATGGCGGCGACGCGGCCATTGGCGATGGCAAGATCGCGCGGCGCGTCGAGCCCGGCCGCCGGATCGATCAGCCGCCCGCCCTTGAACAGAAGATCAAATTGCATCGGGCGCGCCTCCGCTTCGTCCCATCCCCGCCGACGGCCGTCAGAGCGGCCGGTAAGCGACGGCTTCCACTTCGATCTTGATGTCGATCATCAGCCGCGATTCGACCGTGGTGCGGGCCGGCGGGTTCTTCGGGAAATGCCTCGCATAGACGGCGTTGAAGGCGCCGAAGTCGCGCGCGTCCTCCAGCCAGACGGTGGTCTTGACCACATCGTCCATGGTGCAGCCGGCCAGCGCCAGCGCCGCCTTGACGTTGGAAAGCACCTGCTCCGTCTGTTCGGATATGCCGCCCCTGACCACGATGCCGTCGCCGCCGACCGGCACCTGGCCCGAGATATAGACGAAGTCGCCGGCCCGCACCGCGGGTGACAGCGGGACATGCGACGTTCCAAAACATTGCTTGGGCAAGAGCGGACCTCCTCTGATGCTATGACGGGACACGATGGGAGCGCCCGCTTCGGCCGAGATTTACCCCGATCGAGGCGATCCCGATAGAGGTCTTGTTGGAAAGCAACATTCCTGGAAATCCATGTTGCTTTATTACAGAAGCGCTTGCATCGTGCGCGCTCGCCGGCCGGGCTTGAAACGGACGGGCGCATTTCCAGAGCGGAGAACCGAGAATGACCTTCGACAAGAACCCGTTTCCACCAGGTGATGCCGACCGCCACGCCCTCTGGGAGATGCTGGTGCGGCGCGACATCGATGCCTTTATCGGTCAGGACTGGTCCATGGTCGAGGACGATTTCGTCGCCGAAAGCTTCTTCGGCATGCACGCGCATTTTCTTGCCAACGCCGACGCCTGGCGGCTGCAGTTCCCGCGGCTGGAGATCTATCGCGACGAGTGGCTGCGCCAGGCCAAGGAAACGGCGGCGACCAAATTCGCGGAGCCGCTGCGCGAGGCGCTGTTCCGCGTCACCAACCTGCGCGACATCGATGTCGACGGCGACCGCGCCGTGCTGCACAAGAAGTTCGACGGCACCGTCGCCAAGGCGGATGGCGATGTCGATCGGCTGAAATGGCAGACGCTGTATTTCTGCAGGAAGGTCGGCGGCAGCTGGAAGATCGCGGGCTTCGTCGGCTACATGCCCTACCCGCTGGGAGGCTGAGGCGGGCGCCTTCATCCAGATCGTCTGTGAGCCAAGTGCTCTAGCGATCGATGCGCGTCGACAGGATGATCGATGACGACGTCCGTTCGACGCCTTCGAGGGCGCCGATCTGGTCGAGCAGCGTGTCCAGGTCCTTGATCGACGGCGCGTCGGCGATGACGATCATGTCGAAATTGCCGCTCACCGAATGCAGCGTCCTGACCGGCGCCAGGGCTCGCAGGCTGCGCACCACCTTGTCGGCGAGTTTGGGCGTTACGGTGAGCAGCACATGCGCCCGCACCAGTCCCTGTTCATAATCGGGCGCAAGCTTGACGCCGTAGCCGGCTATGATGCCGCGCTGCTCCAGCCGTTCGATGCGGCTCTGCACCGTGGTGCGCGACACGCCGAGCCGGCGCGCCAGAGCGGCGGTCGAGGCGCGGGCGTTCTCGCGCAACAGGACAAGCAGGGCCTGGTCGGCATCACTCAGCATTTCAACGAACCTGGTCGGCATATCGGCAAAAAGGGTACTTCATTTCGTACAATTCCACGCTTCCTTTCGTCCGGCAAGCCGCGATTGTAGCGGGACAAATCAACTGTCGGGCGAGGGAACCGGGTCATGAAGAAAATTGTTGTCGTCGGCGCCGGCAAGATCGGCTCGACCATTGCCGAGATGCTGTTTTCAACCGGGGACTATCACGTCACTCTCGTCGACCGCTCGGCCGCGCAGCTTGCCGCGGCCGAACTGCCTGACGGGGTCGAGACGCTGGAACTCGACATCGCGGCCGCGGGCACGCTGGAAGCTGCGCTCGCCGGAAAATTCGCGGTGCTCAGCGCCGCTCCCTTCCATCTGACCACGCGCATCGCCGAAGCCGCCGCAAGCGCCGACGTGCATTATCTCGACCTCACCGAGGACGTCGTCTCGACCCGGCGCGTGAAGGAACTGGCGCGTTCGGCCAACAACGCCTTCATCCCGCAATGCGGGCTGGCGCCGGGCTTCATCTCGATCGTCGCCAACGACCTCGCCAGCCGTTTCGATACGCTGGAGAGCGTGCGCATGCGGGTCGGCGCGCTGCCGCAATATCCTTCGAACGCGCTGAACTACAATCTGACCTGGAGCACCGACGGCGTCATCAACGAATATTGCGAGCCCTGCGAGGCGATCGTCGAGGGCGAGCTGGTCGAGGTGCCGCCGCTGGAGGAGCGTGAGGAATTCTCGCTCGACGGGGTGACCTACGAGGCCTTCAACACCTCGGGCGGGCTCGGCACGCTGGCCGAGACGCTGAAGGGCAAGGTGCGCACGCTCAACTATCGCACCATCCGCTATCCCGGCCACGCCGCCATCATGAAGGCGCTGCTCAACGACCTCGGCCTGCGCCACCGCCGCGAGGTGCTGAAGGACATTTTCGAAAGCGCGCTGCCAGCGACGCTGCAGGACGTGGTCATCGTCTTCGTCACCGTCTCGGGGCGCAAGAACGGCCGCCTGCTGCAGGAGACCTACGCCAACAAGATCTATTCGAAGCGGGTCGGCCAGACGGTGCGCAGCGCCATCCAGATCACCACGGCATCGGGAATCTGCGCCGTGCTCGACATGCTGGCCGACGGCACCTTGCCGGCGACCGGCTTCGTCAAGCAGGAGGACATCGCGCTCGACGCCTTCCTCGCCAACCGCTTCGGCCGTGCCTACGCCCAGCACGAGATGGTCAGCCGGCTGGCGAGCTGACGCGCCCAGCGGACGGCCAAGGCCCTCGGGACAACGGCCAGCTCCGTCTGGCCTATGGCCGTGCGAGGCCTTTGCCCGCAAAGTGGTTGCGAACACCCCTTGCGAGGATGCCATGCGAAAGCTGATCTCCACCGGTTCGCCCTTCGAGAAGACCGCCGGCTATTCGCGCGCCGTGGTGCAGGGCGACTGGTGTTTCGTGTCCGGAACGACCGGCTATGACTATGCCTCGATGACGATGCCGGAAACGGTCGAGGCGCAGACGCGCAATTGCCTGGCAACCATCGCCAGTGCCTTGCGGGACGGCGGCTTCGACATGGAAGATGTGGTGCGCGCGCATTACTATATCACCGACCAGGCCTTCGTCGACGTGGTGTTCCCCATTCTCGGCGAAGCGTTCGGCGAGATCAGGCCGGCGGCAACGATGATCGTGTGCCAGCTCAACAGGCCGGAGATGAAGATCGAAATCGAGGTGACGGCGCTTCGGTGCACAGACTGAGGAGGCCAATGCCATGGCAGTGCGGCGTATCGTAGCCAATATCGAAACAAAGGATGCGGCATCGGCGAGGCGCTTCTACCATGACGTGCTCGGCCTCGATATGCTCATGGATCAAGGCTGGATCGTCACCTACGGGTCCGAGGAAAGGATGCAGGTGCAGGTCAGCTTCATGGCGCAAGGCGGGTCGGGCACGCCGGTGCCGGACCTGTCGATCGAGGTCGACGATGTTGATGCCGCACTCGACGCCATGAAGGCAGCCGGCTTCGCCATCGAATACGGGCCGGCCGACGAGCCCTGGGGCGTGCGGCGCTTCTATGTGCGCGATCCTTTCGGCCGGCTGGTCAACATTCTCTCGCATCGGTGAATATCTGCAAAGCGCCGAGGCGACTGCTGACCTGGACATGCTGGCGGGACAGCGCCCCCCTCTGGCCTGGCGGCCATCTCCCCCTCAAGGGGGGGAGATTACGCACTTAGCCGCCTTCGCCAATTGTTCTTCCTTGCGTCGCAACCGCTTGGCGGTTAGCAAGGCCGCGGTCGCACAGCGCCGCGCGCCTCATTGGCGCGCGAAGGATGCTGTGCAAATCGAAACGCATTCTTTCTGGGACGGCTCTCCATGGCTTCGAAACATCTCTTCCTGCTTCCCGGCGACGGCATCGGCCCCGAGGCCATGGCCGAGGTCAAGAAGCTGATAGCGGCCATGAACGAGAAGCTCGGCAGCGGCTTCGCCACCGACGAGGGGCTGGTCGGCGGCTGCGCCTACGATGCACATGGTGCCGCGATTTCCGATGCCGACATGGAAAAGGCTGTTGCCGCCGACGCCGTGCTGTTCGGGGCCGTCGGCGGTCCGAAATGGGATGCCGTGCCTTACGAGGTTCGCCCCGAGGCCGGCCTGCTGCGCCTGCGCAAGGACATGGAGCTGTTTGCCAATCTCAGGCCCGCGATCTGCTATCCGGCGCTGGCGGCGTCCTCCTCGCTGAAGCAAGAGGTGGTCGAAGGCCTCGACATATTGATCGTGCGCGAACTGACCGGCGGCGTCTATTTCGGCGAGCCCAAGCAGATCATCGATCTCGGCAACGGCCAGAAGCGCGGCATCGACACCCAGGTCTACGACACATTCGAGATCGAGCGCATTTCGGGCGTCGCCTTCGAATTGGCGCGCACGCGCAAGAACCATGTCACCTCGATGGAAAAGCGCAACGTCATGAAGTCCGGCGTGTTGTGGAACGAGGTCGTCACCCAGACCCACAAGGCCCGATATTCCGACGTCAAGCTCGACCACATGCTGGCCGATGCCGGCGGCATGCAACTGGTGCGCTGGCCCAAGCAGTTCGACGTCATCGTCACCGATAACCTGTTCGGCGACATGCTGTCCGATATCGCCGCCATGCTGACCGGCTCGATCGGCATGCTGCCTTCCGCCTCGCTCGGCGCGCCTGATGCCAAGACCAAGAAGCGCAAGGCGCTTTACGAGCCGGTGCACGGTTCGGCGCCCGATATCGCCGGCAAGGGCATCGCCAACCCGATCGCCATGATCGCTTCCTTCGCCATGTGCCTGCGCTATTCCTTCGCCATGGTCGATGAAGCCGACAAGCTCGAAGCGGCAATCGCCGCCGTGCTCGACGACGGGCTGCGCACCAAGGACATCCTCTCCGCCGGCATGACCGAGGTCGGCACCGTCGAGATGAGCGACGCGATCATCGCCAAGTTCCTGGGCTGAGCCCATGATGATCGCCGTCCGCTGGGCGACGACCGGCGACGCGACGGCGCTCGCCACGATGCTGTGCGAAATGGCGGTGTACTACCGGCAGCCGCCGCTCGACCACGAGCGCGCCTTGTCGGCGGCACGCAAATGGCTGGATGAGGAAAGCCCGGCCTATCCGCATTTCGCGCTGGCTTTCGTCGGGGCCGAGATCAGCGGCCTGGCATCTGTGGCGATCGCGCATCCCGGCATCGACCTCGAGCGGCTATTGTTCCTCAAGGATCTGTTCGTGCGCGACAAGGCTCGCAACGCCGGCGTCGGCCGGGCGCTGGTCGGCTTTCTCGCCGACCATTGCCGGCGCAACGGCATCGGCCGCATCGACCTGACCACCGAGGACTGGAACGAAGGCGCGCTGCGCTTCTACGACCGGCTTGGCGCCGAACGCCACGGCCAGAAGATCTTTCTCAGGCTTTCGGGCGAGGCGCTGGGGGCGGTCAGACCCTGACGCCCGCCGGCACCGGTCCCCAAGGATTTTCGCCCAGCTGAGGCGGCATAAGCCCGAAGACTAGCACGGCGATACCGCCAATGAGCGGGATGAAGCAAAGCAGGGCAAACCAGCCGCTCAGGCCGGCGTCATGCGCACGCCGTACGAGGAGCGCAATGCAAGGCAGGATCAATCCCGAAAAGAACACCAGTAGGGGTATGAACCCTATGAACCCCATCGGCGTCCTGTCCGCGTTGGTTTCGAAGCCGTTGATCGCCAGTTCAACAAGTATCCCGAAGCCGAAAAGCGCGAGCACCCCGAGGGTGTAGAATAGCCAGAAGGCCCAGAATTCCTTGCGGCGGGAGCGTCCGGTGAAATTGCCATAATCCGCGATCACCGCGCGCCAGAAATAAGCCCACAGCCCCGTGGAGTAGGCGGGCCGGCTTCGGGCAGAACGGCTGGTCTGCCGTGGCTGACTGGTGGTTGACGACGATGCGGCCGAGGCCGTGGCGACAATATTGTGCGCCGTGCCGTCGCCCGGCTGGAACTCGACAAGGGTACCCCTGCCGAGGGGCAGTTCCAGGCTGAAATCGATACGGGAAAAGATGTAGCGTTTGCCGTCGGTTCCGTTGATGTAACCGTAGTCCTGGCCTTCGTCATAGTGGAACACCGTCCCGCGCATGCTCTGCCCCATTTCACATTGCGTCGCGAGACGCTACTTAAAGTTGCATGTAATTGCAATACGCACGCAGGGCTACGTTCTGGCGCCCGCCGGCACCGGTCCCCACTGGTTCTCCCGGGCCTGGGTCGGGATGAGCGCGAAGACCAGGATGATCAGGCTGCCGATGGTGGGGATCAGGATCACCAGGAAAAGCCAGCCGGTCAGGCCGATATCGTGCAGGCGACACACGGTCATACCGAGGCCAGGCAGAAAGGTCGCAAGTAGGAAAAGGCCGAACAGGCCAATCGTCACCGCCGGCATTTCAGCGTCGTCGAGATTGCCCATCGCGGCATCGGCGAAAATGCCGATGCCGGTCACTGCCAGCAGCGCGACGAACCAGAACAGGCAATAGGCCCAGTATTCCTTGCGGCGGGCGCGGCCGGTGAAGTTGAAATAATTCTCGGTGATGCCGCGCCAGAAATAACCCCACAGGCCGGGCTCGGCCGGCCCGGTGCTGGCGGCGCGGCCAAAATGCCGCGGCTGTGCGATTTGAGCAGCGGAAGAGACGGACGCACCGGTTCGCGCATGGGCGGCGGCGGCCACGCCAGTTGGAGGCGCGGATTGGGCGCCGGCCGGGAAGATGTCGCGCGCCTGGCCGCCGCCGGGCTGGAATTCAACGGCCGTGCCTCGGGCAATTGCGATTTCGCGGCGCAGATCCTCACGCGCGAAAGTATAGCGCTCACCATCCGCCCCGGTGATGAAGCCGAAGCCCTGGGTCTCGTCATAGTGAAGAACTTCGCCGCGCATGCCCCGATCCCCCGAACGCCCGACCAGACTGTTCAAAGTTCCGGCGGATCGCAAGGGGCAGCATGAAAATGCGACGGCTGGCGCGGCAGCCATCGTGACGACATGGCCGGGAGATCTCAGCTCGGCCGCTTCTTCGCCTTCTTGGGTTTCGGCGGTCCGGCGTTGTCGAATTTCGGCTTGCCCGGCTTTTTCGCCCAGGGCTTCGCGTCAGATGCGGCGGGGCGCTGGTCGCCAGCCGGCGCGCGCTTCTCGAATTTGCGCTTCGGCGCGTTCGGGTCGAACGGCGCCTTGCCGCGATGCGGTTTCTTGTCCGGACCTGGCGGCTGGTAGCCGGCGCGCGACAGGTCCGGCATGCCGTCCAGCCGTTTCACCACGATGTTACCCTGCAATTTGCGGTCGGGACCAACGGCGGCAAGGAAACGGTCGGCCCAGTCGGCGGCGATCTGCACGAAGGTCTCTTCCGGCTGCATCTTGATGGCGCCGATCTCGCGCTTGGTGATGCTGCCGGTGCGGCACAGCATCGGAATCAGCCAGCGTGGCTCGGCATTCTGCCGGCGCCCGACCGACAGCGAAAACCAGACGCTGGCGCCGAAATCGTCGCGGCGGCTGGGCGCCTCGTCGCGGCGCGCGAAGTTTTCGCCCGCCGGTCTTTCACGCGACGGCGTGAACGGCGCGACGTCCATCAGATCCTCTGGCGCCGAGCGGCTCGAGCGGCACAGCCGCACGAAGGCGGCCGTCACCTGCTCGGCGCCGTGCTTGGCGAGAAGCGCGTCGATGAAGCCGCGTTCGTCGTCCTTCACCGGTTCATCGAAGGTGGGATCGGCAAGGATGCGCTCGTCATCGCGGCGGATCACGTCGTCGGCGGATGGCGGACTTGCCCATGTCGCGGTCAGCTTTGCGCTCGCCAGCAGGCGTTCGGTTCGCCTGCGGGCGCTGTTGGGCACGATCAGCGCGCTGACGCCCTTGCGACCCGCGCGTCCGGTGCGGCCGCTTCGGTGCAGCAGCGTTTCCGGGTTGGTCGGCAGGTCGGCATGGATGACCAGCTCCAGATTGGGCAGGTCGATGCCGCGCGCCGCGACGTCGGTGGCGATGCAGACCTTGGCGCGGCCATCGCGCATCGCCTGCAGCGCGTGGCTGCGTTCGTTCTGGCTGAGCTCGCCCGAGAGCGCGACGACTGAAAAATTGCGGTTGTTGAAGCGTGCGGTGAGATGGTTGACGGCGGCACGGGTGTTGCAGAACACCAGCGCGTTTTTCGCCTCGTAGAAACGCAGCACATTGATGATGGCGTTCTCGCGATCGGCCTGGGCGACGCTGAGCGCCCGGTATTCGATGTCGAGATGCTGCTTCTCCTCGCCGGCGGCCGAGATGCGCACGGCGTCACGTTGATAGCCCTGGGCGAGGGTTGCGATGGAGCGCGGCACGGTGGCCGAAAACATCAGCGTGCGGCGCTCGGCGGGGGCGGCGTCGAGGATGAATTCCAGGTCCTCGCGAAAACCGAGATCGAGCATCTCGTCGGCTTCGTCCAGCACCACCGCCTTCAGCGCCGACATGTCGAGCGAGTTCCGCGTGATGTGGTCGCGCAGCCGACCGGGGGTGCCGACGACGATATGGGCGCCGCGCTCCAGCGCGCGCCGTTCGGTACGCATGTCCATGCCGCCGACGCAGGAGGCGACCGTGGCGCCGGTCAGCTCGTAGAGCCATTCCAGTTCGCGCGTCACCTGCAGCGCCAGCTCGCGCGTCGGCGCCACCGCCAGCGCCATCGGGGCCGCGGCATGGGCAAAGCGGTCGGCGCCGCCCAGGAGCGTCGGCGCCATGGCAAGGCCGAAGGCCACCGTCTTGCCGGAGCCGGTCTGCGCCGACACCAGCGCGTCGGCCTGGCCAAGTTCCAGGACCGCCTTCTGCACCGGCGTCAGCTCGGCATAGCCGCGTTTTTCCAGCGCCTTTGCCAGCGCAGGAACAAGTGCTTCGAAGTTGGACATCTCACTCTTTCGGAATTCAGGGCTTGCGCTCATCATGGAGCACATACAGGGCTGGCGCAGCGCCAGCCAGACGATCTCGCCCGTTCGTACTTGCTGGCGCCGCTCTTGTACAGGGCAGGCGGCACCGCCTTCCCTTCTCCCGCAAGGAGGGAAGGAAGAAACACCACTGATTGACTCCTGCCGCAAACCGCGTAAAAGCCCGCTTCGAACGGGATCGTTTTTCGATGCGCGGCCTTTTGATGGCTCTTCTTGCATTCGATGCCCCCAGCCGCAATGAGCATCATTGCGCCGGGCGTTTCGGCGCGTCCCCCCGTTCCAGCAAAGTAACGGCCAAAACCACCACCAAAACGGTGTGATTCCCTTGGCCTGACCACCCTCTCCCGGGTTCGGCCCGGGGGACGGAACCCGCACCTGGCCGGCGGGTTTTCTCCAACAACCAAGCGGAGAGGGATAGGAGATCTTTATGAGTTTCAAGGTTGCGGTAGCTGGCGCCACGGGCAATGTGGGCCGCGAAATGCTCAACATACTGGAAGAGCGCGGTTTTCCGGTCAGCGAAGTGGTGGCGCTTGCCTCGCGCCGCAGCCAGGGCACGGAAGTGTCGTTCGGCGACCGCACGCTGAAGGTCCGCGCACTCGACACCTACGACTTTTCCGACACCGACATCTGCATCATGTCGGCCGGCGGCAATGTCTCGAAGGAATGGTCACCCAAGATCGGCAAGCAGGGCTGCGTCGTCATCGACAATTCCTCGGCCTTCCGCTACGACGCCGACGTGCCGCTGATCGTCCCGGAAGTGAACCCGGATGCGATCTCGCTGTTCACCCGCAAGAACATCATCGCCAACCCGAACTGCTCGACGGCGCAGCTCGTCGTGGCGCTGAAGCCGCTGCATGACGCGGCCACCATCAAGCGCATCGTCGTGGCCACCTACCAGTCGGTGTCGGGCGCCGGCAAGGAAGGCATGGACGAGCTGTTCACGCAGACCCGCGCCGTGTTCGTCGCCGACCAGGTCGACGTCAAGAAGTTCACCAAGCGCATCGCCTTCAACGTGATCCCCCATATCGACGTTTTCCTCGATGACGGCTTCACCAAGGAAGAGTGGAAGATGGTCGCCGAGACCAAGAAGATGCTCGATCCCAAGATCAAGCTGACGGCGACCTGCGTGCGCGTGCCGGTGTTCATCGGCCATTCGGAAGCGGTCAACATCGAGTTCGAGAACCCGATCACCGCCGACGAGGCGCGCGACATCCTGCGCGAGGCGCCGGGCTGCCAGGTCTTGGACAAGCGCGAGGACGGCGGCTACATCACGCCGCTGGAATCGGCCGGCGAGGACGCCACCTTCATCTCGCGCATCCGCGAGGATTCGACCATCGACAACGGCCTGTCGATGTGGATCGTTTCCGACAATCTGCGCAAGGGCGCCGCCCTCAACGCAGTGCAGATCGCCGAACTGCTGGTCGAGCGCGGCCTGATCCAGCCGAAGAAGAAGGCAGCCTGACGGCTGTTTGGCTTTCGCTCGCGGGCCGCACCGCCGCTGCCGCGGCTGGCCCTCCGCGAGGGCGCCGGACGACCGGCGGCCCGCAGTCGCGGGCTCGGCCTTCGGCCGTTAGCTCACCTTCCCCCCGTCCTTATATGGGGAGAAGGTGCCGGCAGGCGGATGAGGGGGGCGCCGGCCTATGTCCGATTTTCCGCCGCCAGTTCCCGCAGCAACCTCATCGCTTCCTCGGCCCGGTCGACCGGCACGAACAGATGGTCATGATAGAAGGCGGAGACGGGATTGACGCCCATGCCGGCGGCGGCGAGGCGTGCGGTGATGGCGGCGAGGAAGCCGACGGCTTCCAGCGACGAATGGATGTTCAGCGTTATCATGCGGCAGCGGAAAACGGCTTCCAGCCCGGCTGCCTGCGCCTCGTCTTCGGGCAGGATCAATGTCGTGCCTTCGCATTCGCGAAACAGCATGACCGCTTCGAGTCCTTCCGGAACCGATACACCCGCCGGCAGCGTGGCGAAGACATGGATGCCGGCAATCAATTGCGGCATCATCGACGCCAGCAATGTCTTCAGATCTGTCTCTCCGGCCATCTCGCCTGCTCTTGTCTGACGGGCCACGCCCGCCGGCTCTTCATATACGCGACCGAAGCGCGCCGATAGCCACGCCGGCGCGCTGCACGGACAACCCGGCGAGAGACTGCGCCGCGGCGTGGGAACATCAACGATTTCACATGCTTGCCGGAGATCGGCATGGCCTTGGCAGGCGCGGCGAAGCGCCGGCCTTCAATGTCTAGGGATCAAATCGGCCGCCTGGGAGTTAGGAACATGGCGGCGAGGACGGCGATCCCCGTGAGAGAGGAACGACAATGAAGAAAATCATGACCATTCTGGTGCTGACGGCAGCGCTTGGCGCCTGTTCGCAGACGGAAAAAGGCGCGGCCGTCGGCGGCCTGGGCGGAGCAGCGGTCGGCGCGGCGGTGGCGGGCGATCCCGTCCAGGGCGCCGTGGTCGGCGGCGCGGTCGGTGCCGTGGCCGGCGCGCTGATCGGGCGGGCCAGCGAACCGGGCCGCTGCCGTTATCGCGACAGCCGCGGCCATGTCTATGTCGATCGTTGCCCGAGCGGCTATTGAGCGGCAGCATCCGCCCAATGAATTCGAAATAGAAAACGGCGGGCTAAGGGCCCGCCGTTTCGAAAAAGACGATCGGTGATCGATTACTCGGCCGTGGCGGGCTCCGCCTCGGCCGGCGCGGCCGCAGCCGCCGCGACGGCGGCAGCGGCGTCGTCCTGCGCCTTCTTCAGAAGCGCGGCGCGCTCCTGTGCCTTCTTGCCGGGCTCGGCCTTTTTCGGATTGGAACGGGCGTCGCGCTTGGCGAGGCCGGCCTCATCGAGGAAGCGCAGCACGCGGTCGGTCGGCTGGGCGCCGTGCGACAGCCAGTGCTTGACGCGCTCGGCGTCAACCTTGACGCGCTCGCCGTCCTTCGGCAGCAGCGGGTTCCACGAGCCGAGCGACTCGATGAAACGGCCGTCGCGCGGCGAGCGCGCGTCGGCGACGACGACGTGGTAGTAGGGACGCTTCTTCGAGCCCGCGCGGGCCAGTCTGATCTTCAGTGCCATTTCTTATCTCCTAAAAGCTCTGATTTCGTTGGTAGGGTTGCGGCTAAATCCTTGTCTTCAGCCGGTTTTCGTCACGCCGTTGGCAGCGGCGATCTGTTCGTGGTGGCGGATCACTTCGCGGACGACGAAGTTGAGGAATTTCTCCGCGAAATCCGGGTCGAGATGCGCATCGTCCGCGAGCTGGCGAAGACGGGCGATCTGCTGCTGCTCGCGCGCCGGATCGGCCGGCGGCAAGCCATGCTCGGCCTTGAGCAGGCCGACCGCCTTGGTGCAGCGGAAGCGCTCGGCCAGCATGTGGATGAGGGCGGCATCGATGTTGTCGATCGAAGCACGGTAGCCGGCCAGGATGGTGCGGGCGTCCGCCATGTCCTTTTCCTCGTTCATCGCGTCCTCACTTCTTCTTGCCGAGGCCAGGCAGGCCACCGCCGCCGAGACCGGGAAGCCCGGGAAGCTTCATGCCGCCGGGCAAGCCGGGCAGGCCACCGCCGCCGGGAAGGCCGCTGGGCAGGCCCTTCATGCCGGCGGCCTGCGCCTGCTTCTGCAAGGCTTCGAGCTGCTTGGGATCCATCTTGGAGAGGTCAGGCATGCCGCCCATGCCACCGGGCATCATGCCGCCGAGGCCCATCTTGGAGGCGAGCCCGCCCATCATGCCGCGCATCAGGCCGCCGCCTTTGCCCTTGCCGCCCATCGCCTTCATCATGTCGGCCATGCCGCGATGCATCTTCAAGAGCTTGTTGATCTCGGCCGCGTCGGTGCCGGAGCCGGCGGCGATGCGCTTCTTGCGCGAGTGCTTGAGAATGTCGGGGTTGGCGCGCTCGGCCTTGGTCATCGAGGAGATGATGGCGAGTTGGCGGCCGAACATCTTGTCGTCGAGACCGGCGGCGGCCATCTGGTCCTTCATCTTGCCCATGCCGGGCATCATGCCCATGATGCCGCCCATGCCGCCCATTTTCGACATCTGCTGAAGCTGCTGGGCGAGGTCGTTCAGGTCGAACTTGCCCGACTGCATCTTTTTGGCCATCGCCGCCGCCTGCTCGGCGTCGATGTTCTCGGCGGCTTTTTCGACAAGCGAAACGATGTCGCCCATGCCGAGAATGCGGTCGGCGATACGCTTGGGGTGAAATTCCTCCAGCCCGTCCATCTTCTCGCCGGTGCCGATCAGCTTGATCGGCTTGCCGGTGACGGCGCGCATCGAGAGCGCGGCGCCGCCACGGCCGTCGCCGTCCATGCGGGTCAGCACCAGCCCGGTGATGCCGACGCGCTCGTCGAAGCTCTTGGCAAGGTTGACGGCGTCCTGGCCGGTCAAGGAGTCGGCGACCAGCAGGATCTCGTGCGGGCCCGACACCTTCTTGATGTCGGCCATCTCGACCATCAGCGGCTCGTCGATATGGGTGCGGCCGGCAGTGTCGAGGATGACCACGTCGTGACCGCCGAGCCTGGCCGCCTGCACGGCGCGCTTGGCGATATCGACCGGGTTCTGGCCGACGACGACAGGCAGCGTCGCCACCTTGACCTGCTCGCCGAGCTGGCGCAACTGCTCCTGCGCGGCGGGGCGCCGCGTGTCGAGCGAGGCCATCAGGACCTTCTTGTTCTGACGCTCGGTGAGCCGCTTGGCGATCTTGGCCGAGGTCGTCGTCTTGCCGGAACCCTGCAGGCCGACCATCATGACGACGACGGGCGCCGGTGCGTTGAGGTCGACGGCGACGCCTTCGGCGCCGAGCATGTCGACCAGCTCGTCATGCACGATCTTGACGACCATCTGGCCGGGCTTGATCGACTTCAGCACCGCCGCGCCGACCGCCTTCTCGCGCACCTTGTCGGTGAAGGAGCGCACCACTTCCAGCGCCACGTCGGCCTCGAGCAGCGCACGGCGCACCTCGCGGAGCGCCGCCGAGACATCCGCCTCCGACAGCGCGCCGCGGCCGGTCAGGCCGTTCAGGATGGAGCCAAGGCGCTCCTGAAGTGATTCAAACATTCTGTTTCCTTTTCCCTGGCAACCTGATGGTGCCCGAGAGGTAATGCGTTCGCGCCAAGTGTCCAAGTCTCGTGGCAAGCAAAAGCCAAAACCAAAAAGCACCCGGGGGCGCACAGCGCTGCCGGGTGTTGGCCTCCAGGATCTGTTTACAGCACTTGGCCTCAAAGAGGCTTCGGCATCCTGGTCGGCTTGCTCGGAGGGATACTCGTCGCGGAATTCGGGGCTGTAGACAGGAAAACGGCCGCGGAGTCAAGACAAGGACCGTTCCGCCGGTCTCCCCGCGCAGCAATCAGGTCGCCTTCGTTCCGTCTGCAGGTTCGGCCGAGACGCTCAGCGGCGAGCGCGGGTGTAAGAGCAGCAGTATCGTCAGCAGGCTGCAGGCGATGCCGATCGTGGCGATGAGGACCGCGTCCGACGTCGCCCAGCCCGGCCCTTCGAGTGGTCTGGCGGTAAACAGGGCGAAGGAATTGTAGCTCTCCTGATGCGAGATCAGCAGGAAGCCGGTCAGATTGTTGCCGAGATGGGCGCCGAGGGCCGCGCCGAGATTGCCGGTGGCATAGACGACGAGCGTCAGAAGCAGTGCAAAAGCGGCGATCGAGACCAGCACGCAGGCGTTGATGGCGGCCGAGGCGTTCGCGCTCCAGTGCAGCGAGGTGAACAGCAGGCCCGGCAGCAGCGCCCAGACGAACGGGCTCCTGAACCGGTAGGCAAGACCGCGCAGCAGGTAACCTCGGAACAGCACCTCTTCCGATGACGTCTGCAGAAAAGTGAGCGCCAGGATCGGGATCAGGAACAGCAGCCAGGACGACAGGGCGATCGAGCCGCGCGCGATCTCGGGCTGCATCAGGTAGAGCAGGACCTCGGACACGAGCGAAGTGACCAACACCGCGACCAGTCCCTTGATGAAACCCGAGCGCGAAATGCGACGGCTGTTGCCGAGGAGCGCCGACAGCTTCTCGCCATGCACCCAGCGCATGGCGATCCACAAGCCGATCCAGATGCCGGCGAAAGACGCGAGCGCGGTGAGAATGCCGATTGGCGACGCAAGGAAACCCTGCATGCCGCCGGCGGGCGCAGCCGCGCCTTGCGCTGTCCGCCAGGCGAAAAAGGCATAGGTGCCGCCCAGCAGCACGACCCCCGTCGACGCGGCCCAGAACAGGACGACGATCCCGGTCCCGAGAAGCAGGCGCGGCAGGGTCGTCTTTTCGTTGGCTGTGTTTCGATAGTGCTCGAAGGCGGCAGGGTCCGATATCACGCTCTCTCGCAAGCTGGTGCTTCGCGTCGCATGATCTATGGGATCGGGCGGTTCTGCGCAATCATTCCTATTCGATACGCCCCGCCAGCCTTCGGCGCATTCGCGCCGCCCTCGCCTGCCTGCCGGCAGGCGAAAGGCATGCTCCGATGATTAACCCCGTGTCCTATCCGCCTCAGCGGACCACATAGACGATGCGCCGCGTCTGCGGGTCGATCAGCGCCGGCTGGCCGTTCACATAGACGTAGCGGTAGTCGTAATCGGGGATCTCGCGCAGTTCGACACTCTCGGGCAAAACGGCCCCGGTGACCACCTCGCCCTCAAGATAGACAGGGTCGACGCGATGCGTGTCGACATAGGTCCTGACTTCGGCGGGAGGCTGCGGGATGGCGTCCTCGACCGGCTCGCCGGCGATGATCGAGCCGGTGTAGTCGGTGGAATAGCCCTCGGGCGGCGACACGACGGCGACGCTGGAGCCGAGCGGACGTCGCGTCAACACGACCCGGTTGCCGCCGAAATCAGCCGTCACATAGTCCGAATAGACCCAGCCCTGGCCACCGGCTTCGGCGATGGTGCACCATTTGCTGTTTTCGATACAGCCATTGAGCGTCGCCGACTGGCCGGCGGCGAGCACGCCGATGACAGGATATTGCGGGCCCGGGCCAGCGCGGACATTGAGATCGGTGATTGCGGAGACGGGGGTGTCGGCCATGGCGGCGCCCGAGAAGAGCGTGAGCATTCCGGCGACCGCGGGAAACAATACGGATTTCATGGTTTCTCTCCGTTTCATGGTCCCTCGGCAGCGAAAACGGGGGAGCGGCGCATGCGTTCCAGCTAAAATGTTGAAGCCAACTCACGATTTGTTCCCGTTTCTTGCGGCAGGCCGGTCAGAAGGTCGTGAACGAAGGCCAGTTTGCGCGCCGCGACATCCGAGATGACGAAGGGGTAAAGGTCGGGCAGACCCATGCAGCGATTGATGGAATTGGAGGCTTCCGACAGCACCAGCCAGCGCGACAGGATCTTTTCGAACGGTTCGGGAGCGGGTGTCGGTTCGGACGGCGCTGGTTGCAGCCTGCCCCCGGTGTCGCCCTGGGGCAATTCGTTGGCTTCCACCGTCTCCAGCCGGCCGAGCGGGAAGTTCAGCGCATGGACCATTTCCAGCGTGTCGGTGATGTGCAGGTGGTGGGCCCAGCTTTCGGCCCAGTCCTCCCAGGGATGGGAGGTGGCGTAGGACGAGATGTGGCGTTGCTGCCAGTCGGGTGGGGCACCATTGGCATAGTGGTTCTTCAATGCCTGCTCGTAGCCGGTGCGCTCGTCGCCGAACAGCGCGCGGAAGGCGTCAAGCCTTTGCGGATTGTCGCGGATCAGCCGGTCCCAGTAGTAGTGGCCGAGCTCGTGGCGGAAATGGCCGAGCAAGGTGCGATAGGCCTCGCCCATCTCAACGCGCCGCCTTTCGCGCTCGGCGGAGTCGGCTTCGGCGACGTTGAGGGTGATCAGGCCATTGTCGTGGCCGGTCAGGATGCGCTCGCCGCCCGGGCCGCCGCCGATCGGATCGGCAAGGAAGTCGAAGGCAAGGCCGGCCTCGTCGGCGGGGTTCTGCTTGGGCGCCACCGGCAGTCCGAAAGCCAGCAGCGAATAGACCGCGCGCTTCTTCGCGGCCTCGACCCGTATCCAGCGGCGGCGGTTGCCGTCGACGGAGAGGTCCGGGATCAGCTGGTTGAGCGCGCAGGCGCGGCAGAAGGGCTGTCCCGGCTCGGCCATCCAGTTGCAGGCGCATTCGTCGGCGTTGGCGCATGGGGAGCCGCCGTCGGCACCGGACAGGGCAAAGCAGGCGCGCTGCGGATCATAGAGCACGGCACTGGAGCAGTTCAGGCACCGGGCGTTCTCGAAATAGAGACGATGGCCGCAATGAGGACAGTCGAAGAGTTTCATCTCGGTCTCGGACCAGGGAACAGGGGAAGGCGCGTCGTGCAAAACGCCGGCCGACAGACGTCGTTCCCGACTGTGACGTCATTGAGCAACATGGCGCAAGGATCGTCAGGCCATGGGTGGTTCTTGCCACAATATTTGCTTGATCGTAGGCAAATTCCCTTCCATTGGCCAGCTTGCGCGCGCGACAGTGACAAGTGCGCGTTTCACTGGCAAATTCCGGCCGGGACGTGATTCAGGCAACCAGGAGAGAACAACATGGCATTTCTTGCCAAAGGTAAGATGTTTGCAGCGGCCACTGTGGTGGCGATGCTTGCGCTGGCGACGGGCGCACAGGCGGCGGCCAGCTGTGGCAAGACCGGAGCCGGCTTCGATGCCTGGAAGCAGGACTTCGCAGCGGAGGCCAGGGCCGAGGGCGTGGGTTCGAGAGGACTGGCGGCCCTGGCCGGCGCGACCTACGCGACCAGGACCATTTCCGCGGACCGCGCCATCCACAAGGCTTTCAGCGGCTCGGTGGAAGCCTTCATGAAGCGCCGCGGCGGGGCGGCGATCATTTCCAAGGGCCGGGCGCTGAAGAAATCGAATGCGGCGCTGTTCGACAAGATCGAACGGACCTACGGCGTCTCGCCGGGCGTGCTGCTTGCCATCTGGGGCATGGAGACGGGCTTCGGCGCCTCTATGGGCAACCAGAACACGGTGTCCGCCATTTTGACGCTTGCCTATGACTGCCGCCGTCCGGATTACTTTCAGCCGCATGCCATTGCGGCGCTGAAGCTGGTCGATCGCGGAACGTTGACCGCCTCGTCGGTCGGGGCCATGCATGGCGAGATCGGCCACACGCAGTTCCTGCCCGGAAATGTCCTGAAATATGGAGTGGGCAGCGGAAACCTGCGCGACAAGAGCACCGCGCTGGCTTCCACGGCCAACTTCCTCAAGGCGCATGGTTGGCAGGCCGGCGCGAGCGCTCAGTCGAATATGGGTGCAATTGCCGGCTGGAACTCCGCGAGTGTCTATCAACAGGCCATCGCCCGTATCGCCACGGCGATCGATGGCGAGTAATCGTTAGGGCAGTTCACCGTTTCACGGAGACGGCGAACCGCTCTATGTCTTTGTTTTTGCGCAATTCCCAAGGGAAAGCGCTACGCGCTTTTCCCGGGAAAACGGACACACTTTTCCTGGAATTGCTTTTCAGCAGAAAGCCCGGCCGCGTTGCCGGGTTTCCTGTTCGCTGACCGGTAAAGCGGTCAGTCCCGGCGGTTGCGCGCCGCCAAGGTCCGCAGCCTCAGCGCATTGAGGCGGATGAAGCCGGCGGCGTCCTTCTGGTCATAGGCGCCGCGGTCGTCCTCGAAGGTCACCAGCGCGTCGGAATAGAGCGTCTTCTTCGACTTGCGGCCGGTAACGATGACATTGCCCTTGTAGAGCTTCAGACGCACCGTACCTTCGACATCCTCCTGGCTCTTGTCGATCATCGTCTGCAGCATCAGCCGCTCGGGCGCGAACCAGAAGCCGTTGTAGATGAGTTCGGCGTAGCGCGGCATGAACTCGTCCTTGAGGTGGGCAGCTCCCCTGTCGAGCGTGATCGATTCGATGGCTCGGTGGGCAGCGATAAGGATGGTGCCGCCGGGGGTCTCGTAGACGCCGCGCGACTTCATGCCGACGAAGCGGTTCTCGACGAGGTCGAGCCGGCCGATGCCGTTGTCGCGGCCGAGATCGTTGAGGGCGGCGAGCATGGTTGCCGGCGACAGCTTCTTGCCGTCGAGCGCGACCGGATCGCCCTTCAGGAACTCGATCTCGATCTCGGTGACCTTGTCCGGCGCGTCCATGGGCGAGACGGTGCGCTGATGGACGAATTCCGGCGGCTCGCTCCACGGGTCCTCAAGCACCTTGCCCTCGGAAGAGGAATGCAGGAGATTGGCGTCGACCGAGAACGGCGCGTCACCCTTCTTGTCCTTCGGCACCGGAATCTGGTGCTGCTCGGCGAAGTTGATGAGGTCGGTGCGCGACTTGAACGACCAGTCGCGCCAGGGCGCGATGACCTTGATATCGGGATTGAGCGCATAGGCCGAAAGCTCGAAGCGCACCTGGTCATTGCCCTTGCCGGTGGCGCCGTGGGCGATCGCGTCGGCGCCGGTCTCCTTTGCGATCTCGACGAGGTGTTTCGAGATCAGCGGCCGGGCGATCGAGGTGCCGAGCAGATAGGTCCCTTCGTAGACGGCGTTGGCGCGGAACATCGGGAAGACGAAGTCGGCAACGAATTCCTCGCGCACGTCGACGATGCGGATGTCCTTGATGCCCATCATCTCGGCCTTGCGGCGCGCCGGCTCCAATTCGCCGCCTTGGCCGAGGTCGGCGGTGAAGGTGACGACCTCGGCGCCGAGCTCGGTCTGCAGCCATTTCAGGATGATTGATGTGTCGAGGCCGCCGGAATAGGCGAGCACGACCTTCTTGACGTCTTTTGTTTTCGACATTTGCTGTTTCCGCGACAAGAGTTCTCGGCCGGCGAGGTATCACGCCGTTTCCGGTCACCGCAAGGGATGAACGGGGCAAGGCGCGGAGAAACAGGCATACGGGACAGCTGGATCATCCTTTCCGTCGCACAGCCGCTGGCAACGGCAGGCCCCGTTCATTATAGCTGCGTATCGAAAGTCAACGGGCCTACCATGTCCTTCATTCCCGACACCGCAACGCTGATCCAGTTCGCCATCGCCACGTTCATCCTGGCGATCACGCCCGGACCGGACATGACGCTGTTCGTCTCGCGCACACTGAGCCAGGGCCGCGCCGCCGGCTTCGCCTCGATGGCGGGGGCGCTGTGCGGCACGCTGATCCACACCACCTTGGTGGTGGTCGGTGTCTCGGCGCTGATCGTCGCCTCGCCGATGGCCTTCTTCGTGCTGAAGATCTTCGGCGCCGGCTATCTCGTCTTCCTGGCCTGGCAGGCGATCACCAAGGGTTCGGCCTTCTCGCCGGAGAAGAAGACGGGCCCGCAAATCTCGCTGTTCCGGAGCTGGATGGTGGGGCTGGGCGTCAACCTGCTCAACCCGAAGATCATCCTGTTCTTCATGACCTTCCTGCCGCAATTCGTCTCCGCGCATGATCCGCACGCGCCGGGAAAGCTGTTCTTCCTCGGCGCCATGTTCGTCGTGCTCTCGACCCCGGTGACAACCCCGATGGTGCTGGCGGCGGAGAAATTCTCGGCGGCGATGAAGGCCAGCCCGCGCGTGACGCGGGTGGTCGACTATCTCTTCGCCGGCGTGTTTTCCGCGTTCGCGCTCAAAATCCTGACTGCCCAGGCGAAGTAGGATTTTGCTGTTCGCTGCTGATCTCTTCCGAACCGGAGGTCAGCAAAGCTCCCTGCTTACGTGGGCGCTCGGTTCGAGGTCAGGGTTCGGCTTTCCACCAGGTTCCGGCCCAGCGCCCGGCGCTGAGCCAATAGAAGATGCCGCCGACCATGCCGCCGCCGATGACGGCGGCCATGGCGCGCGGCTCGGTGACGGCGAATGGCGTGTCGCCCATCTGGTCGGCGAAGCCGACGAAGACGGCGGCGACGATCGCACCGGCCAGCGCATAGAACAGCCAATCGCGCCGGCCGAGAATCTCGGCGATCAGAATCACGAGGGCCGCCGGCATGAAGGCGAAATAGGCGGCAAACAGCGCGACGAAGGGGATCGAGAAATAGAGCGAGGCGGTCGCCGCCGGCTCCGCATGCGCCGGCGTGTAGCCGAGGGAGGCCAGGAACAGGACATTGAGGAACGCGCTGGCCGCCAGCGCGGCGACGGCATAGCCGAACAGGATGACGGCAAGGCGCACGATATAGGCGACGAGACGGGTCATTGCGAATCCCGGCGTAAGGGATGGCCGGACTTGCGCCCGGCCAGAAACCAGTAGACCGAACCGGCGGCAATGCCGGCGGTGGCCAGGAACCCGAGAAAGCCCGGGTTGAAAACAAACCCTCCGGCCGAGCCCGGGACAAGAACCCCGAATGCGATGGACGTGATCGCGCCCGTGGCCGCGAAGTAGAACCAGCCCCGAAGCGACAAGCGTTCGGCCATGAAGATCGCGGGGCCGACGATCAACAGCGCGCAGACCGCCACCGTCGCTACCGCGAGCGGGAAGGAAACCAGCCAGTCGAATGCGAAAACGATGGACCAGTTGCCATATTCGAGCCCTTCCAGAAGAGCGATCAGCAGCACAGGCACCAGGATCGAGGTCAGCACGGCGGCGATATAGCCGACTGCTATGAAGACGAAGCGCTTGAGCCCGGCGACGAGACGCCTCACGCCTCGCCGTGCCCCGCGATCATCATGGCTTCCAGCGCCAGCCGGTCGACTTTGCGCATGCGCTCCGATTCCGATTTGAGCTGGCCGCAGGCGGCGAGGATGTCGCGGCCGCGCGGCGTGCGGATCGGCGAGGCATAGCCGGCGTTATTTATGTAGTCGGCGAATTTCTCGATCGTCTCCCAGTCCGAGCACTGGTAGTTGGTGCCGGGCCAGGGGTTGAACGGGATCAGGTTGATCTTGGCCGGAATGCCCCTGAGCAGCTTGACCAGCGCCTTGGCGTCGTCGAGGGAATCGTTGACGTCCTTCAGCATCACATATTCGAAGGTGATGCGCCTGGCGTTCGACAGGCCGGGATAGGCGCGGCAGGCGGCGATCAGCTCCTTGAGCGGATATTTCTTGTTGATCGGCACCAGAAGGTCGCGCAGATCGTCATTGGTGGCGTGCAGCGAGATGGCGAGCATGACGCCGATCTCCTCGCCGGTGCGGAAAATCTCCGGCACCACGCCTGAGGTCGACAGGGTAATGCGGCGCTTCGACAGCGAAAGGCCGTCGCCGTCGGAAGCAATCAGCAGCGCCTTCTTGACCGCCTCGAAATTGTAGAGCGGCTCGCCCATACCCATCATGACGATGTTGGACACTTTGCGGCCCTCGGCCGGCACGATGGCGCCGTCGGGCGTGTCGCGGTCGGGGAAATCGCCGAGCCGGTCGCGCGCGGTGAGCAACTGGGCGAGGATTTCCTCGGCAGTCAGGTTGCGCACCAGCTTCTGCGTGCCCGTGTGGCAGAAGGAGCAGGTCAGCGTGCAGCCGACCTGCGAGGAGATGCAGAGCGTGCCGCGGCCTTCCTCGGGGATGTAGACAGTCTCGATCTCGACCGGGCGACCGGCGCCGCGCGGCGGGAAGCGGAACAGCCATTTGCGCGTGCCGTCGGCGGAGACCTGCTCCTCGACGATCTCGGGCCGCGCCACGGTGAAATGCCTGTCGAGTTCGGCGCGCAGATCCTTGGAAATGTTGAACATGCCGGCGAAATCGGAGACGCCGCGCACATACATCCAGTGCCAGAGCTGCTGTGCACGCATTTTTGCCTGGCGCTCCGGCACGATGCCGGACGCGACGAGCGCCTCGCCCAGTTCGGCGCGCGTCAGGCCGATCAGCGACGGCTTTTCCGGCTGTATCGCGCGGGCGCGCAACGCGTCGCGGGCGCCTTCGGCGGTGAGGTCGAATGAAAGGGTCATGGTTGCACTGATATAAGCGGTTTGCGGCCGATTTCATCCATCGGCCCGATATGAAGCGCGGCCCATAGCACAGCTTGGCGGCGGAGTCATGCGATGGCGAGGCGATCCGTGCGCCGACCGATTGACAGATGCGCCGGCCGGTCAGACCTGCGGTCCCTGCTTTTCGCCCGAAAACGGATCACTTGATCGTGTTGAAGTAACGGTTCTCACCGCGCGTTCGAACCCTGAATGGGGCAACCATGCCCCGACAAATGGGAGTATGCACGATGAACTTTATCAAGCTCGCCGTCATTGCCAGTTTCGTCGGCCTTTCCGCCTCGCAGGCATTTGCCGAAGACGCGATGGGCACAATGACCATGATGAAGGCAGGGCAAGTCACGGCAATCATGCCGGACGGGCATATGGGCACCATGACGCCGGACGCGAAAATGAGTGCCGAGATGATGAAGATGGCAAAGCCGATCAAGCACTGCATGATGATGATGACCGACGCCAAGGGCAAAGCCTTCATGATCGACACGTCGACCAAGAAGGCTCAGGCGGAATGCGAAAAAATGGCCATGTGAGGCCTGCCGTCGATCGATATTCCCGCCGGCTCGAAGGTCGGCGGGAGCCCATCCGAGCCTTGTTCCCGCAGACCACTCAGCACACGCAGGTCGAGATATCCACCTGTCGATGTTGAGGGTGTCTCATGATCAATGCGGAGACGACGATCATTGCGCCGAACCGGCATAACTCATGGTTCCTTGTTCATGGTGCCAAACCGCAGCCATGGACTTTTGCTCCACGTCCGTCTTCCATTTCACGTTTGATGCGAACGCTTGATCGAGGCCATGCCTGTGTTAGGGCTGGGGCTCCGTCGAGAGGACACACATGAACGGTACAGTGCGAAAATACCCCTTGCTGCGGCGTTCGCGCGCGATGTGGGGCTCTCGCCGGGTGTGGCAGCCGCGGCTGGTGTTCTGGGCCGGCGCGATCTGCATCGGCGTGATCAGCGTGCTGTTCGCGGTGCTCGCCGACAAGGCGCAGGCGCTGTTCCATGCCATGACCGGCGATGACGGCGGCTGGCGTTTCTATCTGCCGCTGGCGATCACGCCGCTCGGCTTCGTGCTGTGTGCCTGGCTGGCGCAAGCCTTCTTCCCGGGCTCGCAAGGCAGCGGCATTCCGCAGGCGATCGCGGCGCGGCATCTGCGCGACGACGACGACCGTGGCCACATCCTGTCGCTGAAGCTGGTCGCGGGCAAGATCGCGCTCACCCTGGTCGGCCTGTTCTGCGGCGCTTCGATCGGCCGTGAGGGACCGACCGTGCAGGTCGGCGCGTCGTTGATGCTGCAGGCGGCACGCTGGGGCGGCATGGCGCAGGCGCGCGGCCTGATCCTGGCCGGCTCGGCCGCCGGCATCGCGGCCGCCTTCAACACGCCGCTGGCCGGCATCGTCTTCGCCATCGAGGAAATGGGCCGCACCTACGAAGCGCGGACCAACGGGCTGGTGCTGACGGCGGTGATCCTGGCCGGCATCGCCTCGCTCGGCCTGCTTGGCAACTACACCTATTTCGGTGTCTCGAAGGAGACGATCTCGTTTGCCGCCGAGTGGCCGCTTGTGATTGCCTGCGGCGTCATCGGCGGCGGCCTCGGCGCGCTGTTCTCGCTCCTGGCGCTGAAGGCGACGCGCCGGATCCGGCGCTGGAACACGGGGCAGCCCTTGCGGCGCGTCCTGCTGGTCGCCGCCATCTGTGGGCTCGGCGTCGCGGCGATCGGCATCGCCTCGGGCGGCCTGACCTTCGGCACCGGCTACGCGCAGGCGCGCGGCGCCGTTGAAGGCACGCCGCTGCCCTGGTTCTTCTTCGCCGAGAAGTTCCTTGCCGGGCTGCTGTCGATGGTCTCGGGCATTCCGGGCGGCATCTTTGCGCCTTCGCTTTCGGTCGGCGCCGGCATCGGCAGCTCGCTCGGCCTCGTCTTCGGCGCCAGCACGGGTGCGGCCGCGTTGCTCGGCATGGCCGGTTATTTCGCCGGCGTCGTGCAGGCGCCGATGACGGCCTTCGTCATCATCCTGGAGATGACCGGCAATCACGACAATGTCATCGCGCTGATGCTGGCCTCGATGCTGGGCTACGGCACGGCGCGCATGATCTCGCGCGAGCCGCTCTATCATGCGCTGTCGCGCGTCTTCATCGCGGAAGCGATCCGCCGGCGCAGGGCGGAGGCGGCGCCGGAACCAGGTCCGGCGTGAAAAACAAAGGCCGGACCCAGCGGTCCGGCCTCTCTGTTCAAAGCGAAATTTCGACTATTTGCAGTTGGCGATCGACGACAGCGCCGCCGAGATGCCTTTCAGCGAGAAGACGTAGGAGGTGGTGTTGCCGCGGCCGGACTTGGCCTGCACCTTCATGTCGGTGCCGGATTTCATGGCGGCGATCAGCACCGGCTCCTCGGCGGCGTTCTCGACCCAGGCCGACTTGCCGCGCGTGAACATCGAAAACGTCTTCTTGTCGATTGTGACGGTGGCCTTGGAGTTTTCCTGGAAAGTGTAGCCGGCGATGAATTGCGGCTCGTAGGATACCTGCTGGCCGGGCCGCTGGCTGACGAAGAAGAACATGTCGCCATGGTCGAGCGTCGGCGGCTGCTTGTCGGTCGGCACGGTGAGGACATAGCAGACCTTGCCGCCCGATGCCTGGTAGCTGTAGGTGCCCCAGGCATTGTGCTGGCCGATCTTGGTCGCCTGCTGCGCCATCGCCGGCGCTGCGAAGGCCACCAGGACCAGGCTCGAAACTGTAGCAATCAATCCGCGCATCGTTTTTCCCGTATTCCAAATGGTGCGGAGGCGGGCCGCGTGGCGTCCTGCCGTCGCTTCATTTTGATTTAATCTGGGTTACCAAACGGTGAATTACCTCTGAGAAAAGGACGCTCACCCCAGGAAACCGCCGCCGTCTTCGCGCCGCCGCCTTTCAAGCGGCTGGCGCGATGTCCCTTCGGCGACTTGGAGGGCATGAAAGCGGCAAGAGTTTGACTTTTCCACAAGCCCCCTGAACGCTGGTGTCCAGCGCGCGCGAAGGCCGGTTCCAGGGCTCAGCCCTTGTCCGATATGGCGTCCTTGGCGGCCTGCCGGTGCGCCGGCGTGATATGGGCGCTGACGGCGGTGATCGCGGCGGTGAGCACGGCGATATCGTCGGTGAAGCCGAGGCCGAGGATGAAGTCGGGGACCATATCCACCGGCAGGACGAAATAACCGAGTGCCGCCACCAGGATGCCTTTTGCGCGCAGCGGCGTGTTCTTGTCCATGGCGCAGTAATAGGCCGCGACGACATCTTCCATGAACGGGATCTGCCGCGCGGCCTTCTTGGCCGTGCGCCAGAATTTCTCGCGCACCTCGCCCTCACCGCCCAGCCTGTCGCCAAAGCCGAAGAAATCAAAACCGGATTTTTGCGCCATCAATTTCTCCTTGCGGGCTCATGCGCTTGCCTGCGCATGGCCGCGGGGCAAAATGTGGTGAAACCCGACGCTTGCTGCAAGAGCTTGGGAGATCGCTGGCCTGAAAATCGGATCAATCTTTACCGTGCTGTCCTGCGGATCAGGTGATGTCGGCCTAGCGGACACTCCACTGGCAGTCGTCCTCCCTTGGAGTTCGGCGGCAAACGCACCTCCCGTCGTCATTCTAGGGCGAAGCAAGGAGCGAAGCGACGCGGCGCAGACCCTAGAATCCATGCCGCGACTCAAGAGCGACGCAGCGGTGCTGAATTCTGCTCGACTGCACCCCTTAGTCAACGTCGCGGCATGGATCCTCGGGTCTGCGCGTCCGCTTCGCTCCCGCTCCGCCCGTGGCTGACGAAGCCGGGGTTGCCGCACCTATGAATTACCCTAGCCAGCAAAGCGGTCCATTTTCTTCGCCAACTCGATGTCAAGCGCCGTGACTCCGCCGGCATCGTGCGTGTTCAGCGTCACGTCGACGGTTTTGTAGACATTCGACCAGTCGGGATGATGGTCCATCTTCTCGGCCGCAAGCGCGACGCGGGTCATGAAGGCGAAGGCTTCGGAGAAATTCCTGAAGGTGAACGTCCGTTTGATGGAAGCGCCATCCGCAGCCAGCGACCAGCCTTCGAGGTCTGTCAGCGCCGCGACGATGGCTTCCTTGCCAAGTTTCTCTCTCGTCATGTCCGGTTCCTGTGCTATTTCGAAGATGACTTTCACCATAGCGCCGGATCGATGAGCACGAAGCCCATAAAATCCATTCTGTTCGTCTGCCTGGGCAACATCTGCCGTTCGCCGCTGGCGGAAGGCGTGCTTCGTTCCGTGCTGACGGAACGTGGACTGGGCCGGGACATAGTGCTCGATTCAGCCGCAACCAGCGACTGGGAGGCGGGCTCCGCCCCCGATCGGCGTTCGATCGCCATCGCGTCGCGCCACGGCATCGACATATCGGAACTGCGGGCACGCAAGATCGCGCCCGAGGATTTCTCGCGTTTCGACCTGATCTTCGGCATGGACAGGTCGAACGTCGCCGACCTGAAGACGCTGGCGCCCGCCGGCGTGCGCGACCGCATCCACCTGTTCCTGGAATTTGCGCAGGGAAAGGCGCGAGACGTGCCGGATCCCTATCACGACGGCGAGGAAGCCTTCGCCGAGGTCTACCGCATGATCCGCGAAGCGTCGGAGGCGCTGGCGACGCGGCTTGCCGCGCGCGTATCGGCGCCCGACAGCGGCCAGGCTTCCTCGACGATGTAGGGGCCGCCGCCGACCGAATCGCGCGACGACATCAAGACGAACCGGCTGATGCGGAACGGCAATGTCGAAAAATTGCCGCGCGCCGAAAGATATTGGGCGACGTCCAGCGGGCTCGAATTGCGCAGGCGGGCCAGTGTGACATGCGGCATGAACTTGCGCGGATCGGCCGGAATGCCGAGCCGCTGGCAGATGCGCTCGATTTCAGCCTGAAGCGCCGAGAGATCCGGCGAGGCAGAGACCCCGGCCCATACGGCATGGGGTTTCCTCTGGCCGAAAGCGCCGACGCCCGCCAGCGTCAGCGGGAAGGAGGGGCGGTGGACGCGGTCGAGCGCGTTGGCGATCTCGTCGGCGACATGGCCTTCGACATCGCCGATGAAGCGCAGCGTCAGATGATAGTTCTCGACGTCGATCCAGCGGGCCCCGGGCAGGCCGCCCCTGAGCAGGGACAGCGAAAGGGCGGCGTCACGCGGAATTTCGAGGGCGGTGAAAAGACGCGGCATGAAGAGCCTCCCTTCCTCGAATCGAACTGTGCCCCCAGCGAATCATCGATAATCAAGCGGGGCAAGAGGTTTGTTGGTCACAGGTCTCGTCAAAAAGATTTCCCCAACGGAAAGGGCCTATCCCGTCTTACGATCCTCCCGGCGCCGCCGCGATGGCCTTCTCGACCGCAGGCAGGATGCGCTCGACCATCTGGGCGACCCCCTTGGCGTTCGGATGCAAGCCATCCTCAAGCTGCAGGGCGGACTGGCCGGCTACGCCGTCGAGAAAGAACGGGTACAAGGTAACGCCGTATTTTGCAGCCAGTTCCGGGAAGATGACGTCGAAGGCGTTCTGATAGTCGGCGCCGAGATTGGGCGCTGCGCGCATGCCGGCCAGCAGAACGGCGATCTTGCGCTCTTTCAACTTGGCCAGCATCGTATCCAGGTTCTTGCGGGTGATGTCGGGCGAAACGCCGCGCAGCATGTCGTTGGCGCCGAGTTCGAGGATGACAAGCTGCGTGCCGTCCGGCACCGACCAGTCGAGCCGCGCCAGCCCGCCGCTGGAGGTGTCGCCGGAAACGCCGGCATTGGCGACGGTTACATCCCTGCCCCTGGCGCGCAGCGCCGCCTGCAGCCTGTCGGTAAAACCCTCGTCGGGTCCGAGGCCGTAGCCGGCCATCAGGCTATCACCGAAACCGACGATCTTGAAAGGCTCGGCGCGTGCCGACGAGATGGCGCCGCAAATGGCGAGGAAAACGATCAGGCCTGCGGCAATTCTGCGTTGGAAAGACATGCGGCAGGTCCCATATGACAGAGAATTCTTCCGGCGACGGCCCGCAGGCGGAGCCCTCATCTCCATATAGGACGCTTTCATTTTGACAGAAGCCGTCATCGAGCTGAAAGACGTATCGCTGACATTGGGCGAAGGCGCCTCGTCCGTCCATGTGCTGAAGGGCGTCAGCCTCGATGTGGCGCGCGGCGAGGCGACCGGCATCGTTGGACCGTCGGGGTCGGGCAAGTCGACGCTGCTCATGGTTCTCGCAGGTCTGGAAAGGGTCGATTCGGGCACGGTACGAATCGCCGGCGAGCTGCTCAACGGCAAGAGCGAGGATCAGATCGCATCGTTTCGGGGGCGAAACATCGGCATCGTGTTCCAGTCCTTCCATCTCATCCCCAATATGACGGCGCTCGAAAATGTCGCCGTGCCGCTGGAGCTGGCCGGTCATGCCGATCCGTTCTCGGTGGCGGAACGCGAGCTGGCGGCCGTCGGTCTGAGCGACCGCGTGACGCACTATCCCGGCGAACTTTCGGGCGGCGAGCAGCAGCGCGTCGCGATCGCCCGGGCGCTTGCGCCATCGCCGCGCATCCTCATCGCCGACGAGCCGACCGGCAATCTCGACCAGGCGACCGGTAGGCAGGTCGCCGACCTTTTGTTCGCCAAGGCGGCCGAGCGCGGCATGACGCTGGTGCTGGTCACGCATGATCCGGCGCTCGCGGCGCGCTGTTCGCGCCAGGTCTCTATGCGCTCCGGCAGGATCGAGACACCGGCGCCGACCAAGGCCATCGCCTGATGTCACCGGCGCGGACGTTAAAACTCGCCGTCCGCTTCTCCTTGCGCGAGATGCGCGGCGGCCTGTCCGGTTTCCTGATCTTCCTTGCCTGCATCGCGCTCGGCGTCGCGGCGATCGGCGGCGTGAATTCCGTGGCCCGTTCGATCAGTGCCGGCGTCGCCAACCAGGGCCAGACGCTGCTTGGCGGCGATCTGCGCTTCCAGCTTAACCAGCGCGACGCAAGCGAAGCCGAACGCGGCTTCCTCGATGGGCTGGGCACGGTGTCGAGAACCGTCAGCATGCGTTCGATGGCGCGGCTTGCCGACGGCTCCGATCAGGCACTGGTCGAGGCCAAGGCCGTCGACGAGGCCTATCCGCTTTACGGTGCCCTGGAAACCGAGCCGGCGCTGACGAAGCAGGAACTGTTTGGCGAACAGTTCGGTGTTTTCGGCGCGGCCGCGCCCGACCTGCTGTTCGAGCGGCTGCATGTGAAGCTCGGCGATCGGCTGAAGCTCGGAACCGCCACCTTCGAACTGCGCGCCAGGCTGGTCACCGAGCCCGATGCCGTGTCCGAAGGTTTCGGTTTCGCGCCGCGCCTGATGATCTCGACCGAGGGCCTGGTCGCGACAGGGCTGGTTCAGCCGGGCAGCCTCGTCGAGAATTCCTACAAGATCCGGCTGGCCGCCGACGCCGACGAGGCGCGGCTCAAGGCCATCCAGGACGAGGCTGCCAAGGATTTCCCGGAGTCCGGCTGGTCGATCCGCACGCGCAGCAATGCGGCCCCGGCGCTCTCTTCCAACATCGAACGCTTTTCGCAATTCCTGACTTTGGTCGGGCTGACGGCGCTGGTGGTCGGCGGCGTCGGCGTCGCCAACGCGGTGCGCGCCTATCTCGACGGCAAGCGCGGCGTCATCGCCACCTTCAAGAGCCTGGGCGCATCGGGCGGCTTCGTCTTTGCCGTTTACCTCGTGCAGATCCTGATGATCGCGGCCCTCGGCATCGCCGCAGGTCTGGTGCTCGGCGCACTGATGCCCTTTGCCGCGAGCGCCGCGCTTCAGTCGGTCGTTCCGGTGCCGGCGCAAGGCGGCTTTTATCCCGGCGCTCTCGGCATGGCAGCGCTGTTCGGGCTGCTGGTGACGCTGGCCTTCGCGCTGCTGCCACTCGGTCGCGCCCGCGATGTGCCGGCGACCGCGCTGTTCCGCGAGATGGGACTGGAAGGCCGCGGTTTTCCACGCGCTATCTATGTCGTTTCGGCGCTCGGCATCGCAGTGCTTCTTGCAGCGCTCGCCATCCTGTTTTCGGGCGACCAGCGCATCGCTTCGATCTTCGTCGGGGCCACCATCTTCGCCTTCCTGGTGCTGCGCCTGGTCGGTGCGCTGGTGCAATGGGCGGCAAGGAAGAGCCCGCGCGTGCGCTTCGTGGCGCTCAGGCTCGCCGTCGGCAACATCCATCGGCCAGGCGCGCTGACGCCGTCGGTGGTGCTGTCGCTGGGCCTTGGCCTGACGCTGCTGGTGACGCTGGCGCTGATCGACGGCAATCTGCGGCGGCAGATCTCCGGCAGCCTGCCGGAGCGGGCGCCGAACTTCTTCTTCGTCGATATCCAGAGCAGCGATGTCGACGGCTTCTCCAGTCTGATCAGCAAGGAGGCCCCGCAGGGGACGCTTGCCAAGGTGCCAATGCTGCGCGGCCGGGTGATGGCGCTGAACGGCGTTGCCGTCGACAAGGTCAAGGTACCGGCGGAGGGCGCTTGGGTGCTGCGCGGCGATCGCGGCCTGACCTATGAGGCCAAGCAGCCGGACAACGCGACGCTGACCGAGGGCAGCTGGTGGCCGGCCGATTATACCGGCGAGCCGCTCGTCTCGTTTTCCGACAAGGAAGGCAAGGAAATCGGGCTGAAGCTCGGCGATACCGTCACCGTCAACGTGCTCGGCCGCAATGTCACGGCCAGGATTGCCAATTTCCGCCAGGTCGAATGGGAGACGATGGGCATCAACTTCGTCATGGTGTTCTCGCCCAACACATTTGCCGGCGCGCCGCATGGCTGGGTGGCGACGCTGACCGAAAAGAGCGCCACCGCGGCTGATGACGCCCGCATCCTCAATGCCGTCACCCGCGCCTTCCCGGCAGTCACTACGGTCCGCGTCAAGGACGCGCTCGACATCGTCAACCGTCTGGTCGGACAGCTCGGCGCGGCGATCAGGGCGGCGGCCGGCGTGGCACTGATCGCGTCGGTGCTGGTGCTGGCCGGTGCGCTCGCCGCCGGCAACCGGGCGCGCATCCATGACGCGGTGGTGCTGAAGACGCTCGGTGCGACGCGGCTGACGCTGATATCGGCCTTCTCGCTCGAATACATGCTGATCGGCCTCGCCACGGCGGTCTTCGCGCTCGCCGCCGGCAGTGCCGCCGCATGGTTCGTCGTCGCCCGCATCATGACATTGCCGTCGCATTTCATGCCGGAAGTGGCGGTGGCGACCATTCTCTTTGCGCTGGTCATCACCGTCGGCATCGGTCTCGCCGGCACCTGGCGGGTGCTCGGCCACAAAGCAGCGCCCGTGCTGCGAAACCTCTGAGTCCGCATCGGTTCCACCCCGCCGACGGCCGGCATTTGGTTAAATCGACGTAATGTTTCGCGGCCAAAGGGCTGGAAAACCGCGCCATGCGTGCCTCACGAAGCATTACACCCGGTTACGGTCTTGTTCTTGACGCGAATAACCATCATATTTCGCCGCAGGCATGCTGGAGTCCCGCCAGCGGCGCCTGGGTCCGGGTGGACCCGACACCGGACGGGGCAGAAGCAATAGAGGACCACAATGGCTGAACCCATTCGCAACTATCAGACGCGCGCCGTGCCCGGCGCCGCCGTCGACATCGATCAGGGCCTGCGCGCCTATATGATCAAGGTCTACAATTTGATGGGGCTTGGTCTCCTCATCACTGGTCTTGCCGCCGTCGGCACGATCATGCTGGCCACAACCACCGATCCGGCCTCGGCTGTCGCGACGCTGCCGAGCGGCGAGATGCTGACCTCGTTCGGCTACGCGATCTTCGGCTCGCCGCTGCGCTGGCTGGTGATGCTGGCCCCGCTGGCCGCCGTTCTGTTCCTGTCGTTCCGCGTCCAGTCGATGAGCGTGTCGGCGGCGCAGACGACGTTCTGGGTCTATGCGGGCCTAGTCGGCCTGTCGCTGTCGTCGATCTTCCTGGTCTACACCACCGCCAGCATCTCGCAGACCTTCTTCGCCACCGCCGCGGCCTTCGGCGCGCTGTCGCTGTTCGGCTACACGACCAAGCGCGACCTGACGGCGATGGGCTCGTTCCTGATCATGGGCGTGTTCGGCATCATCATCGCGATGGTGATCAACATCTTCCTGCAGTCGTCGGCGCTGTCCTTCGCCGTCTCGGCGATCGGCGTGCTGGTCTTCGCCGGCCTCACCGCCTACGACACGCAGAAGATCAAGGAGATGTATTTCGAGGGCGACGCTTCCGACGTTGCCGGCCGCAAGGCCATCATGGGAGCGCTGACGCTCTATCTCGACTTCATCAACCTGTTCATGTTCCTGCTCCAGTTCATGGGCGACCGCCGCTAAGGGCTGGTCCGCGTCATGGTCTGACTGGACCATCGGGTTTGGAGGGGCGGCCCAACGGCCGCCCTTTTCTTTTGCGCCGACCTTTGCTGTTATTGCAGGCAGACAAAGAGGCCTGCATAAAGAATGAGCACTATCGTTATACGGGCCGCGCGCGCGGCCGACCTCGACACCATTACGCAAATCTATGCCGACGCTGTGACCCGCGGCACGGCGAGCTACGAGCTGGAGCCGCCGGGGCGCGCCGAAATGGGCATGCGATTCGACACGCTCCAGGCCGGCGGCTTCCCCTACCTTGTGGCGGAAAAGGATGGCGCCGTGCTCGGCTATGCCTATGCCGGTCCCTTCCGGCCGCGCCCGGCCTATCGCTTTGTCGTCGAGGACTCCGTCTATGTCGCGCCTGATGCCAAGGGCCAGGGTGTCGGCCTCAAACTGATGCAAAGCCTGATCGCGGCCGCCGAGGCGGCGGGCTTTCGCCAGATCGTCGCTGTGATCGGCGATGGCCATCCCGACAGCGCTTCCGTCAAGCTGCACGAAAAGCTCGGCTTTCGTCATTCCGGCCGCCTTGAAGGCTCCGGCTACAAGCACGGACGCTGGCTGGACACCGTGTTCATGCAACTGGCGCTGAACGGCGGGGCCTCGGCTCCGCCGGATCCGGAATCATTGCCGGAACGGAAATTCCGTCAAGAAAAATAAGGGCTTAGATGAGCGCCAAGACGGAGGTCAACCGAGCAATTGCGCCGCGGTTCAGGCCTCGACCAGCTTCAGCTTGTTGTCGAAGACGCCGAGCACACGGCCAAGCTCCTGCCCGCGCTTGAGGATACGGCCGCCCGCGGCGATGACGGCGAAGGCGCCTTGTTTGCGTGCCAGTTTCGGGTCCTTGACGATCTGGAACAGCGGCACCTCGCTGGCCCGGCGGAACACTGAAAACACGGCCCTGTCGGTGAGATGATCGATAGCGTAGTCGCGCCATTCATTGGCGGCAACCATGCGCCCGTAGAGTTTCAGGATCTGGTCCAGTTCGCGCCGCTCGAAGCGCACCGGCTGGTCGAGGCGCGCACGGCGTGCCTCGTGGAGCGGGATCAGTATCGCGGATGCGTCGCCATCCTCCGTCCCGCCGCCGTGATCGGTCATGCCTCGATCCTTCAAAAATGAATCTTTGCCAACCAAAGTTGGCGCTTTCGCCATCGAATTGCAAGTGCCGGCGAAGCGGTGCGGACCCGCGCCATTTCCGTCGCGTCCAGTCACGTTTGCAAACGACATGTTGGAATTGGTGATGCTCCGCCACATTCTCGCCATTTTTTATCCGCGCTCATGCCCCAATGTCCGACGAATTTACCGGCGTTGCCTGAGACGGTTCGGTCCGGCACCGGCTCGTAAACCCCAAGCCCCCCGCCCACGGGTCTGCGTCGGATCGAACCAACCTCGGTCTTTCCTCGGAAAGACCGGGTGCGACGATCCCAAAACCTAAATGACCGACGTCAGAAGCAAGCTGACGTCGGTTTTTTCATGCCTGGGTCGCCGCTAATGCGGATTTCCCGCCGTATGGACGGTTTTCAGCCCGATCCGGTGCGACCGGCAGGATCGATGGGCGCCGAAATCTTGGCATGCCGTCCGCGCTTGCCAACGCCATCACCACTTAATAAGGTGTTAAGTGAAACGGGAGCGGCAATGCCACGCATATCGGACTCCACGGCGAAAGAGGTGAATGGTACGGTCGCGGCCACCCCTGAGGCCGGCGGCGTCGGTCCCCGCATCAAGGCGCTGCGCATGGCAAGGCGCGTCTCGCTGCGCCGGTTGGCCGACATGACCGGCACGACGGCGAGCTTCATCAGCCAGCTCGAGCGCAATCTGTGCGGCGCCAACACAGGCACGCTGCTCAGGATCGCCGCCGCTCTCGATCTCGGCATCAACGACCTGTTCGAGGGCAGCAGCCGTCCGTTGCACAAGGTGCTGAGGCGCGAGGAACGGCCTGTCGTTCCCGTCGGCGTGCGAGGCCGCAAGATGCTTTTGTCGCGGCGGCCGATCCATCAGTTCGAGGTTTATGCGGGGCATTTCGAGGTCGGCGGCTCGACCGGCGACGACGCCTATGTGCATGGCGGCGAGCATGAGATGTTCATGGTGCTCAAGGGAACCGTCGAACTGACGCTTGCCGACGAGCGCCATCTGATGCGCGAAGGCGACAGCGTCGAATACGCGACCTCGGTGCCGCACCGCACGGTCAATGTCGGCGACACACCGGCGGAGGTGCTCTGGATCATCGCGCCGCCGACCGCCGGCGCGCTGGAACTCGATCAGTACAGGACCGGAAACCGCTCGCATCCGGGTGAATGAGAACAAATGCGAGCTCTGGAATGGGAGAGTTGAACATGAGAGTGAAATTTGCACATGCGGCGTGCCTGGGCGTGCTTCTGGCGGCGACGGCCGCGCTCGCGCAATCGAAGCCGGTTGCCGGAGAGGTGGCCGAAGGCTCGCTGAAGGGCAAGACCCTGACTTTCGTGTCCTATGGCGGCATCTACCAGGACGGCCAGGCGGCAGCGCTCAAGGAGTTCGTGGACAAGTCGGGCGTCAAGCTGCTCAATGACGGCCCGACCGAGATCGCCAAGCTGCAGGCGCAGGTCGAGTCCGGCAATGTGACATGGGACGTTGTCGATACCGACGATCTGCCGCCTTATGTCTATTGCGGCAAACTGTTCCAGAAGCTGGACTTCACCAAACTCGACGTCTCGAAAATTCCCGAGGGCCAGGTCGGCGAGTGCTCGGTGCCGGCGATGAACTACGGCGTCGTGCTGATGTACAACACCGAAAAGTACAAGGACAATCCGCCCAAGAGCTGGGCCGACTTCTTCGACACGCAGAAATTCCCCGGCGTGCGCGGAATCGACGGCTCCGGCAGCCCGACCGGTGGCTTGCTGGAACAGGCGTTCAAGGTTGCCGGCGGGGACCCCAAGGCGATGACGGTGGCCGATATCGACAAGGCCATCGATGTGGTTCGCAAGCTCGGCCCCGATACCATCTTCTGGAAGACGGGTGCAGAATCGCAGCAACTCGCCGAATCCGGCGAGGCCGACATGCTGATGATGTGGACAGGCCGCGCCATGACCGCGGTCAAGAACGGCGCCAAATACGCACCGGCCTGGCAGGACTGGCTGGTGGTGATGGATCAGATGACGATCCCCGTCGGCGCCAAGGACACGGAGGCATCCTACGCGCTGCTCAACGCCTATCTTGGCAAGCACGCGCAGGAGGTGTTGACGGAGCAAACGTCTTACACGCCGATCAACAGTGAAGCGCAGCCCAAGGTCGACGCTTCCGTCTCCGCTTTCCTGACCAACACGCCCGAACGCCAGAAGCAGGGCTACAAGCAGAACTTCAAGTTCTGGGTCCCGAACTTCGCGGTGGCGCAGGAGAAGTGGTCCGCGCTGATGTCCGGCAACTGACCGGCTGAGGGAGACCAAAAGCCGTGAGCGCGTCCCAGCCAGCCATTCCGGCCGCCGAAAGGCGCCGGGCATGGCGGCCGTTCGCGCTCGCGCTGCCGGCGCTGGTCCTGCTCTTCGCGGTGATTGGCTATCCGCTGCTCACCATCGTCGTGCGCAGCCTGTCGGAGCCGCAGTGGGGCCTACAGAACTATATCTGGTTCTTCGGCGCGCCCATCAACCTAGCCGTGCTCCGGCGGACCTTCCTCATTTCAGCATGGGTCACGCTGGTCTGCGTGGTTTGCGCCTATCCCTATGCCTATCTGATGACCGCGGTCCGACCACGCGTGCGCTTGGTGCTGCTGCTATGTGTGCTGATCCCGTTTTGGGTGAGCGGCGTGGTACGCACTTTGTCCTGGGTGATACTGCTGCAGGATTCGGGGGTCATCAACTCGATCCTGCGGGCGCTCGGGTTCGGCGGCATCAGGCTGATCCGCACCCAGACGGGCGTGGTCATCGGCATGGCGCAGGTGCTTTTGCCTTTCATGATCCTGCCGCTCTATTCGGTCATGAAAGGCATCGATCTCAGGCTGATGCAAGCCGCGCGGAGCCTCGGGGCGAGACCCTCGCGCGCGTTCCTCACGGTGTATCTGCCGCTGTCGCTGCCTGGCGTCTATGCCGGTGCGATCATCGTCTTCATCCTGGCGCTCGGCTTCTACATCACGCCGGCCCTGCTCGGCGGACCGCGCTCGACGATGCTGTCGACGCTGGTGCAGACACAGGTGCTCAGCCTCCTGCAATGGGGCAGGGGCGGGGCCATGGGCGTGGTGCTGCTCGTCACGACCTTCGTGCTGCTGGCGCTTGCCGCGCCCGTGATGCGGTCCAGCCATCGGCAAGCGGGGCGGCCCTGATGGAGATGAAGCCGCTTACCCGCGTCATGCTGGGTCTTGTCTGCCTGCTGGTAGCCATATGGCTGGTGGCACCGACGCTCGTCGTGGTGCCGATGTCATTCAACGAGAATAAATCGCTGGCATTTCCACCCCAGGGCTTCTCCTGGCAATGGTACGAAAATTTCGTCACCAATCCGGATTGGTCGACCAGCTTCCTCAATTCGCTGAAGGTCGCATCGATCGTTGCGGTTCTGGCAACCGTGCTCGGCACCCTTGCCGCCTTCGGCCTCGACCGCATGCAGGCGCGGCCGGCAAATCTCCTGCGCATGCTGATGCTGACGCCGATGGTGGTGCCGGGCGTGGTCCTGGCCATCGGCATCTACGCCGTCTATCTCGACACGCGGCTTGTCGGCACGCTGCTCGGCTTCGTTCTGGCCCACACCATCCTTGCGCTGCCTTTCGTGTTGATCGCCGTTTCGGCCAATCTCGAAGTGTTCGACAAGCGGCTGGAGACAGCCGCGGCGAGCCTGGGCGCAGGTTCGCTCACCACGTTCCGCACGGTGACGCTGCCGCTGATCGCCCCCGGGGTACTGTCAGGCCTGCTGTTCGCCTTCGCCACCTCCTTCGACGAGATCGTGGTGTCGCTGTTCATCACCAATCCCTATCTCAAGACGTTGCCGGTGCAGATCTTCGCTTCCATCACGCGCGACGCCGACCCGACGGTCGCGGCCGTCGGCACGATCCTCTTATGCGCAACGACACTGCTGATCGGCGGCGGCATGCTGCTTCTTGGCCGTGAGCGGAAGGGAGGCTTATGAATCAGAAAGCGGAAAGTCGCGGTGCGGCGATCGACCTGGAGTCGGTAAGCAAGGCCTATGGTTCCTTCAAGGCGCTCGACGGCGTGTCGCTGCGAATCGAGCCGGGTGAATTCATGACGCTGCTCGGCCCGAGCGGCTCAGGCAAGACGACGACGCTGAACGTGATCGCCGGCTTTACCGACCTGACCAGCGGCAAGCTGCTGGTCGGGGAAAAGAGCGTGGTCGGCGTGCCGGCGCACAAGCGCAACATCGGCGTGGTCTTCCAGCATTATGCACTGTTCCCGCACATGACGGTCGGCCGCAATGTCGCCTATCCGCTGAAGCTGCGCGGCGTCACCGGGGCAGAACGCGAACGCCGCGTCCGCCACGCGCTCGACATGGTCAAGATGGCCGATTTCGGCCATCGCTTTCCAAGCGAGCTTTCGGGCGGCCAGCAGCAGCGCGTGGCGCTGGCCCGCGCCATCGTCTTCGATCCGCCGCTGCTGCTGATGGACGAGCCGCTCGGCGCGCTGGACAAGAAACTGCGCGAATGGCTGCAGCTCGAGATCAAGCGCATCCACCGCGAACTCGGCACCACCTTCGTCTATGTGACGCACGACCAGGAGGAGGCGTTGGTGCTCTCCGACCGCATCGCCGTGTTCAACCGCGGCGGCATCGAGCAGATCGGCACCGGCCGCGAACTCTACGACGAGCCGGCGACGCTTTTCGTCGGCAAGTTCATCGGCGATTCCACCGTGCTGCGCGGCCCCGCCGCCACTTCCGGCAAGGAGACGGCGATCGAGATATCCGGGCAGAGAGTGGCGACCGCCAAGCGTCTCGCCGATGGCGGCAAGCCGGTGATGCTGCTGCGCCCCGAAAAGCTGGCGCTTGCGCGTCGCGGCGGCGGCGGGGATGGCCGCAACCGGCTCGCCGGGCGTATCGGCGAGGCCATCTATCTCGGCTCCGGTTCCAAATACGAGGTGGAGCTCGCCGACGGCTCGAAAGCCATCGTGCGCTCGACGCTCGAGGCGGACACTTTTGCCATTGGAGACGAGGTCGACGTGCTCTTCGCCGGCGGCGACGTGAAGCTGCTCGCCGATGACGACAAGGCCGACCTGACGCTTACCTGAAACAAAGCGGCCTCGCCTTTCCATGGAAAACGACGGGGCCGCTTCCTCTCTTGGTGTTTAACGCAGTTCCGGACGGGAAACCGCTCCACACTTTTCCTGGAATCGCACGGAGAACGGATCACAAGATGCAAGCCCAGCGCAATGGCGACGTGTCGTTCTGGTATGCCGACATAGGTGGCCCGCCGGCCAGCCGCCCACCCTTGCCCGGCGACATCGAGGCCGATGTCTGCATCGTCGGCGCCGGCTATACCGGACTTTGGGCGGCCTACTATCTGAAGAAGGCGAAGCCCGCGCTGCGCATCGCCATCGTCGAAAAGGAGTTCGCCGGCTTCGGCGCCTCGGGCCGCAATGGCGGATGGCTGTCCGGCGGCTTCAGCTGGTCGCGCGAGAAATATGCAAAAACCTCCTCGCGCGGGGCGGTGATCGACATGCAGCGCGCCATGTCCGGCACGGTCGACGAGGTGATCGCGATTGCCGCTGCCGAAGGGATCGACGCCGACATCCGCCGCGTCGACAACATCACCGTCGCCACCAACGCCGCGCAGCTTGAGCGCGCCAAAGCCGAGTACGAAGAGGCCCGGCACTGGGAAATGCCCCCGGAGCGGTTGGCCTTCCTCGGTGCGCAGGAAGCGCGCGAGCGCATCGCCATCGACAATGTATTGGGCGCCTTCGTCGTGCGCGACGTCGGGCGCGTGCAGCCGGCCAAGCTGGTGCAGGGTCTGGCGGCGGCGGTCGCGCGGCTCGGCGTTCCGATCTACGAGCAGACGCAGGTGCTGGCGCTCGAGAAGGGCAAGGTCACCACCGACCGCGGCGTCGTGCGCGCCGAAAAGATCGTGCGCGCCACCGAGGGCTTCACCGCCGGCATTGCCGGCTACGAGCGTCTCTGGCTGCCGCTGAACAGCGCCATCGTGGTGACCGAGAAGCTGCCGCAGAAGCTCTGGGACGAAATCGGCTGGAGCGGCTACGAGGTGCTGGGCGATGCCGCGCATACCTACTGCTATGCGCAGCGCACGCGGGAAGGCCGGATCGCCATGGGCGGCCGGGGCGTGCCCTACCGCTTCGGATCGCGCACCGACACGCGCGGCAAGACACAACAGGCGACCATCGACCAGCTGCACGAGATCCTGACCAGGCTGCTGCCGCAGACCAAAGGCGTGCGGCTCGACCATGCCTGGTGCGGCACGCTCGGCGTGCCGCGCGACTGGTGCACGACGTGCGGCTTCGATCGCGAAAGCGGCATGGGCTGGGCCGGCGGCTATGTCGGGCTCGGTGTTTCCAGTTCGAACCTGTCCGGCCGCACCTTGCGCGACCTGGTGCTCGGACACGACACGGAGCTGACCCGGTTGCCCTGGGTCAACCGCACGGTGAAGAAATGGGAGCCGGAGCCGCTGCGCTGGCTCGGCGTCCACGCCATGTACCAGCTCTACCGCATCGCCGACCGGCGGGAGGCAAACGGCCTGGGGCGGACGTCGCGCCTCGCCGCTTTCGCTGATCGCCTGACCGGCCATTGAGGCAGGTCACTCAAACGCGATTCCGTTTGGTCGACAGGCATGAATGGAGACCGACAGCGCGTCGCATCATTTCCGTTTTCGGCGGCGCGCTTCAGAGCCTTCGATCGAACGGCGCATCGGAACCGGGGCGGTGAATGAAGGCGGCGCCCAGGATGGGCCCTGGCAGGCCGTCCTTGCCGACGGACTGCAAAAGCACGGCGCAGCCGCCCTTCTTGGAAATCTCACTCATCGGCAATTCGTAGCGCTGCGCCTTGCCGTGCCAGATGCCCGCTGTCTGGATGCCGGTCACCGCGTTCCAATAGGTCATCTTGCGGCCCGTGTTCTCGCCCTGGCCGATCGTGACCGTCTGCGGCGGCTCGAAATAGACGATGACGACATGAGCATCGCTGGGACCGGTCCCGCCATCGCCGGCATCGATCATGACGCGGTCGCTGGTCCGGCTGACCTTGATGGCGACCCGCATGTCTTCGCCGATCCTTGCCATGCGGGCGAGTTGGCCATCGACCTCGCCGCGATTGGCGCCGTTCACATGGACCCGGCCGTTGATGACCGCCTGCGGCGTATAGACTGAGCGGTTGCCGAAGGCCCGCATATACTCATATTGCCGCTCGGTGTTTTCCTTGCTGCTCAGCGTGTCCCGCCAGCCGAGATAATCCCAATAACCGACGTGATAGGAGAGCGCGACAAGATCCTGCCTGGCGGCAAGTTCGGAGAAGAAGGCGTCGGCAGGCGGGCAGGAACTGCAGCCTTGGCTGGTGAACAGCTCGACCACGCCCACGGGCCTGTCGCCCTGGGGCTTGTCGGCCGGGAGCCTGCCGGACTCGCCGGCGTGCCCGGCACCGGCAAACGCCGAGAAGGCCAGCGCGAACGCTGCCAGCCACAATGATCTACGCGAGGCCATGACCATTCCAATTCCCGCCGGTGATGCCGGCTTTGTTTTGATTGGCTGAAATATGTGGCAGAACCGGAAGTCAACGGGAAGTCACGTTGCGGTGAAATTTTGCCATTGCAAGCCTGGGTAGGGCGGCAATAGGAGAAGCCCACTGCATTTCAACCGGCGGTTCGATTCGGGGGCGGGATCATCATCATGTGGCAAAGTTTCCTGGCTCCAGTCGATCTCTATTGCGAGCGAACGGGTCCTGAACTTTGGGCCGAGCCGGTGAATGCTTTGACCAACCTGGCTTTCATTGCCGCGGGACTATGGGGCGTCCGCGAAGTGCGGCGATGCAGGACCGGCATTTTCGCCGAGGTCCTGGCCTGGTGGGTGGTGGCGATCGGCGTCGGCTCGACGATCTTTCACATCTTCGCTACCAAGGGAACGGTCTGGGCAGACGTGGTGCCGATCGCCGGCTTCACGCTGGCCTACACGCTGTTCAACCTGCGCCGCTTCCTGCGCCTGGAATGGGGCAAGGCGATCGCGATCTTCGTCGTTTTCTATGCCGTTGTCGGAGCGATAACTCTGGCCGTACCGGATTGGCTGCGCCAGGCGTCGAACGGCACCACAGGCTACCTGCCGCCGTTCCTGGCGCTCGCCTTCTTCGGTGTCTGGGTGGCGGCCAGCGGCAATCGCGCCGGCTGGTATAATCTGGCCGGATCGGCGATCTTCGTGCTGTCGGTCATCTGCCGCATGGTCGATCCGCTGGTCTGCACCAGCTTCCCGCTCGGCACGCACTTCCTCTGGCACCTGCTCAACGGGCTGATGCTGGGCGTGCTGCTGGCCGCCGCGGCGCGCTACGGCGCGCCACAGCGAGGCAGTAGGCAGTAGGTCCTATTTCCTACTGCCTAAGCCCTACTCCCTTGCCGCTACGCGGCAAGATCGCGCAACACGTACTGCAAAATGCCGCCGTTCTTGAAGTAGTCGAGTTCGTCAAGCGTATCGATGCGGCAGATGATCGGCACCTTCTTCACCGTGCCGTCGCTATAGGTGATCCTGGCTTCCATCTTCTGGCGCGGCTTGAGGGCGTCCAGGCCGTCGATCTCGACCAGCTCATCCCCTTTCAGGTTGAGCGAAGCCCATGAGGTGCCTTCCTCGAAGACGAAGGGGATGACGCCCATGCCGACCAGGTTGGAGCGGTGGATGCGCTCGAAGGACTGGGCGATGACCGCGCGGACACCAAGGAGATTCGTTCCCTTGGCCGCCCAGTCGCGCGACGAGCCGTTGCCGTATTCGACGCCGGCGAAGATGACCAGCGGCACGCCTTCCTTCTTGTATTGCATCGCCGCGTCGTAGATCGATTCCTCTTCCTTCGACGGGTAATGGATGGTGTAGCCGCCTTCCCTGCCATTCTCGCCCAGCATGTGGTTGCGGATGCGGATGTTGGCGAAGGTGCCGCGCATCATCACCTCATGGTTGCCGCGGCGCGTGCCGTACTGGTTGAAGTCGGCAACGCCGACGCCATGCTCGGTAAGGTATTTGCCGGCCGGCGAGGCGGCCTTGATCGAGCCCGCTGGCGAAATGTGGTCGGTGGTGATCTTGTCGCCGAACAAGCCCAGCACGCGGGCGCCCTTGATGTCGCCGATCTTGCCGAAGCCCGTGGTCATGCCGGCGAAATAGGGCGGGTTCTGCACATAGGTGGAATTGTCGTCCCAGGCATAGGTCTGGCCTTCCGGCGCCTTGACGTTCTGCCAGTTCTCATCGCCCTTGAAGACGTCGGCATATTTGCGGGCGAACAGCTCGCGCGTCACGTTCTTCTCGATGAATTCCTGGATTTCCGCCGAGCTCGGCCAGATATCCTTGAGGTAGACCGGCTTGCCGTTCCTGTCCTCGCCGAGCGGTTCGGTGGTCAAGTCTTTCGTCACCGTGCCGGCCAGCGCGTGCGCCACGACCAGCGGCGGCGAGGCGAGATAGTTGGCCTGCACGTCGGGCGAGACACGGCCCTCGAAGTTGCGGTTGCCGGAAAGCACCGCGGCGGCAATCAACCCCTTATCGTTGATGGTCTTGGAGATCGGCGCCGGCAGCGGGCCGGAATTGCCGATGCAGGTGGTGCAGCCGAAGCCGACCAGGTTGAAGCCGATCTGGTCGAGCTCCTTCTGCAGGCCGGATTTCTCGAGGTATTCGGCGACCACCTGGCTGCCTGGCGCCAGCGAGGTCTTCACCCAGGGCTTCTGCTTGAGGCCGAGGCGATTGGCGTTGCGGGCGAGCAGGCCGGCGCCGATCAGCACGCTCGGGTTCGAGGTGTTGGTGCAGGAGGTGATGGCGGCGATGACGACATCGCCATGGCCGAGATCATGGCCGGTGCCTTCGACGGCGTAGCGCTTCGAGATTTCCGCCGCCTTCTTGTATTCGGTGTCCATCGCCTTGACGAAGCCGGCCGGGATGCCTTCCAGCGCGACGCGGCCCTCGGGGCGCTTGGGGCCAGCCATCGACGGCACGACGTCGCCGAGGTCGAGCTCCAGCAAATCGGTGAAGACCGGGTCGGCGGAGCCTGCGTCACGCCACATGCCTTGCGCCTTGGAGTAGGCTTCGACCAGCGCGATGCGGCTTTCCTCGCGGCCCGACATTGTGAGATAGCGGATGGTCTCGCTATCGACCGGGAAGAAGCCGCAGGTGGCGCCATATTCAGGCGCCATATTGCCGATGGTGGCGCGGTCGGCCAGCGTCATATTGGAGAGACCGGGGCCGAAGAATTCGACGAACTTGCCGACGACGCCCTTCTTGCGCAGCATCTGGGTGACGGTGAGCACGAGGTCGGTGGCGGTGACGCCCTCCTTCAGCTTGCCGGTGAGGCGGAAGCCGATGACCTCGGGCAAAAGCATGGAGACGGGCTGGCCGAGCATCGCCGCCTCGGCCTCGATGCCGCCGACGCCCCAGCCGAGCACGCCGAGGCCGTTGATCATGGTGGTGTGCGAATCGGTGCCGACGCAGGTGTCGGGATAGGCTGATGTTTCGCCGTCCTCGGTGTTCGTCCACACCACCTGGCCGAGATATTCGAGGTTGACCTGATGGCAGATGCCGGTACCGGGCGGCACGACGCGGAAATTGCGGAACGCCTGCTGGCCCCATTTCAGGAACTTGTAGCGTTCCTCGTTGCGCTCATATTCGAGCTCGACATTGCGCGCGAAGGCCATCGGCGAGCCGAACTCGTCGACAATGACGGAATGGTCGATGACGAGGTCGACCGGCACCAGCGGGTTGATCTTTTGCGGGTCGCCGCCGAGCGAGGCCATGGCGTCGCGCATCGCCGCCAGGTCGACCACCGCCGGAACGCCGGTGAAATCCTGCATGAGGACGCGGGCAGGGCGATAGGCAATCTCGACGCCGGCCGTCCCCTTGTCGGTCAGCCAGCCGGCGACGGCCTTGATCGAGTCCTTGGTGACGGAGCGGCCGTCCTCGTTGCGCAGAAGGTTCTCCAGCAGAACCTTCATCGAATAAGGCAATTGGGCGATGCCGGTGAGCCCGTTCTTCTCGGCCTCGACGAGGTCGAAATAGGTATATTCGGCGTCGCCCGCTTTCAGCGTGCGGCGGCAATTGAAACTGTCGAGGGATTTTGACACGTGCGATCCGTCCTTGTCTGTTCAGCCTGAAAGGGAACGGACGCCGATGGCATGCAATCACGCGCAAAGGTGCGGGTACGGCCATTTCCGCTGTCCGCTCCCAAGCAACCCGAGCCGTTCAAGGCGGCGCGTGCGCTGGTTCGGCGCTAGTTCTGTTCCCGCGCCGACCGCTGGCACGGATGCACCGCATATAGAGAATTTTCTGGAATAGTTCTAGACAGTTAAAAAGCAAATTTGTGCGATGCGGCAGGGGCCGAGGCGGATTGTTTCAGGGCGGGCGAGGGATGCGGCTTATCGCCGAAAATCTGGGCGGCGAACGCGGCGGCGAGACGGTGTTTTCGGGCATTGGCTTTGACCTCGATCAAGGCCAGGCGCTTGTCGTCACCGGGCCGAACGGATCAGGCAAATCGACCTTGCTCAGGATCGTCGCCGGACTGCTGCCGAAGGCTGAAGGCAATTTGCTGATCGAGGGCGGCGGCGATGAATTTCCGTCGATCGCTTCGGCCTGCCACTATCTCGGCCATCAGAACGCAATGAAAACGGCGCTCAGCGTGACGGAAAACCTGCGCTTCTGGCGCGACTTCAACGGCGGTGGATCCTTCGGCGTCGAGGAGGCGCTGGAGACGGTCGGACTGGGCGGCATCGGCCATCTGCCGTTCGGCTATCTCTCGACCGGGCAAAGACGACGCGCGGCGATTGCGAAACTGCTGGTCAGCCACCGACCGATCTGGCTGCTCGACGAGCCGACCGCCGGGCTGGACAGGGATTCGGAGGCGCGATTCGCGGGATTGATGAGGGGGCATTGTTCCGAGGGCGGGATGATCGTCGCGGCAACGCATCTGCCGCTCGGGATCGAGGGAGCGCAGACGTTGAGGATGGGGCAGGCCTTTTGATGACGGCACTCTACGGCGCCCCCCTCTGTCCTGCCGGACATCTCCCCCTCGAGGGGGGAGATCGGCTGCCAGCTTGGCTTTCGCCAATTACAACGGTTGAAAGATTGGCGCGCCACCGAAGCTGCCAATCTCCCCCCTCGAGGGGGAGATGTCCGGCAGGACAGAGGGGGGCGCTCAAGCGCGAGTATCTCATATCATGCTAGCCCTCCTCCTCCGCGATATCCGCCTTTCGATTCGGGCCGGCGGCGGGGCGCTGACGGGCGTGATCTTCTTCCTCGCCGTGATCGCCACCATTCCCTTCGGCGTCGGGCCGGACCTGAGACTGCTAGCCCGCATCGGCCCGGCGATCCTCTGGATCGGGGCGCTGCTCTCTTGCCTGCTCGGCCTCGACCGGCTGTTCCAGGCCGACCGCGAGGACGGCTCGCTCGATCTCCTGGTGCTCGGCAACGACCGCCACATGCTGGCGCTGACCGTGCTCACCAAATGCCTGGCGCATTGGGCGGGCAGCGTGCTGCCGCTGGTGGTCGCCGCGCCCCTGCTCGGCCTGTTCATGAACATGGAGCCGGTCGCCATCGGCGCCACGGCGCTTACGCTGCTGGTCGGCACGCCGGCGATCACTTTCATCGGCGCCGTCGGTGCGGCGGTGGCGGTGGCGCTGCCGCGCGGCGGACTCCTGATCTCGGTGCTGGTGCTGCCGCTGACCATCCCGGTGCTGATCTTCGGGGTTTCGGCGAGTTACGGCGCGACGGCCAATCCCGATCCGTTCCTGCAGCCTTTCCTCATTCTTGCCGCGCTGACGTTGTTTCTTGCCGTGCTCGGACCGCTGGCGGCGGCGGTGGCGCTGCGCCATGGCACGGATTGAGGCGGCCATGACCGGCAGAGGCTGCGGCGCGGCGGCCAATTGCGCGGTCACCGGCGCGGGGCTAAGGGAAGGCATGATCGAGCACGGCGGAAGGATCGAATTGGCGGGCGGCATGCCGACGAGGTGGACGGCATGAGCCCGCATGCGCTCTACGTCACCGCCGCCTATACCGTCACGGCGATTGCGCTGGCCGGGCTGATCGGCTGGATCCTGCTCGATCAACGGGCCCGCAAGCGCGAACTGGCCGAACTCGAGGCGGCGGGCGTGCGCCGACGCTCCGACAAGGGCGGGGAGCGCGCGTCATGAGCACGGATATGCCAACGCCGGCGCCGGCCCGGCGCCGCCTGTTCGTGCTGTTGCCGCTGCTGGTCTTCCTCGGGCTGGCGGGGCTGTTCCTGGCGCAGCTCCTGTCGGGGCGCGACACTTCGGAGGTGCCGTCGGCGCTGATCGGCCTGCCGGCGCCGCCGACCAAACTGCCCCCGCTGGACGGCACGAACCTGCCGGGGCTCGATTCGAAATCGTTTGCCGGCAAGGTGACGCTGGTCAACGTCTTCGCCTCATGGTGCGCGCCTTGCCGCGAAGAGCACCCGGTGCTTTTGGGGCTGGCGCAGGACAGGCGCTTCACCATGGCGGCGCTGAACTACAAGGACCGGCCGGAAAACGCCCGCCGATTCCTCGGCGATCTCGGCAATCCGTTCCAGGCGATCGGCGTCGACGAGGCCGGCCGCACGGCGATCGACTGGGGCGTCTATGGCGTGCCGGAAACCTTCGTCATCGGCAAGGACGGCAAAATAGCCTACAAGCATGTCGGCCCGCTGACGGCCGAGACGGCTCAGACGCTGCTATTGCCGCAGATCGAGAAGGCGCTGGCCGCGTCGAACTGAGGCGACTGGCCGGCCTACTTGCCTGCCTTGGCCCGCTCGATCGCGTCGACGATCATCTTCTTGGCGTATTTGGAATCGTGCCAGCCCTCGATCTTGACCCATTTGCCGGGTTCGAGATCCTTGTAGTGCTCGAAGAAGTGCTGCACCTGATCGCGGGTGATCTCGGGCAGCTGCGTGTATTCGGTGACGTTCTCGTAACGCAGCGTCAGCTTCGGCGACGGCACGGCGATGACCTTCTCGTCTTGGCCGGCATTGTCTTCCATGATCAGCACGCCGATCGGCCGCACATTGATGACGCAGCCGGGCACCAGCGCGCGCGTGTTGCAGACCAGCACGTCGATCGGATCGCCGTCGCCAGACAGCGTGTGCGGAACGAAGCCGTAATTGCCGGGATAGCGCATCGAGGTGTGCAGGAAACGGTCGACGAACAGCGTGCCGGCCTCCTTGTCCATCTCGTATTTGATCGGCTCGCCGCCGATCGGCACCTCGATGATGACGTTGACGTCCTCGGGCGGATTCTTTCCGGTGGCGATGGCTTCAATACGCATGACTTATCCCTCTCTCGATTGGCAGACCGATAGCGGGCGGCGCAAAATGGTGCAATGTGGCGAATGGTGCTCAAGAACGCCCAGCAAGACGCAATGGCATTCAATGCGTTCAATCATTAGCAGAAGATGTTTCAGTGTCGTGATTGCGTAGGTTGCGCTTCGCGCCGCTTACGCGATCGTTCCTCGCCGGTCATTCCCAGACGAAAGCAACCTTCTTCAGCGCCTTCTGCTCGAATATCTCGACGCCTTCGGCGATATCGCGGCCGCCGGCGCCGGAATAGAAGGCGAGCGCGTTCTGATTGTCTTCCAGCGCCCACACCACCGTGCCCTTCAATCCGTGGTCGGCAAGCCGCGCCCGTGCCGCCTTGAAAAGCCGGCTGCCGAGCCCGATGCCCTGATATTCCGGCCGAAGGTACAATTCATAGATCTCGCCCTGCTGCTTGAGTTCGCGGGCCCGGTTCTTGCCGATCGTGGCGTAGCCGGCAACCGTGCCGCCAATCTCGATCACCAGGACGGTGGCGGCGCGACGGATGGCATTGGCCCACCAGTCGGCGCCGCGACGGTTGATCATCGATGTCAGGGTGCGGTGCGGGATGATGCCGCTATAGGCGCCGCGCCAAGCCTGCAAATGCACGTCGGCGATCGCCGCGGCGTCGCGCGATTCGGCTTTGCGGATATCGATGCTCAGCGTATTCATGATTTGTTAACCATAAACCCGCATCGCTCGAATGCAAGAGTCCGGGCAGTCCGGAGGACGCTTTCTCACAGGCCGTCATCGCCTGCGCGATGCGCGTTCGAGGCTGTCGGTGGAGCTCAAATCTCGACCAGATGATCGTCGAGCTCGTTGGTGTCGCCCGACGTGACCGGGAAGTGCTCGGCGAGCACCGCTCCAACCGATCGGATCGCCTTGACGAAGCCGTCGGCAAGCCGGTCGTCGCCGGCATGTGCGGTAAGCTCGCGCACCACATCGTCCCAGACATGCTGGCCGACCTTGGCGTCGATGCCTGAATCGGCGACCACCTCGGCGTAGCGCTCGGTGACCGAGACGAACACCAGCACGCCGGTGCGCGCGGTCGTGCGGTGGACGTTGCGGGCCAGGAACTGCTTCAGTGCGTTGTCATGCGCGGTCTGATAGCGCAGCCGTCTCGGCACCATATGGATGCGCAGCCCCGGAAAGGCCCATAACAGCAAAAGAAAGCAGGCCAGCGCCAGAAGCTGGGCAATGACGAAGTGCGGCAGACGGATGGTGAGCCACCAGGCCTCGAGCCCATAGGCGACGGCGAGGCTGACCAGCAGCGTGGCGAGAGCCGCCACGAAGGCAGCCGGAAAGAAGTAGTTGCCGCTGGCATGCGCCACCACGCAGTAGATTTCGCCGTCGGTCCTTGATTCGGCGGCGCGGATCGCCCCGGCGATGCGCTCATGGTCCTGCGGGCTGATCGGTCGTATCGCCATGATCCCTCTCACCAGCTTCCAGAAGAGCCGCCGCCGCCGGAAGAGCCCCCACCGCCGGAGAAACCACCGCCGCTACCGCCCGAGGACCAGCCGCCGCCGCCCGACCAGCCGCCGCCACCTGACGACCAGCCGCCACCCGACGATCGCCGGCTCGGCTCGAACGTCATGCCGAGCCAGCGGTAACGGCCGGGACCGATCTTCTGGCCGAAGATCGGCGGCAACACCGAGGCCGCTATGCTGCCGAAGAAGATGAGCGCCCAGATGCCGATGAAGATGGCGAAGAACAAATCGTCGGAATTGAACGGCGCCTGCTGGTTGCGCTTGCCGCGTGCTTCCAGCTCCTCGGGATTGCCGTTGAGCACCATGATCATGTCGTCGACGGCCTTGGTGATGCCGCCGGAGAAATCGCCGGCACGGAAGGCCGGCACCATGTCGTTTTCGATGATCAGCTTGGTGTGCAGGTCGGTCAGCGTGCCTTCCAGCCCGTAGCCGACCTCGATGCGCATCTTGCGGTCGTTCGGCGCGACCAGAAGCAGCACGCCGTTGTTCTCCTTCGCCTGGCCGAGTTTCCAGAACCGGTACAGCCGGTTGGCATAGGGCTCGATCTCCTCGCCGCCGAGACTGGGGATGGTGGCGACGACGATTTGATCGGAGCCTTTCGTCTCGAAATCGGCAAGCTTCTGCGTCAGTGCGGCCCTGGTCGCCGCATCGATGATGCCTGCATTGTCGACGACACGGCCGGTCAGCGCCGGGAGCTCGGCGGCGAGGGCCGCAAATGGCACCACGAGAACGAGGAGCAGGACAGCGACGCGATACATGGCGCGTCGTCCCTCATTGGCGAGCAGGATCACCACGTCGGAATCCGGCAATCATCCGCCCTGTTTCGTGCCGAAATCGACCTTCGGCGTCTGCAATTTGTCCTCCTCGACCGTGAAATTGGCGAAGGGCTCGTTGCCGCGGAACCAGAACGTCGCCCACAGCACCGAGGGGAAGGTCCGTAGCGTCAGATTGTAGTCCCTGACCGCCTGGATGTAGTCACGCCGCGCCACCGCGATGCGGTTCTCGGTGCCTTCGAGCTGCGCCTGCAGCGCCAGGAAGTTCTGGTTGGCCTTCAGGTCCGGGTATGCCTCCGACACAGCGAGCAGCCGCGACAGCGCGCTGGTCAGCCCTGCCTGGGCGTCCTGAAACCTCTTGAGGGCTTCGGGATCCTTCAACGTTTCTGGCGTTACCGTGACCTGCGTCGCCTTGGCGCGCGCCTCGACCACCGCGTCAAGCGTGTCCTTTTCGTGCGAGGCGTAGCCCTTGACCGTCTCGACCAGGTTGGGGATGAGGTCGGCGCGGCGTTGATACTGGTTCAGCACCTCGCTCCACGCCGCCTTGGCGTTCTCCTCCGCCGTCGGGATGGTGTTGTAGCCGCAGCCGGCAAGCAGCGGCAGCATGACGGCCATCACCAGCAAGGCGGGCAGCGTGCGGAATGTCGGGAAAGCAAGGCGCTGGGCAAACATGATCGGTCCCCTCGGTAGAAGTTGCATGCGAAGCATTACCACAATCGGCGCACAAGAAAACGACCTCGGCGCAGACGGTTGTCGATGGGATCACGGTCGGTCGCAAGGCGCTGTAATTGACGGGGCGAACGCGCTAAGGTCGCCACGAAACAGGACAGCATCATGGCGCAGCGCCAGGACAGCGACACCGAATCGCGCCGCATCCTCGAGCGCGTCGCGCGCGAGACCGATCCGGCCGCCACTTCGCTCGCGGCGCGGACCGCGAAGGCCGTTCGCGACCACGTCGCGGCGGCCGATGCCGACCGCGCGGATCCGATCGAAGTCTGGGGCACGCGCATTGGCAGGATAATTGGGCTGCTGCTGGCGCTGGGCCTGATGGTCTGGCTCGTGCTTTTCCTCGCCCGGGGCAGTTAGGAATCCAATGAGCACCGAGCAAGCCGACGCGCCGCGCGCGGTCATCGTCATTTCCAGCCATGTCGCACGCGGTTCGGTCGGCAATCGCGCCGCCGTCTTTGCGCTGGAATCGCTGGGTTTCCCGGTATGGGCGGTGCCGACAATCATCCTGCCCTGGCATCCCGGCCATGGGCGCGCGACCCGCATCGTGCCGCCGCTCGATCAGTTCAAGGCATTGATGGCCGATCTGGAGCGCGCGCCGTGGCTGGGCGAGGTCGGGGCGGTGCTGTCGGGCTATCTCGGCGAGGCCGGCCAGGCCGAAGCCGTCGCCTCGCTGGTCGCTGCGGTCAAGGCGAGGACGCCCGACGCCGTCTATATCTGCGATCCGGTAATGGGCGATTCGGGCGGGCTCTATGTGCCGGAGCCGACGGCGATCGCCATGCGCGACCGGCTGATGCCGATCGCCGACATTGCTACCCCTAACCGCTATGAGCTGGAATGGATGGCCGGCGTGCCGTTGCCCGACCTGAAGTCGGTGATGGCCGCGGCGCTCCATGCGGGGCCTTCAACCATGCTGGTCACCTCGGCGCCGTCGATGATTTCAGGCGGCACCGGGAATCTTCTGCTCGACGGCAGCCAGGCGCTGCTCGCCGAGCACCGCGTCATCGACAAGCCGCCGAACGGTTTGGGCGACCTGACAGCGGCGGTCTACCTGGCGCGCATCCTCTCCGGCCAGCCGGCGATCAAGGCGCTGCAATCGACGACGGCGGCGGTCTACGAGATCCTGGCGCGCACGGCCAAACGCGGCGGCGACGAATTGCAGCTCGAAACCGATGCGCAGAGCCTGTCGCACCCGATGGCGATGGTGCAGCTTCGCCGTCTCACGCATCCGGGGCGGGACCGCCGCGCGTGACATCGGCCGAAGTCGTTGTTGCCGGCGTCGACGGCTGCAAGGCCGGCTGGATCGTCGTTCGACGTGCACCCGGCTCATTGCCCTCCGTCGAAATTTTCGCCAGCTTCGCCATGCTGCTCGCTGCGGTTCCCGACGACGCGATCGTCGCCGTCGACATGCCGATCGGCCTGCCTGAATTTTCGAGCAAGGGCGGGCGCGGACCGGAGGCGCAGGTCAGGTCGCTGCTCGGGCCGCGCCAATCCAGCGTCTTCTCGATCCCGTCTCGTGCGGCACTCTACGCCGATACCGCCGAGTTCACTTCGATCGAAGCCTGGTACGCCGCGCACCGCCGGGCGAGCGACGTGGCCAGGACGACATCCGATCCGCCGCGCGGCGTTTCGATCCAGGCATTCGGCATCTTTGGCAAAATACGCGAGATCGATACGTTGCTGATCTCGCGGCCCGAACTGCGTGGCCGCGTCTTCGAATCGCATCCGGAAGTGGCTTTCTGTCGGCTCAACGGCGGGCAGGCCATGCTGCTGCCGAAGAAGGTCAAGGGCAGCATCAATCCGGCCGGCATGGCGGAACGCAAGGCGCTGCTTAGCCGGCACGGCTATGCCATAGACTTCCTCGATCAGGCGCCGCCGCGCGGTGCGGCCGCCGACGATTTCCTCGATGCGGCGGCGATGATGCTGATCGCCGGCCGCATCGCCGCCTGCACGGCACGGCCGTTTCCCGACCCGCCACTTACCGACGGCTTTGGCATACCGGTCGCCATCTGGGCGTGACAACATTGCCCAGCTTTGCGCCTGACGCAGGGCATTTCTCACCAACCCCACAATTCTGCATTGCTCGCGACGGGCTTTTACCGCTAGAGCGTTTTCTCGACCGCAACGAGCTGCCGCCTCCAACCCGGAAAGCCGCCCATGCCTCACCTTCCCGACCACCTTCTTGCCGGCTACCGCAATTTCATGAACGGTCGCTATCTCACCGAGAGCGGCCGCTATCGCGAGCTCGCCCGGGAGGGGCAAGCGCCGGAAACCATGATCGTCGCGTGCTGCGATTCCCGCTCGGCTCCCGAGGCGATCTTCGACGCAGGGCCCGGCGAACTCTTCGTGCTGCGCAATGTCGGCAATCTGGTGCCGCCTTACGAGCCGGACGGCGAGTTCCACTCGACCTCGGCCGCGCTCGAATTCGCGGTGCAGAGCCTCAAGGTCAAGAACATCGTTGTCATGGGCCATGGCCGCTGCGGCGGTATCCGTGCCGCGCTCGACGCCAATTCCGCGCCACTGTCGCCGGGCGATTTCATCGGCAAATGGATGAGCCTGATCGCGCCGGCCGCCGAGACCGTGTCGGCCAGCACCTTCATGACTGCGACGGAGCGCCAGACGGCGCTGGAGCGCATCTCGATCCGCTATTCCCTCGCCAATCTCAGGACCTTTCCCTGCGTCTCGATCCTTGAGGGCAAGGGGCGGCTGTCGCTGCACGGTGCCTGGTTCGACATTTCGACCGGCGAGCTCTGGGTGATGAACAAGGAAACCGGCGATTTCGAGCGCCCGGTGCTGGAGTGACCGAAACGGCACGCCAGGCAATGAACATCCGGCCGGTCATGTTCACCGCCGCCGCACTGCTGATGGCGATAATGGCCGCCCGCGCCGATGACGGCGCCATCATCAGCCGGTGGTATTCGGCCCTGCTGGTCGCCGACCGCACCGAACTTTCCGACCTGCTCGCCGACAATGTGCGCATCGAACTCGACGACCTCGGCATCGTGCAGGGAAAGCAGGAGTTCATCGCCTCGCTCGACGAATGGAAAGGTGCGGTTGCTGGTGCCGCGATCCGACACCGGATCGAGAAGAACGAAGGCGGCGTCACCACGGTGATCGCCTGCTACGACTTCCCCGACAACGACATGCTGATGCATGAGACCTTCGCCATAGCGGGCGACCGCATCACGGCCAGCACGCAGAAAGCGCTTGCGGAAAGCTGCGAAGCCTACTGACCGGCAGCGCTGTTGCGCGCGCCGGACGAGCGCCCTACATCGGTGATTTCAGCCCCTCCCGACCTGCCAGCCCGAAAGACAATCCATGCCCGCCACGAAAGCCGTCGACCTCGCCGCCCATCCGCTGACCACGTGGCAAGGGCCACTCGGCCTGCCCGATTTCGCCCGATTTGGCGACGACGAGTTCGCACCCGTCTTCGACGCGGCGCTGAAGGCGCATGAGGCCGAGATCGAGGCCATCGCCGCGAACGAGGATACGCCGACCATCGAGAACACGCTTCAAGCCCTGGAGCTCGCGGGCGAAGCGCTCGACCATGTCTCGTCGATCTTCTGGTGCCGTGCCGGGGCCCACACCAACGAGGACATCCAGGCGCTGGAGCGCGACATCTCGCCAAGGATGTCGAGGCATTTCTCGGCGATCTCGATGAATGAAAGGCTCTTTGCCCGCATCGACGACCTTTACCGGCGCCGCGAGACGCTCAAGCTCGATGCCGAGACGCTGCATGTGCTGGAAAAGACCTGGAAGGGTTTTGTCCGCTCGGGCGCGAAACTCGATGCGGATGGCAAGAAGCGGCTGGCAGGGATCAACGAGGAGCTCTCGTCGCTCGGCACCAGCTTCGGCCAGAACGTGCTTGCCGACGAACGCGACTGGGCGCTGTTCCTCGACGAGGCCGACCTGGCCGGCCTGCCGGATTTCGTGAAGAGCTCGATGGCCGAAGCCGCCGAGATGCGCGGCCAGAAAGGCCGCTACGCCGTCACCTTGTCGCGCTCGATCTACGAGCCGTTCTCGACCTTCTCGGAGCGCCGCGACTTGCGAGGGATCGCCTTCCGCGCCTTCACCATGCGCGGCCAGAATGGCGGCGCGACCGACAATACGGCCGTGGTGCGCGACATGCTGAAGCTGCGCGCCGAGAAGGCGAAGCTGCTCGGCTACGGCTCCTTCGCGGCGCTGAAGCTCGACGACACCATGGCCAAGACGCCCAAGGCGGTGCACGACCTGCTCGATCCCGTATGGGAAAAGGCGCTGGAAAAGGCCGCCGACGACCAAAAGGAGCTGGAACGGCTGGCGGCGGAAGCCGGCAGCAACGAAAAATTCGCCGCCTGGGATTGGCGTTTCTACCAGGAGAAGCTGCGCGCGGAGAAATTCGCCTTCGACGAGGCGGAATTGAAGCCCTATCTCCAGCTCGACCGGATCATCGATGCCTGTTTCGACGTCGCGACAAGACTGTTCGGCATCACCTTCGAAGAGAGGAAAGGCATTGCCGCCTGGCATCCGGACGCGCGTGTGTTCGTGGTGAAGAATGCCGATGGCAGCGAGCGCGGCCTGTTCCTGGCCGACTATTTCGCGCGGCCGTCGAAACGCTCCGGGGCCTGGATGAGCGCACTGAAATCAGGCTACCGCCTGGGCCCCGGCGCGAGCCCGATCATCTACAACATCATGAATTTCGCCAAGCCGCCCGTGGGCGAGCCGGCGCTGCTGTCGGTGGACGAGGCGAAGACCTTGTTCCATGAATTCGGCCATGCCGTGCACGGCATGCTGACCGATGTCACCTGGCCTTCGGTGTCGGGCACTTCCGTCAGCCGCGATTTCGTCGAACTGCCCTCGCAGCTCTACGAACACTGGCTGACCGTGCCGGCGGTGCTGGAAAAGCACGCTTTGCATGCCAAGACCGGCAAGCCGATGCCGAAGGCTCTGCTCGACAAAATGCTGGCGGCGCGCACTTTCGGGGCTGGCTTTGCCACGGTGGAATTCACCGCCTCGGCGCTGATCGACATGGCCTTCCATGCAAGGCCCGACGCGCCTGAGGAGCCACTTCGTTTCGAGGCCGAAACGCTCGAAAAACTCGACATGCCCGACACCATCGCAATGCGCCACCGCACGCCGCATTTCGGCCATGTCTTTGCCGGCGAGGGCTATTCGGCCGGCTACTATTCCTACATGTGGTCGGAAGTACTCGACGCCGACGCCTTCGCCGCTTTCGAGGAGACGGGCGACCCCTTCAATCCCGCGCTGGCCGAGCGGCTGAGAAAGAACATCTATGCCGCCGGCGGCTCGAAGGATCCGGAAGAACTCTACACCGCGTTTCGCGGCAAGATGCCGTCGCCGGAAGCCATGATGGTGAAGCGGGGGCTGGTGTAGGGCGAGCCTTCCCTTCTCCCCTTGTTGTGGGAGAAGGTGGATCGGCGCGCAGCGCCGAGACGGTTGAGGGGTGTTCCAGCGGAGTGAGGCGTGGGTGTTCCCTGGAACGCCCCTCATCCGTCGCCTTCGGCGACACCTTCTCCCACAAGGGAAGAAGGGGGAGCCTTGTCCTTCCACGGATCCGCCACCCTTGGCCAGATCGCCCGCTTCAGTTTCCTGTAATCCGTCACCGCCGGATTGCTGGGATACGCGCTCGGCGCCGAGAGATAGATGATCTCGGCGGCGATCGGTTCGAAGCCGGCGTAGAAATGGTTGGTCGATTTGATCAGCAGCATGTCCTTGGCCAGCGGATCGACGCCGATGTTGGAAAAAATGTCCGGCTCGAAGGTCTGCGTACGGTTGGTGTTGAGGATGATGTCGACCTCGGTGCCCTCGATGCGGATCAACGCGGCGGGCCCGAGCGTCACCCGGCTCGGCCCGAAGCTCTGCCAACCTTCGGCGAGAACTTTCAGCACTGTGACACGGGCGTCGATCGGCTCGCCGGCCTGGGGCCCGGCCTTGCCGCCGAAACGCAGGTCGATGACGGCGCCCTCGCCCGCGGCCCGGCAGAAGGTCACGGCGACCGGATCCCAGATCGTCGCCACGCCGACATTGTCGATGCCGCGGGCCAAAAGCTCCCGCAGCACGATGGTGCCGTCACCCGGCACGCCGCCGCCCGGATTGTCCCAGATGTCGGCGATGACCACCGGCCTGCCGCGCTTTTCAGCGTGCACCACCAGCGCCCGATCGATGCCATCGCCGGCGCTCAGCATCGTCATCGCCGTCTTTTCGCGCATCGCGTAGAGCTCGCGTCCCAGCGTTTCGGCCAGCGCGTCGCCCTTGGCCTTGTCATTGTCGGTGACGACGAGGATACGCGTGCCCATTTCGGGCACATCCGCCGCCATGAAGCCATGGATGACCGAGACCGACAGCACGCCGTCCCTGCCGTGCAGCGCCTTGATACGGTCGACGAAGGAGCGCATCGGTTCGCGGCTGGTCGGCAGCACCTGGATCATGCGGCAGTCGAAGGTCGAGATGACGGGCTTGATCTCGCCACGCGCCGCGGCAAGGCCGAGCTCGACGACATGCTCGCCGCGCTCGTAGAAGTCGGTGTGCGGGAATTCGAGGAAATAGGCCATGATATCAGATGCCGCCACGCGCTTGGGCGTGAGATGACTGTGCGGATCGAACTCGCAAGCGATCACCACGCCAGGCCCGACGATCTCGCGCACCCGTTCGAGCAGGTCGCCCTCGCAGTCGTCATAGCCCTGCGCCACCATGGCGCCATGCAGGCCGAGAATGACGGCCTCGACCGGCAGCGCTGCTCGGAGCTGGCCCAGAATCTCGTCGCGCAGCGCCTCGTAGGTCTGCCGCTGCACCAGCCCGCCGGGCTCGGCCCAGGTGGCGGTGCCCTCGATGACGGTCAATCCCTCTGCGGCCGCGCGCCGGCGCAGCACGACGATCGGCGAGGAGCACAGCGTCGGCGTCTCCGGATGCTTGCCCGGCCCGGCATAGAAGGCCATCTCGAACGATGCCCTGTCGGTCGGCACCGGCGAGAAGGTGTTGGTTTCCGTCGCCAGCGAGGCGGTGAAGATGCGCATGAAAGCTCCGTGGACAGGTTACTCTTCGCTCTCGCAATTCCGGACGGAAAACCGCCACACACTTTTTCAATGGAATTGCTATTTGACGGCCCCGAGCGCCAGCCCCCGCACGAGGTACCGCTGCAGCCAGATGAACAGGATCGCCACTGGCAACGTCGCCAGCAGCGTGGCGGCCATGACGTGATGCCATTCGATGGTGTAGCGCCCGGCGACCAGCGAGAACACCTGGATCGGCAGCGTGTAGCTCTCCTGGCTGCGCAGCATGGTGAGCGCCACGACGAATTCGTTCCAGGCGTTGATGAAGGTGAAGATGGCGGTGACGGCAATGGCCGGCAGGCAGAGCGGCAGGAACACTTTGCGCAGCGTCAGCCAGCGGCCGGCGCCTTCCATCCAGGCCGCCTCCTCGAGATCGCGCGGGATGGTGTCGAAATAACTCTGCAGCATCCACACGGTGAAGGCGACGTTGAAGGCCATGTAGATGAAGCCGAGCGCGGTCGTCGATTCGACCAGCCCCCAGGCGGCCATCAACCGGAACAGGCCCAGCACCAGCACGATCGGCGAGATCATCTGCGAGATCAGCAGGAACTGGCGGAAGGCGCTGTAGCCGGCAAAACGAAAGCGCGACATGGCATAGGCCGCCGGCACGGAGATCAGGATAGCCCCGACGGTGGCGATCACCGAGACATAGAGCGAATTGGCGAGCGCCCGGCCGAAGCCGGTCGCCACCCACATGTCGGCAAAATTCGACCAGCGGAATTCGCTCGGCCACCATGTCGGCGACAGCACCTCCTGCCGCGGCTTGACCGCGGTCAGGAACATCACCGCGAAGGGGAAGACCGTCACCACGATCAAAGGCGCCAGCAGCAGCCAGGCGATGACGGTACGTTTCAGCTTGCTCCTCATACGCGCTGCTCCCGCATGGCGAGGCGCACATAGATCATGGTGAAGACCAGCAATATGGCGAACATCACCAGCGACACGGCGGAAGCCTCCCCCAGTTTGCCGATGCGGAAGGCAAGCTTGTAGAGGTGAGTGACCAGGATGTCGGTCGAGTTGGCCGGCCCGCCCTGCGTCATTACCCAGATGATCGGGAAGGAATTGAAGACGTAGATGGTGTTGAGCACGATGGCGATGTTGATGAACGGTTTCAGGAGCGGAAAGGTGATTTCGCGGAACTGCTGTGCCGGCGTCGCTCCTTCGAGCGCGGCGGCCTCGTAGAGATCGTCCGGAATCGAAGACAGGCCGCCGAGGAAGATCGTCGTGGTGAACGGCACCGTCACCAATATGCCGATCAGCACCTGCATCGGGAACGCCGTCTCGGCGCTGGCCAGCCATTGGACATTGTGATCGATCAGGCCGAGGCCGAGCAGCGCCGAATTCAGCATGCCGCTTTCGCCGCTCAGCGCCCAGCGCCAGACCACCGCCGTCATGGTCAGCGACACCGCCCAGGGCAGCATGATGATGACGCGGGCAAGGCCGCGGCCGTAAAAATCGGTGTTGAGGATGATCGCGACCGGGATCGACAGAAGCAGCGCGCCGCCAACCACCAGCACGGTCCATATCCCCGTGCGCCACAGTGCCGCGACGAAATCGGGATCGGTGGTGAGGGCGGCGAAATTGGCAAGGCCGCTGAATTCGCGCAGCTGGCCGAAGCGGTTGACGTCATGCGTGGCGATCTGGATCAGGTCCCAGACCGGCCAGAAGATCACGATTGCCGCCAGGAACAGGCTGGGCAAGGTCAGCAGATAGGGCAAGAAGCGATTTTGCATCGGCTGGCCTGCAACCTCGGCGCACGGGATCGGAAGGTTCTGCTTATGCGGATTTCGGATCGGGAGACCAAAGATGTGGCGCGCCCCGCCTGAGTGGGGCGCGCCACGGGCGCAGGGAGATACGCCCTATTTCTTCAGCACGGCGTTGGCCTTCGCCGCCGCATCCTTCAAACCTGCCTCCGGGTCGCCGCCGAGGTATATCTTCTGGATCGCGTCCGAGGTGATCTGGGCGATCTCTTCCCAGCCCGGGATGACCGGCGCGAAGCGGGCATCGGGCAGAAGCGCGGTGAAGGCGGCGAGGTCGGCATTGTTGACGTAATAGTCCATCTTGGCCTCTTCCTTGTTCACCGGCAGGAAGCCCTCGCCTTGCGTGAACTTGGCGCGCTGTTCCGTGGTGAACAGGAAGTCGAGCAGTTTCCAGGCCTCGTCCTTGTTCTTGGAGTTCTTGAACATGATGATGGAATCGGTGACGCCATAGGTGCCGCGCTCGCCGGTCGGGCCGGCGGGTATAGCCGCCACGCCGTATTTCAGGCTCGGCGCCTCTTCCTTGATCTGGTTGGACAGGAAGGGTGCGGTGATCATCATGCCGACCTTGCCCTGCTTGAACAGGTTCTGAACGTCCTCACGGTTGTTGGAGGTGACGCCGGGCTCCGTCAGGCCCTCGTCGATCATCGACTTGTAGAGCTTGGCGGCTTCGAGCGCGCCAGGCGTGCTCAAGCCCGATGTGCCGTCCTTGTTGAGGATCTCGGTGCCGTATGACCACATCGCATAGTAATAGTAGACGTCGGTCTCGATCTCCTTGCCCTGCAGGCCGAAGCCGAATGTGCCGGACCCCAGCGCCTTGATCTTGCGGGCGTCCTCCTGCAGCTCGGTCCAATTGGCCGGAGGCTTGGCGATGCCTGCTTTCTCGAACAGCTCCTTGTTGTAATACATGGCGCGCGCCGAAGCGGCGATCGGCAGGCCGTAGGTCTTGCCGTCCATGATCGAAGGCGACAGGAACGTGTCGATGAAACGGCCCTTGAAGTCTGGCGTGATGTAGCTGTCGAGCGGCTCGGCGACGTCCTGCTGCACGAAGTCGATCAGCCAGCGCGTGCCGATGATCGAGAGATCCGCATTGGTGCCGGCGGTGATGTCGGTGGTCAGCTTCTGCAAGAGCACATCCCACGGCACCACTTCGAACTTGACCGTGATGCCGGGGTTCTTTGCCTCGAACTCCTTCTTGACCTCCTCGAAGTAGGGGCCGGTCTTGGCGCTGTATTCGGCGACGGTGACGCGCACCTCGCCGGCTTGCGCCTGTGCCGCGAAGGCCAGCATGCTCATTCCGGCCATCAAGCCGACAGTCCATTTCGCAATGCTCATCCGATCTCTCCCATTTTGTTCCGCGCTTTTGCGCTCCTCACGCCGATGTTGGCGCAGGATTATGTGACTTTCCTACATTATCGAGGATCTGGCCGCACGCAAGCAGATTATCGTGTTGCTTAATTACATTCCATTCACTAGCCTGCCGGCATCTACCTAGAGCAGTTCCCCGTTTCACAGAAAACGGAGAACCACTCTAACTCTTTGTTTTGACGCAATTCCGGACGGAAAACCGTATACACTTTTCTGGAATTGCTCTAACTGCCGGAGGAGCAAGCGCCGTGGTTTCGAAAGCCGAATTCGAAGGCCGCACTGTCGTTGTCACGGGCGCCGGCGGTGGCCTCGGCTCGGCGATCGTCGCGTTGCTGGCCGGAAGAGGCGCGCGGGTGGTCGGTTGCGATCAATCGGAGGAGGCGTTGGCAAGCCCGCACCTCGCCTCGCGCCATGTCTTCAACCTTCTCGACCGGGTTTCGGTCGAGGCAGCCGTCGCGGCCGTGCTCGACAAGGACGGCGTGCCCGACATCCTGATCAACAATGCCGGCTGGACGCGCGCGGAGACGCTCGGCGCATTGACGACCGACAGGATAGGGCAGGAAGTCGACCTCAACCTGACCGGCGTGATGACTTTTGCCGACCCGCTGGTCAAGGCGATGGCGGCGCGCGGTTCGGGCAGCGTCGTCTTCATTTCTTCCGTCAACGCCATCGCCCATTTCGGCAACCCCGCCTATGCCGCCGCCAAAGCCGGTATCAACGCCTATGCCAAGGCGATCGCCGTCGAGCTCGGCCGCAGCGGCGTTCGCGCCAATGTCGTCTGTCCGGGATCGATCCGTACCGCCGCCTGGGACCATCGCCTGGCCAAGAACCCCGACATTCTCGGCAAGCTCCAGCGGCTATATCCGCTCGGCCGCATCGTCAATGCCTCGGAGGTGGCGGAAGCCGTGGCGTTTCTTGCCTCCGACCGGGCGTCCGGCGTAACGGGCGTGGTGATGCCGGTGGATGCCGGCCTGACCGCCGGCTGCCTGCCGTTCATCGACGACATAGTGGGAGCGTGACCATGACCGACGTCCAGTTCCGCGGCCTTTCGAAATCCTTCGGCCAGCACAGCATCCTCGAGAATATCGACCTCGACATCGAGAGCGGCGAATTTGTCGTGCTGGTCGGCCCGTCCGGCTGCGGCAAGTCGACCTTGCTGCGCATGCTGGCCGGACTGGAAACGATAAGCTCGGGCGATCTCGTCATTGGCGGCGTGCGCGCCAACGACCTGCCGCCGCAGCAGCGCAACATCGCCATGGTCTTCCAGTCCTATGCGCTGTTTCCGCATCTCAAGGCCTCCGACAATATCGGCTTCGGGCCAAAAATCCGCGGCGAGAGCCGCGCCACGGTCGAGGACAAGGTCAAGAAGGCATCCGGCGTCCTCAACCTGTTCTCCTATCTCGACCGTTACCCCCGGCAATTGTCGGGCGGCCAGCGCCAGCGCGTCGCCATGGGCCGCGCCATCGTGCGCGAACCCTCGGTCTTCCTGTTCGACGAACCGCTGTCCAACCTCGACGCGCAATTGCGGGTGCAGATGCGCACCGAGATCAAGGCGCTGCACCAGAGACTGAGATCGACGGTCGTCTATGTCACCCACGATCAGATCGAGGCCATGACCATGGCCGACCGCATCGTGGTGATGGATCGCGGCCGGATCCAGCAGGTCGGGCCGCCACTGGAGCTCTATGACCGGCCATCCAACAAGTTCGTTGCCGGCTTTCTCGGCTCGCCCTCGATGAGTTTCGTTTCCGGGTCCCTCAAGACGACGGCCACGAACAGCTGGTTCGAATCGACTGGCGGCGGAAGGCTTGCGCTTGCCGGCAAAGAGGTGCCGACAGGCGGCGCGGTGGAGGCCGGCATCCGGCCCGAACATTTTGTCATCGGCGAAGCTGCCGACGCGATGACCATCAAGGTGGACGTCGTCGAGCCGACGGGCTCCGAAACCCATGTCTACGGCGCCATTGGCAGCGATACGGTGCGCGTCGTCTTCCGCGACCGGATGCAGGTGAAGCCGGGCGACCGCCTGCCGGTCTCGGTCGAGCCGCGCAACGTCCATCTTTTCGACAAGGCGACGGGCCTGCCTCTATGAAAGCACAAGCGTGAAGACACCGGTATGAAGACACCGGCCGACATCATCACCCGGTTGCAGCTGATGTCGCAGGACGGCACCAAGTCGGATCGCCGGCTGGCGGGCCTGGTCCTGTCCGATCTCGATTTCGCCTCCAAGGCGGCGATCTCGGAGATCGCCGCGCGCGTCGGCGTCAGCGAGCCGACGGTGACCCGCTTCTGCCGCAATCTCGGCTGCGAAGGCCTGCGCGACTTCAAGTTCTATCTGGCGCAGGCGATCGCCATTGGCGGACAGTATCTGTCGCCCGAGCCGCTGAGCCGCGACGCCCGCGAGCAGCGCATCGCATCGGCCATCACCGAGGCGGCGATATCGGCCATCCAGCGCGCCAGCGAAAACCTCGACATGACGACGCTGGTCGATGTCGCCGCGCGCATTGCCACGTCAGGCAACGTGCTGTGTGTCGGCTCCGGCGGCATTTCCTCGATGATGGCGACCGAGATGCAGAACCGGCTGTTCAGGCTGGGCCTGCCGGTGCTGGCGCAGATCGACGGGCAATTGCAGCGCATGTACGCCGCCGTGGCCACGCCCGACACCACGCTGGTCGCCTTCTCGGTTTCCGGCTATGCACGGTCGGTCATCGAGGCGGTGCAGGTCGCGCAGCAATATGGCGCCACAACGGTCGCCGTCACCGCGCCGGACTCGGCATTGGCCAGGGCCGCCGACACCGTCATCCATTTGCAGCCGCTCGAGGACGGCAACATCTACAAGCCGACATCGTCGCGCTATGCGCTGCTGGCGATCGTCGACATGATCGTCACGTCGGTGGCCGAGACGCGCGGCCCGAAGGTGCTGGAGAATTTGCGCCGCATCAAGCAGAGCGTGAACACGCTGAAGGTCGACGATCCGCGTTTGCCGCTGGGCGATTGAACTTCAGGCCGAAGCACTGAGTGCCTCGATGCGCTGCATCAGCACCTGGGGTTCACCCGTCACGCGCAGCGTCTTGAGCCGTGCCGTGCCGCCGGCGACAACCGAAACGGCCGAGGCCGGCACTCCAAGCGTCTTGGCGGCCAGCTTCTCCAGCGCTCGATTGGCGGCGCCGTTTTCGGGCACGGCGCGGACCCGTGCCTTCAAATGGCTTCGCCCATCAGCCGATGTCTCTATGCCTTCGAACCTGTCCATGGAAGACTTCGGTGTCAGCCGGACGAACAATTCGATGCCGTTCTCGCGGATGCGGAACGGGGCACTCATGCGAGCATCGGGTTCACAGCACCAGCGGTGCCACGGTGGTGAGCAGGAACTGCCTGAGGAAGAACAGGATCAGCAGCAGGATGATCGGCGAGATGTCGATACCGCCAAGGTCCGGCATGAAACGTCGGATCGGCCTGAGCGCCGGTTCGGTCAGCCGGTAGAGCATATTGCCGATGCTGCCGACAAACTGGTTGCGCGAGTTGACGACGTTGAAGGCATAGAGCCAGGAAAAGATCGCCGAGATGATGATGACCCACCAATAGAGGTCGAGCGCCATGACGATTGTTTGAATGAGGGCGAGCATGCCGGTCTCCAATTGTTGCCGACATGTAGCCATTGCGCGCGAAACCGGCAAGGGCAGGCTTCGGCCGCCAGGATTTCGGCAAAACGTCGCCTTGACAGAAAACTGCCGTGCCCGATAAATGCGCCATCCGCTGGACGGGGCTGTAGCTCAGCTGGGAGAGCGCGTCGTTCGCAATGACGAGGTCAGGGGTTCGATCCCCCTCAGCTCCACCAGCGGGATAGTCGTTTTCTTCTCTTCGCTGCATTGCAACAGCCGAACCCACGTCGGTGGCTACGGTGCGAAATGTCACGACACTGGCGCCCTTTTCCGTCCATCATGAAGGATTGCGAGAGCCTTCCGGGGCAAACGCCTGTCAATTGGACTTATGGCGGTGATCGCTATGGAATCGCGCTATTTTTTTTGGAATCCACCCCATTAGAGTGACATTACCAAATCAGTTTTTTCTGTGTGTTGTAGCAAGGCGTTTCGGTGGGGGCGGCTGACGGCGCTATACGGATTTGGAAGTCGATATGAAGAACCCGCCCGCGGAAGCAAAACGTGTCAATTCGCGAGTATCTCGCTGCAAATCTCAGACGGCTCTGTAAGGAGCATGCCTCGGTAAGCGCGGTATGCCGGGAACTGGGCATCAATCGCACGCAGTTCGAACGCTACCTTCAGGGACAGACCGTTCCGAACAAGGCGACAGCCAAGCTGATCTGCGACTATTTCCGCATCGACGAAGCCGAATTGTACCGGGAACCGGGCGCGCCGAAGCCTGCGGTTCGTGGCCTGCCACCGATTTCCGAAAGCCTGTTCAACCAAATGATCCGGCCGCCCGCCCCGTCGATCGCGGGCGGCACCTACTTCACCTATTTTTCGATCCCGGCCCGCCCCGACCTGTTGATGCGGTCGGTGACCTTCGTGCGGCGCGACGCCGAGCTGGTGACGTTCCGAAGGGTTACCGGATGGTCGGAGCGCCGGGGAACGACGTGGGCGCGGGCGCGCGGCAATCATTACGGCGTGGCGATCTCGCGCCTGAACTGGATCTACTTCAGCGGCGTCAATCGCCGCCAGACCGGTGAACCATCGCTGATCTCGGTGCAGTGGGCTCCCATCTCGGAACCGGTACTGATTGGCAAGGCCATGCTTCTGACGGAAGCCGGGCCGGCCTTCGTGTCGGTCATCATGCGGCAGGACGTATCCATCGGCCCGCGGCAGGCGATCCGCATGGCGCACGTCGTCAAGCTCGACGACCCGAGCCTCGACCAGCTCGTGGTCAGCCTCGCTCGGGAGGGGCTGGACTGATCGCGTCAGAATCTTCCCTTTTACGCTAAATAAGAATAACTCTATCCGGAAATAGCGTATGCCGGCAGTCATCTACTCCGTATGTGAGTAAAATCGATTTTTTGTACTTTAGGGCTAAGAAAGATAATTTAGATTAATGCAGTTTTACTACCATTTTAACAAACCATTAACTCTTTCGATCTTACCTTCCGCCCGTGGATCCCGTTTTTGGGGATCTTTTCAACAGATCCCATTTGGGGGTCAGGAAGGGATGAAAATGGCGAAGAAAGTGAACACTGCTCCGAAGCTGACGATTGCCGCAGGCACCCAGACCGTCTTCTTTTCGCAGGGCATGCACTACAACAAGCGCTGAGCTGCCCGAGGCGCCGGCGACGGTTGTTCGTCGGCGCCTCGCCTTCGCAATGACATTTCTGCATTCGGCTTTCGGCATCATGAAAATGCGCTCCGCAAAAACGCTTGTCTTCTACCCCGGCGCCAACAAGGTCACGGCGTGCAATTTCCTGACCAGAAGCGTCTTCGAATGCAGTTCCGAGGTGATCGGTCTTCTCGCATCCTGGGACAAATGGGCATCCGCCGCGGAGATCGCGCGGGACCACGGATGGTCGCGATCAGAGCTGGATGCCGTCATCCCCCAATTGCTCGATTTTTCCGCACTGGTGACCGCCGGGTCGCAACTGGCCGAACAGGAGAGCCAATTCTCGGGACAATGGAACTGGGGCATTCCGACCGCGCTGATGCATTTCTGCGTCCAGGACAGCGAGTTCATGACCATCGAACAGGCGGAGGCACGGCAGATCGAACGCGCCGGTCACACCGTGCAGCCCGACCTCGTGCTCAGGAATTCCGCGGCGGCCATCCGGCTGCCGGACGCGCTGGACGACAATGAACTCATTGCCCTGATGGCGCAGCGTCGCACGAACCGAACGGCGGCGGCGCCCACCATCACCGCGAAACAGCTTTCCGACTGTCTGTTCGCGGGCATGGGCATCACCGGCGAGACCAGCAACTGCGTTGGCGCCCTGCCGCTGGGCATGACCCCTTCCGGCGGCGCGAGAAACCCCTACGAAGCCTATGTGGTCGCGCCGGCGGTGGAAGGGCTGGAGCCCGGCGTCTATCACTACTCGGCTGTCGGACACGATCTTGAAAGGATTTCGGCGAACCACCTGCCGAAAGTCTCCGAGCTGGTCGGCGGACAGGAATGGGCCGACCCCATGCCCTGCCTGGTCCTGCTCTGCGCAAGGCTCGACCGCACCATGTGGAAGTATGAGGACGCCAACGCCTATCGTGTCGTGCTGATCGAAGCTGGCCATATCGGCCAGAACATGATGCTTGCAGCGACCAGGCACGGCCTGTCGGCCTGCCCGACCGCGGCGCTCAGCCACTCGGCGATCAAGCGCCTGCTCGGCCTCGACCGGCTCACCGACGCGCCCATCTACGCCTTGACACTGTCTATCCCGGAAACCGATCCGCGCCCGGCAGCGGGGTCGATCAATTAGCCGATTGATTATGTTCAGAGTGCCCGGTGAGGGGGTCCCCTGAATTCCACCACATCACAGGAGCAGCAAGTGGCCAACCAATCCCTACGCCAGTCCGAGATCGACAGTCTCCAATATATCGCGTCGATGGCCAATGAGCTGGTGCAGATGGCCGAAGCAAGCCGTTTCCCCATGATGTCCTATCTGCTGGGCATGGCTTATGCCGAGGCTTTCGACGTCCTTCGCGGCGCCCGGCCGGCGAGGCATCCGCAGCTCAGCGGCAATTCGATGCACCCCAGGACGCAGGCGAAAGACAATCGCGTCCAGCCGAGGAGAGCATAGCCAGATCCGGCCATCATCTCGGTGCGCAATGGCGTGCCCCGGGACGTGCGCGGCAAGGCCTGCTGCCGTCCTTGAGGAAGGCCGCCGTCGGCTTGACCGCATCGAGATGGCCTATTGGTTTGGTTGGAACACGCGGGCGCAGAGGCAACATCATCCAAGGCCGGCCGGCCGATGTCGCCGCGATCGCTGCAATGATCGCCCGCAGCCCGCCGAACCGGCCTTTATGCACGACGACCTGAGGGGAACCCACAAATGAACATGATCGCAGCCATCAAAAGCGCCGATGCCGGTGAAAGTGTCTTCAGCCGCCTCCATGCCCTGATCGCCAGCCGGCCGGCATCGCCGGATGTGGCGCGCCTTCAAGCGCGCCAACTGGTTTCCACGGCGATAGCCGACACCTGGCACGCCGACAGTCTCTGGGGGGCGGTGGATGCCTTCCATGCCCATTTCGACTTCATGATGCAGACCATCGAGATCAACGGCGCCGACGATCCGAACCTCAGGATCCTGCGCATGAGATGCCGCTTCTACCTCGAGCAGGTCGAGGCCCTGTGTCTGTCGATGAGCTATCGGTAGGCCGACCGTTCGACCTTGCTTTGATCCGTGTATGTCGTTTCTCCTGAACCGGGTTCAGTCTTGGGCGACATGCATCAGTTCCGAAGGCTGAATACGAATGGCGCCGTGCGGCTGACGCGCGAACCCAGCTCCGGCGGCGGCGGCGGCACGGTGGCGCCCTGCAGCACGGCGAGCGCGGCGCGGTCGAGGTCGGGATCGCCCGAGGAGCGGACGACGCGCGCCGACGTCACCCGGCCTGAGGCGTCCACCGTGAAGGTGACGTTCGCATTGCCTTGCGAGCGTCGCGATTTCGCGGCGCTCGGATAGCGCGTATGCCGTTTGATCCATGACAGCAGCCGCGATTCCCACTTGGCCGGGCTGACGCCGGACGCCCCGGACGCCGATTTCGGCGCCGCTGTCCTGGGGGCGGGCTTTGCTTCCGCGCTCGCGGCGGTTATCGTCTTCGGCGGCGCCTTATCCTTTTTCGGCTTGGGCTTCTCGACCGGCTTTTTCACCTTGGCCTGGACGGGTTTCTTTTCCGTGGGCGTCTCGACCGGCTTCGGCTGCGGCAGCGGCACGACGACGTCAGGCGCGACCGTCTCGACCATGTCAGGGACGATCTCTTCAAGCGGGGGTTGGTCGGCCGGCTCAGCCCGCGTCGTTTCAGTCGGTTCGGTCGTGTCAGGCGGCGTTGCATCCGGCTCGGCAACGGGCTCCGCTTGCTCGGCCATTTTCTCGGGCTCGGCTTCGGCGGCCTTTTCGGTGTCCTCGACCGGCTCGGCCTGGTCGGGCACAGCGGCGTCCAACATCGCGGCTTGTTCGGGCACGGCCGGCGTCGCGACCATCGGCGCCATCTCGATGGCCAGCGCCGGCGGCGGCCCGCCATCCGCCGGGTCGACCGGAGTGAAGCTCTGTACCGCATAGGCGACCGCAACATGCGCCCCAAGCACCAGCGCGGCCGCAACCGCCCACAGGCCGAGGTCGCGCCAGCCGAGGCGCGACAGCTCCACCGTGGGCGAGGCGGCCGCTTGCCCGGTCATGGACCAGCGGCTCCGCCTGGATCCGCTGCGGGAGCACCGCCGGCGGGCGCAGCCTCCAGGCCGACCAGGGCGATCTTCAGGTAGCCGGCGCCGCGCAGCAGGTTCATCGCCTCCATCAGGTCGCCATAGGCAACCGCCTTGTCGGCGCGAAGGAAGATGCGCGCCTGCTTGTCGCCTTTGGTCCTGCCGTCAAGCGTGGCGGCGAAAACCTGGCGCGGCACGGTGTCGTTGCCGATCGCTAGCGAGAGGTCATCCTTCAACGTCAGGAACAGCGGCGTCTCCGGCCGCGGCGCCGGCGTCGCGGTCGAGCCCGGCAGGTCGACATTGACATCCACCGTCGCCAAGGGCGCTGCGACCATGAAGATGATCAGCAGCACCAGGATGACGTCGATGAAGGGCGTGACATTGATCTCGTGGCTTTCCTCGAGATCGTCGTCCATGGTCTGACGGATGCGGCTGCCCATGGTCTTGCCCCGCTACTGCGCCGCCAGCGCCGTTGCCGGCGCCACCGTGCGGAAATCGAGGTCACGGCTGACCAGCCGCTCGACGCCAGCCGAGGCGTCGGCGAGGATCTGCCGGTAGCCGGCTATCGAGCGCGCAAAGACGTTGTAGATGACGACGGCCGGTATCGCGGCGACGAGCCCCATTGCGGTGGCGAGAAGGGCTTCGGCAATGCCCGGCGCCACCACCGCCAGATTGGTGGTCTGCGCCTGCGAAATGCCGATGAAGGCGTTCATGATGCCCCATACCGTGCCGAACAGACCGACGAAAGGCGCGGTCGAGCCGATCGTCGCCAGCAGGCCGGTGCCGCGCGACATGCGTCGCGCCGCCGCCGCCTCGATGCGTGTCAGGCGCGAGGCGACCCGTTCCTTCAGCCCGTCGCCGCCGGCATGGTCGAGCGCGCCGGCCGAAAGTGCCGCTTCTTCCTCCGCCGCCCGCACCAGCAGGGCGCCGGTGCCGCCGTTGCGGTCGAGCGCGCGGCTCGCCTGCTTCAGCGTCGCGGCATTGCCGATGGCCCGCGCGGCGCGACGAGCGCCAAGCTTGCCGGCAAGCACTTCCAGCGACTTGGCCAGCCATATCGTCCAGGTGACGAGCGAGGCGAAGGCCAGCCCGATCATCACCGCCTTGACGATGATGTCGGCAGCCATGAACATGCCCCATGGCGACAGATCGTGCGGCAAGCTCAGCGCCGGCGAGGGCTCGGCCGCCGTACCGGCCCCGGCTTGCGGCTGTGCAGGCGCTAGGGCTCCCACGGGAGCGGCGGGCGCGGCCGGCGATGGTGCTGGCGCCGTAATGGTGGCGGGCGTGCCGCTTGCCGGCTGCTCCTGCGCCGGCGCGCTGGCGGCCGCCAGCATGGCGGATGCAAACAGCGCTGCGACCAAACCGGTTCTCGACATCGTCTTCTTCCTCGTTCTCACAGCCGCCGGTCTCCCCCGCCGTGGCGCTGAAGCGTCACTGGACGTAGCCGACGGGCTGGCCTGTGACGGGGTGCGCGAACACGCCCATCTCGACCCCGAAAATGCCCTTGAGCACATCGCCTTGCATGATTTCGCCGGGCGTGCCGCGCGTCAGCAGCCTGCCGTCCTTCAGGGCAATCAGCTCGTCGCAATAGCGCGCCGCCATGTTGGGATCGTGCAGCACCACGACGACGCAAAGGTCGCGCTTGCGGCTGAGATCCCTGACCAACCCAAGCACCTCGACCTGATGGGCGATGTCGAGCGCCGAGATAGGCTCATCGAGCAGCATGACGCCGGCATTCTGCGCCACCAGCATGGCGAGCCAGGCGCGCTGGCGCTCGCCGCCCGACAGCTCGTCGACCAGCCGGTCGGCAAAGCCGGCCATGTCGGTCAGGGCCAGCGCTTCCTCGACATGCCGTCTGTCGTCCTGGCCGAAGCGGCCGAGCGCGCCATGCCACGGATAACGTCCGAGCGCCGCCAGCTCGCGCACGGTCAAGCCGGTCGCCGCCGGCGTCGTCTGCGGCAGATAGGCAAGCGCCCGCGCCAGTTCGCGCGCACCCCACTGGGCCAAAGGCCGCCTGGCGAAGGTGATGGCGCCAGAGCTTGCCGGCTGCTGGCGCGCCAAAAGCTTGACCAGCGTCGACTTGCCGGACCCGTTGTGGCCGATCAGCCCGTAGACGCGCGCACACTGCAATTCGAGCGAAACCGGACCGAGCAGCGTCCGCTCGCCCACGGCAAAGCGCACCGTGTCGATGTGGAAAGCAGTCTGGGTGTCAATTCCGGTCAAGGTCCGTCTCCAGTACGGCTGCGGGCATGTCATCAATCCGGTTTTCGGCAGCCGTGCCCGGTTGACTATGAAACATGACTTTACTAGTCAACAATGAAGTTGAGTTTTTGCATCAACAAGACATCGTGACGCCTGATGCCGCTTCGAATTTCAGGCAAGGAAGCGTTTCCGTGAAGCGATGAACCGCTCTAAGGTCTTCGCTGAAACAGGAAACCGCGCATGATCAAGGCGACACCCTTCGATTTTCCCTATGACGGCAGGCTGGTGGCCGAGAACACCGCGCTGGTCGTGATCGACCTGCAGCAGGATTTCCTGTCGACGACGGGTTACTTCGCCAGGAAGGGATATGATCCATCGCCGTTGAGAGCGATCCTGCCCGCGGTGAGCCGGCTGATCGCCGCTGCCCGCGAGGCGGGCGTCAGCATCGTCCATACAAGGCAGGGCTACCGGGCCGACATGGCCGACATGACGCCGTACGAGAAATGGCGCCGCAGGCGGGCCGGCCTCGACGGCACCGAGATCCTGCTTCGTTCGGGTCCGGGTTTTCAGATCGTTGCGGAGATCGACGTCGCGCCGCAGGACATCATCGTCGACAAGACCTGCAACGGCGCCTTCACCTATACGGATTTCGAGCTCGTGCTGCGCGCGCGAGGCATCACGCATCTTCTGTTTTGCGGATGCACTACGGATGTCTGCGTGCACACGACGCTGCGCGAAGCCTGCGATCGCAACTTCCAGTGCTTGACGATCTCCGACGCCTGCGCCAGCGGCGACAGACGGGCGCATGAGGCGGCCCTTCACATGGTGACGGTCGAAGACGGCGTCTTCGGCGTGCTGGCGGATTCTGGTGCAGTCATTGAAGGCCTGTCACGGCTGGGTAACAAGGCGCGTTAAAGGATTAGGTACCGCAGAGCAGCCTCGCACGTCATAGACACGGCAGGATAGCACCCTCCGGCAGGCCAGAGCGGTTGGAAAGGAAATTTCTCCGCAGTTCAGCCCGTTGCCCGTGTTTCCAGTCCCGTGCGCTGCGCGAAAGCCCCATGCTGGAACTCGCCGCTTTCACGCCGCGCCAGCGAATTGCGCAGCAGCGCGATCGTCTCGCGGCCGACTGTCGCGATCTCGCGCGGCGTGTCGACACCGACGATCATGAATTCATCGATGCCGAGAGCCGCGTAAGCAAGCAGCGACAGGGCGGCCTGGGCCGGCGGACCGGAGACATCGACCGCCTTGTGCCCTGCCGAGGAAATTCCCCGGTGGATGCGGACCGGAAGGGCGAAGCGTAGTCTGGCGGCCCGGCCATGTTCGGCGGCGGCGCCGCGCACACGCTCCATCAACTGCCTGACATCGTCGATCGAACCGGGCGCCAGTTCGAAGACGTCGGCATGCCGGCCGGCCACTTTCAGTGCCGTGCCGGACTGCCCGCCCATGCGGATGACGAGGTCGGCACCATGAGGCCCCTTGCGCGGAACATAGCCGCCCTTGATGCTGTAGAACGCGCCTTCATGGTCGAAAGGCTGCTCGTTCGACCATAGCCGCTTCAACAGAACCAGATATTCGTCGATGCGCTGCCAGAGGACACCGTGTCCGACCGGACGCGCTTCGGCATCGTCGTCGCTTAACGGCTCGCTGATCATCCTGAGCGCCAGGCGGCCGCCGCTGCGGGCGTCGATCGAGGCAAGTTGCCGCGCCGCCACGGTCGGTTCGACCACGCCGGCCCAATGGGTGAGGACCACTTCCAGCGACGAGCTGCGGTCCAGCACCTGGGCGGCAAGATCCATATTGGTCAGCAGGCCGGCCGGATCGTCGACGACGAGGTTGCGGAAACCGCCATCCTCGATCAGCGCCAGCCTGGTCGCCGTCTCGGCAAAGTCGTAGAAAAAGGAAACTGCGCTATCGGCAGGATGGGTCTTGCCGGGCACATGCGTGAATTCGATCGGCATTGCCATCTCCTCCATCTCTGGAATCACGGATGCGGTCAAATACGAATCAATGGCGCACGCGAAAGCGCACCGCGATCCTGTTCATTCAACTCCGATTGCCTGAAGGCGGTGGGTCGTCAGCCTGGCCGGACCACGGCTCAGGGAATGAGGCCCAGAACAACAGCCCCGGTGAACACGAACGCAAGGGCAAAGACGACATAGGCGAAAGCACCGGCATAGGCCGGGCGGAAGCTCTGGGCATTGGCCAGCCTCTGGCCGCTGCTGCGGGTCTCGGTGTTCTGCATATAGGACATGTCGACCTCCGTCTCGCCGGTTAATCTATAAAAGTTGTAGACTTTGTCGATTGCTATTTTTCGGCCATGCGCAGAATTTTTTTCTAACAGCGCCGTGAGAACTGGCGCTGAGTTGCTGCAGAGCGGCATCGGCGTGATCGACGGACATGGCAGCGTCGGTTTCACTTCCGGCGCTCGACGGCGCTTCACTTGCCGATCCATTCGTGCATTGGCTGCCCCGCGCGGGCAGGATAGCATCGCGGCAGAGCGACAATGCGAGATCGTCCAAAGGACATTTGGGAGGAGCAAGGAAATGGGAGCAAGACTGGCCGGCAAGGTCGCCATCGTTTCGGGCGGCGCGACGGGAATGGGCGGGGCGGCCTCGGAACTGTTCGCGGCGGAAGGCGCAAAGGTGGCGATCATCGACCGCAATGGCGAAGCGGCGGCAGCCACCGCCGCGGCGATCCGGGCGCGCGGCCAAATCGCCGAGCATTTTGTCGCCGACGTTTCCGACGAGGCGCAGGTCGAGGCGGCCGTGAAGGGCGCGGCCGAGAAGTTCGGCGCGGTTACCGTCCTGTTCAATCATGCCGGCACCATCGTGATAAAGCCGTTCCTGGAGACCAGCGTGCAGGAATGGGACTGGCTGCATGCCGTCAACGTGCGCTCGATGTTCCTGATGACCCGCGCCGTGCTGCCCGGCATGATCGCGGCCGGCGGCGGCTCGATCGTCTGCACCTCGTCGATCTCGGCGGTGGCGGCGACGCCGAACGAAGTGCTCTATGACACCACCAAGGGCGCCTGTCACATGTTCGCGCGCGCCATCGCCGTGGAATTCCGCGACCGCAACATCCGCTGCAACGCCGTCTGCCCCGGCTTCATCCGCACACCGCATGGGCTGCGCGAGATCGCCGATCTGGGCAAGCTCGGCGTCGATGTCTCCGACGCGGCGCTGGCTGCGCAGCAGGGGCGGATCGGCGAACCGGAAGAGGTGGCAAAGGCGGCGCTGTACCTCGCCAGCGACGAATCGAGCTTCGTCAACGGGGCCCATCTGTTCGTCGACAATGGTTTTACCGCGATGTGAGGTGTCCCAAAGGTCCAGGGTCTTCGTCCCAAGCCCTACTCGTCTATCGTTCTTCCCGTCGAAACGGCTTCAGCAGCGCCGACGGCGCCACCGCGTTGCGCGACATCACCGCCATGGCGACGATGGTGAAGATGAAAGGCAGCATCAGGAACGCCTCGTAGGGAATATGCCCGAGACCACTCGCCTGCATGCGCAACTGCAAGGCATCGACAAAGGCGAATAGCAGCGCGGCCCCCGCCGAGCGCCACGGGTCCCAGCGGCCGAACACGACCAGGGCGATCGCCACCCAGCCGCGCCCGGAGACGACGCCGAAGGTGAAGGCGTTGAACTGCGCCATCGACAGGAAGGCGCCGGCCAGCCCCATCAGCGCCCCGCCGAGAATGACCGCCTGGAAGCGGGTGACAATGACGCTGACGCCGGCGGAGTCGGCGGCGCGCGGGTTTTCGCCGACCATGCGCACCGACAGCCCCCATGGCGTGCGGTAGAGCACGAAGGCGGCGATAGGGATGGCCAGGATCGCCATGTAGACCAGCGCGAACTGGTTGAACACCGCCGGCCCAAGCACGGGAATGTCGGAGAGGACCGGGATCGGCAGCGTCTGAAAACCGTTGATGCTCGGCGGCACCGATTGCTGGCCGAAGATCAGCCGGTAGAGGAAATAGGCCAGACCCGACGCAAGCAGCGTCACGCCGATGCCGCAGACATGCTGGCTTAGGCCCAGCGCCACCGTGAACAGCGCATGCAGCGCCCCCATCAGCATGCCGGTCAGCACCGCCGCCAGGACGCCCAGCCACAGGTTGCCGCTGAGGCTGGCGGCGGTGAAGCCGGCCATCGCCGACAACAGCATGATGCCTTCGATCCCGAGATTGAGCACGCCGGCGCGCTCGGAGAACATTTCGCCGAGGGTGGCGAAAGCCAAGGGCGTGGCGATGCGGATGATGGCGGCCAAGAAGCCGACCTGGAAGATCTGTTCGAACACCGCGCTCATCGGGAGGCTCCGACGCGGCGGATGCGATAGGTGGTGAACAGCAGCGCCACCAGCATGGCAAGCAGTGCCGTGCCCTGGATGACATCGCTGAGGAAGGCCGGCACGCCGGTCGCGCGCGACATCGCCTCGGCGCCGGTCATCACGGCAGCCAGGAAGATCGCCGCCGGCACCACGCCGAGCGGGTTGAGCCGCGCCAGCATTGCAACGACGATGCCGGAATAGCCGTAGCCCGGCGAGATGTCGCTCATCACCTGAAAATGCACGCCGCCGACCTCGCCGACGCCGGCGAGCCCGGCTAGCGCACCGGACAGCAACGCCGTCGAGAGCAGCACCCGCTGGACATTGATGCCGCCATATCTGGCCGCTTCCGGATTTTCGCCGGTGACCCGGATCCGGAAGCCGAGCGTGGTGCGCACGATCAGGAACCATATCAGCGGTGCCGCGATAAGCGCCGCGATGACGCCGAGATGCAGCCGCGTGCCCTCGATCAGCACCGGAAAATTGGCCGAATCCTCAATCGGCGGCGAGATCGGATAGCCGCTGAAACTATCCTTCCATGGCCCTTCGATCAGCGCCATCAGCGCGTAATAGATGACCGAATTGAGCAGCAGCGAACTGACGACGTCGTCGACCTTGAATTTCACCCGCAGTGTTGCCGGCACGAGCGCGACGGCTGCACCGGCCGCAGCGCCTGCCAGAGCCATCAAAAGCATGGCGAGCGGTCCCGGCATCGGGATCGCGCCGACGAAGCAGCTCGCCACCGCGCCGGCAAGCAGTTGCCCTTCGGCGCCGATGTTCCAGAATTTGGCGCGGAAGGCGACAGCCACCGCCAGCCCGGTGAAGATCATGGGCGCGGCGCGCACCAGCGTTTCGGTGATCGCATAGCTGTCGCCGAGCGAAGCCGTGAACATAACGCCGTAGGATTCGAGCACGCCGGCGCCGGCCAGCGCGATCAGGCCGCTGCACAGCACCAGCGCGGCACCGATCGCCAGCAGCGGCAATGCGAGGTTGAACCAGGCTGGCGTCGAGCTGCGGACTTCGAGGCGGAACATCAGCTATGGCCCTCCGCCCCGGTCATCAGCAGCCCCAGCCGTGCGATCGTCGCCTCGGCGCTGGGAAGCGTGCCGGCGATGCGGCCCTCATACATCACCGCGATGCGGTCGCAGAGCACGAGCAACTCTTCCAGATCCTCGCCGATGACGATGATGCCGCAGCCCTTGGCGCGCATGTCGAGGAATTTTTCATGAATGAAGCGGGCGGCTCCGATGTCGAGGCCGCGCGTCGGCTGCGAAACGACAAGCACCTTCGGATCGAAGGCGAGCTCGCGCGCCAAAAGCGCTTTTTGCAGATTGCCGCCGGACAGCGCGCCGGCGCGCGTCATCGGCCCGGGGCATCTGATATCATAGGCCTTGATCTGCGCCTCGGCGAAGGCGCGGATCGCATCCGGCTTGAGCAGGCCCTTGCTGCTGAAAGCGGCGGTGCCGATGCGCGGCAGCACCATGGAATCGGCGAGCGGCAAATTGGTAACCAGTCCCGTCGTCATGCGGTCTTCCGGGATGCGGCCAAGGCCCAGCGCCTGCACCTCGCGCGGCGAGAAGCGAGACACTTTCTGTCCCGCAATCGTCATCCGACCGGCATCGGGGGCGCGTACGCCCGAGATCACCTCCGCCAGTGCCCGCTGGCCATTGCCGGAGACACCGGCAATGCCGAGGATCTCGCCGGCGCGCACGGAAAGCGACACATCGCGCAGCGGCGTGCCCGAATGGCTCGAGGTGGAAATGCCGTCGAGAGTGAGCACCGCTGCCCCCGGTGTCGACGGCCCCTTGGCCGGCGGCACGATCTCGTGGCCGCACATCAGTCGCGCCATTTCCGCCGACGTGGTGTTGGCCGGATCGTCGACGCGGCCGGCGACGCGGCCATGCCGCAGCACCGTGCAGCGATGGGTGAGCGCGCGCACCTCGTTGAGCTTGTGCGAGATGAAGATGATGCCCAGACCCTGCGCCGCCATCGACCGCAAGGCCGAAAACAGACCGTCGACTTCGCTCGGCGCCAGCACCGCGGTCGGCTCGTCGAGAATCAGCAGTTTTGCGCCGCGAAACAGCGCCTTGACGATCTCGAGACGTTGCTGCTCTCCGACAGACAGCGCCGAGACCGGCAGGCTGGGATCGAGTGTCAGCCCGTGCTGGCGGCTGATTTCGGCCAACCGCGCCAGTCCGCCGGACCGGTCGATCCGCCCGGACTTGCCTGGTATGCCGATAAGCAGGTTTTCCAGCACCGTAAGCCGTGGCGCCAGGTGAAAATGCTGGTGCACCATGCCGATGCCCGCGGCCAGTGCATCGGCCGAACTGGTGATCCGCACCTTCCGGCCCTGGATGAGGATCTCGCCGGCGTCGGGCGCATAGGCGCCGAACAGCACGTTCATCAGCGTCGTCTTGCCGGCACCGTTCTCGCCCAGCAAGCCGAGGATCTCGCCGGGCGCCACGCTGAGGTCGACGGCTTCGTTCGCCTTGACGGCGCCGAAACTCTTGGTGATGCCGTGCATTTCGATGAGCGGGGCGGGCAAGGGCGCTCCTGCGGAGATGGCTCTGCTTCACCCTCCCCCTTGTGGGGAGGGTCGGTTTGCGATCGCAGCGAAGCGAAGATCGTAAGACGGGGGTGCGGCGCCGAAGACCCCACCCCGCTCCGCTTCGCGGATCGACCCTCCCCACTAGGGGGAGGGTAAGGAACTCAATCCGAAACCGGTGTGTTCTCGTCCACGTCGACGCGGAAATTGCCTTCAAGGATTTCGGCCTTCTTCTTCTCGACCATGTCCTTGACCTCGGCCGGCAGCGTCTTGTCAAACTTATGGTAGGGCGCCAGGTGAGAACCGCCCTTGGCCATGCGCGAGAAATCGCCATAGTCCTGCGCCGTGAAGACGCCGGCCTTGACCAGTTTTATGGCTTGTTCGACGGTGGGATACATATCCCAGACCGGGCCGGTAATGACGGTGTCGGGGCCAAGGCTCGACTGGTCGGACATATTGGAGATGGCGTAGATCTTTTTCTCCACCGCCGCTTCGATGACACCGAAGCGCTCGGCATAGATGACGTCGACGCCGGCGTCGATCTGAGCCACGGCCGCCTCCTTGGCCTTGGGAGGATCAAAGAAGGAACCGATGAAGGCGACCTTCTTCTTGATGTTCGGATTGACCTCCTTGGCGCCGGCGAAGAAGGCGTTGACCAGCCGGTTCACTTCCGGAATGCCCATCGCCGCGACGGCGCCGACCGTGCCCGACTTCGACATCTTGCCGGCGATCATGCCGGAGAGATAGGCGGGCTCGTGGATCCAATTGTCGAAGACGCCGAAATTGGGCTCCGCCGGCCCGGCGCCGGAGCCGAACAGAAAAGCAGTCTTCGGGAACTGCTTGGCGGTACGGCGCGATTCACGCTCGGCGGCGAAGGCATCGCCCAGCACCAGTTCATAGCCGCCCTGTGCATATTCGCGCATGACGCGGCTGAAGTCGGCGGTCTGCACCTTCTCCGACCATTTATACTCGATGCCGAGTTCCTTCTCGGCCTTCTGCAAAGCGACATGGATCTGATTGTCCCACGGCTCCTCGATGGGCGTGGCGAAGATCGCCGCTACTTTCAGCTTCTTGTCCTTGGCGAAGGCGGCGCCCGGCAGCATCGCCGCGGCCAGGCCAAGCGCGCCCAGCTCAAGCACGTCGCGCCGCGAAAGGCCTTCGCGCGTTGAATGAGATTTGTTCTTCCGGTTTTCCATTGCAGTCCCCTCTGTTCGACAGCCGTGTCGAGCCGGCCGTTCTAAAAATCAGACGAGGAACTATGGAACGGGTCCGGACTTTTGTCCACATGGTCAAATTTGGCAGATCGATCATATCCACTCTCCTGGACTAGCCGGGAGAGCGGTTGTTCAGACCCGTTCGAGCGCGATAGCGATGCCTTGGCCGACGCCGATGCACATGGTCGCCAGCGCATAGCGGCCGCCGCGTTCGCGCAGCTCCAGCGCCGCCGTGCCGGAGATGCGCGCGCCCGACATGCCCAAGGGGTGGCCGAGCGCTATGGCGCCGCCATTCGGGTTGACGTGCGGCGCATCCACCGCGATGCCGAGCTGGCGCAGCACTGCGATGCCTTGCGAGGCGAAGGCTTCGTTGAGCTCGATGACATCGAACTGTTTTGGCGTCAGGCCAAGCCGCGCGCACAGTTTTTGCGTCGCCGGCGCCGGGCCGATGCCCATGATGCGCGGCGCGACGCCGACGGCGGCCCCGCCGAGGATGCGGGCGATCGGCGTCAGGCCGTATTTCCTGGCCGCCGCTTCCGAAGCGACGATCAGCGCCGCCGCCCCGTCATTGACGCCCGAGGCATTGCCGGCGGTCACCGTGCCGCCTTGCCGGAACGGCGTCGGCAGCTTGGCCAAGGCCTCTATCGTGGTGCCAGCGCGGGGGTGCTCGTCCTTCGAGACGACAACCGGATCGCTCTTGCGCTGCGGAATGGTCACCGCGGTTATTTCCTTGGCCAGCCGGCCATTGGACTGCGCGGCGACGGCCTTGTCCTGGCTGCGCACCGCGAAAGCGTCCTGGTCCGCGCGGGAAACCGAAAAATCCTCGGCGACATTCTCGCCCGTCTCCGGCATGGAATCGACGCCATACTGACTCTTCATCAGCGGGTTGACGAAGCGCCAGCCGATCGTGGTGTCGTAGATCTCGGCATTGCGTGAAAACGCCGTCTCGGCCTTGGGCATGACGAAGGGCGCCCGGCTCATCGATTCGACGCCGCCCGCGATCATCAGCTCGGCCTCGCCGACCTTGATTGCACGGGCGGCGATGGTCAGCGCATCCATGCCCGAGCCGCACAGGCGGTTGACGGTCGAGCCGGGGATTTCCTTCGGCAGGCCGGCCAGCAGCAGCGCCATGCGCGCCACGTTGCGGTTGTCCTCGCCGGCCTGGTTGGCGCAACCGTAGACAACGTCGTCGACCGCCTGCCAGTCGACGCCGGCATTGCGCTCGATCAGTGCCTTCAGCGGAATGGCGCCGAGGTCGTCGGCGCGTACCGAGGACAGCGAGCCGCCAAAGCGGCCGATCGGCGTACGGATATAGTCGCAGATATAGGCTTCGGCCATGTCAGTCAGCTCTCCCGTTTCCCTCATGCGCCGCCTTGGTGCGACGCGTGCAGGTCGCGCAATGTCGTAGCTCGGTTCGCTTGGCGCCGACATTTCGTCAAGCGCCCGCGCGAACTTAACCACCCAGCCACAGCTCTCCTGCCCCTGCTGGCGAATCACGCTTGGATGCAGCGCCACGATCAGCGGGTTGGCCGCGAGCTCAATGCTTCATCCGATCCCTCATCGCATACCACAGCATTCCCAGCACATAGAGCGGCCCGCGCAGCGCCGTGCCTCCGGGGAAGGGCATCGGGGTCAACGTCGAGAACAGGTCCAGCCGCGAGGCGTCGCCGGTGATGGCTTCGGCGAGCAGCTTGCCCGACAGGGTCGACAGGATGACGCCCTTGCCGGAATAGCCGTGCGCGTAATAGACCTCGCCATAGTGCCCGACATGCGGCAGTCGCGACGTCGTCACCGACACCAGCCCACCCCAGGCATGGTCGATCCGGCAGCCCTTGAGCTGCGGGAAGGTGCCTTCCATGTGCGGCCGCACGAAACCGGCAATATCGGCCGGCGGCGACGGCGTGTAGCGCTCGCCGCCGCCGAACAGCAGGCGACCGTCGGCCGACATGCGGTAATAGTTGACGACGAAGCGCGTGTCCGACACCGCGACATTGGCAGGAATGACGTTGCGGGAGCCCTCCAGCGGCTCGGTGGCGACGATGTAGTTGCCGACCGGCATGATGCGGCTGTTGACGCGCGGCTCCAGCCCATTGAGCAGCGCGTCGCCAGCCAGCACGACATGCTTTGCGCGCACCGATCCTTTTGACGTCGAGACCCGGATCGAAGGCTCGCGCTCAAGCCGCACGGCCACCGAATTCTCGTGGATGACGACGCCGGCCGCGCTTGCAGCGCGGGCAAGCCCGAGCGTGTAATTCAAGGGATGCATGTGGCCGCCGAGCGGCTCGTACATCGCGCCGTGATAGGGCGTGTCGACCTTGGCCCGGGCCTGCGCCGCCGACAGGATCTCGAGGTCGCGGAATTTCATCACGCTCTCGAGGCATTTCGCCTCTTCCTCCAAATCCCTGAGATCGGAGCCGTTGACCGCGCCGACCAGATGGCCGGTCAGCCTGAGATCGCAGTCGATCGTATGGCGCTCGATAATGTCGAGCACCAGGCTGCGCGCCTCGAAGGCGAGATCGAACAGCGCCTTTGCCCGTTCAGGCCCATAAAGCTTGACCAGGCCCTTGGCGCCCTTGCGCAGGCCGGGGATCATCTGGCCGCCATTGCGGCCCGAAGCGCCCCAGCCAATCTTGCCGCCTTCCAGCAGCACCACCTTCAAGCCGCGTTCGGCGGCGTGAAGAGCGGCCGACAGACCGGTGCAGCCGCCGCCGACGACCACCAGGTCGGCCTCGACATCGCCGATAAGTGCCGGATGGTCCGGCGCCGGATTGGCGGTGGCGACATAGTAGGACTTGCCGATGTCGAGACCGGAATTGAAACCCGTTGAAGATGCCATGATCACACCTTCAAGAGCAGGTGGTCGCGTTCCCAGCTCGTCACCACGCTCTGGAACAGGTCGAGCTCGACGCTTTTCACGCGCAGATAGGTCTGGAAGAAGTCCTCGCCGAGCAGTTTGCGCACCGGTTCACAGGCCTCGAAACGATCCAGCGCCTCCTCCATCGTTTTCGGCAGCGTGCTCTTGATCTTGTAGGCATTTCCGGATGCTTCCGCCGAGCGCGCCAGCTTCTGTTCGACGCCCAGATAGCCCGCCAGAAGCGAGCCGGCGATCGCCAGATACGGATTGCAATCGGCACCCGGCAGCCGGTTCTCCACCCGCCGCGCGGCGCGCCCGCCGGCCGGCACGCGCAGGCCGCAGGAGCGGTTGTCATGCGACCATTCGATGTTGGCCGGCGCACTGTGGTTCGGTCTAACGCGCCGGAACGAATTCACGTTGGGCGCGAACAGCGGCATGATTTCGGGAATGTATTTTTGCAGGCCGCCGATGAAATAACCGAACATCGCGGTATCGGCATCATCGCTGCCGGCAAACAACGTGTTGCCGGCCTCGTCGATGACTGACATGTGCAGATGCATCGAGCTGCCGGCCTGTGCGGCGATCGGCTTGGCCATGAAGGTCGCATACATGCCGTCTTGCTGGGCGGCCTGGCGCGTCAGCCGTTTGAACAGCAGCACCTTGTCGGCCAGCGGCAGCGCGTCGCCATGCAGGAAGTTGATCTCCAACTGCCCCGGTCCCGATTCATGAATCAGCGTATCGAGCGGCAGTCCGGCCGCCTCCGCATAGTCATAGACGCGCCGGACCACCGGTTCATATTCCTCGAGCGCCGCCATGTCATAGGGATGCTGCACGGCCTCGGCGCGGCCATTGCCGCCGGTCGGCGCGGTCAGCGGCTTGTCGGGATCGGGATTGGGCGCGGTCAGGTAGAATTCGAGCTCCGGCGCCACTACCGCCCGCCAGCCGCGCTGCCGGTAGAGATCGAGCACGGCGCGCAGAACATGGCGCGGCGAGGCCATCCATGGCCGGCCGTCCATGTGGAAGGCGTCGGCGAAGACGTAGGCCTTGCCAGCGCCGGCGCCCGGCGCCAGGCAAAGCGTCGAGACATCGGGCACCATGCGCATGTCGGGGTCCGAATACGCAAAACCCTCGTCGATGGAACCGGAATAGCGCCCGTCTATGCTGACCAGGAAGGCGCTGCTCGGCAGATAAAGCGCGCGGTCTTCCAGCGCCGTGAGGAATTTTGCCGTCGGCAGCGCCTTGCCGCGCAGCACGCCGTTCATGTCGGGCACCAGGCATTCGACCTCGTTGATGCCGTGCTGCGCCAACCATGCCTTGGGATCGCTGAAGGGCGCGGTATTCGTGTTCTTCTCAAGCATTTCGTTCAAGTCCGTATCAGAGAGAGTATGGCTTGCGCGGCCACGTTCTGGGTGTCAGCGCCATCTGGCTGCATTTCCCTTGAGGCGGGCGCGCATGGCGTGGTCGGCCAGCAGGCCGGGAATGGCTCTCTCCAATCCTCCTTCGGTCCAGCCGTCACGGCCGATATGATCGCCGGTGCCGGTCTCTTCGGCGCGAGGTGCATTGTCGTGGCCGTCCCGGCAATAGGGCATGATCAGCGACGCCACACAGAAGCGCAACGCCTCGCAAAAGCCGGTGTTGCCGCCGTGGTGGATGAACAAATCCAACTTCGCCACCGCCGAGGACTGCGGAAACCAGGCGCCGAGATAGACATTGTCGGGCACCGCTCGGTAAGCGTCGCGCAGGCCGCCGACATTGACGATGAAGCGCGCCGGCAGCTTGTCGGCAAAGACGCCGGAAAGGCCGGCATGGAAGATGAAGGCGGGGCCCCGCACGGCCCGCGCGATGCCGACGCAATTCAGCGCCGCGCCGAAGCCTGCTTCGGGGAACAGCGCGATGGTCGGGCTGACTTTACGCGTCAATTATTTCCTCTTCATTCCGGCCGGCTGATCATGCCGAACGGCGCGGGAGCGCCGCGGCCGGCCGCTTGCGGTCGCAGTTTGCGAGAGCCGCAGATGGACGCGAAGCAGATCGGCAGTAACCTAATACTGCCGGCTTTCGAGCTGGTCGAGTGCTTTCAGACGTTCGCGCAGCGATTGCCGCAGCCGAAAGACATTGGCGGCCACCGGTATAGATGCCGACAGCCGCCGCAGCTTAAGGTGATCGGACAACGCATCGGCCACGAAGCGATTGGCCGCAAACACGTGTGAGGCCGGCTGCCCCGTTGTCGCTGGCGATGCTACGGCGTCGGTTGCATGGCAGCGGCCGTCTCGTCGATCTTGCCGGCAAGGACGCCTTGGGCCCAAGCGGTGACCTCGGCGTCGACGGGCTTGTTGGCCATATCGGTCAACGCCGCGTCGAGTGCGGCCGGGTCGGTGCCGACCGCCGCCGCGTCGACCACTTCCTGCTGGGCGTCGATCTGGTCCTGCAGAGCCGATATCTGTCCAGGCAGGGCCGCCTGCTCCTCGGGGGTCATGGCGGCGATCTGGTCCGGCGTCAGCGACGTCAGCGCGTCCAGCTGTGAATTCAGGACGTCCAGCTGGGTTTGTGCGACCTTGGCTTTTGCCGACTGCGTCACGAAAGCCTGAAGCGCAGCGAATTTCCTGCTCTTGGAATTCATATAGGCGTTGACGTTGCGCTGGAGCGAGTTCAGCCGGCCGAGCTTGGCGTGGAGGTTCTTTTCCTTGGGCAGGGACGAAACCTTTGTCTTCGTATCGACCGTGATCGTTGCGTCCCTTGTCGCCTTGGCTACCTGCCCGCGGGCCGACGAGGACTTACCGTGCGTAGCGCCGCTGTTGCCGTGGGCGCCACCATTGCCATTGCCGCCGCTGTGACCACCACCATGGCCTCCGCCGTGTCCATTGCCGGCCAGTGCCGGAGACGCCAGAAGCGCCAGTGCGGCTAGCGCCGCCAACACAGTTTTCCGGTTTGTCATGTCAGTCTCCTGGGGAAACGCCGCTCTGCGCCCGCTGCTATCGTAAGTTCGTATGAGAAGCCGCTAATTATGCGCAGTAAACTTTAGACAAAGACTGTCTCAATAAGAGAGAAGGGGCAACCTGTCGGTACGGCAACTGATTGATATCCAACAGAAATCGACGTTTTTGAACGGCTGTGGTACTGAAGTCCCATGCCGGTCGGACCATGGTCCGAACTGTCGGTCAGAGTTGATTTCGGCGCTGCCGGCCGGCGCCGCGGCTCTGGCCCAGAACGCGCAGGCGACGGCGCTTTTCACCAATCGGCCGAAGGCCCAGACGGCTGATTCAGCCGATGCTTTCGCCACCGTCGATCACCAACGCCTGGCCGGTCATGAAGGATGACCGATCGGACACGAGGAAGAGGATCGCCTCGGCGATCTCCTCGGCGCTGGCCCAGCGGCCCATCGGGATCTTGGTGCGGACATAGGCTTCGATTGCCTCGCGTCCGCCCATCTGGGCGATGAACGGTCCATTGAACGGCGTGTCGACCCAGCCGGGGCAGAGCGCGTTGACGCGCACATTGTGGCGGGCATAGTCGAGCGACATCTGCCTGGTCATCGCCACCACGGCATGTTTCGAGGTCGCATAGGCGATCATCTCGCGGTCGTAGAACACGCCTGAATTCGAAGCCGTATTAAGGATGACGCCGCCGCCCTGCGCGACCATCGATGGCATGACGATCCTTGCCGCCAGGAACTGCGCCCGCACATTGACCCGCCAGGAGGCATCCATGCCGCCGACCTCGACCTCGGTCAGCGTGCCGCCGACCTGGATGCCGGCATGATTGTGCAGGATGTCGATGCGCCCATGCCGGTTGAGCGTGCCGGCAAGGAGCTGCTCGACCGCATTGTCGTCCGAGACGTCGGTGGCGACCGCCTCCGCCCGGCCGCCCGCGGCGCGTATATCCGAAGCCGTCGCCTCGCCGCTGGTCCGATCCCTGTCCGCGATGACGACCACCGCGCCTTCTCTGGCCATGATCATGGCGCCGGCGCGCCCGATGCCGGAACCGGCGCCTGTCACCACGGCGATGCGGTCTTCGAGGATCATGATGCGACCTTTAGTTTGACGGCTTGCGCTGGCGCAGCTGCCATTGGGCAAGCACCACGAGCAGGACGGAGGCGACGAGCACGATCGTCGCGATGGCATTGATCTCCGGCGTCACCCCGCGCCGGATCGATGCGAAGACATAGATCGGCAGCGTCGTCTGCGCGCCGGCGACGAAGAAAGCGATGATGAAATCGTCGAAGGAGAAGGTGAAGGCGAGCAGGAAACCGGCGACGACGGCCGGCATGATCTGCGGCAGGACGATCGAGCGGAACGTCGTCAGCGGGGTGGCATAGAGATCGCTCGAGGCCTCGACCAGATTGCGGTCGAGGCTGCCGAGGCGCGTGCCAACGATCATTGTCACCAGCGCCATCGAAAACAGGCCGTGCGCGGCGATGATCGAACCATAGCCGAGCGACAGGCGCGGCGGCTGATCGTCCGGCCAGATCGAGGCGAGGAACGGATTGACGACGGCGAACAGCTGGACGAGTGCGACCAGTGTCGAAATGCCGATGACGACGCCGGGAACGACGATTGCGGCTCCAAGCAAGGCGTCGAAGACGGCGCGGGTCCGCACCCCGACGCGTGCCAGGCCGAGCGCGGCCGCGGTGCCGAACACCGCCGCCAGCAAGGCGCTGGTGGTGGCGATGAACAGGCTGTTCTTCAGCGCCTCGACCAGGAATGGGTTCGCCAGCGCCTTGCCGTACCATTGCACCGAAAAACCGGTGAACTCGCTGGCATGATGGCCGGCGTTGAAGGAGAACAGCACGACCAACGCGATCGGCAGATAGAGGAAGGCGAAGACGGCTACGACGAAGACGCGCATCAGATCAGATCCACCCGGCGGGCGCCCGAGACGCGGGTCGAGATGCGGTTGGCGGCAATCAGCACTACAACCGAAACCAGCACCAGCGTGATTGCGATGGCCGATCCGAACGGCCAGTTGCGCGACTGCAGGAACAGGTCGACCAGCGCATTGCCGATGAAGAACACCTTGCCCCCGCCAAGCAGCGTCGGGATCAGGTATTCGCCGAGCAGCAGGATCATCACCAGCGAGAAGCCGGTCATCACGCCGGGCAGCGACAGTTTCAAGGTCACGCCCAAGAAAGTGGAGAGCGGCGTCGCGCCGAGATCGGCGGAGGCCTCCAGCAGGCGGCGATCGAGCCGCTCGAGGCTGACATAGATCGGCAGGATCATCAGCGGCAGATAGCCGTAGACGATGCCGAGCAGGACGGCGCCCGGCGTGTTGATCAGCCTGACGTCCTCGATGCCGGCAAGCGCGAGCAGCGCCGGGATGCCGCGTCCACCCAAAATGTACATCCAGGCATAGGTACGCATCAAAAGGCTGGTCCAGAACGGTATGACGACCAGCGCGAGCAGGATCAACCGCCAGCCCTGCGGCGCCCGCAGGGCGAGGTAATAGGCGACGGGATAGGCCACGAGCAGACAGGCGAGCGCGCCCACCGGAGCCAGCACCATCGTGTTCCAGAACGCGGTCGCCCGCGCCGGAAGATTGGCATATTGCGCCAGCGTGAAGGCCGCCCGATAGCCGCCCTCCGGCGCCCGCTCGCCGACGCTGAAGACGGCGATGGCCATGAACGGCAGCACCAGGAACACGACGAGCCACGCGGCCGCCGGCCCGAGCAGCATGGCCGTCAGCAGATTTTTGCGAATGCCGCGCATCGAAGGATTGCCCCGGTGCCGGCGGGTCTGGGCCCGCCGGTCAAGTTGTCTCGAATGGGATTTGTTGCCCGCCTGGCTCAAGCCGACTTGAAGCGCGCCATCAGCTCGGCGCGGCCCGGATCGGTCAGCGTTGCAGCAGCGCCGAATTCCAGCGGCGTCAACAGGTCGGCCGCCGGATAGAGGATCGGATTGTCCAGCACCTCCTTCGGCAGCAGCTTGTTGACGCGGGCGTCGGTGGAAGGCGCGCCGTTGGCGAGGTGCTCCTTGACCGCGACCTGCGGGTTCATCAGATAGTTGAGCAGGGCGTAGCCGGCCGGCTTGTTCGGCGCGTCCTTCGGGATGGCGTAGAAGTCGGTCCAGATCTCGCCGCCTTCCTTGCCCAGCACATAGGCGATCTCCGGAATGTCGCGATGGAGCTGCGCACCGTCATTGGTCCAGCACATCGTCATCCAGGCATCGCCCGCGCGCATGCCCGGCTGGTAGTCGGAAGACACCGCGAACAGATGCGGCTTGACCTTGAGCAGCAATTCCTCGGCCTTGGCGAGTTCGTCCTGCTTCAGCGAGTTGAAGGAGTAGCCGTAATATTTCAGCGCATTGCCGATGGTGGTCAGCTGATAGTCGTGCACCATAGTGCGGCCGTCGCCCTCGGTCATGGCGGTGTCCCAGAATTCCTTCCAGCTCGTCATCGGCTTGGTCAGCTTCTTGGTGTTGACGGCAAATCCTGTCGTGCCCCAATTCTTCGGCACGGCGTAGATCGTGCCGTCGATCGTGCCTTCCGAGGTGAAGCGCGGGTCTTCCTGCGTGCCGTCGAAATTCGGCAGCTTAGCCATGTCCAACGGCTCGATGATGCCGAGCTTCTTGTAGGTCGAGATGGTGTAATTGGTCGGCACGAACAGGCTCCAGCCCGACGCCCCGGCCTGCAATTTGGCCAGCATCTCCTCATTCGAGCCGAACACGTTGACCTCGACGGCCACGCCTGTGTCCTTCTTGAAATTCTCGAAGGTCTGCGGGTCGTGATAGTTGGGCCAGGTGGCAATCGACATGCGGTCGCCGAGGTTCTCGGCGGCAAAGGCCGGCGTCGGCATGATGCCGATCTCGCGCGCCATCACCGCCGTCGCGATGCCGAGGCCGGTGAGGCCAAGGAAGTCGCGGCGGCCGATCGAGCCGCGCTTGAGGCGCATTAGCTGGTCGACGAAATTCTCGGGGCTTATCGGCAGTCCGTCACGATATGATTTCGACATGTTTTTCTACCCTCTGGTTGGTCCCGTTGTTCTTTGGATCCGCGAACGCCAACGGCGTTCCGGCGGCAAAGCCGATGGCGACGGGTTCACCCGGCTTGAAGAGATTGCCCTGGCCGATCATGTGGTCGGCCTTGGCCAGCAGCGTTCCGATGCCCTGGACCTCGACTGCGTATTCCGCCGTGGAGCCCAGAAAGATCCGGTTGCGGACGATGCCCTTGAGCGGGCCGCTAGTCGGGCCACCGAGACTGAGCGATTCAGGACGCAGGCTGACCGAAACGGTTTCGCCCTGCCGCAAATCCACCCGCTTGCGCGCCGCGATGACGGTGCCATCGGCCAGCTTCACATCCACCAGATCGCCCGAATGCCCTGCGACGGCGCCGCTCAAGAGATTGGTCTTGCCGACGAAATCGGCGACGAACAGGTCGGCCGGTTCGTCATAAATCTCGCTCGGCTGCCCAAGCTGAACGATGCGGCCGCCATTCATGACGCAGACGAAATCGCTCATCGACAGCGCTTCCTCCTGGTCGTGGGTGACCAGCACGAAGGTGATGCCGATCTCGCGTTGCAGGTTCTGCAATTCGATCTGCATGTCGGTGCGCAGCTTCTTGTCGAGCGCCGCCAGCGGCTCGTCGAGCAGCAGCACCGCCGGTTTGTTGACCAGCGCGCGGGCGAGAGCGACACGCTGCTGCTGGCCGCCGGACAGTTCGTGGACCTTGCGGCCGCCATAACCGGCGAGTCGCACCATTTCCAGCGCTTTGCCTGCCCGCAGGCCGATCTCGCGCGACGACAGCCGCGGTCGTGCCTGGCGCAACCCGTAGGCGACATTGTCGTTCACGTCCAGATGCGGGAACAGTGCATATTGCTGGAACACCATGTTGACAGGCCGCCTGTAGGGCGGCGTGTCGGCCATGTCCTGGCCGCGGATGAGCACCTTGCCCTCGCTCGGCTGTTCGAAGCCGCCGATCATGCGCAGGCAGGTCGTCTTGCCGCAGCCGGATGGTCCGAGCAGGGCGACGAAGGCGGAGGGCGGCACGGCCAGATCGATGCCGCTGACCGCGGTCACCGCGCCATAGCGCTTGGTGACGCCGCGAAACTCGATGTCGGGCACTGCGGTCAAGGCTGCGGGCTCCAGCGACAGGACGATGCGATTTCGGGACGCTACCAGAGCCAATGGCAACTAGTATATACCTCGCAGGTGGTATATCTGACCTATTTTCTTGTTTAAGGGGGTATTGGATGTCCCGCAGCGACGACTACAGCCAGCTCGCCGCGCTGGTCGCGGCGACGCGGGAGACGAGCGGCGACGTCTTCGGCAGGGCGATGGTCGCTTGGCTGCGGCAGCATGTCGACTTCGATCATTGCGTGATCTTCGGCTACCGCGGCGCTGCCCGTCCGCCGTTGCTGTTCGAGACCTTCTCGTCGGCCGAGAGCCATGTCTTCGTCGCGCTCTATCAGGAAGGCCCATACCTGCTCGACCCGTTCCATCACGCGGCGGTCGAACGCAAGGAAGGGTTCTGGCGCATGCGCGAGCTGGCGCCCGACCGCTTCTACGCCAGCGAATATTTTCGCTCCTACTACAGCCAGACCAGGCTGGCCGAGGAGGTCGGCTTCTTCGTACCGCTGCCGGGCAAGGATGCGCTGGTGCTGTCGCTGATGCGGTTGCGCGCTTCAGGTCCGTTCGGGACCGCCGACGCCAGACTGCTGCGCGACATGGCGCCGGCGGTGGTCGCCTTCGCCCGATTGCGCTGGCCCGCCCTTCCCGCCGACGAGCCGGCCGAGGCCGGGCAAGACGATGCATTGGCGGCGGTCAACGAGTTCGATCGCGCCCATATCTGGAAGAGCCTGTCCCTGACGCCGCGCGAAAAGCATGTCGTCGATCTAGTGCTGCAAGGGCATTCCACCGAATCAATCGCCCGGGCCATGCGCATCGTGCCGGGGACGGTGAAGGTCCATCGCCGCAACATCTATCGCAAGCTCAAGATCAAGTCGCAGGCCGGTCTCTTCGCTCGCTTCGTCGAAATCATCGACGCGCGGATAAGATAAGTCCAACGGCCTTCGACCACCTTTCTATCAGGGTCTTGCGCCAGCCTCCCAGGAGCCGGTCTCGGCCATCCGTTTCAGCAGCCGCGCCGGCTTGAAAACATCCTTGCCTGTCCGCTGATGCCAATATTCCAGCCGCTCGACGATCCTGGTTGCGCCTTCCAGACCGGCCCAGAACATCGGACCGCCCTTGCCGATGGGAAAGCCATAGCCGTTGACCCAGATGACATCGATGTCGGAGGCGCGGGCGGCTATCTCTTCTTCGAGGATTTTCGCCCCTTCGTTGATCAGTGGATAGTGCGTGCGCTCGATGATTTCTTCCGCGCTGATTTCGCGCGGCGCGATGCCCTTCTCGGCTGCCTTATCGCGGATCAACGTCTCGACCTGCGGGTCCGGGACCGGCATACGTGACCCGTTCTCGTAGAGATAGAACCCACGGCCGGTTTTCTGGCCGAAACGCCCCTGTTCGCACAACATGTCGGCGATCACGGCCGTCTGGCCTCGCGCCTTGCGGTTGCGCCAGCCAATGTCGAGGCCGGCGAGATCGCCCATCTGGAACGGCCCCATCGGCCAGCCGAAATCGGTGAAGGCGTTATCGATCTGGCTGGGCGTCGCGCCTTCCAGCAGCAAGGCTTCCGATTCGGAGCCGCGCGCGGCCAGCATGCGGTTGCCGACGAACCCATGGCAGACGCCGACGACGACGGCCACCTTGCCGATCTTGCGCGCCATGTCGACAACTGTCGCCAGCGCGTCCGGCGCGGTCTTGTCGGCCCGCACGATTTCCAGCAGCTTCATGACATTGGCCGGCGAGAAGAAGTGCAGGCCGAGCACGTCCTGCGGGCGCGAGATCGAGGCGGCGATTTCGTCGATATCGAGATAAGAGGTGTTGGTGGCAAGGATGGCGCCCGGCTTGGCCATGGCATCGAGCTTGCCGAACACCTCTTTCTTGACCGCCATGTCCTCGAACACCGCCTCGATGATCAGGTCGCAATCGGCGAGGTCGGAATAGTCGGTGGAGCCCTTGAATTGAGCGAGGCGTTGGCGCTTGGCGTCTTCGGTCAAGGAGCCACGCGAGACCGAGACGGCATAGTTCTTGTCGATCATGCCGAGCCCGCGCTGCAAGGCTTCCTCGCTGGTCTCCAATAAGGTGACTGGAAAACCGCCATTGACGAAGGCCATGGCGATGCCGCCGCCCATCGTGCCGGCGCCGACGACGCCGACGCGGGCGATCCTGCGCCGGACAAGATCCTTGCCCGGGACCTTTGCCGCTTCACGCTCGGCGAAGAACAGATGCCGCTGCGCCCGCGACTGATCGCTGGCGACCAGCTTCATGAACAGCGCGCGTTCGGCAGCCAGAGCTTCCTCGAACGACATCGTGACGGTATTGCGCACCGCTTGCGCGCAAGCGATCGGCGCGTCGAGGCCGCGCGCTTTCCTGGCGAGATCCGCCGCCTCGGCATCGAAAGCGGCCAGCTCGGTTTTCTTGATCTCGTCATCGCGATCGCGCACCGGCGTGAACGGCCCGCCCTTGCGAGCGATCTCCCTGGCGAAGTTCACGGCATGCGTGATCACGTTACTCTCGAACACAGCATCGACCAGTCCGGCTTCATGCGCCTCATCAGCACCGACCAGCGCACCGGAAACGATCATCCTGAGCGCTTTGATCGCGCCGACGAGGCGCGGCAGCCGCACCGTGCCGCCGCCGCCCGGCAGCAGTCCAAGCTTCACCTCGGGCAGGCCGAGCCTGGCGTCGGCATCGGCAACGCGGAAGTGACAGCCGAGCGCCAGCTCCAGCCCGCCGCCCAGCGCGGTGCCGTGGATGGCGGCGACCGTAGGTTTGGCGATGGTTTCCAGCGTCCCAACGATGGCACGCAGCTCGGGCTGCTGCACGGGCTTGCCGAATTCGGTGATGTCGGCGCCGGCGACGAAGGTCCGGCCCGCGCATGCGACGACGATGACCGCGACGGATGCGTCGTCACGCAAGGCAGCCAGCGCGTGCATCAGTGGTTCGCGGACATGAAAGCTCAGCGCGTTGACCGGCGGGTTGTCGATGGTGACGATGGCGACGTCGCTGTCCCTGGCGACGCTGACAAAATTGGACAAGTTGACCCTCCCGACACCGGCTGCGATCCGGAGGGTTTACTAGGCTGCGCCGCGAATGGGAACCGCGTGCCGCACTGGCACAGGACTTGTCAGGACAGGCTGTAAGACGGCACGCTGGCGAGTTGCGGTTGAAGAGAAGCGAATATCACCGCACCGCCTTCTCCCCGCCTGCCGCCGTGATGACGCCGACGATGATCAGCCCGGTCAAAAGCAGGCGCACGCCGGCGCTGAAGCCGAATGTGTTGAGCATGGTCAAAAGCAGCACCAGGAACAGCGCCGCGCCCCAGACGCCGGGGACATTGGCCTTGCCGCCGGCCACCGAGGTGCCGCCGATGACCACCACGGCGATCGAAGCCAGCAAATACTCGTTGCCGATATCGACATTGGCGCCGCGGAAATAACCGGCGAGCAGCGCGCCGTCGATGCCGCCGAGCGCGCCCGACAGCGTGTAGGTGAGGAAACGGACGCGGCCGACATTGACGCCGGCGAGCCAGGCGGCGCGGATGTTCTGGCCTATCGCCAGCACCGAGCGGCCATAGATCATGCGCTGCAAGGCGATGGCCGCACCGATGGTAAACAGCACGGTGAGAACCGCCAGCACCGGAATGCCGAGAACCTGCCGGTTGGCGAAATCGGCAAAGCCCGGCGGCGGCTTGATCTGCAATCCGCGCCCATAGCTGATGTCGACCGACTGGATGATGAAGCTCGCCGACAAAGTGGCGATGATCGGCGGTATTCGCAGCGCCCAGATCAGCAGATAGTTGACGGCACCGATCGCGGCACCACAGGCAAGCGCGGCCAGCAGCCCGACCACGATCATGGCATCGCTGCCGCCCATCACCTTCATGGCCACCGCGCTGGCGAGCCCGATATTGGCCGGCAGCGACAGGTCGACATTGCCCGGCCCAAGCGTGATGACGAACATCTGGCCGACGCCGACGATGACGGTGAACACGGCCAGCGACAGCGCGGCGGTGACCATGCCGCCGGCGCCATAGCCGCCGGTGAAAGCGATGGTCGCCAGCCACACCACAAGCGCGCCGACGAACGACCAGATCCAGGGTTTGGCAGCCAGCGATCTAACCAGCGTCATCGCTCACCTCTCCTTGCGGCTGATCAGCACCCGCGCCGCCAGCACGATGATCAGGATGGCGCCATTGGCCGCCACCTGCCAGTCGGGCGGGATGTGCATGAAGGTGAGCAGCGGCGATGCCGCCAGCGCCAAGGTCAGCGCGCCGATTACCGCGCCGATCGGCGACACGCGTCCGCCGACGAATTCGCCGCCGCCGAGGATGACGCCGGCGATCGAAAGCAGCGTGTAGCCATTGCCGATATTGGCATCGGCCGAAGTGGTGATGCCGATCAGCGCCATGCCGGACAGCACGCCGAACAGACCCGTCAGCGCGAACAACACGACCTTGGTCTTGAGCAGCGACCAGCCGGCACGTTTGAGCGCAGCCGGGTTGCCGCCCGAGCCGCGCAGGATCACGCCATAGGAGGTGCGCATCAGGCCGAAATGGACGATGAGGCCAATCAGCAGCGCGGCGATGATCGGGAAGGGCACAAAGGGCGGCTTGAACGCCATGATCGCCAGCAGCCAGTCCGGCGCCTTGCCGCCGGGCTTGGGCAGCACCAGGATGGCCAGCCCCTGCCAGACGAAACTCATGCCCAGCGTCACCACGATCGATGGCAAATTGCGCAGATGGATCAGCGCGCCGAGCAGCGCATAGATGCCGATCGATCCGAGCAGGACGAGAACCCCAATGAGCGGTGCGTCCTTCAACCAGGTCGCGGTGACGCAGCCGACGAAACCGACAAAGGTGCCGATCGACAGGTCGAGCTCGTTGCCCGATATGACGAACATCTGCGCGATCGTCGCCAGCGCGATCGGGATCGCCAGGTTGAGCATCAGGCCGAAGCCGAAATAGCTGATGGCGCGCGGATTGAGCCAGGCGATGGCGAGCAGCACCAGCACCAGCGACAGCGCCGGCAGCAGCCCACGCAGTAGGCGGGCGCGTGCCGCTCCGCTCCCAAAGGTCTTCGAACCGTTTTGAACAGAGACGGCCGTCATCTCAGGCCGCGTCGCCGAAGGAGGACTGGATGATCTTTTCTTCCGTCAGCTCGTCGCGCGTCAGATTGGCGACGATGCGGCCGTTCTTGAAGACATAGACATGGTCGCAATTGTCGAGTTCTTCCGTTTCCGTGGTGTACCAGAGGAAGGTGCGGCCTTTGCCGGCCTCCTCGCGCACGAGATCGTAGACCTCGAGCTTGGTGCCGATGTCGACGCCGCGCATCGGGTCGTCCATCAGCACGATCCCGGCGTCGGAGCCGAGAGCCCGGGCGAACAAAGCCTTCTGCTGGTTGCCGCCCGACAGCGAAAAGATGTTGTTGTTCATATCCGGCGTGCGGATGCCGATCTTCTTTTGCCAGAACCCGGCCAGTTCGGCCTCGCGCCGCGGCGAGATCAGCAGCCCGTTGCGCAGCCGAGCCAGCGAGCGGATGCCGATATTTTCAGCGATCGACCACTGCGGAAAGATGCCGTCCGCCTGGCGGTCGCCGGCCACAAGCGCCACCGGTGCGGTGACCTCGACGCCGGCCCTGGCGCGCGATGCCGCGGCGAAGATCGCCAGCAGCAGGTCGGTCTGGCCATGGCCGGCCAGGCCGGCAAGTCCGATGATCTCGCCGGCGCGGGCCACCAGCTCCTTGCCGTCCTGCTGCCGCGCCGGCCGGGCGCGCACGCGCAACGGGCCGGCCTCGGCTTTCCGGATTTCGGTGGCGGTCCTCCGATGTCCTTCGGCGCCGCCCATGGTGGCGACCAGCCTATCGCGGTCGAAAGCGTTCGCCGCGTCGGCGCCGACAACCTTGCCGTCGCGCATCACGACGATGCGATCGGCGTTCTGCAGCACTTCGCCCAGCACATGCGAGATGAGAATGCAGCTGCCGCCCGACGCGACGAAGCGGCGCACGAAGGCAAGCAGCTGACCCGCCGTGTGCGCGTCGAGCGAGGACGTCGGCTCGTCGAGGATAACCAGGTGCAGCGGCTCGCGGGTCAGCGTGAACGCGCGCGCCACCTCCACCATCTGTCGCCGTCCAATGGAAAGGTCACCGGCGATGTCGGCCGCCGAGATGCCATGGTCGGGAAAGATTTCGTCCAGCTTGGCCGTGATCAGCTCGGCCGCCTTGCGCCGCCAGCCGAAGCCGGTGAGCGAGGCGTGGTTGATGCGCGTGTTCTCGGCGACGCTGAGATTGGGGCACAGCGACAATTCCTGGAACACGCAGCGTATGCCGAGCTGCTGTGCCCGCGACACCGAGTAGTTCTCCTCGGCCTCACCATGCACGCCGATCGTTCCGCTGTCGGGTGTCAGCGTGCCCGCCACCATGTGCATGAGCGTCGATTTGCCGGCGCCGTTGTGGCCGACGAGGCCGACGCACTCGCCGGGCCCGACAGTGAAGTCGACGCCGCCAAGCGCGCGAACGGCGCCGAAGTGTTTTTCGGCGCCGCTCAGTCTGATGATGTCCGCGTTCCCTTCAGGCATGCTCAACGATATCCGGTCGGCGATGTGCACGGCAACGCGTGTGCGACATTCACTTGATATTGGCTTTGATGGCCGCGATGGCATCTTCCTGTGTGTATTCGTGCGTGGCGACACCGCCCTCCTTGATCTTCGGCAGAGCGGCCTCGAAATCGTCCTGAGTGAAGGCGAGATACGGCACCAGCAGGTCGTGCGGAATGTCCTTGCGGCCATCGAGCACTTGCTGCGCCACCCAGAAGGCGAGCGTCGAGACACCGGGCGCGATCGAGGCCGACCAGGTCTGGTAGCCGTCCTTTTCCTTCTGTTCCTTCCACCATTTCAGCTCGTCCTGGCGGTTGCCCATGATGATGGTCGGGCGCGGCTTGCCGGCGGCGGCGAAGGCTTGCGCGGCGCCATAGCCGTCACCGCCCTGGTCGACGATGCCGACGATTTCGGGCAGCGAGGGCAGGATGGTCGCCACCGCCTTCTGCGCCGTCGTCTGGTCCCAGTCGCCGGTCACCGAGCCGACGATCTTGAACTCGGGATGGGCGGCCACGCCTTCGAGGATGCCGGCATGGATGGCGTCGTCGATCGAGGTGCCGGCGAGGCCACGGATCTCGAGCAGGTTGCCGCCCTTGGGCTGGAACTTGGCCATATGCTCGACTTCCTGCTTGCCCATGTCCTTATAGTCGACGACGACGCGGTAGGCGCAGGGTTCGGTGACGATGCCGTCGAAGGAAACGACCACGATGCCGGCGTCGCAGGCCTGCTTGATGGCACCGTTCAGCGCGTCGGGCGAGGCGGCGTTGATGACGATGGCGTCATAGCCCTGTAGAATCAGGTTTTGCACCTGGGCTGCCTGGGTCGGCACTTCCTTGTCGGCCGTCGTGAAGACATCGGCGGCCCCGACCACCTTGTCGGCCACCGCCTTCTTGGTGACGGCGTTGTAGCTGTCGAGCATCGCCTGCCGCCACGAATTGCCGGCGTAATTGTTGGAGAAAGCGATCTTCTTGCCGCTGGTGTCGGCAAACGCCGTACCGGCTGCGAGCACCGCTGCAAGGGTGCCCAGGACGAACAGTTTCTTCATGTCATACTCCTCCCGAGTTGCTGGTCTTGATGGCTGCTGGTGACTATCGCGCTTGCGTACCTGTTTTTTATCTATTGTCAGACAAAAGTGCAGAAGGCCGGCGAGCTGTCAACTGCAATCCATAAGATGCCGCTGATCACATTGCGGTGCGACGATTGAAAAGGCTTCGGTGGATGGGCTAGGCATGCGGGCAGGAGGCCGCAGACGCATGGCAGTGACGCCGATCGTTCCCCCGGGGGCTCCGGGAATTCCGGCGCGCTGGACGTCAAGCGCCAAAAGCGGCGTCGGCGCGGCGCTTTCGCCGTCGAGCCGCGTCTGGTTCACGCTCAGCCATGGCATCCTGAACGAGATCTACTATCCCGGTGTCGACAGTGCCTGCACCCGCGACCTCGGCCTGATTGTCACCGGCCCGAACGGATATTTCTCGGAAGAAAAACGTGATGCCGCGCATGGCATCGAACCGTTCGAAGAAGGCGTGCCAGCCTACAGGCTGGTCAACACCGCTGATGACGGCGCCTACCGGATCGAGAAGCGTATCCTGGCCGACCCTGCACGACCCACCTTGCTGCAGGAGATCACCTTCACGCCGCTCAAGGGCGCGCCGGGCGACTACCGCGTCCACGCCTTGCTGGCGCCGCATCTGGTCAATGCCGGCATGGGCAACACCGCCTGGGTCGGCGACCATGAGGGAGAGCCTGTGCTGTTCGCCTCGGGCCGCGGCACTTGCCTTGCGCTGGCCTCATCGCTGCCCTGGCGGAACGGCTCGGCCGGATATGTCGGCGTCTCCGACGGCTGGCAGCAACTGCGCAACACCGGTCGGCTCGATCCAGCCTTTCAGCAAGCCGAGGACGGCAATGTAGCGCTGACCGGCGAAATCGGGTTTTCCGCCAACAGCACCAAAACGGTACTGGCGCTGGGCTTCGGGGCGACGTCCGAAGAGGCCGCTCGAAATGCCTTCGCCAGCCTCAGGCAGGGTTTCGCTGCGGCGGCGACTTCCTACGCCGAACAATGGCGCGAATGGCAGGCTGGCCTGCTGCGGCTGGACCGCCGTGGCGCGTCCGGAGTGAACAGCTACAGGATCTCCACCGCCGTCCTGGCGACGCACCGGTCATCGCTCATGCCGGGCGCGGCGGTCGCCAGCCTGTCTATCCCATGGGGCTTCGACAAGGGCGACGACGATCTCGGCGGCTACCATCTGGTCTGGCCGCGCGATCTGGTCGAGACGGCGGGCGGCTTTCTCGCCGCCGGCGATGCCGCTTCGGCCCTGCAAACCCTCGACTATCTCTGCTCCATCCAGCAGCCGGATGGCCACTGGCCGCAGAACGCCTGGCTCGATGGGACAGCTTATTGGCCGGGCATCCAGATGGACGAATGCGCCTTTCCGCTGCTGCTGGCGGATGCGCTGCGGCGCCAGGGCCATTTGCCGCGCGCCAGGCTTTTGGCCTTCCTGCCAATGATCGAGCGCGCCGCAGCCTATGTCGTGCGCAATGGACCCGTCACCGGCGAGGACCGTTGGGAGGAGGATTCCGGTTACAGCCCGTTCACGCTCGCCGTTGAGATCGCGGCGCTGCTTGCCGCCGCGGATATGCTGGAGGCCTGCGGCAAGCAGGACGCAGCAAGCTATCTGCGCGAGACCGCCGACGGCTGGAACGACCAGGTCGAGCGCTGGACCTATGTCACCGGCACGGCAAGCTGCGAGGCGACCGGCGTCGCGGGTTACTATGTCCGCATCGCACCGCCCGACAGCGCCGAGGCCGGTTCGCCGAAGGACGGCTATGTGCCGATCAAAAACCGCCCGCCTGGCGATGCCGACCGGCCGGCGCAGGAAATCGTCAGCCCGGACGCATTTGCCCTGGTGCGCTTTGGCCTCAGGGCAGCCGACGATCCGCGCATCGTCGACACGGTCAAGGTCATCGACGCGCAGCTGCGCCGGCAACTGCCGCAGGGGCCGCTCTGGTATCGCTACACCGGCGACGGCTATGGCGAGCACGAGGACGGCGCGCCATTCGACGGCACCGGCCAGGGCCGCCCCTGGCCGTTGCTCGCCGGCGAACGGGCCCATTACGAGCTGGCGGCCGGACGCAAGGACAAGGCGACCTCGCTGCTGGCGGCAATGGAGGGCTCGTCCGGACCGGGCGGCCTGTTGCCGGAGCAGATCTGGGACGGCGCCGACCTCCCCGAGCGCGAACTGCTGCATGGCAAGCCCTCGGGCAGCGCCATGCCGCTGGTCTGGGCGCATTCCGAACATATCAAGCTGCTGCGCTCGCTGCGCGACGGCGCGGTGTTCGACATGCCGCCGCAAGGCGTCGAACGCTATATCGACAATAGGACCGTCTCGCCGTTCCGGACATGGCGCTTCAACAACAAGATCCGTTCCATGCCGGCCGGCAAGACAATGCGCGTCGAGCTTTTGGCGAAGGCAACCGTTCATTGGAGCGTCGACAATTGGGCGACCGTGCATGACAGCGCGACCAGCGAGAATGCCTTCGGCGTCCATGTTGCTGATCTGCCGGTCGCCGGCCTGCCCGAGGGGAGCACGCTGATCTTCACTTTTTTCTGGCCCGGCAGCGGCGATTGGGAGAATGTCGACTTCTCCGTCATCATTGGTGAACAGGACAGACTGTAGATCCTTCCCGGCAGATCCTCTTCAAGACACAAGGATGAGACCATGCAGATCGGAATGATGGGACTGGGCCGAATGGGCGCCAACATGGTCCGGCGCCTGATGCGTGACGGCCACGAATGCGTCGTCTACGACATCAACCCGGCAAGCGTCGCGGCCCTGGTCGGCGACGGCGCCTCGGGGGCTGCATCGATGGCGGAATTCGTCGGCAAGCTCGCCAAGCCGCGCTGCGTGTGGCTGATGCTGCCTGCGGCCATCACCGGCAAGATCGTCGATCAGGTGGCGGCGCTGATGGAACCCGGCGACATCATCATCGACGGCGGCAATTCCTACTATCACGACGACGTCGACCGGGCCGCCAAGCTCGCCGCCAAGGGCCTCAACTATGTCGATGTCGGCACCAGCGGCGGCATCTGGGGCCTGGATCGCGGCTACTGCCTGATGATCGGCGGGCCCGATGACGCGGTCCGGCATCTCGATTCGGTCTTCGCCACGCTGGCGCCCGGCGCGGATGCCGGTGCGCCCGCTCCCGACAAGACGGCCGGCACGGCGCCCTTCGGCTATCTGCATTGTGGCCCGAGTGGCGCCGGCCACTTCGTCAAGATGGTCCATAACGGCATCGAGTACGGCGTCATGGCCGCCTATGCCGAAGGCATGAATATTCTCAAGGCCGGCAATGCCGGCAAGGTCAAGCGCGAGGCCGATGCCGAGACCAGCCCGTTGCAGAACCCCGAATACTACCAGTTCGACATCGACCTTGCCGAGGTGGCCGAGGTCTGGCGGCATGGCAGCGTCATCGGCTCGTGGCTGCTTGATCTCACCGCCGGCGCGTTGAAGAGCGATCCCGGCCTGACCCAGTTTGGCGGACGGGTGTCCGATTCCGGCGAAGGCCGCTGGACCCTGAAAGCGGCCATCGACACCGGCGTGCCTGCGCCGGTGCTGTCCTCGGCCCTGTTCGACCGCTTCTCCTCGCAAGGCGAATCCGAATTCGCCGACAAGCTCTTGTCGGCCATGCGCTATGCATTCGGCGGCCATGTCGAAAAACCGAAGGCCGGCAAGTGACGGCGGCAGGGGAGACGCGCTCATGAGCCCGGAACGGTCCGATACGCTGGTGCTCTTCGGGGCGACCGGCGACCTCGCCCACAAGAAGATATTTCCTTCCCTCTATGCCATGGTCGCCAAGGGAACGCTTACCGAACCGGTGATCGGCGTCGCCTTCGACGCCTGGGATTTGAGGAAATTGCAGGACCGCGCGCGCGACGGCATCGTCAATACGCTCGGCAAGATCGACGAGAAGGTGTTCGCCAAGCTCGCTTCGCTGCTGCGCTATGTCAACGGCGACTATCGCGACCCGGCCACGTTCGAGAAACTGAAGAGCGCGCTGGGCACCGCCCAGCGGCCGCTGCACTATATGGCGGTGCCGCCGACCATGTTCGAGACGGTGGTCCAAGGCCTGGAGCAATCGGGCACGGCGCGCGGCGCGCGGCTGATGGTGGAAAAGCCCTTCGGCCATGACCTGCAATCGGCGCGCTGGCTGAACCGGGTGCTGCATCTGGTGTTCGACGAACAGTCGATCTTCCGCATCGATCACTATCTCGGCAAGGAGGCGATCCAGAACCTGCTCTATTTCCGCTTCGCCAATTCCTTCCTGGAACCGATCTGGAACCGCAATTTCGTCGAGAGCGTGCAGATCACCATGGCCGAGGATTTCGGCATCGATGGGCGCGGCCGGTTCTATGACGAGGTCGGCTGCGTCAGGGACGTGATCGAGAACCATCTGCTCAACATCCTCCTGCTGCTGGCGATGGAACCGCCGGTCGGCCGTTCCGCCGACGACCTGATCGACGAGAAGGTGCAGGTGCTGCGCGCGATCCGCACCTTGACCAAGGACGATATCGTGCGTGGCCAATTCGACGGCTATCTCGCCGAGCCCGGCGTGGCGCCCAACTCGCCGGTCGAAACTTTCGCGGCGGTGCGCTTCTTCGTCGACACCTGGCGCTGGCGCGACGTGCCGTTCTTCATCCGCGCCGGCAAGAACATGCCGGTGCATGCCACGGAGGTGATCGTGCGGCTGAAGCGGCCGCCGCTCGATGTCTTCGACCCGATCAAGCCGAACGACGCCAATTATGTGCGCTTCCGCATCGACCCGCAGGTGGCGATCTCGATCGGCGCCCAGCGCAAGGCAGCGGGCGACGACATGGTCGGCGAACAGGTCGAACTGACGGCGCTCGACGACAGCAAGGGCGATATGCCGCCCTATGAACGGCTGATCGGCGATGCCATGAACGGCAATGGCCAGCTTTTTACCCGCCAGGACGCCAGCGAACTTGCCTGGCGCATCGTCGGGCCGGTCCTCGGCGACACCACGCCGCCGCATCTTTATGAACCGAAGACCTGGGGGCCGGCAGCCGCCATGAACGGCTTCGGGCCGCCGAACGGCTGGATCAATCCATCGAAATAGGCTGGGAGAGGGCAGCATGGCCAGGGCGGCAAGGCCGAAAGCGGCGAGCGGCGATCCGATCGTGCTGTCGATCGACATCGGCGGCTCGCACGTCAAGATACTCACCAGCTCAGGCGGTGCTGAGCGCCGCGCCGATTCCGGGCCGGATCTGATGCCCCAGCAGATGATCGATGCCGTGACGGCGCTGGCCGACGGGCTGTCCTACGACGTCGTCTCGATGGGCTATCCCGGCCCGGTGCATCACAACAGGCCCTTGCTCGATCCCGCCAATCTCGGCAGAGGCTGGGCCGGCTTCGACTTCGCCGCGCAGTTCGGCAAGCCGGTCAAGGTGGTCAACGACGCGCTGATGCAGGCCATCGGCAGCTATGAAGGCGGCCGCATGCTGTTCCTGGGGCTGGGAACCGGCCTGGCTGCGGCGATGGTCGTCGACAACGTCGCCCAACCGATGGAACTCGCCCATCTTCCCTACAAGAAGGGCAAGAGCTTCGAGGACTATGTCGGTGAGCGCGGCCTGGTAAAACGCGGCAAGAAGAAGTGGCGCAAATCCGTCTTCGACGTCGTCGACCGGCTGCGCGCCGCCATGCAGCCCGATTATGTCGTCATCGGCGGCGGCAATGTCGACAAGCTTGGCGATATGCCCGCCGACAGCAGGCGTGGCGACAACACACGCGCCTTCGAAGGCGGATTTCGTCTGTGGCGAGACAAGGCCCTGATCGTCTGATAGTATTACAGTTCAGTATAGTTATTCAAAATAATGTGTGACGCGGGGCCAAGTCGTTGCATTGCGCAGATTTGCCGACTAGGAATTCCGGCGCACTACATCGCGACGAACCGCGAGGGACGTGCAAAGACGCCGCCGCACTTTAACTTTGCGCATCATCCCATCCGAAACTGTGCCGATTTCGGGCCCCATACGCCATAGACGGAGGAAAATAGATTGACCGACGACAGCAACGACGCTCGCAAGGATATCGACCTTCTCGAGCTGACCGCCCATATCGTGTCGGCTTACGTCGAGAAGAACCGCCTGCCCGCCTCCGGCCTGGCCGACCTCATCGCCAGCGTCAGCGCTTCGATCAGCGGGCTCGGCCAGCCGGCCGTACCCGTGGCGGCGCCGCTCGTGCCGGCGGTCAATCCCAAGAAGTCGGTGACGCCGGATTTCATCATCTGCCTGGAGGACGGCAAGAAGTTCAAATCGCTGAAGCGTCATCTGGGCGTGCATTTCGGCCTGACGCCGGACGCCTACCGCGCCAAATGGGGCTTGCCGTCGGACTATCCGATGGTCGCTCCCAATTACGCGGCCTCGCGTTCGGAACTGGCGAAGTCGATCGGTCTCGGCCGCAAGGCCGTCGCTCCGAAAGCGCCGGCCAGGGGCAGGAAAGCCAAGGTCTCGGCCTGAGCGCGCATTCCGGCGCTGAGCCAATGGTTTGATTGAGGCCTGCCGGCGGTTCCGTCTTGGCAGGCTGCCCGATCTTACGCTCTTCCATGGCGAGCGCGCAATTGCAGGGCGGGCTCGATGCCATCTCCGGCGCGCTGAGGGAATGATTTTCCACCCCGTCTGCAGACTGGCAGGAAACCTCAGTTCGCTGCCGGAACGGAACAGCTCAGATCGCCTTCCTTGCAATTCAGGTAACCCTCGAAATCCTTGACCCGGGATTGCGTCAGGCCATCCATGCACATCGAGAGGAGCATGGGGACCACGCTGCCTCCGGCCGCTCCCGCGATCTGGAAATTGCACTCGGCGTCGCGGAACTTGATCCAATTCTGCTGCGCTTGGACAAGAAGCTTCTTGGTATCCGCGTCGTCCTTCAGGCGGGTTTCGATCTGCTTGTAAAGTTCGTTGAGCTTCTTGTCGGATTTCCTGAACGAAGCATCGGCGCATTGGTTCATGGTGGCCTGATCCTTGGCGTCGGCGCACTTGTCCTTGGCAAAAGCGAAAGCCGGCATGGCCAGAACTACGGCGGTGGTCAGAATTGCGGTTTTCATTGGTTCTCGTCCTCTTTGCAGGTGAGCGGCATCGTCATTCCGTAACGGTTTCGGCGAAGCACCTGGCCAGCTTTTCCGGCGCTCCGAGCTTCTTCGCCCAGGATACCAGTCCAGGCTTTTCCGATGGATCGGCATAGCCGCCCCAGACGTCACGAAACTGCTTCTTTCCGTCGACGGTCTGGAAGAACATCACGCCGTCATCGCTCACAGGCGTGGAGACATAAGCGGCGCTCCAGTTGCCGCTTTCCAAGATGGTGATGAACTTGGCGCGGGCGGGCTTGAACTTATTGTCCATCGCCGAAGCGACGAGCGGTGCATATTCCTGTTTGCGCGCCTTCGTCACTTCGACCTTGACGCCGTCGCAGGCATCGTTCGCGAAAGCAGATGTCGGTATCAACCCCGCCAGCCCGATCATGACGATTTTGGCGTGCCGTCGAACCAAGTCGCCGAATTCAGACATAGGTGGTTTTCCTCTTCCTTTGCGGAGTGTGGCTGTCAGTCGGAATCGTCGTCACCCGATGAATTGTCATCGTCAGGCGCATCGACCTGGCAGCCGATGCCATTGCACCCCTGATAGTTGCCCTGCGTATCGAAGCTTGGATTGCCGGGCTGTGGCCCATGCATTCGACGACTTTGCGGCCGGCCGTCGCAATTCCTCAAATCGAGGGGAGCGCTCCCAGCGGGAGCCGCCTTGGCGAATGTCCATTTCCCTCTCCATGCCTAGCGCCCATCCGCCCAAGCATGCCAACGATCCGCCGGCGCGGTTGATGTATCCATAGGTTGTAACCGATGTCCCCGGCTAGCAAGGAAAAATTGCCCGATCTTGAGTTCTGTTTTGAAAATGCTTAATAATCCAGTAAGCACCCTGCTTGATTTAGCAAGTACTTAAATGCAATGACAGAAAGGCGCCAGCAAAAAGATTGCTGATTACGCGTACGCTTTTCGCATTATTCCAACATGGAATGGTCTATTGTTCCAATTCACAAGGAACGACGATATATAAGGGTGAAGTTACGCTCGACATTATCGCCAAAACCCAATGTATCGGTAGGTTTCGGCCATGCCAGTGGGCAGGCCGAAAGAATGCTGCTCATCGATCGGCTTTCAAGGCTATCGCGTGCACGATGGGGAGACATGCGGTCTTCGAGACACCCGATAGGCTTTCCTGTCCCGCCGGGCCTTGGCGGGTGAGTTTCGTGTGCGTTCGATGGAACACGTCAGAAAATCCTTGATCCAGAACCTGTTTTTTGCGCGCGTCATACGTCGAACTGGGCTAAAGGGTTCCCCGGCCGGACCAGCGTCCTTCGTGGAAGTGCCCCGCCGGCCTCCATCCTTCTAACGGGGCCTCGTTCCATGACCTCCGAACAGATATCACCGGACCAGCGCTATGCCGCGTTCCGCCATCGCTCCTTCCTGAGCTATTGGGCGGCGCGCTTCCTCACCACATTCGCCACCATGATCGTGTCCGTCGCGGTCGGCTGGCAGATGTACGACCTGACCCGCGACCCGCTCGATCTCGGGCTTGTCGGCATCGTCCAGTTCCTGCCTGCGCTGCTCCTGGTGCTGGTCACGGGGGTCGTTGCCGACCGTTTCGGCCGCCGGCTGATCATGGCGCTGGCGGTGCTGCTCGAGGCGATCTGCGCGCTCGCGCTGCTCATCCTGACCCTGCGCGGCATCAGCGGCCCGCTGCCAATCTTCATCGTGCTCGCCATGTTCGGCATTGCCCGCGCCTTCTTCGGACCGGCCTCGTCGTCGCTGTTCGCCAATCTGGTGCCGCCCCGGGATTTCGCCAACGCCATCGCCTGGAACTCGTCGGCCTGGCAGACGGCGACCATCGTCGGGCCGGTCGCCGGCGGCCTGCTCTACGGCGTATCGGCCGAGGTGGCCTATGGCACGGCCACGGCGCTGATGCTCGTCGCCGGGCTGCTGATCTTCACCATACCGAGGCCAGCGCAACGCAGCGAGACCGACAAGCCGACCATGCAGACCCTGTTCGCCGGCTTCGGTTACATCTGGGGCGAGAAGATCGTGCTTGGCGCCATCTCGCTCGATCTCTTCGCCGTGCTCCTGTCCGGCGCCTCGGCGCTGCTGCCGATCTATGCCCGCGACATATTGCAACTCGGTCCCTGGGGACTTGGTTTGCTGCGCTCGGCGCCAGGGGTGGGTGCCATCTGTGTCGCCATCTGGCTCGCTGGTCATCCTATCCGAAACCACGCGGGCCTGATCATGCTCGGCTTCGTGGCCGCGTTCGGCGCCTTTACGGTGCTGTTCGGCCTGTCGACCATCGCCTGGCTGTCGATCCTGGCATTGGCCTTCCTCGGCGCCACCGACATGTTCAGCGTCTACATCAGGGAAACCTTGATCCAGCTCTGGACCCCCGATCATGTCCGCGGCCGCGTCAACGCCGTCAATCAGGTCTTCGTCGGCGCCTCCAACGAGCTCGGCGAATTCCGCGCCGGCACCATGGCGGCGCTGATCGGCACGGTGCCGGCCGTCGTCATCGGCGGCGTCGGCGCCATCGCCGTTGCCGGCCTGTGGGCCTACCTGTTCCCGGCGCTCCGAAGGGTGCGGCACCTCAATGGACGAAACTGACGGGGCATCGAATTCAGGTCCACCGGTATCGGCGGGCTGCGAATCCGTGCTAAGCCGCCGCCCGACCAACCAAAGGACGATAACTGTGAGCGAACCGACCGTGGCTGAGGCAACCGAGAGTATCTATGTGTCGCTGCGGGCCGACAATGCCGATCTCGACGCCCATATCGCGACGCTTAAGGCAGCGCTGGCACGAGAGGGGATGAAGCAGGCGGTGTTCGATCCCACCAAACTGGCGCAGAACAACCGCTCGGGCCGCAAATTGATGCAGGCTTATTTTCGTCAGCGCGGCGTGAGCGTGACGTTTTCGAACTAGCAGGCGTTAAACAACCCGCCATCAGGGGATGGTTGTGCCGCGACCGCGCCGTCGGCCGCCGAAAATCAGCACCAGGAACTCGTCCAGCCAGCGCTTGAGGTGCATGTCCCAGATCAGCCTGCCGCCGAGATGGTCGCGGCCGGGCTGGGCGCCCGGCAATTCGAAGCGGTGCGCGCCTCGCACCACCCAGCGCTGCATCATCACTCGGGTCAGTTCGCCATGGAACTGGATGCCCCAGGCATTTTCGCCGTAGCGAAAGGCCTGGTTGGGATAGGTCTCGTTCGTAGCCAGCAGTGTCGCGTCGCTGGGCAGCGAAAAACCTTCGCGGTGGAACTGATAGACCATTTCGGGCCAGTGCATCAGCTTTCTGCCGGCTTCGGTCGCCTTCAACGGATACCAGCCGATCTCGACCAGACCTTCGCCATGGCCCTCGACCTTGCCGCCGAGATGGTTGGCCAGCATCTGCGCACCAAGACAGATACCCAGCAGCGGTCGGTTCTCACGCAGCGGAACCTCAAGCCAGTCGGTCTCGCGGCGGACGAACTCGTCCTCGTCATTGGCGCTCATCGGCCCGCCGAACACCACGGCCCCGGCATGGCCGTCGAGCGTCTCTGGCAAGGCATCGCCAAGCGGCGGGCGGCGGATGTCGAGATCGAAGCCCTCTTCGAGAAGCATGTGGCCGACGCGCCCGGGGCTCGAATTCTCCTGATGCAGCACGATCAGAATTCTCGGCTTCGAACGCGGGGGCATCGGCGGCATCGGCGGATGGACCTATTCGTCGCTCGACGTTCCACGGGCGCCCGGCGCATCGGCCGCCGCCTTGCGGCGCGCCTCGATGCGGTCCTGGCGTTCGACGCCGATCAGCTCGGCAACGCGCCACACCGTGTTGTCTTCCAATTCGTGCAGCTCGCCATCGGCATAGACGATCTCCCACATCAAGCCGATGAAAGCCTTGCGGCCTTCGGCATCGAGGTGGCGCTTCAGAACGCTGGTGAAGGCATAGAGGTCGATCGCCTCGTTGTCGGCGCGCTCGCCGGCGGCGGCCAGCGCGTCGAGCTCGTTGCCGCTGACCGAATAGGCCTGCGCCAACACTGCCTTGAACCGCTCCCACTCGACGTCCTGGCGCACGCCGTCGGCGCTCATCACGTGGTAGAGCAGCGCCGACGCCGCCACGCGCGGGTCATCGGCGCTGGCGCGGGCGCCGGCGCCGGTCGGCAAATCCCTCAGAAACGACAGGACGCGTTCGAACATCGATCCATTCCCAAACGGCCGGGCCACCCAGCCAACTCAAAACAACCGGAACCGGCGCGGCGACTTTTCCGCCGCATCGTCCGGATCGACGCCGGGATCGTCCGGCAGGCGTGCCAGTTCCTGCGCCGGTTCGACGGCCTCGGCATCGGCGGGCGCCGCGGCGAAAGCCTGCGCCGTCACCGGCCTGACGTGGTCCTGATCGTTCTCGGCCTGCTTGCCGGCCGTCTCGCCGCCCGGGCCAGCGTGATCGATCACCTCGACCGACTCTTCCTGCGCCGGCCTGCCCGGCGCCTCGATCGCCACCGCCGGGGCGTCCGGCGCATCGTCACGGCTGTCGATCAGCTGGCCGAGACGCTCCATCGGGGCGCGCCACTCGAAGGCGTCAAGCCGGCCGGTGACCGGCGATACCGGCGCCCAGCGCTCCGAGACGACGCCGTCGGCGACCCAGGCCGGGTCGCGCGGCGCCCGCACCGCCTTGGACAAGAGCTGTCGCACCTTGCCTTGGTCGCCCGTCTCGGCTTCTTCGATGTCGGCCAAAAGCAGATAGGCGCCCTCGCGGCGGTCCATCCGGATCGCCGCCTCGGCTTCGCGGCGGGCAGTCGCAAAATCCTGTGCATCGAGCGCGGCGCGCGCCACCGTCATCGAGGATTCGGCGTGGTTCTTCTTCATCTCCTGCAATTTCCTCGCCCGGTTGAGGCGATCGAGCACGGCGTCACCCGGCCTGGCATGGGTATAGAGCTCCGCTATCTCCGGATGCGGTTCGGCCCTCCAGGCTGTCTCGAGGATCTTCGAGCCCTTGCGCACGTCGTTCTGGCGAAACAGCAGCGTCGCAGCCGCGACCGCGGCCGGCGCGAACTCCGGCTGCAGCCGATTGGCCTCTATCGCCGCCGTGCGGGCAGCTGCGGGATCGCTGTCGGCGAGTGACTGCGCCTTGGCGGTCAACAGCACGGCGCGTCGGCGGTTGGCGGCGTCACGTTCGATCTGGCGGGTCGCCTTCTGCGCCTCGACCAGCTTCAGCGCGCCGTCCCAGTCGCCGCGCCCGGTCAGCTCTTCAAGCGTCGATTCGGCCGCCCAGGCCAGTTGCGGCGCCATGCCGGCGGCGCGCCCAGCATAGTGCCTGGCGGCATTGCGGTCCCCCAGGCGCTCGGCTTCGAGATAAAGCCCGCGCAGGCCGAGCAGCCGCATTTCGGGATCGTCGAGCATGCTCTCGAATTTCTGGCGCGCGCCTTCGTGGTCGCCTTCGAGCAGCGAAGCCTGGGCCTCGAGCAGATGGATCAATGGCTCCTGGTCGGAGCGGATCAGCTTGGCCGCTTCCTTGGTCTTCTTGCGGGCCAGCGCGCCGTCGCCGGCGCCGGCGGCGATCATGCCGGTCGACAGCGCCTGATAGCCGCGGTCGCGGCGCCGCACCCGGAAATAGCGCGAAATGGTGTAGGGGCTGTTCCAGACCGACTTGATCAGCCACCACAGGATCATCACCGCCGCGACGACGGCGACCACCGCCACCGCCGCCACCATCAGGCTGACCTGATACTGGTAGCCGTTGAAGGTGATGACCATGTCGCCCGGCCGGTCCGCCAGCCAGGCAAAGCCTAGGCCCAGCGCGAAGACGACGGCGAGGAAGAGCAGGATTCGGATCATCGCCAGTTCCTCACGCCTTCATCGCGCCTGATATCAGCGCATCGATCAGCGTCTCGACCTCGATGCGTGCCTTCAGCTTGCCGGCAAAATCGGCGCCGGCCGCCTTTGCAGGCGCGGGCAGCGTCTCATATTCTGTGAGCGCCTTGGCATAGTCGCCCTGATTGACCGCCACCTCCATGCGCGCAATGGTTTCCGGCGCGCCAGCGCCCTGGACAGCGCCGATCGGCCGGACCTTGACCAGCGATTCGGCGCTCGACAGAAGGTTCTGCAGCAGCCCGGCATTTTCGTCGACCGGCGTGGCCGCCGCGACCATGGCGTTGGCGGCGGCATCCATCTGCGATGCGATCTCGGTGCGGGTCTGGACGCCCTTTTGCGCGTAGGCGCGCAGAGCCGCAAGCTGCGGCGCGTCCGGCGCGATCGCGGCGAAGGTCTCGAGTTCGGCACCGAACGGCGCGCCACGGTCGAGCGCCGCCTTCAGTGCCGAAGCGGCGATGGCGAGCGCGACCTTCGGCTGTCCGGCCTGCGCCTCGACCTTGCCGGAAAGCTGCGCCACCGACTGCTCCAGCGCGGTGAGCCGGCCGTCCTGCTTCGCCGCCGCCTCGCCGGCCGATTTGACCAGCGCATCGAGGCCAGCCAGCCTTTCATTGAGCGGGCCGAGATCGACTGGAGCCGGGTTGCCGGCCTTGCCTAGCGCCGCAACCGCCGTCTCGATCTGCCTGACCTTGTCGCCAAGCGCGGCCAGCCCGGCATTGTCGCCCGCTCCGCCTTGCTCGACCGCCGATTTGAGCGCTGCGACATCCGTCCTGACCTGATCCAACGCCGCGGACAACCCGTCGACCTTGGCCGACGCACCGCCGTCGCCGGCTTGCCTCAGATCCGCGATCTCGGTTCTGAGCGCGCCGATTTCGCCGTTGACGCCTTCGAGCGAGACGCTGGGAGCGGACCCCGGCGCGCCGAGCAGGCCGGCGAACTGCAATCCGCCGGCGCCGACCAGTGCGATGACACCGCCGATGATGCCGGCCGCGATGCCGTTGACCCGCTTCGGCGGTGGCGGTGCGGATGCGGTTTTCCCGTTCCCCGCCGAGGCGCCGGTCACCCGCCCGGCCGGTTCAGGTTCGGCGCGCTTCGCCGAAGCGTCCTCGAAACTGTAGTCGAAGGCGCCGGCCTTGCCAGCGGCGTCCTCCGGGGAACCGGGGTAGGCTGCCGCCGGTTCGTCCGCCTTGGCGGCGCTTTCCGCGGATCGTTCCGATCGGGGCGCTGTCGCCTCGGCGTGCTCCCAGGGTTCTAGATCGGTCTGGTCGGCGTGCACAGGCTCTTCGGGCGCCTCCGGCTGCGAGGCGTTCGCGGCTTCCTCCGCCTTGGCCTCATCGGTTTGCGCCCCGGCCCTGGCGGCATTCTCGTCGGCGATGCGGGAAACGGCGCCGGGCTCAAGTTCGATGGTCACCGGCTCGCGGCGGCTTTTCGAATGTCGCATCTTCGGCGTCTTCACCATGCTTGGGCTCCGCAAATTCGCTTGGGGATGGTTCAAAGAGGGTCTAGCACATCACCAAGCGGTGAAAAGGGGCGGTGTGATGACGCGGCTCAGGACCCGGGCCGCAAAAGCGAAAGCAGCGCACCCTCGTCGGGCCGCGCGGCTATGTGGATACGGTCGCCAGCGACGTCGCCAAGGACGGCGGCGATGCGATGCGACAGGGCAAAAACCCGCGTCTTGTCAAAGGCTTCATGCAGCGCAGGCCGCCTGACCAGGGCCTGCAGCGCGGTAGCCGCCCTGGCGGAATAGAGCAGCACCGCATCCGCGGTTTGCCCCGACAGACGGGCAAGCACGGCCTCGTCCGAATAGGTCACGGCGAGCGTGTCGTATGTCTCGACGGGGCGGACCCCGACGTCGGCAGCTTGCAGCCGCTGCTCGAATGCCGGGAAGCGCACGCGTCCGCAGAGATAGACAATGGTCTTGCCCTGGAATTCGCCGGCAAGACTGCCGGCAAGACCTTCGGCATTGCCGGGACCTTCGCTGACGGACAAAAATCCTGCTTCACGCGCGGCTTGCGCGGTCCTCTTGCCGACGGCATGGCAAGGCAAGTCCGAAAGCCGGGCGACGACCTCCTTAGGCGCAAAGCGCACGCCATTGGCGCTGGTCACCGCAACGGCCACGGCATTGCCGATGACGAGGTCCGTATCGATCGGCAAGGTCACCGTCTCGGTCAGCGGCAAAAGCAGCGGTAGAAACCCCATGTCCTTGAGCAGTCGCGCGGTGCGGGAGGCGCCCGGTTGAGGCCGCGTCACCAGAACGCGCTGCACCATCAGGCCCAGCCGTCGAAGAATGTCTCGCCGGCCCTGGCCCGCACCGTCCTTGCCGCCTCTTCACCGATGCGGGCGGCATCCAGCGCCGGGCCTTTCATCTCGACCATGTGCGACTGCGTGCCATCAGGCGAGATGATCAATCCCGCGAAAGAAAGGTCCGCGCCGTCTATCACGGCATGACCGGCAATCGGCGTGCGGCAAGAGCCGTCGAGGGCCGCCAGGAAAGCGCGCTCGCAAGCCAGCGCCTGTCCGGTCGGCAGGTCGTGGATGGCCGCCAGCATCTGTTCGACGTCGCCATCGCCTATGCGGGTTTCGATGCCGATCGCGCCTTGGCCCGGCGCCGGCGGAAAGATGTCGAGCGGGATCAGATCGGTGACCACATGGCCGAGCCCGAGCCGCTTCAGCCCGGCATGGGCGAGGATGGTGCCGGCGGCGACGCCTTCCTCGAGCTTGCGCAGCCGCGTCTGCACATTGCCACGAAACATCACCACGTCGAGATCCGGCCGCATGCGGCGGATCAGCGCCTGCCGCCTGAGCGACGACGAGCCGACTTTGGCGCCACGCGGCAGGTCTGCAATCGTCTTAGCCGCCTTGCCGACGAAAGCATCGCGCGCGTCCTCGCGCGGCAGGAAAGCAGACAGCTCCAGCCCATCGGGCAACTGCGTCGGCATGTCCTTCGAGGAATGCACGGCAATGTCGATCGCGCGGGCGAGCAGCGCCTCCTCGATCTCCTTGGTGAACAGGCCCTTGCCGCCAGCTTCCGACAGCGGCCGGTCCTGGATGCGGTCGCCGCTGGTCGAGATGACGACGATTTCGAACACTTCTTGCGGCAAACCATGCGCCGCCATAAGCCGCGCCTGGGTTTCCTGCGCCTGCGCCAGCGCCAGCGGGCTGCCGCGTGTTCCGATCTTCAAGATTGTTTGCATGGCGCGCGGTCCGTGATAACCCCCGGCAGGCGAAGTCGCCTTTTCCGGGCGTCTCCTACCGGGGAATGCCCCGATACACAATCCTTGGGGACAGCGACCAATTGATCCGCGTTCTGGGCATTGAAACGAGTTGTGACGAGACCGCCGCCAGCGTCGTGGCGCTGGAAGGCAATGCCGCGCCCAAAATCCTGTCCAATATCGTGCTGTCGCAGATCGAGGAGCATGCCGCCTTCGGCGGGGTTGTGCCGGAGATCGCCGCGCGCGCTCATGTCGAGGCGCTGGACGGCATTGTCGAGGCAGCCCTTGCCGATTCGGGCGTGGCGCTGGCCGACATCGATGCCATCGCCGCGACCGCAGGTCCGGGCCTCGTCGGCGGCCTCATCGTCGGGTTGATGACGGCCAAGGCGATCGCGGCCGCAACCGGCAAGCCGCTGATCGCCGTCAACCATCTCGAAGGCCATGCCTTGACGGCGCGGCTGACCGATGGGCTCGACTTTCCCTATCTCCTGCTGCTGGTCTCCGGCGGCCACACACAGATCCTGGCCGTGCGCGGCGTCGGCGACTACCAGCGCTGGGCGACGACCATCGACGACGCGCTCGGCGAAGCATTCGACAAGACGGCCAAGATGCTTGGCCTACCCTATCCCGGCGGTCCCAATGTCGAGAAGGCGGCGGCATCGGGCGATGCGGGTCGTTTTGCCTTCCCGCGTCCGATGAAGGGATCGGCGCAGCCCGATTTTTCGTTCTCCGGCCTGAAGACCGCTGTGCGCCAGGCAGCGAGCGCGATCGAGCCCTTGAGCGACCGGGACGTCGCCGACATCTGCGCGTCGTTCCAGGCGGCGGTGGCCGACGCGCTGGGCGACCGTGTCTCGCGCGCGCTCGCCCGGTTCCGCCGGGAATTCCCCGGCACGGCAGCGCCGGCGCTGGTCGTCGCCGGAGGAGTCGCCGCCAACCACACGATCAAGGCGACGCTGGAACGGCTGTGCGCCGAGGCGAGCTTCGCCTTCGTCGCGCCACCCCTGAAACTTTGCACCGACAATGCGGCAATGATCGCCTGGGCCGGCATCGAGCGGATGCGCGAAGGCCTGGCCCAGGAAAACGGCTTCGACTTCGTGCCGCGCTCGCGCTGGCCGCTGGACAGCATCTCCGCGCCGATGATCGGCTCGGGCCGGCGCGGGGCCAAAGCATGAGCAAGGAGGGCATGAGCGAGGAAGGCATGAGCGGCATCGAGGCCGCGCCAACCGGCTGGCGCGTTGCCGTGCTCGGTGGCGGGGCCTGGGGTACCGCTTTGGCGCTGGCCATGCTGCGCGCCGGCCATTTCGTCCGCCTTTATGCGCGCGACCCGGAGACCGTCGCCGCAATCGACCACGGCGAAAATCGACGCTATCTGCCTGGCATCGCGCTCCAGGCCGGCATCGTAGCGACGAGCAACATCCAAGCCGCGCTCGACGGTGCCGATTGCGTGCTGGCAGTGGCGCCTGCGCAATCGCTGCGGGCGATGCTGACAGCCACCAAGCCGCATATGCCTTCCGGCGTTCCGCTTGTCCTTTGCGCGAAGGGCATCGAACGCGACACCGGCGACTTGCTTTCGGCGATCGTCGGGGAGATCCTGCCTGGGAATCCGGTCGCCGCTCTGTCCGGCCCGAGCTTCGCCACGGACGTTGCCCGGGGCTTGCCGACAGCGGTGGTGGTTGCCGCCCGCGACGAGGCGCTGGCGGCCAAGCTTGCCGCGCGCTTCTCGGCGGAAAATCTGCGTTGCTATTCGAATGATGATTTGATCGGCGTCGAGATCGGCGGCGCCTTGAAGAACGTCTTCGCCATCGCCGCGGGTGCCGTCACCGGCGCCGGGCTTGGCGCCAGTGCCCAGGCCGCCATGGTGACGCGCGGCTTCGTCGAACTGCGCCGCATCGGTGCCGCCTTCGGCGCCAGACCCGAGACGTTGATGGGGCTTTCCGGCCTTGGCGACCTGCTGCTCACCTGCTCGTCCACGCAATCGCGCAACTTCGCCTACGGACTGGCGCTCGGCCAGGGCAAGCCGCTTGGCGGGCTGCCGCTGGCGGAAGGCGTGCCGACGGCGGCGATCGCCGCCCGCATCGCCACCGAGCGCGGCATCGACGCGCCTATCATCGCCGCCGTCGCCGCCATACTGGACGGCACCATCACCATCCGGCAGGCTGTGGCGGCCTTGATGACCCGGCCGCTGAAGACCGAAACCGACGATTGATTCCAGCATCAGGAGACAGAGACATGTTGTTCGCGTTGATTTGCAAGGACAAGCCCGGAAGCACGCAAGTGCGCATCGATACGCGGCCGGAGCACCTCGCTTTTCTCGAAGGGCTGAACAGCGACAAGAAGCTGGCCTTCGCCGGTCCGTTCCTCGACGCCGACGGCAAGTCCAACGGCAGCCTCGTCGTCGTCGAAGCGCCTGACATGGCAGGCGCGCAGGCGCTGTCGGCCGCCGATCCCTATGCCAAGGCGGGACTGTTCGAAAGCGTCGAGGTCCGCCAGTGGAACTGGACCTTCAACAAGCCGGCGGCTAATTAATCGGCACAAGGCTGGAGGAGCAATACGAATGAACTACTGGTTGTTCAAATCCGAACCCTCGGTGTTCTCCTTCGAGGCGTTGAAGGCCAAGGGGAAGGCAGGCACGCAATGGGACGGCGTGCGCAACTATGCGGCGCGCAACAACATGAAGGCCATGCAGATCGGTGATCTCGGCTTCTTCTACCACTCCAACGAGGGGCTGAACGTGGTCGGCATCGCCGAAGTGTGCGCACTGGCTCATCCCGACACCACATCGGACGATCCGCGCTGGGAATGCGTCGACATCCGCGCCTTCAAGGATGTGCCGAACCCGCCGACGCTGGAGCAGGTCAAGGCCAATCCCAAGCTCGCCGACATGGCGCTGGTGCGGCTCGGACGGCTTTCCGTGCAGCCGGTGACGCCGGCCGAATGGAAGGAAGTCTGCCGCATGGGTGGCCTGACGCCGGCTCCGTGACGGTTCTCACGAGCCATAGCGCGGAACGCTTCATCCTCGACAATACGGCGCTGATGGCGCCGCCGCATGTGCCGGAGATTGCGCTGTATCTTGCCGACGAGGCGCATGATCTGTGGCAGCGGACGGAGGACGAGCTGGTCGAGATCGGGCTGCCGCCGCCTTTCTGGGCCTTTGCCTGGGCCGGCGGCCAGGGGCTTGCCCGCCATATCATCGACAACCCGGCCATGGTGCGGGGCAAGCGCGTGCTCGACTTCGCCTCCGGCTCCGGTCTCGTCGCCATCGCCGCGGCCAAAGCCGGCGCGGCAGGGGTGACCGCCGCCGACATCGACCCGTTCTGCGCCACGGCGGTCCGCCTCAATGCGCAAGCCAATGGCGTCGCCGTCGAATTCGTCCAGGATGACTGCGTCGGAACGGATGCGGACTGGGACGTGGTTCTTGCCGGCGATGTCTTCTACGACAAGCCGTTCGCAGACCGGCTGACGCCCTGGTTCGCGGCTCTGAAGCGGCGCGGCGCCGATATCCTGATCGGCGATCCCGGCCGCTCCTATCTGCCGCGGTCGGGGCTGGAACCGCTTGGCGTCTACCAGGTGCCGGTGACGCGGGCGCTCGAGGATGCCGAAATAAAACGCACCACCGTCTGGCGGTGGAGCACCGAGCGCCCGGCTTGACGCCGCCACTGAATAGGCGTTTCCATGAGCTCCGTATCAGAGGGGAATATCATGGATTTTTCAGCGGTTAACTGGCTGGCGGTGATCGTCGCCGCAATCCTGGCGTGGCTGTTCGGCGCCGGCTGGTACACCGGTTTGAGTAAGCCATGGCTGAAGGCTGCAAAACTCGATCCGGCGACCATGAAGAAATCGTTGCTGCCGTTTCTCATCTCTTTCATCGCCGAGTTGGTCATGGCGCTTGTGATGGCCCTGGTCGTCGGCGCGGTGACTGGCGGCGAGCCGACATTGCTGGCGGGACTGGTCTTCGGTTTCGTGCTTTGGCTCGGCTTCGTCGCAACCACGCTGTCGGTCAATCATCGCTACGAGAATTTCGGCTGGAACCTGACCATCATCGACGGCGGCCACTGGCTTGGCGTGCTGTTGATCGTCGGCGCCGTGGTCGGCTGGTTCGGCGCCGCAGCGAGTTGAAGGCCTCCGCTACACCCGGTCCGCGGTTTGGGATTTTGCCATTTCCTCCAGAATCCACGTGCGAAAGGCAACGATGCGCGGATCGTTCACCAGTTCCTTGGGATAGACCAGGAAATAGGCGAATTCCGGCGCGACCTTGATGCCGAGTTCGAAAGGCCGCACCAACCTACCTTCGGAAAGGTCGTTGGCCACCATGGCGAAATCGGCGAGCGCCACGGCGCTGCCCTCCATCGCCGCCTGGACCGCGTCGGCCGAGGTGCCGAAAACGATGGTGCGGCTGTCGTCGAAATCGTCGACGCCGGCTGCCGCCATCCACATGCGCCAGTTCGGCCAGGTCACGCCCTGCCGCGCCCATTCGATATGGGCAAGCGTGTGATGGAAGAGATCGCGCGGTTCGCGCAGCGGCGGACCTGATGCCAGCAGGCTCGGGCTGCACACCGGAATGATGACGTTGTCGAACAGCCGGTGCGCGCAAAGTCCCGGATATCTGCCGGCGCCGAAGCGGATGCCGACATCGACATCGTCGAGGTCGAAATCCCGCAATCCGTAGGCGATGTCGAACCTGAGTTCGATGCCTTCATGTTTTTTTCGGAAATCCTCGACCCGCCGCATCAGCCATTTCGTCGCGAATTGGGCGTCGAGCGTTACTTTCAGCAGCGTCGTGCCGCGCGTCATCTTCTGCGCCCGCGAGACGGCCTTGCCAAGCAGGTCGAGCGCATCGGCAGAGGCCTCGAACAGCACCGTTCCGGCCTCCGTCAGCCGGATGCTGCGGCTGGAACGCGTGAACAGGACGATGCCGAGCTGGTCTTCGATCTCCTTGATCTGGTGGCTGACGGCGGCTGGCGTCAGGCCGAGTTCGTCGGCGGCCCGGGTGAAATTGAGATGCCGGGCCGCTGCCTCCAGCGTCCTCAGCGCCCGGGTTCCCGGCACCAGGCGGGCCATCAGCGCGGCCCCAGAACAGACGCGGTCATGGCGCCCTGATCCTCAAAGAAAACTTGATAATCCGGAAAGAACTACTCGTTTCTCTCCAATCTTTCAATCGGGCATGATGCAACCATCGAACCAATATCAAACCGGATTTTATGTCCGGATGGAAGGAACCGCATCATGTCTCACATAGCTTTGAGAGCTCCCGCGAGCCGGTTGAACTGGCTGACCGCCGCGTTCGACTGGCTCCGCCAGGCCAAGGTCGCGGCAAGCCTGCCGCAGGACGATGTCGAGGATCTGTCGGACCGCCAGTTGCGCGATGTCGGCGCCACGCGCAAAGACGTCTCCCGTGCCATGGACCGCGAACGCGGCCGGCTGGGCCTGCTCGACATCGGTTGGCAGCAGCCACGGAGGTAAGGAGGTAGGCAGTAGGGATTAGAGATTAGGAAGAGCCCGACTGCCTATTTCCCTACTCCCTACTCCCTACTCCCTACTCCCTACTCCCTACTCCCTACCTTACCACCCTCACCACCGTCCGGTCCGACAGCAGCGGCAAAAGGCGCGCCATCGTGCGTGCGGTCACCGCGACGCAGCCTTGCGTGGGCGTGAAGCCCGGGCGCGCCAGGTGGAAGAAGATGGCGCTGCCGCGTCCGCGGCGGCGCGGCGTTATATTCCAGTCGAGCACAAGGCAGGCATCATAGAGCCTGTCGTCGCGCCGCATGCGTTCGTGGCTGGCGCCGTAGGGGATCTTGACTGGCCTGTTATAGTTTCGGTCGTCGGGCACTTCGCACCAGCCGAGATCAGGCCCGATCGGCGTCATCGCCAGCCGGGTGATGCGGCCGCTGGAGAAGTGGTCTCCCCGGAAATAACCCGACAGGATCCGCATTTGGCCAAGCGGCGTGGCGCCGTCGCCTTCGCGCTTGCCCGCCGAGATGCCGCCACGCCCCAGCGCGCAGGCAAACACCGTTCTGCCCGCCTGCAGCAGCCCCTGGCTGGGACGGCCGGGCCTTGCCCGCACGGTCAGCACCCGCAGTCCTTTTCGCAAAATTGCGCCGGCTGCATTGCGATCGTGTTTTTTCTTGTATGATCGTGCCACGGAACAAATCACTGTGATCGGCTGTTGTGCCGGTCAGCTTCCGCATAAACAGGCAGCGGTCAACTGAATTTTCTTTTCAAAACAACGGATTGATCCATGACTTCACGAACCATCCTGATCGTCGACGACGATGACGACCTGCGCGGCACGTTGGTCGAGCAATTGTCCCTTTATGAGGAATTCGACGTGCTGCAGGAGTCCACTGCGGCAAAAGGCGTCGCCGCGGCGCGTGGCGGCCTCATCGACCTGCTGATCATGGATGTCGGCCTGCCCGACATGGACGGCCGCGAAGCGGTGAAGATCCTGCGCAAGGGCGGCTACAAGGCGCCCATCATCATGCTGACCGGCCACGACACCGATTCGGACACGATCCTTGGCCTCGAAGCCGGCGCCAACGACTACGTGACGAAGCCGTTCCGCTTCGCGGTGCTTTTGGCGCGCATCCGCGCGCAGCTGCGCCAGCACGAGCAAAGCGAGGACGCCACCTTCTCGGTCGGCCCCTACACCTTCAAGCCAAGCCAGAAGCTGCTGATCGACCCGCGCGGCGCAAAGGTGCGGCTGACGGAGAAGGAGGCCTCGATCATCAAATATCTCTACCGCGCCGACCAGAAGGTGGTGACGCGCGACGTGCTGCTCGAGGAGGTGTGGGGCTACAATTCCGGCGTTACCACGCACACGCTGGAAACCCATGTGTATCGCCTGCGCCAGAAGATCGAGCGCGATCCTTCCAATGCGGAAATTCTTGTGACAGAAAGCGGTGGCTACAAGCTGGTTCCTTAAACATTTTATTATCCAATAAGCGGTCTGGGCGGGGCTGCTTTTGGGTGCGATCCTGTTGGAGCGGGATTCTGGATCGCACCGCAGAGGAGGGATTGGACTGACCGTTCGGGGACACAGCTAGATGGCGCTGGATGACGACATCCGCATCCTGTCAGCCGTGAGGCTTTTCGAGGGCTTCACGCAGGAACAATTGCGCCTGCTCGCCTTCGGCGCCGAGACCATGCTGCTGCAGGCAGACCACAAGCTCTATCGCGAGGACGATATGGCTGATTCGGCCTATATCGTGGTCAGCGGAGAGATCGTGCTCTACCGCGAGCAGACAGGCGAACGCATCCCTATCGGCACGGCCGGCCCCGGCACCATGCTGAGCGAACTGGCGCTGATCGCCGACACCAACCGGCTGACCAGTGCATCGGCCGCGGTCGATTCGGAGGTGATCCGGCTCAGCCGAAAGATGTTCCGCCGCATCCTGGAGGAATATCCGGATTTGGCGGCACAGCTCCACCAGCGCATCCTGGAAGACTTTCAGGCAATGATCCACCGCATCGAGAAGCTGGCGCCGCGCTTTTCCGAGTGAACGGGAGAGACAGGTGGAGTTCCGGCTGGTTCGCGCCACCGAAAATGACCTGCCCTTCATCATGGCGACCGAGCGGCTTGACGCAATTGTCGCCGGAGTGGGAAAAGCGCCGGCCCGGCTGATCAGTCCAGGTTGAACCGCGCGATGACCGGAACATGGTCCGAGGGACGTTCCCAGCCACGCGCCGCCCGCAGGATTTCGTAGCCGGTGAAATCAGGCACCAGGTTCGGTGACGACCAGACATGGTCAAGCCGCCGGCCGCGGTTGGATGCCTCCCAGTCCTGCGCGCGGTAGCTCCACCAGGTGTAGAGCTTCTGTTCTGATGGCACGTTGAGCCGCATCAGGTCGACCCAGTCGCCGGCCAGCCGCATGGCCTCGAAACTCTCCGTCTCGACCGGCGTATGGCTGACCACGTTGAGCAGTTGCTTATGCGACCAGACATCGTGTTCGAGCGGCGCGATGTTGAGGTCGCCGACCAGGACCGAGGCGGACACTTCGCTGTGTTCGGCGCGGATTGCGTTCATCTCGGCGACGAAATCGAGCTTGTGCCTGAATTTGCGGTTGACTTCCGGGTCCGGTTCGTCACCGCCCGCCGGAACGTAGAAATTGTGCAGCAGGATCGTCTTGCCGCCGGCCCGCACGGTCACCGACAAATGCCGGCTGTCGTCGATGTCGCAGAAGCGGCGCTTCTCGACCACCGCGATCGGCCGGCGCGCGACCGTCGCCACGCCGTGATAGCCCTTCTGACCGTGAAAGGCGATGTGCCCGTAGCCGAGCCTGCGGAAGGCCTTTTCGGGGAACAGCTCGTCGGGAACTTTTGTTTCCTGCAGGCAAAGCACATCGGGTGCGTATTCATCGAGCAGGCGCTCGATGATCGGCATGCGCAGGCGAACGGAATTTATGTTCCAGGTGGCGATGGAAAAGGGCATTTGGCGGGTCCGGCGAAAGATCGCCGAACTACTGCCAGCCCCGCGCCATAAAGACAAGCATTGCAGCAGTTGCGGAGGTCGGCGCCGCGCCGCCGAAACTGCACGAAAGGCTTCGCCAGCGCGAGGAAAGCTATCTGGTTTTCGTATTCAGCTCGCGATTGGCCGTATAGTCGATGGCAAACGTGTCGGGAGCGAAGCTGACGCCTTCCTTGGTGTTGAAGATCATCACCGTGGTGTCCTTGCCCTGCGCATCGGTGATCGTCCACTGGCGCAGATCATAGGTCTTCGGATCGAACATCATGGTGATCCGCGCATTGCCGAACACCGACTTGTCCGAGAGCTGGATGGTGGTGAGATCGTCCTCTTCCTTGACGCTCTTGACGCGGTTTCCGGAGAGATCGATCCGGTCGTCGAGCAGCAGTTTCAGCGGCGTCTTCGACAAGGGATAGAGATCGGACGTGTTCAGTTTCTTGTTGAGGATGACCACCGACTTGCCGTCCGAAATCACCCGGAAATTCGAGGATCCGTCATAGTTGAAGCGGATCTTGCCCGGTCTTTCCAGGAAGAACTTGCCGCCGGTCTGTTCGCCCTTGGGGCCGAACTGCACGAATTCGCCGCTCATCGACTTAACCGAGGAAAAATGATCGGCGATCTTCTGCGCGGCCGCCGGCACGGCCGCCTGCGCGGATGCCAGCAGCTCGAATCCGGGCACCACGTTGAGGGCGGCAGCGCCCGCGAGCACCAGGCCGAGGCCAAGCAGCTGACGGCGCGTCGGGGCAAGATCGCCGAGCGCGGAAAGATCGTTTTTCATGTCGGTCACTCTCATCTTGAGTCCTGATTTGTTGTTGTCCTGAACCCCCAGTTGGGCTGAAGTTTGACGGCGCGAACGCTGCTTACCGCTTGAACGCGCCAGAAGGTTCAAAGTTGCCGCCGGTATCTTTCGCGATCAGAATTTGTCCTCTTCGGTCGGCACCAGGATCTCGCGTTTTCCGGCATGATTGGCGGGGCCGACAATGCCTTCTTTTTCCATCTTCTCGATGATCGAAGCGGCGCGGTTGTAGCCGATGCCCAGACGCCGCTGGATATAGCTGGTCGAGGCCTTGCCGTCGCGCAACACCACGGACACCGCCTGGTCGTAAGGGTCGTCGGAATCCTCGAAATTGCCGCCGCCGCCGCCCGAGCTGCCCTTGCCGGAGGGCTCGTCCTCGTCCTCATCATCGTCCTCGGTGATGGCGTCGAGATATTCCGGCACGCCCTGCAGCTTCAGATGCGCGACGATCTTCTCCACCTCGTCGTCGGAGACGAACGGGCCGTGCACGCGCTGGATGCGGCCGCCGCCGGCCATGTAGAGCATGTCGCCCATGCCGAGCAGCTGCTCGGCGCCTTGCTCGCCCAAGATGGTGCGGCTGTCGATCTTCGACGTTACCTGGAAGGAGATGCGGGTGGGGAAGTTGGCCTTGATGGTACCGGTGATCACGTCGACGGACGGACGTTGCGTCGCCATGATCACGTGGATGCCGGCGGCGCGAGCCATCTGCGCCAGGCGCTGGACGGCACCCTCGATGTCCTTGCCGGCAACCATCATCAGATCGGCCATTTCGTCGATGATGACGACGATGTAGGGCATCGGCTCGAGGTCGAGATTCTCGGTCTCGTAGATCGCCTCGCCGGTCTGGCGGTCGAAGCCGGTCTGCACCGTGCGCGAGATCTTTTCGCCCTTCTTCTCCGCCTGTTGGACGCGTGCGTTGAAACCGTCGATATTGCGCACGCCGACCTTCGACATCTTGCGGTAGCGGTCTTCCATCTCCCGCACGGTCCATTTCAGCGCAACCACCGCCTTCTTCGGGTCGGTGACGACAGGCGTCAAAAGGTGCGGGATGCCGTCATAGACCGAGAGCTCCAGCATCTTGGGATCGATCATGATCAGCCGGCATTCCTGCGGCGTCAGCCGGTAGAGCAGCGACAGGATCATGGTGTTGATGGCGACCGACTTGCCCGAGCCGGTGGTGCCGGCGACCAAGACGTGCGGCATCTTGGCGATATCGACGATGACCGCCTCGCCGTTGATGGTCTTGCCCAGCGCCAGCGCCAGCTTGGCCTTGGTGGTCTCGAAATCGCGGCTGGCCATGATTTCCCTGAGATACACCGTCTCGCGCTTGGCGTTCGGCAATTCGATGCCGATGGCGTTGCGGCCCGGCACCACGGCGACGCGGCAGGCGATGGCGCTCATCGAGCGGGCGATGTCGTCGGAGAGGCCGATGACGCGCGATGATTTGATGCCCGGCGCCGGCTCCAGCTCATAGAGCGTGACGACGGGGCCGGGGCGGACATGGATGATCTCGCCCTTGACGCCGAAATCCTCCAGCACGCCTTCGAGCAGGCGGGCGTTCTGTTCCAGCGCGTCCTTCGAGAGGCTCGGGTCGCGCGCGACGTTCTTCGGTTCGGACAGGAAATGCAGCGACGGCATCTCGAATTTTTCCGAGCCGATCAGCGAGGTCTGCGCCTCGCGCTGGACGCGCGCACCCGGGGCCGGGCGCGGCGCCGGCGCTTCAACGCGCGTGGCGGCATCCGAGCGGAACGGCTGGACCTTGGCGGTGGGAGCCGCGCGACGCTGGACGAGGGGTTCATCGTCGAAATCGACATCGTCATCGCCGGTGTCGAAGCGACCGTCGAAGACGTCATCGTCCGGATCGACGGAAACGCTGCGGTCGTTGACCATGGCGGCGAAGAATTCCGGTTCGACGCGGGCACGGCCATCCGGGCTCATCCGCTGCTCGGCGAACTCGGCCGATTCGACCCGTTCGGCGGCACGCCGCCAGGCGCTGGCGCGCGGCTCCATTCCCGGCTCGAATTCGTCCCGCCGCTGCCTGCGGCGCACGGCGCGGCGGTGCATCCAGGCGCGGAACGAAAGCCACCAATGGGTCATTGCGCCGAGCGCCAGTATGCCTTCGTCGCCTTCATCCTCGTCATTGTCGAACAGCAGCTCATCCTCACGCGGATCGGCGGCGGCCGGTTCCTCCATGACGGCGAAACCGTTCTTGCGTGCGATCAGCGCCGAACCGTAGGCGAACAGCCATAGCGCCGGCCCGGCCATCAGAATGGCGAGCACGCTGGCCACCAGCCCGGTCGGATAGCCACCGATGACGACGCCCGGAATCTTCAGTACCATGTCGCCGAACACGCCGCCGAGCCCGGTCGGCAGCGGCCAGGTCTTGGGCGGCACCACGCAGCCGGCGATCGCGGCGGCCAGCAGGGCAAAGCCGAACCAGAACAGACCGCGCCTGGGCAGCCTGTCGACGCCACGCGCCGAAAACAGGAGATATCCCCAGATCACGGCCGGAACCAGCGCCGCCACGGCGGCAAGGCCGAAGAACTGCATGGCGATGTCGGAGAAGACAGCACCCGCATAGCCCATGGCATTGGTGACGGTGTTGGCTGTGGCGTGCGAGAAGCTCGGGTCGGCGACATTCCAGGTGGCCAGGCTGGCGACGCCGAAAGCGGTGAACGCGAACATGCCGGCGCCGACAAGCCGGCCGACCTGGCGTCGCGCGAATGCCTGGATGCCGTGCCCCGTATCGGTCAGCGCGAGCGGTGCTGAAGCCCCTGAACGCATGCTCTTCCCCGTCAGTGATTGCCTGGCCCGAGCGCGTGACGCACTTCGGCAGATTTGGCTGCCAGACTATGCGTGGGAAGGTTAAGGCCGCATTAACCATGGCAAGGGCCCCACCCGCCTGCCGCAAATAACAATGGCGAGCCTCACGGCCCGCCATTTCTGCATCGGCAACGGCAGGGTGATCAGGCTCGGTGGGCCTGATCCGCTGCGGTCTCAGTTGGCTCCGCCGAGCGCCTGGACGTTGGCGCAGAACTCGGCGTGCGGCTTGCTCATCGCCGCGTCCTGGCATTCCTTCTTCATCGTATCCTGTTTTTCCATTGGCATGGCCATGAAAGCGGTCTTGAATTCCGCCATTGGCTTCATGGTTTTCATGCTGGAATCGGTGAAGAACGGGGCCATATTGTCGGGTTCGTCGAGAGCCCCGGCAAATGCCATGCCGCTGACCATGGAAAGAGCGAGCGCGCCGAGACAGATATTCTTGACGTTCATTGGATAGTTTCCTTCCCTATTGTTTGCAACGACCGCCGAACAGTGGTCGTGCCCGGGAGTTCGATGCCAAGACGTCCGATGTTTCCTCGAAAATCTCAATCACGCGAACGTGATTGCGCTCGTTCAATCAAACGGGCTCCAAAAAAGAGGCCCGGAGCGATCCGGGCCTCAAGGCGTGAGCACCTTGCGGAGCGTCACGACGGGATTTCAAGTTCCAGAAGACGTGCAGCGGTTTTCCGTACGCGATTACAGAAAGAGATGGGACCGGCGGGAGGAGGTCCGCCGGTCCCATGGCAAAGAGGCCTTACGGCACCACTTCGCCGTGCTGGCTGATGTCGAGACCCTCGACCTCTTCCTGGGTCGATGGACGCAGGCCGACGAGCGCCTTGACGATGTAGAGGATGACGAAGGTGGCGATTGCCGTCCACAGGATGGTGAAGACGATGCCGTAGAGCTGCTTGCCGATCGACGCGCCCGAGGACAGGCTGTTGATTGCCGGGTCGGCGAGCACGCCGGTCAGCAATGCGCCGACCACGCCGCCGACGCCATGGACACCGAAGGCATCGAGCGAGTCGTCATAGCCGAACATGTGCTTTACCTTGACCGCCGAGATGTAGCAGACGACGCCGGCGACGATGCCGACGATGAAGGCGCCCGTCGGGTTGACGAAGCCGGAAGCCGGCGTCACCGCGACAAGGCCGGCGACGGCGCCGGAGATGATGCCGAGCACCGAGGGCTTCTTGGCGACGATCCATTCGGCGAACATCCAGGCCAGCGCCGCTGCCGCGGTGGCAACCTGGGTGTTGAGCATCGCGGCACCGGCGAGGCCGTCGGCGGCGAGTTCCGAACCGGCGTTGAAGCCGAACCAGCCGACCCACAGCAGCGAAGCGCCGATCACGGAATAGACCAGGTTATGCGGCGCCATGTTGGTGGTGCCGTAGCCTTCGCGCTTGCCCAGGACCAGGGCGCAGACGAGACCCGCGACACCGGCATTGATATGGACGACCGTGCCGCCGGCGAAGTCGAGCACGCCGGCAGCGCCGAGGAAGCCGCCGCCCCAGACCCAATGCGCGATCGGCGCATAGACGACCAGCAGCCACAGCGCCATGAAGATCAGCAGGGCCGAGAACTTCATGCGCTCGGCAAAGGCGCCGGCGATCAGGGCCGGGGTGATGATGGCGAAGGTCATCTGGAACATCGAAAAGACGAATTCAGGAATGTTAGCCACGCCCGGCGCCCACAGCGTCGAGGTGGTGATGCCGTGATGGAAGAACTTCGAGAAGCCCCCGAGATAGGCATTCATGCCGCCGCCGTCGGAAAAGGCCAGCGAATAGCCGAACATGAACCACAGCACCGTCACCAGGCAGGTGATGGCGAAGCTCTGCATGACGGTGGCAAGCACGTTCTTCTTGCGCACCATGCCGCCGTAGAACAGTGCCAGGCCGGGGATGGTCATCATCAGCACCAGCGCCGTCGAAGTCAGCATCCAGGCGGTGTTGCCGGTGTCGAGCACCGGGGTGGGAGCGGCCGGGGCGGCGGCAGCCGCGGCCGGAGCCGCTTCCTGCGCGAGGGCGGCGACGCTGCCCAACGCTGCGAGAGCGAGCGAGCCAAAAAGGGCGGCGCGTCCCGTCTTCTTCAAGGTGGAAGGAATATTCATTGAACTCTCCATTGGAATACGTGTTCGCCGCTTCAGAGCGCGTCGGTGTCTGTTTCGCCGGTGCGGATGCGCACCGCCTGGTCGATGCCGAAAACGAAGATCTTGCCGTCGCCGATCTGACCGGTCTTGGCGGCTGCGGTGATGGCCTCCACGGCCTTGTCGACCATGTCGGCGCTGACCGCGACCTCGATCTTGATCTTCGGCAGGAAACTGACCGCGTATTCCGCCCCGCGATAGATTTCCGTGTGCCCCTTCTGACGCCCGTAGCCTTTGACTTCGGTGACGGTCAGGCCCTGGATGCCGACGGCGGTAAGCGCTTCGCGTACCTCGTCGAGCTTGAACGGCTTGATGATTGCCATCACGATTTTCATAAGGTTTCACCCTTTTGCTGTTGCGGTCCCCCGCGTTTGCACACCTTCACCGATCCCGAGGAGCCGGAGAGTGCCGACGAGGATTCAAGCTCCGTGCCAATTGCCGAAGCAGCGTGTTAACTGGTTGTAAACAAAGGAATTGACGCACCGGCGATCGCACCGTACCGATGAGCGCGGCACAGCTTCTGCTCAATAATTAAGCAGTTTTCAGAAAACGCCTATTTGGCGGGCTTTGGTCGAAAGGACTGCTCAACGCTTGAGCCGGATCAAGCCTTCCTGGGCCATCGAGGCGATCAGCGTGCCGTCGCGGGCATAAAGCGTGCCGCGGCTGAATCCGCGCGATCCCGAGCTCGAGGGGCTGTCCTGCGCGTAGAGCAGCCAGCCGTCGAGCGAATGCGGGCGGTGGAACCACATCGAATGGTCGAGGCTGGCCGCCTGGATGTCGGGATCGAACAGCCCGCGCCCATGCGCGAAGGTCGAGGTGTCGAGCAGCGTCATGTCGGAGAGATAGGCGAGCAACACCGATTGCAGCGCGCGGTCGTCTGGGACGGGACCGGCGAGGCGGATCCAGACATTCTGCCGGGGCGGCAGCTTGTCACGGCTTTCATAGTGCTGGAGATTGACCGGCCTGAGCTCCAGCGGTCGCTCGCGCGCCCAGAAGCGTCGCACCGCTTCCGGCACCCGGTCGGCCTTTTCGAGCAGTTGGCGCTGCGTCTTCAGCCCTTCCGGCGGCGGCACGTCGTCGGGCAAAGCGAACTGGTGCTCCAGCCCCTTCTCATCGACCTGGAACGAGGCTTCCAGCGAGAAGATCGCGTTCCCGTGCTGGATCGCCAGCACCCGGCGGGTGGTGAAGGAGCCGCCGTCGCGGATGCGGTCGACCTCGTAGATGATCGGCACCTTGATGTCGCCCGGCCGCATAAAATAGCCGTGCAGCGAATGCACGTAGCGGTCGGGCTCGACGGTCCGCTGCGCCGCCACCAGCGCCTGGGCGATGGTCTGGCCGCCGAACACGCGCTGCCACTCCACCTGGGGGCTGCGACCACGATACAGATTGTGTTCCAGCCTCTCGAGGTCGAGAATGCGCAGAAGCTCGTCCATGGCCGCCGTCATGTGTCGTGACCTCGCCTCAAGATTTCCTCGGCGGGTTTCCGACAGGAAGGACGGGCCGTCAAGGGCGGATGGCAGGCTGGCTTGCAAGGAGCGAAGACCATGGAAGGCAAGGCAGAGGCGAAAACCAGGTCCGGGCTCGATGTTCTGGTCGCCGGCGCCGGCTATGTCGGCTTGGCTGCCGCCGTGTCGCTGAAACAGGCGCAACCGGAGCTTGCCGTGGCCCTGGTCGATGCCGCACTCCCCGGCTCCTGGCAAAGGGACGGGCGCGCCTCGGCCGTTGCGGCGGCCGCCTGCCGCATGCTCGAGCGGCTCGGCGTCTGGGCCGAGATCGCGCCGGAAGCGCAGGCAATCACCGAGATGATCATCACCGATTCGCGTGCCGCCGATCCTGTGCGCCCGGTCTTCCTCACTTTCGACGGCGAGGTGGCGCCGGGCGAGCCCTTCGCACATATGGTGGCCAACCGGGTGCTGAACGGCGCCTTGCGCCGCAGCGCCGAAAAGCTCGGCGTCGACATCATCGAAGGCGTTGCCGTGCAAGGGTTCGAAACCAATGGTGCGGGCATCACCGTGCATCTGGCCGACGGCGCGACGCTGAAGGCGCGGCTGCTGGTCGCCGCCGACGGCGTCAACTCGAAGCTGCGTGACATGGCCGGCATCAAGACGGTGAAATGGGAATACGGCCAGTCCGGCATCGTCTGCACCGTGGCACATGAACGGCCCCACAACGGTCGTGCCGAAGAGCATTTCCTGCCCGCCGGACCCTTCGCCACGCTGCCGCTGAAGCCGGGCGAGGACGGCTCCAACCGCTCGTCGATCGTCTGGGTCGAGCGGTCGGAAGATGCTCAAACGCTGGTCGCCGGCGACGACCTCCTCTTCGAGCACGAACTGGAACAGCGTTTCGGCCTCAAGCTTGGCGAGATCCGCGTCGCCGACAAGCCGCGCGCCTGGCCGCTGGGTCTTACCATCGCGCGCGCCTTCGTCGCGCCGCGCGTGGCGCTTGCCGGCGATGCCGCCCACGGCATCCACCCGATCGCCGGCCAGGGCCTCAATCTCGGCTTCAAGGATGTCGCCGCCCTGGCCGAGGTGATCGTAGAAGCCGACCGGCTGGGCCAGGATATCGGCGCGCTCGACGTGCTCGAGCGTTACCAGCAATGGCGCCGTTTCGACACGGTGCAGATGGGCGTCACGACAGATGTGCTGAACCGGCTGTTTTCCAACGATATCGGCCCGCTGCGCGCGGTGCGCGACATCGGCCTCGGCCTGGTCGAACGCATGCCGCGGCTGAAGGAATTCTTCATCCGCCAGGCGTCGGGGCTTTCGGCCGGCACGCCGCGCCTTTTGAAGGGCGAGGCGATCTGACCCGCCGCGCCATCTATGACCCGGGCACGTCATAGATCGCCCGGACCTCGATCGTGCCGAGTTCGGCCAGCGGAATGCCGCCGGCGATGTCCAGCGCCTCCTGGAGGTCCTTCGCCTCGATCATGACGAAGCCGAGCAACTGCTCCTTGGTTTCGGCGAACGGGCCGTCGGTGACCAGCCGCTTGCCCTTGCGACGGCGCACGGTCTTCGAGGTCTTCACTGATTGCAGCGCCTGCGCGACGATGAGCTTGCCTTGTTGGTCCAAGGACCGGTCATAGGCCAGCGAATCGGCGTCGAGCTTGGCCGATCCTTCCGGAGTGAGCGCGTAGAGGTCTTTCTCCTCACCATAGACCAGGCAGACATATTTCATTTCGCGCTCCCTTGCTGCGATGAATCATAGGATGCGGCGACGAGCGTGTCAGCCTTGCCTTCGACCGCTGCCGCATGGTCGAGAAGGCATGCCGCGACCGCGACGATGGCGACAGCCGCCAGCAGCCTGCGGACACCGGACGGCGGCGGCTCCAGCCAGAAGTCCTGCCGTCGTTGAGCCTTGCGGCCCGGGGTCTTCCATATTGCGAAAAACAGATTGTCCATGTGAACCTCCATCCGGCCACAATCCCGTGGTCGCCCGCAGGACGGTCGGGCCGAATGGAAGCCGACATTTTTGCACGCGGATTTTTTTCGAAAGGAATGAACCGTCATCACGCCGTGGTCCAAACAGCGCAGTGGTCTTCGCGCACGCCCGCGTTATAGTTGGCCGGACGCTGGGCTCACCTGGACAAGTTCACGACAACCAAGGAGGAATTCATGGACCGCACCGCAACCGCCGTCTGGAAGGGCAATCTGAAGGACGGCAAAGGCACGCTCGACAGCCAGAGCGGGACCCTGAACGGCACGCCCTATTCGTTCAAGGCACGCTTCGAGGACGAGAGCGGCAAATCCGGCACCAATCCGGAAGAGCTGATCGCGGCCGCGCACGCCGGCTGCTACGCCATGCAGCTGTCGCATTTCCTAGCCGAGAACGGCACCCCGGCGGCCGAGCTCGACGCCAAGGCCGTGGTGACGCTGGTTCCCGGCACCGGCATCACGGGCAGCGCGATCACCCTTGTCGGCAAGGTGCCCGGCATCGACGCCGCGAAGTTCAAGGAATTGGCCGAGAAGGCCAAGGCCGAATGCCCTGTTTCCAAAGCGCTGGGCGCCATCAACGTATCGCTCGACGCCAGGCTCGGCTGAGACCACGGCATCCCGGCGCGCATGGTCGCGCCGGACACGCCCGACCGCTCAGGCGCCCAGCGCGTCGAGCCGGGCGCGAAGGGCTGCGACTTCCTGCTCCAGCGCCTCCACTCTCGCTTCGAGGTCGGAAGCGGGCACGGCCGATGCAGTGCGCTGCGCCGACAGGGCGGCAACGTCAACCGGCCCGGCGAGGAGATGCACATAGCGGTCCTCGCGTTGGCCTGGACCGCGCGGGATTTCCTGAACGAGCGGCGGTCGACGGCCGATCAGCATATCGAGTTCACCGCGCAAATCCTCGATCGATGAAAACCTTGCCATGCGCTCGCTGCGTGCCAACAATTCATGCGCCGTCTGCGGCCCGCGCAGCAAAAGCAGACCGACCAAGGCGGTCTGAGGCGTGGTCAGCGAGAAGCGCTGCGCCATCTGGTGCTCGTAGCGCTCGACGCGGGAGCCGAACATCTGCCGCACCAGCCCCTTCTGCTCGAGCAGCTTCAGCGCCCGGTGCACCTCTGTCTGCTCCAGCGCCATGACGGGCTCGCGCGCCGTCTTCTGGTTGGCGGCGGCAAGCGCTGCGTTGAGGGTCAACGGATAGACGTCCGGCGTCAGCTCCTTCTTCTCGATGAGGCAGCCGAGCACACGCGCTTCGGGAGGAGACAGGATGGGGAGGTCCGTCATTGGATTGCAATCCTTTTTGAAGCTGGCAAGACAGCGCCCCTTTTGTCCTGCCGGAGAAAGGGGGCGCGAAGGATCGCTGCGTTCAAGATTGCCGCGAGCGAGCGCCTAAACCCTTCTCTCCACCATCATCTTCTTGATTTCCGCGATCGCCTTGGCCGGATTCAAGCCCTTGGGGCAGGTCTGCGCGCAGTTCATGATGGTGTGGCAGCGATAGAGCCGGAAGGGGTCCTCGAGATTGTCGAGCCGCTCGCCCGTGGCCTCGTCGCGGCTGTCGATCAGCCAGCGATACGCCTGCAGCAGGGTTGCCGGGCCGAGATAACGGTCGCCGTTCCACCAATAGCTCGGGCAAGAGGTCGAGCAGCAGGCGCACAATATGCATTCGTAGAGCCCGTCGAGCTTCTCACGCTCCTCATGGCTCTGCAGCCATTCCTTGGCGGGCTGCGGCGAGACCGTCTTCAGCCACGGTTCGATCGAGGCGTGCTGGGCGTAGAAATTGGTGAGGTCGGGCACCAGGTCCTTGATGACGGGCATATGCGGCAGCGGGTAGATCTTGACGGCACCCGATATGTCGTCGCAGCCCTTGGTGCAGGCGAGCGTGTTGGAGCCGTCGATATTCATGGCGCAGGAGCCGCAGATGCCTTCCCGGCAGGAGCGGCGCAAGGTCAGCGTCGGGTCGATCTTGTTCTTGATCCAGAGCAGCGCATCCAGCACCATCGGCCCGCAATCGTCCATGTCGACGAAATATGTGTCCATGCGCGGGTTCTCGTCATCATCCGGCGACCAGCGGTAGATGCGATATTCCCTGAGATTGGTCGCGCCTTCCGGCTTCGGCCAGGTCTTGCCCTGCTGGATCTTCGAGTTCTTGGGGAGCGTGAGTTCGACCATTACCTCAGGTCCTTTCGGATGACGCGGCTGGACGTCATTTCAATACACCCTGGCCTTGGGCGCGATCTTGGCGAGACTGATGCCGCCGTCCTTTTCGGCCAGCAGCGGTTCGGTGTGCACCGGACGATAGGAGAGCGTCACCTCACCGGTCTCGCTCAGATGGGCGAGCGTGTGCTTGCGCCAGTTGGCGTCGTCACGGGCCGAGAAATCCTCCCGCGCGTGCGCGCCACGGCTCTCCTTGCGGGCCTCGGCGCCGTAGACCGTGGTGATGGCGTTGGCCATCAGGTTTTCCAGCTCCAGCGTCTCCACCAGGTCGGAGTTCCAGATCATCGAGCGGTCGAAAACCTTTATGTCCTTGAGCTCGCCCCAGATCTGCGAAATGCGCTTGCAACCGTTCTCCAGCGATTCCTGCGTGCGGAACACCGCCGCGTCTTCCTGCATGGCGCGCTGCATCTTTTCGCGCAGAACCGCCGTCGGCGTCGAGCCGTTGGCGTGGCGCAGCCGGTCGAAGCGGTCCATGATCTTGTCGACCGAGGCCTGGTTGGGCGACGGGATTGCCGATTTGCGGTCGATGACCTGGCCGGCACGGATCGCCGCCGCGCGGCCGAACACGACCAGGTCGATCAGCGAGTTCGATCCCAGCCGGTTGGCGCCGTGCACCGAGGCGCAGCCGGCCTCGCCTACCGCCATCAAGCCGGGCGAGACCCGATCGGGATTAAGGATCGTCGGGTTGAGCACCTCGCCCCAGTAATTGGTCGGCACGCCGCCCATATTGTAGTGCACCGTCGGCAGCACCGGAATCGGCTCCTTGGTGAGGTCGACGCCGGCGAAGATCTTTGCCGATTCCGAGATGCCGGGCAGCCGCTCGTGCAGCACCGCCGGATCGAGATGATCGAGGTGCAGGAAGATATGGTCCTTGTTCTTGCCGACGCCGCGGCCTTCGCGGATTTCCAGCGTCATGCAGCGCGAGACGACATCGCGCGAGGCAAGGTCCTTGGCCGACGGCGCGTAGCGCTCCATGAACCGCTCGCCCTCGGAGTTGACGAGATAGCCGCCCTCGCCGCGCGCGCCTTCCGTGATCAGGCAGCCGGCGCCGTAGATGCCGGTCGGGTGGAACTGCACGAACTCCATGTCCTGTAAGGGAAACCCCGCCCGCGCGGCCATGCCGCCGCCGTCGCCGGTGCAGGTGTGGGCCGATGTGGCCGAGAAATAAGCGCGGCCATAGCCGCCTGTCGCCAGCACAACCATCTTGGCCGAGAAGCGGTGGATGGTGCCGTCGTCGAGGTTCCAGGCGACGACGCCGGTGCATGTGCCGTCCGGCTCCGTGATCAGGTCGAGCGCGAAATACTCGATGAAGAACTGCGCGTTGTTCTTCAGCGACTGGCCGTAGAGCGTGTGCAGGATGGCGTGGCCGGTGCGGTCGGCGGCCGCGCAGGTGCGCTGCACCGGCGGGCCATCGCCGTAATTCATCATGTGGCCGCCGAACGGCCGCTGGTAGATCTTGCCCTCTTCCGTGCGCGAGAACGGCACGCCGTAATGCTCGAGTTCGTAGACGGCGGCCGGCGCTTCACGCACCAGATATTCCATGGCGTCGACATCGCCCAGCCAGTCCGAACCCTTGACGGTGTCGTACATGTGCCACTGCCAGGAGTCCGGGCCCATGTTGGAAAGCGAAGCGGCAATGCCGCCCTGCGCCGCCACCGTGTGCGAGCGGGTCGGGAAAACCTTGGTGATGCAGGCGGTGCGCAGGCCCTGTTCGGCCATGCCCAGCGTAGCGCGCAGTCCCGCGCCCCCGGCACCGACGACCACGACGTCGAATTTGTGGTCGACATAGGTATAGCCTGCCGTATTGGCTTCTTTCGCGTCCTTGGCCAAAACGTCAGCCTCCGAATGCCAGTTTGAGCAGGGCGAAGAGCGAAGCCACGCCGACCGCTACGGTGAAGAAAGTGTTGAGGGCGATCAGCGCCAGCTTCATGCCTTCGCCATGCACGTAATCCTCGATGATCACCTGCATGCCGATCCGCATGTGATAAAGCGGCGAGATGAGCACAAGGGCCATCATCAGCGCCACGAGCGGGTTGGCGAGCGCTGCCCGCACCTCCGCATAACCGGCGCCGTTGAGCGCGACCAGGAACCCGGTGAAGAACAGGATCAGCGGGATGTTGGCGATTGCCGTGAGGCGCTGGCGCCAGAAATGCCCGGTGCCTTCGCGGGCGGACCCCAGGCCGCGGACTTTCGCCAGCGGCGTGCGCATGTCGGTCTTTCCAGTGCTCATGGTCAGGCTCCTCGCGCCATATAGCCGGCGATCCAGATCAGCAGCGTGAGCAGGACCGAGCCGGCCAGGGTCGCCCAGGCGATCCTGGAGGCGGTATGCTTTTCGAGACCGGCGCCGGTATCCCAGATCAGGTGGCGCACGCCGCCCAGCATGTGGTGCATGAGCGCCCAGGTGTAGCCGAACAGGATCAGCCGTCCGAGCCAGGTTCCGAAGGCCCAGCTCACCCAATCGAAAGTGGCTTGCGAGCTCGCCGCCGCCATCAGCCATATCGCGACCAGGAGCGTGCCGAAATAGAGCGCGCCGCCGGTGATGCGATGGATGATCGACATCGTCATGGTGATCGGCGGCCGGTACACGCTGAGGTGCGGCGAAAGCGGCCGTTCACGTCTGGCGAATTCGCGGGTGGCTGGTGATTTGCTCATGGCTCCCCCAGTTCGGCGTTCCTGGAGCCTCAGGTGGAATGCGGCATTGCCGCTTCCGGTTGCGACTTCGGACAGCCGGTTTCTAATGCTCTTTTTGCACCGCGTCAAAGCCAGAAAACCGTTTCGAAAACGTAATTTAGTCTGATTAAAAGGCAGGTCCGGGCTTCAATCGATTAGGCGTCGACGATGCCAAGCCGGCCCGTTCTCGCTGCGGTGCAGCATATATGTGGCGGGCGCGGGCTTCGGCTCAGCGGGTGCAGGTCAGCGGCGCGAGCCCGCTTTCATCACCAGCGCCTCGCGACCGTCGATCACGATCGCGTCATGTGCCTCGTTAACCATGTTTATCAAGACATGGGTGAGAACCGCGCCAGCCTCTTAACAAAGGTTAAGAAAAGGTTAATTTCCGAATCGAGGAGGCTTTGTCTCCAATATGGAGGACGCCATGCGTTCGAATTCGGGCAGATCGCGCCTTGCGGCGCTCACAGTGGCGGTATTGGCCGTCGGCTTCGCCGCGCCGGCGCTGGCGGACGGACGCCACCAGGATCGGGTCTACGCCGATTCCTTCGGCAATCTCGTCATCGACAGTGCCGCCGGCTACAAGCGCATCCTCGTCGGCGAAGGCAAGCTCGCCAAGCAGCTGTCCGACTATACCAGCGCCGGCCAGCCCAAGGTGATCTACGAGAACGGGGCTGACGAGATGTCGGGCTATGGCGACTGCTATCGGCCGCCGGTGTTCGTGAAGGGGCGCAGTTATATGTATGGCCTCTCCGACGGCGAAATGCCCGAGCTCAGCCCCTGCCGCTGAACAGCGCCACGGCCTCTGGCCTGGCTGGCCCGGCGGAAACGCGCACGCAGTCGCGCCCGGCATCCTTGGCCTGATAGAGCGCTTCATCGGCACGCCGCATCAGATCGGAAAAATGCTCGCCGGCATGAAGCTCGGCGACGCCGAAGCTTGCCGTGCAGCGATTGTCGGCGGGGAGCCCGTCGATGGGCAGCGTCCCGAAGGCGCTGCGCGCGCCTTCGGCGAACAGCCGCGCGGCGGCAAGGTTGGTGCCTGGCAGGATGATGGCGAACTCCTCGCCGCCTATACGACCGGCGACATGGTGGTCGGCCGCGGCCTCGCGCAGGAAGCGGGCAAAGGCCTCGATGACCCGGTCGCCCGAGGCATGGCCGTAATTGTCGTTGATGGACTTGAAGTGGTCGAGATCGGCGATGACCAGCGCGACTGGGACGCCCCGGCGCGCCGCTTCCCCCAGCGCCCTCTCGGCGTGATGCTCGAAGCCGCCGCGGTTGAGGAGCCGCGACAGCGTGTCCGTTTCCGATTTCGACGTCGCCTCGGCGAGCACGTCGCGCACCAGTATGGCCAGCGCCAGCAAGGCCAGCGCCACGCCGAACACGGTGCCGAGCGATTGCGATACCAGGGCATAGCTGGTCTGCAGATAGGATTGTGGGGCGGCGCCGCGGCCGCCAAGCGCATCGGCGATGAATGGCTTGCTGGCGAACTGCATGGCGCTGGCCGCCAGCACCGCCATCAGCATCCGATCGAGCCGGCCACGCCTTTGCCTGGACGACCAGACAATGCCGAACCCGGTAAGCTGCATGACGGCGTAGGGCAGTTGGTAGGCCATCTTGCTGACTAGGGACTGGCGCGGCAGATCCTGGGCGAAATAGACCGCGACAGACGCAACGGCCAGGATCAGGAGCATCGCCGACCAGGGCGGCGTCACGCCGTATCTATGCGCAAGCCCGCCGTTGAAGGCGATGGTGGCGCCAAGGAAAACGGCAAAGGCTGCGACGACCACCAGCCGCGCATTGTCGAAGGCGGGAATGCTGAACTCAACGACGAAATAGGCCATGCCCAGCACATAGCCGAACGCCAGCCAGCGTGCCGAGACGCGTCCGATGTCATAGACGGCGATCGCCATGAAGGCCGCCGCCAGCAGCCCGGCAACGAACAGATTGATGACAAGGATGAAGTCCGCGCCGCCCATGATTTCCCAAGCCCCTGACGGCAGCAAACCATCGACGGGCGAAAAAGAAGTTAACGTGAGGTCATATCGAGGCTCGCGCACGCCTCGGACATTGGCCGAACGATGTTTGCCATCGCCTTTCAGGGAAGCAAGGAACGAAGCGGTGCGGCGCGGGTCCTGGATGATGAAGGCGTCAGGCCGATCGCCTTCAGCCGGCTTTGAGCGGCTCCGGCACGAACAGCGTTTCCGGCCGCTCATAGGACAGGCGCACGCTGTCACGGCCGTTTTTCTTGGCCTTGTAGAGGGCCTCGTCGGCGCGGCGCATCAACGGCTCCAGCGCTTCGTCGCCGCTGCGCGCCGCCACGCCGAAACTGGCGGTGACCTTGGTGCCGGGCGGAAGTCCGTCGACGCCGCCGGCCGAGTAGGCCACGCGCACGGCCTCTGCGAACAGCCGCGCGGCGGCAAGATCGGTCAAGGGCAGGAGCACCGCGAATTCCTCGCCGCCGATACGTCCAGCCTCACCGCGCGCACCGGCGGCCGCGCGAAGCCTGGCGGCGAAGTCAGCGATCACCCGGTCGCCCGCGGCATGCCCATGCAGGTCGTTGAGCGCCTTGAAGTGGTCGAGATCGGCCAGCACAAGGGCCACCGGCAATTTCGCCGCCGCGCAGCGTTGCAAGAGCAGGGCCGCCCGTTGCTCGAAGCCGCGCCGGTTGAGCAGGCGAGACAGCGGATCGGTGTAGGTTTCGACCTTCAACGCCTTCATCACGTCGAGCGCGGCGGCGGAGAACAGGCAAAGCGCGATCAGCAGCGACAGCAGCGCATGCGACAGCAACGCCGTCGTCCAATAGGATGATGTATAGAGCTCGTCATAAGTCGCGAAAGGCCCGTGCGCGACGATGACGGCAAGCGTGCGCACGAAGAAATTCAGCCCCGCGAGCAACGCCAGGACGAACAGGATCTTTTCCGTCGGGCCATTGCCACGCACCTTGCGCAATTCGGCGGCCGCCACCAGGCTGATGCCGCCGAGCGCGAAATTGATGACGAGGACCCGCCATGTCAGGTCCGGCTGGACGAACAGGAACCAGCAAAAGGCGGCCATGCCGCCGCTCGCCAAGACGCAAAGCCCGGCATAGGGCACTCGCTGGCCATGCCGCGCCACGATCGCGCCGGCCAGGCAGGATCCGGCAACGCAGAAGCATAGGTTGGAGAGCAGCTTCGACGGTGCCAGGCCAACGGGCAGCGTGAAATGCTGGAACAGGAACCCGGCCGCCGCAAGCGAATAGCTTACCGCCAGCACGGCCAGATAGGGACGGTGGCGCTGATAGAACCAAAGCACGAGGAACGCCGCGCCGAGGGCCAGCGCGATCGTCGGGTTTAGCAACGCTATCAGCAGGCCGGTGTCCAAAGGACCGTGACTTCCCCTCGCTTGACGTCGGGAAAGACCTTAGGCTGCAAGCCCAAACAAGCGGTTAAGCGAAAGCGAATATGCGTCACGCTGGTGCGGAGCGTGACGTGGAACCGGCGCGCCGGACCTGCGTTTGTCCAGCGCAGAAGAGGAACCGATAATGGCCGATACAATCACCCTGACCGATCACGAGGCAATCCGTTCATGGGCCGCTTCACGCGCCGGCTTTCCGGCCATTGTCGACGTGTCGCCCGAGGCCGGCACGCAGGCGATGCTGCGGCTGGTGTTCGGCCAGCACGCCTATGAGGACGAAGACCAGCCGGAGCGCCCGATCAATGCCGGAGGTTATGAGTTGGTCGAGTGGGACGAATGGTTCAAACTCTTCGATGAACGCGGGCTGGCCCTGGTGGTTGCCGCCGAAGAACCAGGGCGCCGCGAGCAGTTCCACGAGATCATCCGCCGCGACGACCGGTGAAGCTCCAACATGCTCTGGACGCTCAAGCAGAAGGCCCGGATCGCATCGCGGTCCGGGCCCTTGCGTTTCGATCGAACCAGCCGCGATTTACTTCCAGTCGCGAATATCGACGAAGTGGCCGGCGATCGCCGCCGCCGCAGCCATGGCCGGCGACACCAGATGGGTGCGCCCCTTGAAGCCTTGCCGGCCCTCGAAATTGCGGTTCGAGGTCGAGGCGCAGCGCTCATGCGGCTTCAGCCGGTCGTCGTTCATGGCAAGGCACATCGAGCAACCCGGCTCGCGCCAGTCGAAGCCGGCGGCGAGGAAGATCTTGTCCAGCCCTTCGGCCTCGGCCTGTTCCTTGACCAGGCCGGAGCCCGGCACGATCATGGCGTTGACGCGCGGATTGACTTTTCTGCCCTCGACCACCTTGGCGGCGGCGCGCAGATCCTCGATGCGGCCGTTGGTGCAGGAGCCGATGAAGACACGGTCGAGGGCGATGTCGGTGATCTTCGTTCCCGGCGTCAGGCCCATATAGTCGAGCGCGCGCTGCTTTGAGGTGCGCTTGTTTTCGTCGGTGATGTCTTCCGGGTTCGGCACAATCCCTTGCACCGAGACAACATCCTCCGGGGAAGAGCCCCAGGAGACGATCGGCGGCAGTTTGGCCGCATCGAGCACGATCACCTTGTCGAAATGCGCGCCTTCGTCGGATTGCAGCGTCTTCCAGTAGGCGAGCGCGGCGTCCCAGGCGGCGCCCTTGGGCGCGCGCGGCTTGTCCTTGACATAGGCGAAGGTCGTCTCGTCGGGTGCGATCAGGCCGGCGCGCGCGCCGCCCTCGATCGACATGTTGCAGATCGTCATGCGGCCTTCCATCGACAGCGAGCGGATCGCCTCGCCGGCATATTCGATGACATAGCCGGTGCCTCCGGCGGTGCCGATCTCGCCGATGATGGCGAGGATGATGTCCTTGGCGGTGACGCCTTCCGGCAACTGGCCGTCGACGCGCACCAGCATATTCTTGGCCTTGCGCTGGATCAGCGTCTGCGTCGCCAGCACGTGCTCGACCTCCGACGTGCCGATGCCGTGCGCCAGCGCGCCGAAGGCGCCGTGGGTGGAGGTGTGGCTGTCGCCGCAGACGATGGTCATGCCGGGCAAGGTGAAACCCTGTTCCGGCCCGATGATGTGGACGATGCCCTGGCGGATGTCATTCTCCGAATAATATTCGACGCCGAAATCCTTGGCGTTCTTGGCCAGAGCCTCGACCTGGATGCGGCTTTCCTCGTTCTTGATGCCGAACTTGCGCTCGGGCGAGGTCGAGACGTTGTGGTCGACCACGGCCAGCGTCTTTTCGGGATGACGGACTTTGCGACCACTCATGCGCAGGCCCTCGAAGGCCTGCGGGCTGGTCACCTCATGGACGAGGTGGCGGTCGATATAGAGCAGACAGGTGCCGTCGTCCTGGCGGTCGACGACGTGGTCGTCGAAAATCTTGTCATAGAGGGTGCGCGGTGCGCTCATGTGCGTAAATCCGTCGATATGAGAAAGGGAAGGGCAGACGCCAAGATGTCAGGCGAAACGAGTTGATCAGTCGGCCCGCGTAAGTCGGCTGGTCGGCGCGCCACAGACGCGCGCGGAGAAGCGCGACGGCAGGCGTTTTCTGTCCTGCAGCACGAACCCCTTGTAGGCCGGATCGCCAAAAAGCTCTTCCATGGCGGGGTAGATAGCAATGTTTTGGCTTTTCGGCAATTGGCGGTGGCTGCGCGGGACCTGGGTTCCTCGTCCTCGCGTCCACGCCTCCGGGGGATGCGCACCAAGCTTGGCGGACCCGCGGTTCAAAGCACCTCGAAGACAAACGTCTTCACCAGCGCATCCGGCTCGGCAATCGCATAGCAGCGGAACCACGGGCTTTGCTCGACCAGCCGCCATTTTCCTGTCCGTTCCAGCTCGTCGAAGACGGCCTGGAAACCACCGCTCTCGAACACCTGGTCGCGTACGGTGAAGATGGCGTGGCCGCCTTTCTTCGTGATGCGCACCAGTTCGTGCAGGCCGGAAGCCGGCGCATGGCTGATGGTGAACACGCCGGTCGAGAAGAAGGCGCGGAAATGGCCGTCGGGCCAGGGCAGCGGGCCGCCCAGCATTGCCTGCTTCAGCTCGCCATAGGCGTTGCGGCTGCCGGCGATCTTCAGCATGTCGTCCGACAGGTCGAGCCCGGCGATATCGCCGTAGCCCAGCGCCTTCAGCGACGGCCCCGACAGGCCGGTGCCGCAGCCCGCGTCGAGCAGCGGCCCTTCGCCCGCAGGCACATGGCGCGCCACCCAGGCGGCAATGAGGAACGGCAGGAGATAACCGAGCGAGGCGGTCTCGCTGTCATAGGTCGCGGCCCATGCGGCATAGGCCTGCGCCAGGGTTTCGGGCGTATCGGCCGTATAGACCGAGTCCAGCGCTGCATTGGCCTTGTCGACGTTCATGGGCATGCTCCTCCTCCAGTGCGCAACCGGAGCGTAACGCCGTCCTTGCCGAAAGACTATTCCTGATGCTGGCGGCGCAGCCGCCGTTCCAGCGCCCGGAGCGCCAAAGACAAGCCGACGGTCAGGATGAGATAGATGTAGGCTGTTATCGAATAGGTCTCGAAGAAGCGGAAGGAACCGGCGGCATAGACCTTGCCCATCTGCGTGATGTCGGCGACACCGAGCACCGAGACCAGCGAGGAATCCTTGACCAGGGCGACGAAGTCATTGCCGAGCGGCGGCAGGATGGTACGGATCGCCTGCGGAAAGACGATGAGCCGGAAACGTTGCGCCCGCGTGAGCCCGAGCGCCTTGGCCGCTTCGATCTGGCCCTTCTCGACCGCCTGGATGCCGGCCCGGAACACTTCGGAGATGAAGGCGGAATAGCCGATGGTCAGCGCCATGACGGCGCGCCACAAGAGCGAGACGTCGCGCACCTGCAACTCGCCGAGATAGCCGGTGCTCTGCAGCGGCGCGGTCAGCGCGTTCCAGGCTGCGACGAAAGCCGGTGCGCCGGCAAACGCGATCCAGAACAAAAGCACCAGGATCGGTACGCCACGGATGATCTCGACATAGAAACGCGCGATCTGCCGCAGCCACTGCGAACCCGACAATCCCATCAGCGCGATGCCGAGGCCGATGATCGAGGCCAGCGCGAAGGCGACAATGGTGACGAAGACGGTGACGCCGATGCCCTTGGCGACAGTGGCGAAGACCTGGGCATAAAGATCGCTGGCGGCGATGGCGAGCGCGGCGGCCAAGGCAAGGACAAGGGCGGCGGCCAGCCACCAGGGGAATTCAGGTTTGACGGAGGATGGTGGGGGGGCCATCAGGCGTGGCCGGCGAGGTGCATAGTGCGCAAGGCAGGCGCCAAGGCGCCCCCCTCTGTCCTGCCGGACATCTCCCCCTCAAGGGGGGAGATCAGATGTCTCATCGACCTTCGCCAATCTTCATCGATGCTGCATGTGGGACGAAGGCCAAGCTGCCAATCTCCCCCCTTGAGGGGGAGATGCCCGGCAGGGCAGAGGGGGGCGTTCAAGCGCAAACTCAGCGCGAGTTCCCGCACGCGCACCGCCCGCATCAAGACGAACTACTGCCCCATCTTGTAATCAAGAAACCATTTCTTGTTCAGCGCATCGAACGTGCCGTCGGCCTTGAGCGCGGCGATCGCGGCGTTGACAGGCTTCACCAGGTCGGAGCCCTTGGGAAAGATGAAGCCGAAATCCTCGGTGCCGAGCGGGCCGCCGATCAGCTTCAGCTTGCCCTCGGAAGCGTCGACATAGCCCTTGCCCGCAGTGCCGTCCGTGAGCACCACATCGACGTCGCCAGTCTTCAGCGCCTGCACGGTGGCACCGAACGTCTCGAACAGCTTTATGCGCGGGTTCTGCTCATTGCCGTCCAGCACGCTGTAGACAGCGGTGTAGAAGGGTGTCGTGCCGGCCTGCGCGCCGATCAGCCCGTCCTTGAAGGCGCCGAAGGTCTTGGCGTCGGTGAAGCGGCTCTCGTCGCCGCGCACCAACATGAACTGTTCCGAGCGCATATAGGGGTCGGAGAAATCCACCTTCTGCTTGCGGTCGTCCTTGATGGTGATGCCGGTCATGCCGATGTTGTACTGGTTGTCGGAAACCGCCTGGATCATCGCGTCCCAGGACGTGTTCTGGTACTCGACGGTGAAATTCAGCCGCTTGGCGATCTCGTTCATCGCGTCATATTCCCAGCCGATCTGTTTTCCGGTCTTGGCATCGATGAACTGTAGCGGCGGATAGGCGTTTTCCGTCACCACCACCACTTTCTTGCCGCCGAGATCGGGCAGCGCCTGGGCGAAGGCGGCAACGGGCGCAAGCATGACGGCAAGCAGGCCGGCCAGCAGCAGTTTCGATTTTGTCATGACACACTCCCCGGAAGTGAAAGCGCCCGGACACGGGCCGGGCTTGCAAAGGAATCCGGCGCCGACTTTAGCTCTCCGCAAGCGCCATGCAAGACGCTCCGCTGCGCCACGGCCGGCGAAAAACGCAAATAGATACTTTCGGCCGGGATTCTGGGGAACGATCCTTGCCGTGGCCGATCAGCCGCGCTGCGGCGCTCCGGCATCGGCCTCGCGCAGCCCGGCGACGAAGCGGGTCAGCGTGCCATGCAGCGACTTCAACTCGGCTGGGTCGAGCGGCATGCTGCAGAGCATGGCGGCGGGGATGTCCCTGGCGCGCTCGCGCAAGGCTTGGCCCTTGGCTGTCGGCTCGACCAGCACGCGGCGCTCGTCGGCAGGATCGCGCCGGCGCGTAACCAGGCCGCCGGCCTCGAGCCGCTTGAGCAGCGGCGTCAGCGTCGCCGAATCGAGGCCCAGCGCCTCGCCGAGCTCGCCCACCGTGCTCGGCGCGCGCTCCCACAGCGCCAGCATGGCCAGATATTGCGGATAGGTCAGGCCAAGCGGATCGAGCAACGGCCGGTAGAGCTTCGTCATCAATCCGCTCGCCGAATAGAGCGCGAAGCAGAGCTGGTCGCTGAGCCTTGGGACCGCGCTTGTCCCAGCATCACCCGCCGGGACCTGGTTGGCCGTGTCTTTGGTTTTCGCCGTCATGTCGCCTTTGCCGAAATCGCCACCTCGATATTGCCCCTGGTTGCGTTGGAGTAGGGGCAGATCTGGTGCGCTGCCGATACAAGCGCTTCGGCGGCCGCCTGATCAAGACCTTTCGTCTCGGCCGCCAGGGAAACGCCGAGCAGGAAACCGCCCTGGCCGTTGGGATGGAGGCTGACAGTGGCCGTCACCGAGGCATCGCGCAGCGGGAGTTTCTGCTTGCCGGCGAGAAACCGCATGGCGCTTTCGAAGCAAGCGGCATAGCCGGCGGCGAAAAGCTGTTCGGGATTGGTGGCACCACCCTTGCCGCCAAGCTCCTTCGGCATTGCGAGGTCGAGGCTGAGCAGGCCGTCATCGGTCTGGACGTGGCCGGCGCGGCCGCCGACGGCACGAGCCTGGGTCGAATAGAGGGCGGTCATATCAAGTCTCCAAAATTAGTTTGTACACGATTAATTAGTGTACCGTACTATAGAAGTCAATCCCGCTTTGGAAGCCCGCATGTGGCAAAGGGCGGGCTCCGAAACGAAAAAAGGCGGCCGAAGCCGCCTTTCAGAAATGTCTGTCGAAAGCCTTATTCGGCGGCAGCGGCTTCCGCAGCCTTGGCGGCTTCGTCGGCGGCCTTCTTCTCGGCGGCTTCCTTGGCGGCCGTCTCGGCGGCCAGCGCCTGCGCGGCGGCAACCTTCTCGGCCTCGATGCGCGCCTTCTCGGCGTTCAGCGCATCGCGCTCCTCATCGTTGAGCTTGCGGGCGCGCACGCCGGTGTTCTCCGAAATACGGGCCGACTTGCCGCGACGGTCGCGCAGGTAATAGAGCTTGGCACGACGCACCTTGCCGCGACGCACGATCTCGACGCCTTCGACCATTGGCGAAAACACCGGGAACACGCGCTCGACGCCTTCGCCGTAGGAGATCTTGCGGACGGTGAAATTTTCCTGGAAGCCCGAACCGGCACGGGCGATGACGACGCCTTCATATGCCTGGACGCGGGTGCGGGTGCCTTCGGTCACGCGGACCTGGACGCGCACGGTGTCGCCGGGCTGGAATTCGGGAAGCTTGCGCTTTGCTTCGATCTTGGCGGCCTGTTCGGCCTCGATCTGACGGATGAGATCCATCTCAATAATCCACTTCTTGTTCTTCCGACAGTCAGAGCGCCCGGCGCTCGCCTTGCAGTTCCAATGACCGCTCGGCTATGCCCTTTGTTCGAAAACATCGGGCAGGGGCGACTACACCGCCATTGTTGACGGGTCCGGCAGATTTCTCCCGGTTCGGCGGGCACATACAGCTATTTCGACGCTTTGTCACGTCTTGGCCGCGTCTTTTTTGCTCGCGTGCACCATCGTATCTGTCCACTACCGGGTTGCAAGGGCCCTTCAAGCTGCCTAAGGCGGGGCAACCATAGTTCTCCGGCGGCATCCTCATGTCCTTTTTCGACGCGGTCCTGCTATTCATGGCGGGTTTTCTTTCCGGCGCCGCCAATGCGGTCGCGGGCGGCGGCACCTTCATCACCTTCGGTGCCATGACCTTGGTCGGCCTGCCGCCGATCGTCGCCAACGCGACCTCCTCGGTGACGCAATTCCCCGGCTACATCACCTCGACGCTGGCCTACCGGGACGACATCCGCCATTTCTGGCGTGGCGCCCTGCTGCTCTGCCTGATATCGGCGCTCGGCGCACTGGCCGGCGCACTCATCCTGCTGGCGCTGGACAATCCGTCATTTCGCGTCCTGGTGCCGTGGCTGCTGCTGGCCGCGACGGCGCTGTTCGCCGCCGGGCCGTGGCTGAAGCCCGCACCCAAGCCGGGGCATGAGGCTTCTGTGGGCTCGTTGGCCGGCTCGCTGGCGCAGTTCGTCACGGCCATCTATGGCGGCTTCTTCGGGGCCGGCATGGGCGTGATGATGCTGGCGACGCTCGGCCTGACCCAGGCCGGCGACTACCACCGCCTGAACGCGCTGAAAAACATGCTGGCCATGGTCATCGCAGCGGTCGCCATCGTCGTCTTCGTCTCGGGTGGCGTCGTCGCCTGGCCGCAAGCGATCATCATGATCCCCGGCGGCGCGTTGGGCGGCTATGCCGGCGTGTGGATCGCCAAGCGCGTGCCGCAGAACGTGGTGCGTGGCTTCGTCGTCGCGGTCGGGCTGTTCCTGGCTTTCTACTATTTCGCCAAGGGCTGAGGAGAGCCGAGCAAGTCCGGCCGCCGTTCCCGCGTCAGCTTCTCCGACTGTGCCCGCCGCCACGCCGCGATCTTGCCGTGGTTGCCCGAGGTCAGCACCTCGGGAATAGGCCGGCCCTCGAAATCCTGCGGCCGCGTGTAGTGCGGGTGTTCGAGCAGGCCGTTTTCAAAGCTCTCTTCTTCACCCGACACCGCATTGCCCATAACGCCGGGCAGCAGCCGCACGACCGCGTCGAGCAGCACAAGCGCCGCCGGCTCGCCACCGGACAGAATGAAGTCTCCGACCGAGACTTCCTCCAATCCTCGCGCGTCGATCACCCGCTGGTCGATGCCTTCGAAGCGGCCGCACAGGATGACGGCGCCCGGCCCGGCGGCCAGTTCGCGCACGCGCGCCTGCGTCAGCGGCTTTCCACGCGGGCTCATCAGCAGCCGTGGCCGCAAATCGCCTTCGGGCGAGGCATGGTCGATCGCCCTGGCCAAGACATCGGCGCGCATCACCATGCCGGCGCCGCCGCCGGCCGGCGTGTCGTCGACAGTGCGGTGGCGGTCGGTTGCAAAGTCGCGGATCTGGATTGCTTGCAGCGACCATGTACCCGCCTCCAGCGCCCGCCCGGCCAGCGACAGGCCAAGCAGACCCGGAAACATTTCCGGGTAGAGCGTAAGCACGGAGGCGGAGAAGCTCACCGGTTGCCCCCGGCGTCCCTCGGGCCGCGCGGCCTGCCCTTCGGGTCGAAGCCTTCCTCGCGCGGCGCTTCGCCGTCCTCGTCCTCGACCAGTCCGGCCGCCGCCTGGTTGACGCGCACAAAACCCTCGGCGATGGACACTTCGGGCACAGCGGCCTGCGTGAACGGGATCAACACGCCCTTGCGTCCGGCCAGCGTCACATCGAGGATGTCGCCGCCGCCGAAATTGTGCACGGCGACGACCTTGCCAAGGACGGCTCCCGTATCGTCCCGAACCTCCAGACCGATCAGGTCGGCATGATAGAATTCGTCCTCCTCGCCGTCATCGGGCAGCATGGAGCGATCGACGAACAGCTCCGTGCCCGCCAGCGCCTCGGCCGCGTTGCGGTCACTGACACCCTTGAAGCGCACCACGACCACGGTGTTGGCGGGCCTTATGTCGATGATCTGGAAGGCGCGGCCGTCCCTTGCGTAAAGCGGCCCGTAGTCGGCGAGCGCCAGCGGATCGCCGGTAAAGGTTTTGACGCGCAATTCGCCCTTGATGCCGTGAGCGGCGCCGATCACGGCCATCTGGACGGGGTTCTGGGGCTTGCTCATGGCGCGCTTTTACCTTCGTCATCCACGGGCGGAGCAGGCGCGAAGCGACTGCGCAGACCCGAGGACCCATTCGTTACGGTGATCAAACCCACGGCAGTTCAGAAAGGCTCACGGGTTTCGTTCCTGCAACTCTCTATTTGCGGATACCCCGTTTGGCCAATCACCACGGTTTTGACTTGCCGCCGGTCGACTCCTAGCCCCACCGGATTGTCATTTCAATGACGCCTCTTCACCGCTTCCTAACCCGGCTGCCGGAAAATGACGGCGAACCGGAACGACGCCATGCAGGAATTCCTTATCCCGGCAAAGCCCGACCTCCAGGCGGCGCGCGAAAGCTGGCTCAAGATGCTCGCGCGAGAACGTCGGCTGTCGCCCGAGACGGTGGAAGCCTACGAGCGCGACACCAGGCAGTTCCTGCATTTCCTGACGGGTCATAATGGCGGCCCGCCCGGCATAGCCGACATCGCCGATCTGCGCCCGGCCGACCTGCGCGGCTTTCTCGCCGCCCGCCGCAACGAAGGCGCAGGCGCCCGCACGCTCGGCCGGGGGCTGGCCGGCATTCGCTCACTCTTGCGCTTTCTGGAACGGCGTGGTCTCGCCAACGCAGCGGGCGCGGCGGCCCTGCGCGCGCCTCGCCAACCAAAGTCACTGCCGAAACCGCTGACGGCCAGTGACGCAAAACATGTCGTTTCCGTCGAGGGTCAATTGGCGGACGAACCCTGGATCGCCGCCCGCAACGCCGCCGTGCTGACGCTGCTCTACGGCTCGGGCCTGCGCATTTCCGAGGCGCTCGGCCTTGCCGGCGCCGAACTGGCGTCGGAGGCCGACACGGTGCTGCGCGTCACCGGCAAGGGTGGCAAGACGCGGCTGGTGCCGGTGCTGCCGGTGGCGCTCAAGGCGGTTGCCGAATACCGCCGGCTGTGCCCCTACCATCTCGACCCCAAGGGCCGGTTGTTTCGCGGCGCGCGCGGCGGCCCGCTCAACCCGGCCATCGTCCAGCGCGAGATGGCCAAGCTGCGCTCGGCGCTCAACCTGCCGGACACCGCAACGCCGCACGCCTTGCGCCATTCCTTCGCCACGCATCTGCTCGGCCGCGGCGGCGACCTGCGCACCGTCCAGGAACTGCTCGGCCATGCCAGCCTGTCGACCACGCAGATCTATACCGGCGTCGATACGGCGAGGCTGTTGGAGATCTATGAATCGGCTCACCCGAGGGCGTGAAGTATTGGGGTTGCGCGAGGCTTCCGGACTTCGCCACGGGATGATGAGGGGTGGGCGGCTCAACCAACTGCAAGCCGTTCAGTAATTCGAGCGATAGTCAAAACTGATTGAATCGAAGACAATTTCGTTCTCCGGGTTAACCGTTTTGCCGTTTTTCCAGCTTAGGAAAGGACCATGAAACGGGTCATCGTCATCGCCGACCGCGCTGCGCTCTTCTCGCTGAAGCTGCTCCTGGCGTTCCATGTGCTGTTTTTCCTGTCTCTGCTCTCCGTCCTGCTGTTCGCGGCGGGCAAGGCGCATGCCGAAATCCCGTCCTGCACCGGCGCCGACATGCTGTCGGCGTTGCAGAAAAGTGACCCGTCCACCTACCGCAAGATCGAGGCGGAAGCCGCCGCAACGCCGAACGGCAAGGGCCTGCTGTGGAAGCTGGAGAAGACGGGCGAACAGCCCTCCTTCCTGTTCGGCACCATGCATATGACCGACCCGCGCGTCACAGCGCTGCCGCCGGCCGCGCAGAAGGCCTATGACGGCGCCGGCACCATCGTCATCGAGACCACCGAAGTGCTCGACCAGCAGAAGATGATGGCGGCCCTGCTCAAGCAGCCGGAGCTGATGATGTTCACCGACAGCACCACGCTGTCGTCGCTGCTGTCGCCCGACGACGCTGCGGCGGTCGACAAGGCGCTCGACGAACGCGGCATCCCGCCGGCAACCGTCGCCAAGATGAAGCCGTGGATGCTGTCGGCCATGGTGGCGCTTCCAGCCTGCGAGCTCGCCCGCAAGGCGGGCGGCGCGCCGGTGCTCGACGTCAAGCTTGCCGAGGATGCCAAGGCCTCCGGCAAATCCGTCGAAGGGCTGGAAACCGTCGCCGACCAGCTGCGCGCCATGGCTTCGCTGCCGATGGCGTTCCACATGAAGGGACTGGTCGACACGCTGAAGCTCGGCGACAGGATGAACGACGTCAACGAAACCATGATCGTGCTCTACCAGCGCGGCGAGACCGGCATGTTCTGGCCGCTGTTTCGCGCCGTGCTGCCCGGCGAGACGGGCGACGCGACAGGCTACGCGGCGTTCGAGCAGACCATGATCACCAGCCGCAACAAGGCGATGGTCGATCATGCCGGACCATTCCTCGCCAAAGGCAGTGCCTTCATCGCCGTCGGCGCGCTGCATCTGCCCGGTCCCGAGGGCCTGGTCGAGGATTTCCGCAAAGCCGGCTATACTGTCACCGCTGTCGATTGAGTCGCGTGGGCAGCGGAGGAACCGTGCGCCGCGTTTTCGGCGCTTTCCTTCCCTAGCGTGAAACCCCATCAACGGTTGCGCGTTGATGGCTGTTGATTGATCATTTTCATCCACGGAGGACACTTTTATGGCGAATCCATCAAACGACACGCCCAGATCAGGTGGCGGCGGCAGCCCTTGGCTGATTGCATTGGTCGTCGTTATTCTGGCGATTGTCGCGTATTATGTTTTCGGAAGAAGTGGTGAGCATCCGGCGACCGAACCGCCGGCCGCGAGCACACCGGCCCCGGCCCCAGCGCCCGCGGAACCGATGAAGCCCGCCGAACCGGCACCCGCGCCTGCCCCGGCACCCGCGCCTGCTCCTGCACCGGCGACACCGGCTCCTGCCCCGGCCCCAGCTCCCGCACCGGCCCAGTAATCCGGGCCACGGCTTTCAACGAAGAACGGCCCGCCTTCCGGTGGGCCGTTCTGTTTGGGCAGGCAAGGAGGCAATTCCCTCAGGGAAAGCGCTACGCGCTTTTCCCGGGAAAACCGTGTCACGGTTTTCCTGGATCGTTCTAAATATGGATCGGCTTGAAGAACGTCGCCAATGCCGCTTCCTTCACTGCTTCCGACATGGTCGGATGGGCATGACAGGTGCGGGCGAGATCTTCCGACGAGCCGCCGAATTCCATCAGCACCGCCGCCTCGTGGATCATCTCGCCGGCGCCGAAGCCGACGATGTGAACGCCGAGCACGCGGTCGGTGGCCTTGTCGGCCAGGATCTTGACGAAGCCGTCGGTGTGCAGCATGGCGCGCGCCCGGCCATTGGCGGTGAACGGGAATTTCCCGACCTTGTAGTCGATGCCGGCCTTCTTCAATTCTTCCTCGGTCTTGCCGACCGAAGCGATCTCCGGGCTGGTGTAGACGACGCTCGGAATGACGTCATAGTTCACATGGCCGGCCTGGCCGGCAATGGTCTCGGCCACTGCCACGCCCTCATCCTCGGCCTTGTGCGCCAGCATCGGCCCGGCGATGACATCGCCGATGGCATAGATGCCTGGTACGTTGGTCCTGAGGTGCGCGTCGGTTTTGACCCGGCCGCGCTCATCGACCTCGACGCCCGCTTCCTTCAGGCCCAGGCTGTCGGCGAAAGCGCGGCGGCCGGTGGCGATCAGCACCATGTCGGCCTCGATCGTCTCGGCCGCGCCGCCTTTCACAGGCTCGAAAGTGACGCTGGCGCCCTTCTTGGCCTTGGCGACGCCGGTGACCTTGGCGCCGAGCCTGAATTCGAAGCCCTGCTTGGAGAGCAGCCGCTGGAATTGCTTGGAGACCTCACCGTCCATACCGCCGAGGATGGTGTCGAGGAATTCGACCACGGTGACCTTGGCGCCGAGCCGCGCCCAGACCGAGCCGAGCTCGAGCCCGATGACGCCGCCGCCGACCACGACGAGATGGCCGGGCACCTTGTCCAGCGACAGCGCGCCGGTCGAGGACACGATGACTTTTTCGTCGAAGTCGACCGTGACGCCAGGAATGCCGGCGACATCCGAGCCGGTGGCGATAACGATGTTCTTCGTCTCGATTTCCTCGACCTTGCCGTCCTCGCTCGTCACCGACACCTTGCCCGCCGCGACCACCGTGCCGATGCCGCGAAAACTATCGATCTTGTTCTTCTTGAACAGGAAGGCGACGCCGTTGACGTTCGCCGTCACCGTGGCGTCCTTGTGCGCCATCATCTTCTTCAAATTGAGCTTCGGTGTCACTTCGACACCCAGTGTGTCGAAGGAGTGGCCGGCTTCGGCGAACATCTCGGAGGCATGCAGCAACGCCTTGGACGGAATGCAGCCGATGTTGAGGCAGGTGCCGCCGAAGGTCGGGTTCTTCTCGACCACCGCGACCTTCAGCCCGAGCTGCGCCGCCTTGATGGCGCAGACATAGCCGCCCGGTCCCGAGCCGATGATTACGACGTCATAAGCCATGTTTGTTTCCCTTTTTCTTGGGGCGCTCAGCGGCCGCCGCTGACGTTCAGGATCGCGCCGGTCGTATAGGACGCGGCATCGGACAACAGGTAGAGAACCGCGCCCGCGACTTCATCCGCGGTGCCGGCTCTTTTCATCGGCAGAAGATCGCGGAAGCGTTCTATCCGGTCCGGCTGTCCACCCGAGGCATGGATTTCGGTATCGATGATGCCCGGCCGCACCGCATTGACGCGGATGCCTTCCAGCGCCACCTCGCGGGCGAGCCCCATGGTGAAGGTGTCGATCGCGCCCTTGGACGCGGCGTAGTCGACATATTCGCCCGGCGAGCCCAGAACTGCCGCAGCCGACGAGATGTTGACGATGGATCCACCCGACCCACCGTGACGGCTCGACATCCGCTTCACCGCTTCGCGGGCGCAGAGGAACGACCCCACGACATTGATGCGCATCATGCGCTCCAGCCGTGAAACATCCATCTCATCGACCCGCGCCTTGACGTCGACGATGCCGGCATTGTTGACGAAAGCATCGAGCCGGCCATAGCCGCGGTCGACGGCTTCAAACATGGCAACGATATCGGATTCGACGCCGACATCGCCCCTGACCGCAAAGGCCTCGCCGCCTGCGGCCTTGATTTCGCCGACCAGTGCCTCGGCGGCGGTCTGGTGGGAGGTGTAGTTGACCGCTACGCGATAGCCAGCCTTCGACCCGAGCCGGCAGATCGCGGCGCCGATGCCGCGGCTGCCACCGGTGACCAGCAGCACCTTTTGCGTCCCGCTCATTCCTGGCATCCCTTCAAGGCAAACACGTCCGACGGCACTTTCGAAAACCCGGCGCCGCCATAGGCGGTGGATTGATGCAACACCGGACCGAGATCGGGCAGGATCAGCGTCTTCGGTGCTTCGACGCCTTCGGCCGGCAACAGGCCGATGCTGCCCTTTTCATCCGACGTATAGATGACGCCGTTCCACAAGGTGCAGGCGGCAAGCTCGGTGCCGGTAACGTCGCCTCCCGGGCATTTGTACATCAGCGCCCCGTTCGGTCGCGAAACACCTTCGTTCCATTGGACGATGCCGTTCAGCAGCACATCGTTGTCGAGGATCAAGCGGAACGTGTTGGTGACGGTCGCCGACGTGCCGGTCGGCGTAAAATTGATCTCACTGCCGCTCTGGGCATCGCCGTAGACGGCGAGTTCGGCCGGGCATGCGGCATTAGCGTGGACAGCGGCGAATGCCATACCGGCCGCCAGCGCTATCGGTCTGGCAGGCCCAGGGAACAGGGCCATTATTGGCTACTCCGACCGCGAGCCACCATCCGACCGCCTCACAGATCAAGCACCAGCCGTTCCGGATCCTCCAGGCTTTCCTTGACGCGCACCAGGAAGGTCACCGCTTCCTTGCCGTCGACGATGCGGTGATCGTAGCTCAGCGCCAGATACATCATCGGCCGGATCACGATCTGGCCGCCGACCACCACGGGCCGGTCCTGGATCTTGTGCATGCCCAGAATACCCGACTGCGGCGCGTTGAGGATCGGCGTGGACATCAGCGACCCGTAGACGCCGCCATTGGAAATCGTGAACGTGCCGCCCTGCATGTCGGCGACCGACAGCTTGCCGTCGCGCGCGGCGATGCCGAGCCGGCCGATCTCCTTCTCGATCTCGGCGATAGACATCTGGTCGGCATCGCGCACCACCGGGACGACAAGGCCCTTCTCAGTGCCGACGGCGACGCCGATATGGGCGTAGTTCTTGAAGATGATATCGGTGGCGTCGATCTCGGCGTTGACCGAGGGGATTTCCTTCAAGGCATGGGTGACGGCCTTGGTGAAGAAGCCCATGAAGCCGAGCTTCACGCCGTGCTTCTTCTCGAACACGTCCTTGTACTTGGTCCTGAGCGCCATCACCGCGCCCATGTCCACCTCGTTGAAGGTGGTGAGCATGGCGGCGGTCGACTGCGCTTCCTTGAGCCGGCGCGCGATGGTCTGGCGCAGCTTGGTCATGCGCACGCGCTCCTCGCGCGCCGCGTCGTCGCCTGAGGACGGCGCACGGGCAGCAACCGGCGCTGCCGGGGCCGGGGCCGCCTTCGGCGTCTCGGCCGGCTGCGACGGCGCACCTTTGGAGATGGCGTCGAGCACGTCGCCCTTCAGCACCTGGCCGCGCTTGCCGGAGCCGGAAAGCTGGTCGACCGACAGATTGTTCTCGGCGATCAGTTTCGCCGCTGCCGGCGCCGGGGGCATGGTGCGCGGCTCGACCGGACCGGCGTCGCCGGCGACCTTGGCGGTCTCGGCGGCGGCCTGTTTGGTGGTCTGCGCGGCGTCGGGGCTCGATGCCTGCGCCACGGCTTGCGGCTTGGTGACCGGTGCGGCGGCGCCACCGGCCGAAATCGAGCCCAGAAGCGCGCCGACCCCGACCGTCTCGCCTTCCTTGGCGGCGATCTCGCCCAAGGTTCCAGCGCCCGGCGAGGGAACCTCGACCGTCACCTTGTCGGTTTCGAGCTCGACCAGCGGCTCGTCGGCGGCAATGGCATCGCCCACCTTCTTGAACCATTTGCCGATGGTTGCCTCGGTGACGGATTCGCCGAGAGTGGGAACGCGGATTTCGGTAGCCATTGTGCCTGTCCGTTTGTTGTCTGTCTGTTCTATTCGCTCAACTCTGCCTACTCGCCGAGCGCGTCTTCGAGCAAGGCGGCGAGCTGGGCGAGATGCTTGGACATAAGCCCGGTCGCCGGCGAGGCGGATGCCGGCCGGCCGGTGTAGCGCACCCGCTGGTGCTTGGCGTCGATATGCGCCAGCACCCATTCCAGATACGGGTCGATGAACGACCAGGCGCCCATGTTCTTGGGTTCCTCCTGGCACCACACCATTTCGGCATTGCGGAAGCGCGACAGTTCGGTGATCAGCGCCTTGGCCGGGAACGGGTAGAGCTGTTCGACGCGCAGCAGATAGATGTCGTTGATGCCACGCTTCTCACGCTCCTCGTAGAGGTCGTAATAGACCTTGCCCGAGCACAGCACGACACGGCGGATCTTGGAATCCTTGGTCAGCTTGATGGCCTGGTTGGGCAAGAGCTGGGCATCGTCCCACAGCAGCCGGTGGAACGAGCTTTCGCCCGACATTTCCGGCAGCGTCGACACCGCCCGCTTGTGGCGCAGCAGCGACTTCGGCGTCATCAGGATCAGCGGCTTGCGGAAGTCGCGCTTCAACTGCCGGCGCAATATATGGAAGTAGTTGGCCGGCGTCGTGCAGTTGGCCACTTGCATGTTGTCCTCGGCGCAGAGCTGCAGGAAACGCTCGAGCCGGGCAGACGAATGTTCCGGTCCCTGGCCTTCATAGCCATGCGGCAGCAGGCAGACGAGGCCCGACATCCGGAGCCACTTGCGCTCTCCGCTGGATATGAACTGGTCGAACACCACCTGGGCGCCGTTGGCGAAGTCGCCGAACTGAGCTTCCCACAACGTCAGCGCCTTAGGCTCGGCCAGGCTGTAGCCATATTCGAAGCCGAGCACGGCTTCTTCGGACAGCATTGAGTTGATGACCTCATAGCCGGCCTGCGCCGCCGACAGATTGTTGAGCGGGATGTAGCGGGTCTCGTCGCGCTGGTCGTAGAGCACGGAATGGCGCTGCGAGAAGGTACCCCGCTCCGAATCCTGCCCGGAGAGGCGGATCGGGTTGCCGTCGAGCAGGATGGCGCCAAAAGCCAGCGCCTCGGCCGTCGACCAGTCGATGCCTTCGCCGGATTCGATGGCCTGGCGGCGGTTTTCGAGGAAGCGGATGATCGTCTTGTGCGCCTCGAAATTCTTCGGCACCTCGGTCAGCTTCTTGCCGATCTCCTTCAGTGTCTTGGCCGGCACCGCGGTCTTGCCGCGCCGCTGTTCATCCTGGTTGTCGGCCGTACGCAGGCCCGACCAGGCGCCATCCAACCAATCGGCCTTGTTGGGCTTGTAATGCTGGCCGACTTCCCACTCGGATTCCAGATGCTCCCGCCAGTCGGCCTTGAGCTTGTCGAACTCGGCCTGCGTCAAGTGGCCTTCGGCGATCAGCCGGTCGGCATAGATCTGCACCGTTGTCTTATGGTTGCGGATGTTGCGGTACATGATCGGCTGCGTGAAGGCCGGCTCGTCGCCCTCATTGTGGCCGAAGCGGCGGTAGCAGAACATGTCGACCACGACAGGCTTGTGGAATTTCATGCGGAATTCGATCGCCACCTTGGCGGCGTGCACCACGGCCTCCGGATCGTCGCCGTTGACGTGGAAGATCGGCGCCTCGATCATCTTGGCGACGTCGGACGGGTAGGGCGACGAGCGCGAGAAGCGCGGATTGGTGGTGAAGCCGATCTGGTTGTTGATGATGAAATGCAGCGTGCCGGCAACGCGGTGGCCGCGCAGGCCGGACAGGCCGAGGATTTCGGCAATGACGCCCTGGCCGGCAAAGGCGGCGTCGCCATGCAGCAAAAGCGGCAGCACCTTGGCCCGCTCTTCCAGCGGCACGATCTCCTCGCGGCCACGGCCGAACAGATAATCCTGTTTGGCGCGCGCCTTGCCCATCACCACCGGGTCGACGATTTCAAGATGCGAGGGATTGGCGGTCAGCGACAGATGCACCTTGTTGCCGTCGAACTCGCGGTCCGACGAGGCGCCAAGATGGTATTTGACGTCGCCCGAGCCCTCGACCTCGTCGGGTGCGGCCGAGCCGCCCTTGAATTCGTGGAAGATGGCGCGATGCGGCTTGGCCATCACCTGGGAGAGTACGTTGAGGCGGCCGCGATGCGCCATGCCGAGCACGATCTCCTTCAGCCCGAGCTGACCGCCGCGCTTGACGATCTGCTCCAGCGCCGGGATCAGCGCTTCGCCGCCGTCGAGGCCGAAGCGCTTGGTGCCTTTGAACTTGACGTCGGCGAACTGCTCGAAGCCCTCGGCCTCGATCAGTTTCTGCAGGATCGCCTTCTTGCCGGTCGCGGTGAAGGAAATCTCCTTGTCGGCGCCCTCGATGCGCGCCTGGATCCACGCTTTCTCTTCCGGATCGGAGATATGCATGAACTCGACGCCCAGCGTCGAGCAATAGGTGCGGGTCAGGATGTCGAGCATCTGGCGGATGGTGCCGAATTCGAGCCCGAGCACATTGTCGAGGAAGATCGGCCGGTCGTAGTCGGCTTCGGTGAAGCCGTAATTCTCTGGCGACAGCTCGTTGTAATCCTCGAGCGTGGCGATGCCGAGCGGGTCGAGATTGGCGTGCAGATGGCCGCGCATGCGATAGGCGCGGATCATCATGATGGCGCGCACGGAATCGCGCGTCGCCTGGTGCACGTCGGCGTCGGAGGGGACGGCGCCGTTGACGGCTGCCTTCTCCTTGACCTTCTTTTCGATGTGCTTCTCGACCAGGCCCCAATTGCCGTCGAGCGCCGACACCAGCTCGCCATTGGCCTGCAGCGGCCAGGAGGGCTTGGCCCACGAGGCGCCCTTGGCGTTCTTGCGGACATCCCCGGCATCGTCCTTCAGGCCGGCGAAGAACTCCTGCCATTCGGGATTGACCGAGGCTGGATCGTCCTCATACGCCGCATAGAGCGCGTCGATATAATCGGCATTGCCGCCATAGAGGAAAGAGGTGAGCGAAAATTGGTCGTTGGCCTGATCTTGTCGTGCCATTTTGTCTGCGGAGCCTGGCTCCGTCTCCTTTCGAGGGGAATAGTGAGTAGTCAGTAAGGAGTAGGAAAAATGAAGACTTTCCCGTTCAGCTGCTACTCACCCGTTCTTCCCTTTTCACTACTCACTATTGACTACTCACTAGCCCTTAATTGCCTCGACCAGCGTCGTGCCCAGCCGGGCCGGCGATGGCGAAACTTTTATCCCGGCCGATTCCATTGCCGCGATCTTGTCTTCGGCGCCGCCCTTGCCGCCCGAGATAACCGCGCCCGCATGGCCCATGGTGCGGCCGGCCGGCGCCGTGCGTCCGGCGATGAAGCCCGCCATCGGCTTGCGGCGGCCGCGTTTGGCCTCGTCCTTGAGAAACTGCGCGGCGTCTTCCTCGGCCGAGCCGCCGATCTCGCCGATCATGATGATCGACTTGGTCTCGTCGTCGGCGAGGAACATTTCGAGCACGTCGATGAATTCGGTGCCTTTGACGGGATCGCCACCGATGCCGACAGCGGTGGTCTGGCCGAGGCCGACATTGGTGGTCTGGAACACGGCTTCATAGGTAAGCGTTCCCGAGCGCGAAACAACACCGACCGAACCCTTGCGGAAGATGTTCCCGGGCATGATGCCAATCTTGCATTCGTCGGGGGTGAGCACGCCGGGACAGTTCGGGCCGATCAGCCGCGACGTCGAACGGTCGAGCCGCGCCTTGACCTTGATCATGTCCATGACGGGAATGCCTTCGGTGATGCAGACGATGAGCGGGATTTCGGCCTCGATGGCCTCGATGATGGCTTCGGCAGCACCCGCCGGCGGCACATAGACGACGGAAGCGTTGGCGCCGGTCTTGGCCTTGCCCTCGGCGACGGTGGCGAAGATCGGCAGGTTCTCGCCCTTGGCGCCGGTCCAGGTCTCGCCGCCCTTCTTGGGATGGATGCCGCCGACCATCTTGGTCCCGTGATAGGCCAGCGCCTGTTCGGTGTGGAAGGTGCCGGTCTTGCCGGTCAGGCCCTGCACGAGCACCTTGGTGTTCTTGTCGACGAGAATGGACATGGTGAGAACGCCTCTGAATTCAGCGATTACAAGAAAGGATTGACGGCTCGCACCGAGCCATAAACCTGGTTGTGGTTGAGATCTTCGGTGTAGAAAATCGGCGCGCCGAGATATCCGGCTGCGGCAAGAAGCGCGGCGTCGTAGTAGTGAATTCCGTAGCGGCGTGCGAGGTCCAGTCCTGCGCGAACATAGCTTTCGTCGACAGGCACCAGCGGACAAGTGCCGAGGAGGACCAGCCATTGGTCGAGCAGATCATCCCCCAGAAGGGATTTTCCTCGCGCCACCGCTGTGAATTCGGCCAAGGTTTGCCCCGACACGCCAAAGACAGTGCTCGATACCAGGTCTTCTGCGATTGGCGCGCGACGTGGGTCACGATTCTTCTCCGAAGCCGCGTAGATCAGGACGTTCGTGTCGAGAAAGCAGTCGATCTTCCCGGTCGGCATAGGCGTCCCTTCGATCCCACTTGTAGGGGGTGTCGGCGCTGTCGCTCCGTTTCGCAGCCTCGTCCATAAGCCGCTTCATTCCCGCCTTGGCCCAGGCAATCCGATCTTCCTGCTCGACTTCATGCGCAAGCAGTGAACGAATGAGGGCGTTGAGCGTCGTCTTGCGACGTCCGGCAAGGCCTCGCGCTTTCTCAAGCAGTGCCTCGTCCATGGCCAGGGTGACGTTCTTCATCGCTCGTCTCCACATAAACACACAGCCAATATATGTGTGATTATGTGTCTTTCTTCAACCGCTTTGCCCAGGATTTCCATCGCTCAGCCATCCCCCAAAACGGAAGGCGGGACGCGCCGGTAAAGGCCGCTCATCATGTCTTGCCAGCCGTCGCTGCCGACGAGCTGGAATTGCAGTCGCATGCGATAGCTGTCGCTGCCGTCGAAAGCGTAGGTCACGCGTGCGGCCCCGCGCGGCGACGAGCGCAACAGCGTCAGTGTGTTGCCCTCCCACGTGCCGGAGGCCGGCGAGGCCGGCACAAAGCCCATCGAATCGAACTGATGCATGGTGACAAGGCTGTTTTGCCGGTCGAAGCCGAACACGCTGTGCGCGCCGAACGAAATCGTCCCGTCGCGGCGCTGGCGATAGCGTTGCACTACGAACAGGCCGCCGAACTGTGCCTCTGCCAGTACTTCCGAAGTCGCTGAGCCGCCATCGGCCCATTGTGTGTCCGCGACCTCTTCCTCGCCACGCCACGCGCCGACCAGCGCCTGCAGGCGCTGGTGATCAGGCGAGAGCGAGGAGAAGGAGGCCGCGTTCATGGCTCAGAGCCGCTTCAGGTCGGTGACGGTGAGAGCGCTCTTGGCGTTGCCGGTGTTGAGCGTCGTCGCCGGCTCGAACATCAGCACCACCGGTTCCGGTGTCAGCGAACGCGGCCGGTGCTCGACGCCGCGCGGCACGACGATGAAATCGCCTTCGCCGAGCTCGACCGGACCGTCGCGGAAATCGATGGCGATGCGGCCGCGCAGCACGAGGAAGGCTTCGTCTTCGTTGTCATGGGCGTGCCAGTCGAAAACCGCGCCGAACTTGGCGACCTTCGCCTGGCTGTCATTGACGTCGCCGGCGATATGCGGATCGAAGACATCCGCGATCTTCGCATCCGCAGCCTCGACGAGGTTTATCTTGCGTGGAGGCACTTGATCAGCCCTTCACCGCCGCCACGATTTTCTTGGCCGCGTCGTCAAGATCGTCGGCTGACACGACGTTGAGGCCGCTGTCGTTGATGATCTTCTTGCCGAGTTCGGCATTGGTGCCTTCCAGGCGCACGACCAGCGGCACTTTCAGGCCGACTTCCTTGACCGCGGCGATGACGCCCTCGGCGATGATGTCGCATTTCATGATGCCGCCGAAGATGTTGATCAGGATGCCCTTGACCGCCGGATCCCTGGTGATGATCTTGAAGGCCGCCGTCACCTTTTCCTTCGACGCGCCGCCGCCGACATCGAGGAAGTTGGCCGGCTCGGCGCCGTAGAGCTTGATGATGTCCATCGTCGCCATGGCGAGGCCGGCGCCATTGACCATGCAGCCGATATTGCCGTCGAGCGCGACATAGGCGAGGTCGTATTTCGACGCCTCGATCTCCTTCTCGTCCTCTTCGGTGGTGTCGCGCAGCTCGAGCACATCCGGATGGCGAAACAGCGCGTTGTTGTCGAACGACACCTTGGCGTCGAGGACGCGCAGCCGGCCGTTTTTCATGACGATCAGGGGATTGACCTCGAGCAGGCTCATGTCCTTCTCGACGAAGGCCTTGTAGAGGATCGGGAACAGCGTGCCGCCGTCCCTGGCAGCATCGCCGTCGAGCTTCAGCGCGCCATTGAGTTTCTTCACGTCATCCGCGGTAACGCCCTTTTCCGGATCGATGGCGACGGTGATGATCTTTTCCGGCGTGTCGTGGGCGACCGCCTCGATGTCCATGCCGCCTTCGGTCGAGACGACGAAGGCGATGCGGCCGACCGAACGGTCGACCAGAACAGACAGATAGAGCTCGCGCTCGATGTCGGCGCCATCCTCGATATAGAGCCGGTTGACCTGCTTGCCGGCCGGGCCGGTTTGCTTGGTCACCAGCGTGTGGCCGAGCATCTCGTTGGCGTTGGCGACGACGTCGGCGACCGACTTGGCCAGCCGCACGCCGCCCTTGGCGTCAGGCCCGAGCTCCTTGAACTTGCCCTTGCCGCGGCCGCCGGCATGGATCTGGCTCTTCACCACATAGAGCGGGCCGGGCAGCGCCTTGGCGGCGGCTTCCGCCTCATCCGCCTTGAACACCGGCACGCCTTGGGCCACCGGCGCGCCAAAGCCCTTCAGCAGCGCCTTGCCCTGATATTCATGGATGTTCATCTGGATCGTCTCCGGATCAGCTGCTGGGGTTCACTTCGAGGCGAGTTGCGGCGCGATCTTGACGCAGGCCTCGGTCAGGCCTTGCACCGCCGCCACCGAGCTATCGAACATCTTCTGCTCTGGCTTGGAAAGCTCGATCTCGATGACGCGCTCGACGCCACCGGCGCCGATCACCACGGGAACGCCGACATAGGTGTTCTTCACGCCATACTGGCCGGAAAGGTGGGCCGCGCAAGGCAGCACACGCTTCTTGTCCTTGAGATAGGCTTCGGCCATCGAGATCGCCGATGCGGCCGGCGCATAATAGGCCGAGCCGGTCTTCAACAGGCCGACGATCTCGGCGCCGCCGTCGCGGGTGCGCTGCACGATTTGGTCGAGCTTCTCCTTCGAGGTCCAGCCCATCTTGACGAGATCGGGCAGAGGAATGCCTGCAACCGTCGAATAGCGGATCATCGGCACCATGGAATCGCCATGGCCGCCGAGCACGAAGGCGGTGACGTCCTCGACCGAGACCTTGAACTCCTCGGCCAGGAAATAGCGGAAGCGAGCGCTGTCGAGCACGCCGGCCATGCCCACGACATGGGTGTTGGGCAGGCCGGAAAACTTCTGCAGCGCCCAGACCATCGCATCCAGCGGATTGGTGATGCAGATGACGAAGGCCTTCGGCGCGTACTTCTTCAGGCCGGCGCCGACCTGTTCCATGACCTTGAGGTTGATGCCGAGCAGATCGTCGCGGCTCATGCCCGGCTTGCGCGGCACGCCGGCGGTGACGATGCAGACGTCCGCCCCTTCGATCCCGGCATAGTCGTTGACGCCGGTCAGCCTGGAATCGAACCCGTCGACCGGCGACGATTGCGCAATATCGAGCCCCTTGCCCTGCGGGATGCCTTCGGCAATATCGAACAGAACCACGTCGCCGAGGTCCTTGAGGCCGATCATGTGAGCGAGCGTGCCGCCGATCATGCCAGAGCCGATAAGCGCTATCTTGTTGCGTGCCATGTCAGGATAGTTTCCCTTTGTTCGTGATGTCGCTCAAATCGCTGACGATCTGATGACGGCGTCGAGGAAGAGACCGGAATGCTGCGGGGATCCCGCGAGATTTCGCCGCACCCAATAGCCCCGGCGCCGCGTAAATTCAAACGATTATTTTGGAGCGAGCGTTTTCAATCGGTTAGAGTGACCGGGAATTACGTAAACGTAAAAGTTTGAAAACTCGACTGGGGAAAATCTACACGATGAAGATGGAGATCGTAAGACTTGATGCCGGCAATGACGCCCTTGTGATGCGGGTCGCCGAGGATGTGTTCGACGAACCGGTCAGGCCAGATCGATTGGCAGTCTATCTCAGGGAACCCGGCCACTTCATGGTCGTGGCGCTCGCCGACGGCGTGACCGTCGGTCAATGCGCCGCCATCATTCACCGTCATCCCGACAAGGCGACGGAGCTCTACATCGACGAGGTCGGCGTATCGCCGGCCTTCCAGCGCCAGGGCATCGCGCGAAAGATGCTCGACGCGATGTTTGCGATCGGCAGGGAGAATGGCTGCGAAGAAGCCTGGGTCGGCACCGAGCCGGACAACCGTGCCGCCCGCGCGCTTTACGAGTCGCGCGAGGAGACGCACGAGTCAGCAGAGAGCTTCCTCATGTATGTTTATCAACTGTAGCGAGGCTGACAGGAGTTCGGCCTATCTTCGTCCTAGGGTGCGCGCTTCGCTTTGCGTCGCTCCGCCCTGGGACGAAGGCGGCGTAGCCGGCGCCTGCCGCGCCTCCGGCGTCGTCTTCGCCTTCCGCCGCTCCGCCCAATCCTCCAGCCAGTCGCGGCTCTGCATCTCGATCAGCCGCGAAGCCGTGCGTTCGAACTCGAACACCTCGACGCCGCGCTTGGCCACATAGAGTTGCTGCGGCGGCGCTTCCGCGCTTACCACCAGCCTGATGTGATGGTCGTAGAGCGTGTCGACCAGCAGGATGAAGCGCTTGGCCTCGTTGCGCCGGCCTTCACCCAGCACCGGAATGTGGTCGATAAAGATGGTCGAGAAGCGGTCGGCAAGGGCCAGATAGTCGCGCGCGCCGAGTGGTTTCTCGCACAGATCGGCGAAGGAAAAACGCGCCGCGTCGCCGGCGGCGCGCGGAACGGCCAGCTGCCGGCCCTTGACGGCAAGCAACGTCTCGGCCGTCGGCGCGCCGCGGGTCATCGTTTGCCAAGCCGCGTCCATCGCCTCATCGGCCGCCGCATCGGTGGGCGTGACATAGACCGGCGTACGGGCAAGCTTTTCCAGCCGATAGTCCTTGTCGGCATCGAGCGAGAGCACCTGCGCGTGCCGTTCCAATATGCCGATGAAGGGCAGGAAAAGCTGACGGTTCAGCCCGTCGCGATAGAGATTTTCCGGTGCCACGTTCGACGTCGCCACCAGCACCACGCCGCTGGCGAACAGCGCCGAAAACAGCCGGGACAGGATCATCGCATCGGCGATGTCGGTGACCGAGAACTCGTCGAAACACAGTACCCAGGCCTGTTCGGCAAGCGCCCGCGCCACCGGCGGAATCGGATCGTCTTCCCTCACCGTGCCGTCCTTGCGCTCCTGCCGGTGCTTCTGGATGCGGTCCTGCACCTCGGCCATGAAGTCGTTGAAATGCACGCGGCGCTTGCGCCGCACCGGCAGCAGCTCGAAGAACAAGTCCATCAACATGGTCTTGCCGCGGCCGACGCCGCCATGGATGTAGAGGCCCTTGACCGCCTCGTGCGTCTCGCGCCTTCGGGCGAAGAGCCAGCCAAGCGCGCTCGATTTGTGCGCCAGCCGCTTCACCGAAATCTCTGATATCAGCCGGTCGAGAGCGGTGACGATCCGCTCCTGCGCCGGATCGCGCTCGATGGCACCGGTGTCGACCAGATGGTCGTAACGCTGCCTGACGGTCACATGGGTCTGGAGGCCGTCACGCAGATGCATAGGTCACGTCGTTGTCGAGGGATTGGCTTACCTTGTAAGCGAGATCGGCAGGCCATTGGAAGTCTGGCCGTCGAATTTCGAGCCGCCCGAGGAATAGAGCCGTGCCAGCGTGCCGCCATTCTCATCGTAAAGCGTCAACTGCTTGCCGGCGACGTTCCATGACTTGATGCCGTCGATCGGCGCCGGGCAATGCAGCGGTCCGGCGCGGAAACCGGCGCCGAATTTGGTCTGCGGCGTCGCCACCTTGCAGCTCTGGCCGGAAACGCTGGCGTTCCATACGCCGGCGACACTGGCCGCGGTCAGGTCCGGCGCACCCGCCGGCGCCGAACCGTCCGGCGGCAAGGAGGCGACCTGGCTGTTCTGCGGGGCGGTCGGGAATTGCGAAGGATCCGTGGTGCCGGGGGAGGCCGGGGGCGGCAACTGGTTGGCCGTCACCTGACCGGACGGCGCCGGCTGCAGCGGCGCCGGCTGCTGGTCATCCATCGAGGAAAACCGTGAGGTTGAGCAGCCGCTCGCAACGAGCGCCGCCAGCGATACGGCCACCAGGGCTGTTTTCGAAAAAGTCATTTCAACCTCCGTCGGATCCGGCGGGGCTGCCGTCCGCACAATGTCGCCCTCCACCAAGATGGAGAAGGTGGCGAAATTTCAACCCGATATGGTTAAAATAGGGTTTGCGCCAAGAATTGTTGCAAATTTGTCGCTATCATCCGGCCAGCGGAGCGCTCGGCACGAATATATAGCCGTCCGGTCCGACGACATAGCTCTCGCGCAGGCCGTGCGGCTTGTCGATCGCTCCGGCCAGCACGATGTGGCCGTGATCGCGCGCGGCGGCCTCGACCGCATCCGGATTGGCGCCGTAAAGGCGCAGTTCGATGCCGGCGCCGCGTGTCTCGGCGCCGGCGATCGTCCCTGTCATGGCATTGTCGAGATAGGAATGGTCGGCGTGCAGCATGAACACCGAGCCCAGCAGCTCGATCGCCGCGAAATCCTCGTCGGCATAGATGATATCGGCGCCGAGCACGTCGCGGCAGAAGGCTTCCATGGCCGCCATGTCGCTCACCAGCAGGTTGACGCCGATGCCGCGCGCCAGCGAGCGGCCGAAATCCCCGGCCTTCATCCATGGTGTCCTGGTCCGCTTCATCGCCATGGCATCGTCCTCCCCAATCCGATCCTACTCAAGCCGGCCGCCCGGGCCGTTGGCATTCGGCCGGCAAACGCTTGCGCCAGCCGGCACAAGGGCTATGTCTATCAAGACGAAATTCGCTGGAGCCGCAAATTGGCTGCGAGACCGAAAGCCGCCAATCGCTACTATAACGGCCCGCCCAGCGATCATTTCGACGGAATCTTGTTCTTCAATCCCGGCGGCCAGCCGCCGGCGCGTTTCGCCGATCTGCTGAAATGGCAGTTCAATGGCCAACGCTCGAAATGGCCGGCCACCAATCCGAGCCCCTTTCCGCAGGCAAAGCCGCCTGCACGTGTCGAGGGCGCCGGCCTGACCGTGACCATGGTCGGTCATTCCACGCTGCTGGTCCAGACCGCGGGCCTGAACATCCTCACCGATCCGGTATGGTCGCTGCGGGCCTCGCCGTTCTCCTTCGTCGGGCCGAAACGCGTCAACGCGCCGGGCATCGCCCTGGCCGACCTGCCGCCGATCGATCTCGTGCTGGTCAGCCACAATCACTACGACCATCTCGACATCGCGACGCTGAAGCAGCTCAAGGCCAGGCACGACCCGCTGGTGGTGACCCCGTTCGGCAATGACGTCCTGATTGGCGGGGCGGTTCCCGGCATGCGGCTCTCGGCGCATGACTGGGGCGACAGGGTCGACATCGGCGATGGCGTGGCCGTCCATGTCGAGCCGGCGCATCACTGGTCGGCGCGCGGCACACGCGACCGGCGCATGGCGCTATGGGCCGGCTTCGTCATCGAGACGCCGGCCGGCCGGATCTATTTCGCGGGCGATACCGGCTTCCATGACGGCATCAACTACCGGCTCATGGCTCACAAGCACGGCGGCTTCCGCTTCGCCATCCTGCCGATCGGCGCCTATGAGCCGCGCTGGTTCATGGCCTCGCAGCATCAAAACCCGGAGGAGGCGGTGCAAGGCATGACATTGTGCAACGCCGCCTATGCGGCCGGCTGCCATTGGGGCACGTTCCAGCTCACCGACGAACCGATCGACGAGCCGGCACGCAAGCTCGACGAGGCGCTGGAGGCCGAGGGCCTGCCGCGCGAACGTTTTCGCGCCTTGCGGCCAGGTGAGGTCTGGGACGTGCCGCAGGAAGCGGCGCTTTGACCGGGGCCGGCCGCGGCCGGCGGAACCCGAGCGCCACCGGCGCGTTTGTTGAAGGGGCTTCGATTTCTATCGCTTTGCGAGGCATTTCCATGCTTAAATGGATCATCATTCTCCTGATTATCGCCGCCGCTGCGAGCCTGCTCGGCATGCCGGCATTAGCAGGTGCGGCCGCCACCGGCGCGCGCATCCTGATCGGTATCGTGCTGATCATATTCCTGCTGATCGTGCTCGGCGTCTTCGCCGTCACCTGAAGGCGCGATGCACTGGTAATTCCCGCCCTTTTCCGCCATATAGCGGCAAACAGTACGGAATGACCGGAAGAAATGGCAGGCACCGCCCCTTTCGCCAAGATGAACGGCATCGGCAACGAGATCATCGTTGCCGACATGCGCGGCCGTGCCGACCGGGTGACGCCGACAGCTGCGATCGCGCTCAACGCCGATGCCTCGACGCGGTTCGACCAGATCATGGCGATCCATGAGGCGCGGACGCCGGGTACGGCCTATTTCATCGACATATTGAATTCGGACGGCTCGGGCGCGCAGGCCTGCGGCAACGGCATGCGCTGCGTCGTCCAGGCGCTGGCGGCCGAGACCGGACAAAAGACATTCACCTTCGAGACCGTCGCCGGAATCCTCAACGCGCAGGAACATGCCGACGGCTCGATCTCGGTCGACATGGGCACGCCGCGCTTCGGCTGGCGGGACATTCCGCTCGCTGAGGAGTTTCGCGATACCCGCATGATCGAATTGCAGGTCGGCCCGATCGACGCCCCGGTGCTGCATTCGCCCTCGGTCGTCTCCATGGGCAATCCGCATGCCATCTTCTGGGTCGACCGCGACGTCTGGTCCTACGAACTCGACCGCTTCGGACCGCTGCTCGAAAACCATCCGATCTTCCCCGAGCGCGCCAACATCACCATCGCGCAGGTGACCTCGCCCGACAGCATGATCATCCGCACCTGGGAACGCGGCGCCGGCCTGACCAAGGCTTGCGGCACGGCATCCTGCGCCGCCGTCGTGGCTGCGGCCCGCACCCGGCGCACCGGGCGCAGCGTCAATCTACTGACCCCCGGCGGCGGCTCGCTGCACGTGGAATGGCTTGAAAACGACCATGTCATCCTGACCGGTGCGGCCGAATGGGAGTTTTCCGGCAGCTTCGATCCCTCGAGCGGCGCCTGGGCGCGCGACACCGAAAGCGCGGCCTGATGCCCGCTCCTTTCAAGGATGGCGATGTGGGGAAGGGCCCCAATCGCATCGAACTGGTGACCTTCGGCTGCCGGCTGAACACTTATGAATCCGAGGTGATGCGGCGCGAGGCCGAAACTGCGGGCCTCGGTGGGCTGGCTGGCGGCGCCATCATCTTCAACACCTGCGCCGTCACCGGCGAAGCGGTCCGCCAGGCCAAACAGGCGATCCGCAAGGCGCGCCGCGACAACCCCGAGGCTCGCATCATCGTCACCGGCTGCGCGGCGCAGACCGAGCCGCAGAATTTCGCTGCCATGGACGAGGTCGATCTCGTTCTCGGCAATGAGGAGAAGCTGAAGGCCAATTCCTATCGCGCGCTGCCGGATTTCGGCGTCAACGACAGCGAGAAGGCGCGCGTCAACGACATCTTCTCCGTACGCGAGACCGCCGGCCATATGGTCGATGCCATCGAGGGCAGGGCACGCGCCTTCGTGCAGGTGCAGAATGGCTGCGACCACCGCTGCACCTTCTGCATCATCCCCTATGGCCGCGGCAATTCACGCTCGGTGCCGATGGGCGCCGTGGTCGAACAGGTCAAGCGGCTCACCGGCAACGGCTATGCCGAGATCGTGCTGACCGGCGTCGACATGACCAGTTTCGGCGCCGACCTGCCGGGTGCGCCGAAACTCGGCAGGCTGGTGAAGACGATCCTGCGCCAGGTGCCGGACGTGAAGCGCCTGCGCCTCTCCTCCATCGATTCCATCGAGGCCGACGACGATTTGCTCGACGCCATCGCCACCGAGCCGCGGCTGATGCCGCATCTGCATCTGTCGCTGCAATCCGGCGATGACATGATTTTGAAGCGCATGAAGCGTCGGCATCTGCGCGATCAGTCGATCCGCTTCTGCGAAGACGTGCGCAAGCTGCGCCCTGACGTCGTCTTCGGCGCCGACATCATCGCCGGCTTCCCGACCGAGACGGAGGCGATGTTCGAAAATTCGGCAAAGATCGTCGAGGAATGCGGGCTGACCCACCTGCACGTCTTTCCGTTTTCGCCGCGCGAAGGCACGCCCGCCGCGCGCATGCCGCAGGTCCGCCGCGAAGTGATCAAGCAGAGGGCCGCCCGCCTGCGCGCCGCCGGCGAGACGGCATATCGCCGCCATCTGTCGTCGCTCTCCGGAACGCGCCAGTCGATCCTGATCGAGCGCGACGGGCTCGGCCGCACCGAAGGGTTTACGCTCGCCGCGCTCGCCACCGGCGCGCCGGGCGAGATCGTCGAAGCAACAGTCACCGGTCATGACGGCGCCCGGCTGATCGCGGCTCCGCTTGCCGCCCGTGCCGCCTGAGAAACGCAAGAGATGGCCGGGTTCTTCAAGAAGATATTTTCGTTCGGCAAGAAGGAGGTCGTCGAGGAGCGCGTCGACGAGACCGCCCCGCTGCCGCCGATCAAATGGGATCAGCTCGACACGCTGAAGCCGGCGGCCGAGCAGGCCGTTCCGGAATTCCTGAAGCGGGAGGAGACCCAGGCTCAGCCTCCCGTCGAGCCCGCGCCGCCCGAGGAGCCGACACCCAAGCCTGCCCCGGCCATTCCGCCGGTGCCGGAGCCGACCATTCCGCCCGAGCCGGAACCGCTGCCGGAGCCGCTGCCGGAGGAGGAACCGGCACCGGCGCCAGAGCGCCCGGAGCCGCCGGCCCCTGAGAAAATTCCGACACCCCCGGCCATTCCGGAGCCTGCGCCCGAACCGCGGCCGCAGGAGGTACCGCAACCAGCGCCCGCCGAGCCGGAAATTGTCCCGTCGCGCCCGGAGCAGCTGCCGGAACCGGCACCCGCCGAAGTACCGACGCCCGCCGAAGTTCCGGTCGAGACGCCGGCGCCAATCGAGATTCCTGCGACACCGTCTTCCGCGCAGCCTTCACAGGCCGGCGCCGCCCCTCATCCGCCTGCCGGCACCCTCTCCCCGTATAGTGACGGGGAGAAGGAAGAAGCTGCAACGCCAACGCCTCCCTCTCCCCGTCCTTCACGGAGAGAGGGTAAGGGTGAGGGGCAGCGCCAGCCTATCGAGAACCTGGCACCCAGTGCCGAAACCGCCGCCGAAATCTCGCCGCCAATTCGCCAGCCTGCGCCCATCGAGCCGCGGCCTGTACGCGCCGAAATCGCGCCGGAACCTGAGGCAGTTCCCGTCCCGCCGAAGCCTGCGCCCGCCCCCGGAAAGGTAACGGTCGCCAGAAAGGTGGAGCAGAAGGCCGAGCCGCAGAAGGCGCCGGCGCCGGCGCCGCGGCGCTCCTGGTTCCAGCGCATGCGGGACGGGCTTGCCCGCTCCTCGCGCGAATTGTCGGGCAACATTGCCGGCGTCTTCACCAAGCGCAAGCTCGACGACGACACGCTGCAGGACCTGGAAGACGTGCTGATCCGCGCCGATCTCGGGCTGGAGACCGCCTTGCGCGTCACCGATTCGCTGGCCGCCAGCCGCTACGGCAAGGATGTCTCCGACGCCGAGGTCCGCACCGTGATGGCGCAGGAGGTCGAGAAGGTGCTGACCCCCGTCGCCCTGCCGCTGGAACTCGATCTCAGCCACAAGCCGCATGTCATCCTGGTGGTCGGCGTCAACGGTACCGGCAAGACCACGACCATCGGCAAGCTGGCGGCCAAACTGACCGATGGCGGCCTGTCGGTGATGCTCGCCGCCGGCGACACGTTCCGCGCCGCCGCTATCGAGCAGCTCAAGATCTGGGGCGAGCGGACGAAATCGCCGGTCATCGCCTCCAAGCTCGGCGCCGATGCCGCCGGCCTCGCCTACGATGCTTTCGAGAAAGCGAAGGAAGCAGGCTCCGACGTGCTGATCATCGATACCGCCGGCCGCCTGCAGAACAAGGCCGAGCTGATGGCGGAACTCGAGAAGATCGTGCGCGTGCTGGGCAAGCTCGATCCGGAAGCGCCGCACACCGTGCTGCAGACGGTCGACGCCACCACCGGCCAGAACGCGCTCAACCAGGTGGAGATCTTCCGCAACATCGCCGGCGTCAACGGCCTGGTGATGACCAAGCTGGACGGGACGGCGCGTGGCGGTATTCTGGTGGCGATCGCGGCAAAACACAGATTGCCGGTCTATTTCATCGGCGTCGGCGAACAGGTCGACGACCTCGAACCGTTCTCGGCAAGCGAATTCGCCAGGGCGATCGCTGGCGTTGCCTAACGGCATGATCCCGGAAGTTGCTTCAACCGGATCGTGCGTAAGAAGGAAGATATGAACCCACCCATTCTCGAACGCGATCCGTCCGACCCGCAGAAAGAGAAGAAGGAAGGCGTCAACCCGCTGCTCAAGCTCGTTCTCGAGCTAGGGCCGCTGCTGGTGTTCTTTTTCGCCAATGCGCGCGGCGAATGGCTGACGCAGAAATTCCCGGCGCTGGCTGAATTCGGCGGCCCGATCTTCGTCGCCACCGGCCTGTTCATGGCCGCCACCGCGATCGCGCTGGTCGCGTCGTGGCTACTCACCCGCACCCTGCCGATCATGCCGATGGTGTCGGGCGTCGTCGTCTTCATCTTCGGCGCGTTGACGCTCTACCTGCAGGACGACATCTTCATCAAGATGAAGCCGACCATCGTCAACACGCTGTTCGGCGGCGTGCTGCTCGGTGGGCTGTTCTTCGGCAGATCGCTGCTCGGCTACGTCTTCGATTCCGCCTTCAGGCTGGATGCCGAGGGCTGGAGAAAACTCACCTTCCGCTGGGGTCTGTTCTTCCTGTTCTTGGCCCTCGTCAACGAGGTGGTGTGGCGGAATTTTTCGACCGATGCCTGGGTTACCTTCAAGGTCTGGGGCATCATGCCGATCACGCTTCTGTTCACCTTCAGCCAGATGCCGCTGATCCTGCGCCATTCGCTGGACGACAAGACCGGCGGCGAAGAGAAGGCCGGCAAGTAAGGCCTGCAAATTGGGGGAGTGCCATGGAATTCGTTACCACGCGCGAAGAGCTGCGGACGATCTACAAGACGCCGCGTCCGACGGATGGTTCGATCCGCAAGGAATTGAAGGCGCTGGACGGCCATTGCCGCTCCTTCATCGGCAAGAGCCCCTTCGTGCTGATCGGCTCCTCCGACGGCGAAGGCAATGCCGATGTGACGCCCAAAGGCGACAAGCCAGGATTCGCCGCCGTGCTTGACGACAGGACCATCGCCATCCCCGACCGGCCCGGCAACAACCGGCTGGATACGCTGGAGAACATCCTGCTCAACCCGTCGGTCGGGCTGCTGTTCCTCATTCCCGGCATGAACGAGACGCTGCGCGTCAACGGCGACGCCCGCATCACCGTCGACGCGGGTTTGCGCGAACGGCTGGCCGTCGACGGCAAGGAGCCGCAGAGCGTCGTCGTGGTCGCCGTCAAGGCCGCCTACATGCATTGCGCCAAGGCCTTCATGCGCTCCGACTTGTGGAAGCCCAACAGCTGGTACGACCGCGCCACGCTGCCGACGCTCGGTCAGATCCTGCGCGACCAACTGGCGCTCGCCGATTCGGCCGAGGCGACCGACCGCTGGCTGGACGACGAATACAAGCAGACGATGTGGTAGCCTGCGCGGAAGATTCGTCCGAGCGTCGCCTTGCTGAACCTCCTTGCCATTTCCGGCAGCCTGCGGGCGGCCTCCACCAATTCGGGCCTGGTCGCGGCACTGGCGTGGAACGCGCCAGAGGGCTGCCGCGTCGCCATCCATGAAGGACTCGGCCTGCTGCCGATCTTCAACCCCGACGACGAGGGTGAGCGGACGCCGTCCGAAGCGTCCAGGCTGATCGATGCCGTCACCGCCGCCGACGGCGTCATCATCTCATGCCCGGAATATGCGCATGGCGTGCCGGGCGGCCTGAAGAATGCGCTCGACTGGCTGGTCTCGCGCGATGCCGCCGTCGACAAGCCGGCCATGCTGGTGCACGCCTCGCCGCGCTCGCTCTATGCCCGCGCCGCATTGGCGGAGATCATGCGCACCATGTCCTTCGCGCTTCATGACGGCGGGCTGGAGATCGGGCTGCTCGGCAAGAAGCCAGCTGAGGTGGAGGCCGTCCTGGGGGAGCAGGCGAACGCGTTGGCAATGCGAGATGCGTTGTCCGCTTTCGCGGATTTCATTCGCGCGCGTTAGCGCCTACCCTTTTCTCAGCGTCTCGACATCGGTCTTGCCGACATACCAGTCGCGGGCGTTGACCTCCTCGAAGACCACCCAGACATCGTCATTGCCGAGCCCGGTGGCGTCCATGATCGCCGCCGTGACTTTTTTGGCGATGTCGGCTTTCTTGCCGGCCGGATCGGCGGCGATCACTTCCTTGACGATGCGGATGTTGACGAATGGCATGACGTCCTCCCCTTTAATTCAGCTCAGTAGGTCTTGGCGCCGTTCACCATCAGCCGGACCATGTAGAGCGAGGTGGTGCCGGCGATGTAGAGACAGTTCAGCTTGGCGCCGCCGAACACGCAATTGGCCGTCACCTCGGGCACCTTGACCTTGCCGATCAGCGTTCCGTCCGGATCGTAGCAATGGATGCCATCGGCGGCGCTAGTCCAGATGCGCCCGGCATCGTCGAGCCTGAAGCCGTCGAACAGGCCTGCGGTGCAGTCGGCGAAGACTTTTTCACCCGAGACCTTCTTGCCGCCCTCGCCGACATTGAATACCCGCATATGCGCCGGGTTCTGCGCGCCATGCGTGCGGCCGGTGTCGACGACATAGAGCTTGCTCTCGTCGAGCGAGAAAGCCAGCCCGTTCGGCCTGACCATGTCGGTGATGACAGCCTCGACATCGCCGGTACCGGGATCGACCCGGTAGACATGGCAGGCGCCGATCTCGCTCTCGGCCCTGTCGCCCTCGTAATCGGTGTCGATGCCGTAGGTTGGATCGGTGAACCAGATCGAGCCGTCCGACTTGACCACCACGTCATTGGGCGAATTCAGCCGCTTGCCCTTCCATTTGGCGGCGATGGTGGTGACCGAACCGTCGAACTCGGTGCGGCTCACGCGGCGCCCCGAATGCTCGCAGGTCACCAGCCGGCCCTGCCGGTCGACGGTGTTGCCGTTGGAATTGCCGCATGGCTGCCGAAACACGCTGACGCTGCCGTCGGTCTCGTCGTAACGCATCATGCGGTTGTTCGGGATGTCGGACCAGACGACATAGCGGCCGGCGGCGAACCAGGCCGGCCCTTCCGCCCATCGGCAGCCGGTGAAGAGCTTATCCACTTGCGCATTGCCGTTGAACAGCCGCGCAAAACGCGGATCGAGAATTTCGTAGTCGGCGGCGGCCATTCTTTCCTCCCGGTAACGTTGGCGATCCGGCGGCGATCAAGCCAGCAGGAGATCGATATGGCAAGGTCGGCGGCGATGACATTTCCGCAATTTGTAAGACAAAACGACAGGAACCGGCATTCCCATCACGGAAGGGCAATGCGCCGGCGCCGGGGGTGGCGTTCAGGCGCCATTAACCGGCTATGCACATAGCGCAATGGTGCATTGCAACATCTTCTTTTTGCGATGCACTATTCCTATGTCATGCTCCGTATCGATCAAGGGAGGAAGAAACCGGCCGCCAAATGCGGCCCAGAAGGAAACTCGCTATGATCCTCGACAGCCTCTTGACCCGCGCCCGCAGCAGCATCGCCAAGCGCAAGAACTACAACCGCCTCGTCGCTGAAATCGACAGCTTCTCCAGCCGCGATCTGGCCGACATGCGCGCCGACCGCTCGGAAATGCTTTATCAGGTCCACAAGCAGATCTACGGCTGAGCCCACAACAAGCAGATTCGCGCGCTCCGGGACATTGCTGTTCCTCAACGGTGATGACGAGGGCGCGTGAAAACAGAAGCATTTGACACGTCGGCGAGCGGCGAACGCTTGTCCTTCAATTGTCGACGCGCCCGAAAGCCGGCACCTCGCCGATGACGGTGCGCCGGTCCTTGCCGCAGGCGAAGGACCGTGCTTTCTCGTCGGCAAGCTTGCGCGCCTGATCGTTGGCGGCAGGATTTCCTGTAGCCAGCACCAGTGCGACCGTGCAGCCGTCGCGCGCATCCATTTGCGCGACCTTGGAGACGAGCAGCACGTCGGTGGGTTTCTTCTCGTCTTCCGGATTGCTGATCGAGCGGCGGTGAATGACCGCGAACGGCACCGCCTTGTCGCCGTCGGTCTCGATGCGCCACTCGATCCTGGCGCCTGAGGAATTGAAGCCGGAGAAACTTTCCCACACCGATGTCATGTCGCCGCCGGGCGGGAAACCATAAAACAGCGATTCGCGCGCATCGTCATAGGCGATCAGCACCGGATATCCACGATAGCCCGAACAGGCGAGGTCGGCCCAGTCGCCATCGCCGTCCCCGGCTTGCGCATAGGTGACGCAGTCGTTCTTCCAGTCGAGATCGGTGTAGGCGCTCGATATCTCGCCGGCATGCGCTGCCTGGCAGACGCTGGCGAGAACGAGCGGAAGAACCAGGCTGCGCATCGCGGACATCTCCGTTGGAGGTCGCAGCAGCCTATCGCCAAATGCTATTTCTTCAAGCTCGCCTCGATCAGCAGATCGGCGTTTACGGCTACCGACGCCGCCGGGCCGCCGGCGCCGAACAACTGGCCGCTGATATAGGCGCCTTCGATCAGAAGCAGCAGACCGTCGCCCAGCGTGTCGGCGTCGGCGGCATTCATTGCGGCGGCCATGGCGCGCAGGCGGCGGCGCAGTTCCTGCTTGTTGTCCTCGCTCACCACGCGTGCCGGATGGCCGCGCTCGGGATATTCTACGGCCGCATTGGTCATGCCGCAGCCGCGATAGTCAGGCTTCTGCGTGCGCTTGCCGACGCGGGTCAGGAAGGCTCGGATTTGCGCGCGCGGATCGCCGGGATGGGCGTTCACCGCCTCGTCGAAGCGTTCCCAGAATTCGAGGTCGTATCGGCGCAGATAAGAGGCGGCCAATTCGTCCTTGGAGGGAAAGCTGCGATAGAGGCTGGGCTTGGTGACCCCGGCGCGCCGGACGATCTCGTCGACGCCGATCGCCCTGATGCCTCGCCGGTAGAACAGGTCGCGCGCCACGCCGAGTATCTTTTCCGCCGCCTTTGGCGGACCCGACGCGTGAGCGCTGCTGATGGACGGTTCAATTTTATTGTCTGGTGGCATTCGCGGTCTCGGTTGACACTGTTACCGATCGGTACGTATACATGTTTCCATCCTGCAACGTACCGGTCAGTAACATGCTAGCTCAATCCCGTCCATTTGGCCAGCACTACGCTTTCGTCGTGGTCGCCGTCATCTTTCTCTGCCTGCTGATCGCGGCCGGCCTGCGCTCCGCGCCAGCCGTCATGATGCTGCCGCTGGAGGAAAGTTTCGGCTGGCGGCGCGACGTGGTGTCGCTGGCTGCCGCGGTCGGCATCTTCCTCTACGGCCTGACCGGACCGTTTGCCGCCGCGCTGATGGAGCGGATCGGGCTGCGGCGCACGCTGCTTGCCGCGCTTGTCGTGATGTCGGCCTCCACCGCGCTCAGCCTGCTGATGACCAAGCCATGGCATCTGCTGATCACCTGGGGCGTGTTTTCCGGCGTCGGCTCCGGCGCGGTCGCCACCGTGCTCGGCGCCACGATCGTCAACCGCTGGTTCAAGACCAACCGCGGCCTCGTCATGGGCTTGATGTCGGCCTCCAGCGCCACCGGTCTGCTGGTCTTCCTGCCGCTGCTGGCCTCGCTGGCGCAGTCGGGCGGCTGGAAGCCGGTCGTCACCGCCATCTCCCTCGCAACGGCCTGTCTGGTGCCGCTGGTGCTGCTGCTGGTGCCGGAACGCCCGGCATCGATCGGCATGGTGCGCTACGGCGCGGAAGCCGACGACGTGCCGCCGGTACCGCCGGCGGCACAAGGCAATTTCCTGACCCACACGCTGACCACGCTGCGCCGCGCCGCCGGCACGCGCGTCTTCTGGTACCTGTTCGCCACCTTCTTCGTCTGCGGTTTCACCACCAACGGGCTGGTCGGCACGCATCTCATCGCATTTTGCGGCGATATGGGCATCAACGAGGTGCAGGCGGCTGGCCTGTTGTCGATGATGGGTATTTTCGACCTGATCGGCACCACGCTGTCGGGCTGGCTCACCGACCGTTTCGATCCGCGCAAGCTGCTCGGCGTCTATTATGCGATCCGCGGCCTTTCGCTGATCTATCTGCCCTATTCCGGCTTTTCGGCGACCAGTCTGATCATCTTCGCCGTGCTTTACGGTCTCGACTGGATCGCCACCGTGCCGCCGACGCTGCGGCTCGCCAATGAAGCCTTCGGCGACCGCAGCGGCCCGATCGTGTTCGGCTGGATCGTCGCCGGCCATCAGGTGGGCGCGGCAACCGCCGCTTTCTTCGGCGGCACCATGCGCGAACTGCAGGGCAATTACGAACTGGCCTTCCTGATCGCCGGCATGACCGCGATTGCCGCCGCCTGTATCTCGCTCCTGATCAACACCAGCCGGCCGGCGTTCGACCCGGAGCCGCAAGCGGCATAGTGCGCCTTCGAACGAGTGTGCCGTCGGTTTGGATTGGCGATCTTTCGATAAAGGGGGAGATTGGCAGTTCGCCGACGGCGCAGCCGATCAGTCGGGATAGCAGACTATCGGAACGTTGGGCCAAACCGCGCTATCGCAGTTGGCGCTTTGCTGCCTTTGCTTGAAGGCCGCGCTGACCGGCCCCGTCACCACCGGATCGACGCCATCGGGCGCATCCGCAAAGACCTGTTCGGCGCTCGGGACATCGTTCGGCAGAGCGGGCCGCGCTTCCTTGAGCGTCGCCGCGGATTGAGCGGCGCCGGCAGCCAGCAGCACGGCGAGAGCCGCAGTTGCGAGAATCGGCCGAAATTTGACGACTGCGTTGGTCATGGTGTTCGAACTGCCCGGGCCCGCAAAAGGTTCCCGCCTTGGTTAACAAAACCATTTCACATGGCGATGCTTAAGATTTGATGATTATTTGGTGTCGCGCTTCCTCTTTCGCAAATGCGAAAAACCCTGTATGAGCCGCGCAACACGAAAGAGGCGGCGCCTTTTGGCCTGCTGCCTGCAACGCTCCCGAGACCAGATCATGAACCTCCGCAATATCGCGATCATCGCGCACGTCGACCATGGAAAGACCACCCTTGTCGACCAGCTTCTGAAACAATCCGGCGCCTTCCGCGACAATCAGCGCGTCGCCGAACGCGCCATGGATTCCAACGACCTCGAAAAGGAACGCGGCATCACCATCCTGGCCAAGGCGACCTCGGTCGACTGGAAGGGTACCCGCGTCAACATCGTCGACACCCCCGGCCACGCCGATTTCGGCGGCGAGGTCGAGCGCATCCTGTCGATGGTGGATTCGGCGATCGTGCTGGTCGACGCCGCCGAAGGCCCGATGCCGCAGACCAAGTTCGTCGTCGGCAAGGCGCTCAAGGTCGGCTTGAAGCCCATCGTCGTCATCAACAAGATCGACCGGCCGGACGCCCGCCATGTCGAGGTGGTCAACGAGGTGTTCGACCTGTTTGCCGCGCTCGACGCCACCGACGAGCAGCTCGACTTCCCGATCCTTTATGGTTCGGGGCGCGACGGCTGGGTCTCGGAAAATCCGGAAGGTCCCAAGGACCAGGGCCTGTCGCCGCTGTTCGACCTCGTCCTCAAGCATGTGCCCGCGCCGACCGTGCATCCCGGCCCGTTCCGCATGATCGGCACTATCCTGGAAGCCAATCCGTTCCTCGGCCGTATCATCACCGGCCGCATCGAGAGCGGAACGCTGAAGGCCAACCAGGCGGTCAAGGTGCTGCATCATGACGGTACCCAGATCGAAACCGGCCGCATTTCCAAGATACTGGCCTTCCGCGGCCTCGAGCGCCAGCCGATCGAGGAAGCGCAGGCGGGCGACATCGTCGCCATTGCCGGCCTGTCCAAAGGCACCGTCGCCGACACGTTCTGCGACCTGAGCGTGAGCGAGCCGCTGCACGCGCAGCCGATCGATCCGCCGACCGTGACCATGTCTTTCCTCGTCAACGATTCGCCGCTGGCCGGCACGGAAGGCGACAAGGTGACCAGCCGCGTCATCCGCGACCGCCTGCTGCGCGAAGCCGAGGGCAATGTCGCGCTCAAGATCGAGGAATCGCCCGACAAGGATTCCTTCTTCGTGTCGGGCCGCGGCGAATTGCAGCTTGCCGTGCTGATCGAGACCATGCGCCGCGAGGGCTTTGAAATCGCCGTGTCGCGGCCGCGCGTCGTCATGCAGAAGGGCGAGAACGGCGAATTGCTGGAGCCGGTCGAGGAAGTCGTCATCGACGTCGACGAGGAGCATGCCGGTGTCGTCGTGCAAAAAATGTCCGAGCGCAAGGCCGAGATGGTCGAATTGCGCCCCTCCGGCGGCAACCGCCAGCGCCTCGTCTTCCACGCGCCGACGCGCGGCCTGATCGGCTACCAGTCGGAACTCTTGACCGACACGCGCGGCACCGCCGTGATGAACCGGCTGTTCCATGCCTATGAGCCCTATAAGGGCGAACTGCCCGGCCGCACCAACGGCGTGCTGATCTCCAACGAGCAGGGCGAGTCCGTCGCCTACGCCATGTGGAACCTGGAGGATCGTGGCCCGATGGTCATCGATCCGGGCGTCAAGGTCTATCAGGGCATGATCATCGGCATCCACTCCCGCGACAACGACCTGGAAGTGAACGTGCTGAAGGGCAAGAAGCTGACCAACATCCGCGCCGCCGGCAAGGACGAGGCGGTCAAGCTGACACCGCCGATCCGCATGACGTTGGAGCGCGCGCTGGCCTGGATCCAGGACGACGAGCTGGTCGAGGTGACACCGAAGACCATCCGCCTGCGCAAGCTTTATCTGGATCCCAACGAGCGCAAGCGCTTCGAGAAATCGTCCAAGGCCGTCGGCGCCGCGTAATTTCTGCTTTCTGATCGTATCCGGGAGGGGCGGAGCACCAGGTGCTTCGCCCCTCTGCCGTTCATCCCCTGGCGGCAGATATGATGGCCTGCCGGTCGGGTTTGCCGGCCAGATCGACGCGGACCGTCGTCCCGTCGCGTGCCGGCTTGCGCAAAGCCTTGGCCCCGTCGCAATCGACAACCAACAGGCCTTTCTCCTCCAGGGCTTGAAGACGCGACCGTGAGATGCCGAGTTCGTTGGCGAGCAAACGATCGAGCCGCAGCGATATCGGCATTTCGAGCCCGAGCCGGAGCTCCAGCACGCTTGCAGCTTCGCTTGTCCCGCCAAGCGCCGTCTTGTGCACGTCGACGTCGGGAAACTCCTCGACACGCCCCACCTGGCCGCGCAGTGCGGTCACATCGAATGCATGGCGCCGGGCAAGTGCTGCATCGTTGCTCTCCAGCGCCCGCAGCAGCGCCGGCTCGATGTCGCGGCGGTTGCGGCGCTCAAAAATGCCGAAATTCCAGGAATTGTCGCAGTTGATACAACGATAGATCAGCCAGGCGTCAATGCGCTTGCCGTTGGCGTTGACGCGGAACTTTCCGCTGCTGCGATAGGCTTTGATGCCGCCGCAGCGATTGCAGGTGGTGAGGGGACGTGGTGCGATTTGAGGCGCGACCGTCCAGCGGATGCGCAGAATAGAAGACATGCCGATAAGCCCTTCCCATCGGGAAGTTCATCAGGTCGGCGATGTCGAGATGCCCAGGCGGGCACGGCGTGGCGGTAGGCTGCGGTTCTTGGGATCAGGCGTCGCGGCGCGCGCGGCAGCGGTTCAGCAGTGCCAAACCGGTCTCGAACCGCCGCCCAGAGGAACACATGAAATGAAAAAAGGCACCGTTGTGGCGGCGCCATGCATTGTGTCGGGGGAGTTGACGAGACCGGCAGTTACGTAGGCAAAGTGAAGCTCGAAATTGTTTCGCGGCGATCTATCTAGCCGCGAGATGCCGGGCCGGCAAGCATGTTGATGCTACCGAAGCTCGATAGCTTGCGCTAATATCTGGCATTGAAGGTTTTCAAGCCGAGATCCTCCCCATGCACCTCACCTCGCTCGTGATCTTCGCCGCCGCGCTTTTCGTGGCCGCCGGTTCGCCGGGCCCTTCGATCGCGGCACTCGTCGCCCGCGTCATCGCCAAGGGATTTCGCGACGTGTTCCCATTCCTGCTCGCCATGTGGATCGGCGAGGGCATCTGGCTGTCGCTGGCGGTGTTCGGGCTGGCGGTGGTGGCGCAGACTTTCCATTTCGCTTTCGTCATCGTCAAATGGGTCGGCGTCGCCTATCTCGCTTACCTCGCCTGGAAGATGTGGACCGCGCCTGTCGAAGCGAAAGAAGGCGAGATGCCGCGGGAGGATTCGCCCGGCAAACTGTTCTTCGCCGGCATGGCCGTGACGCTCGGCAACCCCAAGATCATGATGTTCTACCTGGCCTTGCTGCCGACCATCATCGACCTTGCTTCGGTGACGGTGGTTGGCTGGATCGAGCTGACGGCGACCATGGCGGTGGTGCTTGTTATCATCGACCTTGCCTGGGTGCTTGCCGCCGCCCAGGCGCGCAAGCTCCTGAAGAGCAAGCGCGCCATGAGAATTGCCAACCGCGTCAGCGCCACCACCATGGCCGGTGCAGCCGCGGCGATCGCGGCGCGCTCGTGACCGTCACATCATTTCGACGATCGGCGCGATCTCGACGCTGAAGGCCGGGTTCATCAGGATCGGGCAATCCCTGGCCTTGGCGACGGCATCGTCGATGTCCCTGGCTTCCACGATCGTGTAGCCGGCGGTCGGGTTGCTGCCGCCATTGTTCTCGACCTTGCCGTCGGGCAGCACCGTCTTCGACATGCCGACCGGATTGCCGCCGTCAACCACGGCCGAGCCGAGCTTGCCGTACCAGCCGTTCCAGGCATCCATCGCGGCTTTGCGTTCGGCCTCCTCGGTCGGCATCTTGCCGGAGCCGTGATAGACATAGAGAAATTTCGCCATGTTCTCCTCCCTTGTCGGCGGCATCGAACCGGCATGCGGTCATGCCGCCCGGCGATCATCGGACCAAACCGGCAAACAAGCAATGAGAATGAGAGGTGGCTAATATATGAGCAGGTAGCCTGCTCGTCACCTTGCCATGGCGTGGTACTCGGAGTTCGGGCGCATATCGATTGCCGCCGCCACCCGGTTCGACATGTTGAAGAAGGCGGCCGTGGAGGCGATGTCCCAGATGTCGCGATCGGTGAAGCCGGCCATACGCAGGGCCGCGCGGTCGGCTTCGACGATCTTGGCCGGCTCCTCTGTCAGCTTGACCGCGAATTCCAGCATCGCGACCTGCTTCGATGAAAGATCGGCGGCGCGGAAATTCATTACCATCATCTCGCCGAGCGAAGGGTCGCCCGACAGCTGCCGCACGGCGGCGCCATGCGCCGTCAAGCAGTAGTAGCAATGGTTGATGGAGGAGACAGCGACCGCGATCATCTCGCGCTCCAGCTTCGACAGGCCTGAATCACCCAGCATCAGATCATTGTACATGTCGGTGAAGGCACGCAGCTTCTTGTCGTCGAAGGCATAGGCGCGCAACACGTTGGGGACCAGGCCGAGCTTCTCCTCGCATTTGGCGAAATAGGTCCTGGTCGCATCGCTCAGTTCAGCGGCGGCGAGATCGAGCGCGGTGATCTTGTCGGTCATGGGCATTCCTCCTCGTTTGTCGCCGGCTGCCGCCGAATTGCGATAATTCTTGGCACGCCGTCAAACCTTTGTCGCCAAATAGCGGTCATCTGCTACAGATGTCCGCAAAAGCATACGACGGGAGGAAAGAAGCGTCATGGCCAGCGTGAAATCGGCGAGCAGGTCGAAGAAGAAAGCCACGGCGATGCCGAAGACGCAGGAAAGGCCAGCCAGGCTTGCCGACTACCTGCTCGCCCGCGCGCCGGCGGAAGACATTGCCGCCTATGAGGTGGCGGACCTCGAACGCGCCGCGGATCTCGCCGGCCGCGCGGTCGCCGGTCACAAGAAGGGTGCGTGCGCCGTCGCCGTCGATACCGATTCCGGCGTCGTTCGCGAGGGCCGACCCGTCACGATCGTCACCGTCGTCAACGACAATATGCCTTTCCTGTTCGATTCCATACTCGGCGAGATCACCGAGAGTGCCGGCGAGCCGACCCTGGTCACCCATCCCGTCATCACCGTCCGCCATGGCAAGGACGGCGTCGAGGAAATTCTCGGCGACGGCAATTTCGCCAGGGACGACGGCAGCCACGACCGGCTGAGCGTCATCCATGTCCATATTCCCCGGCTGACCCCGGAGCAGGCGAACGGCTTGGCAGAGCGGCTGCGCAAGATACTCGGCCAGGTCCATTCAGCCGTCAGCGACTGGAAGCCGATGCTGGCCCGCCTCGACCAGGCGATCTCGGAGTTCCGCTATTCGGCGGTACCCCTGGACAAGAAGAGCGTGGCCGAGGCGATCGCCTTCCTGGAGTGGCTGCGCGACGACAATTTCACTTTCCTCGGCATGCGCGAATTCACATATGTCGGCGGCGAGGAAAGCGGCACGCTGGAGCGTGCCGACAAGCCTGGCCTGGGCATATTGTCCGACCTGGACGTGCTGGTGCTGCGGCGCGGCACCGAAGCGGTGACGACAACGCCGGAGATTCGAGCCTTCCTGCATGGGCCGGAGCCGCTGATCGTCACCAAGGCCAATGCCAAGTCTTCCGTGCACCGGCGCATCTATCTCGATTATATCGGCATCAAGACCTACACCGCCAAGGGCGCTCTGGCGGGCGAACTGCGCATTGTCGGCCTGTTCACGTCGACCGCCTACACGCGCTCGGTGATGAAGATCCCCTATCTCAGGTCGAAGGCCGAAACCGTCATCGCCAAATCCGGTTTCGACCGGCACGACCACTCCGGCAAGGCGCTGATCAACGTGCTGGAGAGCTATCCGCGCGACGAGCTGTTCCAGGTGCCGGTGCCGATCCTGAGGAAGCATGCCGCGGCCATTCTGGGCCTCGTCGAGAGGCCGCGCGTGCGGGCACTGGTGCGCGCCGACCAGTTCGACCGCTTCGTCTCCATCCTCGTCTTCGTGCCGCGCGACCGTTACGACAGCGTCGTGCGCGAGAAGGTCGGCACCTATCTCAAGACCGTGTTCGAAGGCCGGCTGTCGGCCTACTACCCGGCCTTCCCGGAAGGCGGGCTGGCGCGTGTGCATTTCATCATCGGCCGCTCCGGCGGCAAGACGCCGAAGGTCGAACAGGCGACGATCGAGGCGGCGATCCGCGACATCGTGCGCACCTGGGAGGATGCCCTTTCCGAGGCGGCGGAAACCAGCGGCAGCGACCCGGCGCTGAAGAGGATCGCGGCACGATTTCCGGAAAGCTACCGGGACTCCTTCAGCGCCGGTGTGGCGCTGGTCGATGCCGGGCGTATCGCCAAGATCAGCGCCAGCAATCCGATCGCCATCGATTACTATCGCCATGCCGAGCAGAAGCCGCACCAGGCGGCGCTGAAAATCTATCACCATGGCAGCCCCGTGGCGCTGTCGCGGCGCGTTCCGGTGCTGGAAAATATCGGCTTCCGCGTCATCAGCGAGCGCACCTTCGAGGCCGGCGACGACAAGGCCGGCAATAGGGATCAGCCCGGCATGATCAATAGTGATCAGCCCGGCACCGTCTTCATCCACGACATGGAGCTGGAGAACAGCTACGGAAAGCCGATCGACCTCAGCAATGGCGGCGCGCTGTTCGAGGACGCGTTCCTGTCGGTGTGGCGCGGCGACGTCGACAATGACGGCTACAACGGCCTTGCCCAGACCGCCGGCCTGTGGTCGGGCGAAATCACCATCCTGCGCGCCTATGGGCGGTATTTGCAGCAGGCCGGAATTCCGCAGAGCCAGGATTTCATCGCCGCGGCCCTCAACCGCTATCCCGAGATCGCACGCGGCCTGCACGCGCTGTTCATCGCCCGGCTCGGCCCGACAGCCGAGACGGAAGGCGTGGTGGCGGCAAAGCATCTCAAGGCCAAGATCAGGGACGCGCTGGAAGACGTTCCCAACATCGACGACGACGCCATCATCCGCCGCTACCTCAATCTCATCGAAGCCTCGCTGCGCACCAATCATTTCGTTGCCGATACGAAAGCCAAGGGCCAGTCGCTGGCGATCAAACTCGATTCGCGTTCGGTCGACGGATTGCCCGAGCCGCGACCGTGGCGGGAAATCTTCGTCTACGGCTCTGAGGTCGAGGGCGTGCATCTGCGCTTCGGTCCGGTGGCGCGCGGCGGCCTGCGCTGGTCGGACCGCGCCCAGGATTACCGCACCGAGGTGCTCGGCCTGGTCAAGGCACAGCAGGTCAAGAACGCGGTCATCGTGCCGGTCGGCGCCAAGGGCGGGTTCTATCCGAAGAAGCTGCCGATGAGCGCCGGCCGCGACGCCATCTTCGAAGCCGGCACATCGGCCTACAAGAATTTCGTTTCCAGCCTTTTGTCGATCACCGACAATATCGGCCTCGACGGCGTCATCCCGCCGGCCGGCGTTGTCAGGCGCGACCAGGACGATCCCTATTTCGTCGTTGCCGCCGACAAGGGCACGGCAACTTTCTCGGACACCGCCAACGCCATCAGCGAAAGCCATGGCTTCTGGCTTGACGATGCCTTCGCCAGCGGCGGTTCGGCCGGGTACGACCATAAGAAGATGGGCATCACCGCCAAGGGCGCGTGGGAGGCGGTCAAGCGGCATTTCCGCGAGATGAACCGCGACATCCAGACCACGCCCTTCTCCGTCGTCGGGGTGGGCGACATGTCGGGCGACGTGTTCGGCAACGGCATGCTGTTGTCACCGAAGACAAGGCTGATCGCAGCCTTCGACCACCGCGACATCTTCATCGATCCCGATCCCGACATGGCGGCATCGATGGCCGAGCGCCAGCGCATGTTCGCTCTTCCCCGTTCGAGCTGGCAGGACTACGACAAGAGCAAGCTCTCCGAGGGCGGCGTCATCGTCTCGCGCGGCCAGAAATCGATCACCTTGCCGGCCGCTGCTGCTGCTGCGATCGGCCTCAACAAGACGACCGCCACGCCGGTCGAGATCATGAGCGCCATCCTCAAGGCGCCCGTCGACCTCTTGTGGTTCGGCGGCATCGGCACGTATTTGCGGGCCTCGACCGAGACCAACGCCGAGGTCGGTGATCGCGCCAACGACGCCGTCCGCATCACCGCGCTCGACGTGCGCGCCAAGGTGATCGGCGAGGGCGCCAATCTCGGGGTGACGCAGCGCGCGCGCATCGAATTCGGCATGAATGGCGGGCGTTGCAATTCCGACGCCATCGACAATTCGGGCGGGGTCAACTGTTCCGACGTCGAGGTCAATATCAAGATCGCGCTGGCGTCCGCCATGCGCAAAGGGTCGTTGACCCGGCCTGCGCGCGACAAGCTTCTCGCCGAGATGACCGGCGAGGTCGGCGAGCTGGTCCTGTCCAACAACTACCAGCAGACGCTGGCGCTCTCCATCGCCCGCAAGCGCGGCCTCGCCGACATCGCCCACCAGGCCCGCTTCATGTCGGCGCTGGAAGCACGCGGCCTGCTCGACCGCACGGTCGAGACGCTGCCCTCGCCGGCGGCCCTTGCCGAGCGCGAGACGCGCGGCGAGCCGCTGACCAGGGCCGAGCTCGGCGTGCTGCTCGCCTATGCCAAGATCGTGCTGTTTTCCGACATCGTCGCAAGCGACGTGCCTGACGAGCCGCATTTCGACCGCGACCTGATGGGCTATTTCCCCGACCGGATGGCGAAGAAATATGCCGCCGAGATACACGGCCATCGCCTGCGCCGCGAGATCATCGCCCGGGTCGTAGCCAATGAGCTGGTCAACCGCGGCGGTCCCTCCTTCGTCAACCGGTTGCGGGAAGCAACGGGGCGCACCGCCGCCGACGTGGTGCGCACCTTCGCCGTGGTGCGCGACGGCTTTGCCTTGCCGGCGCTTTACCGCGAGATCGACGCGCTCGACAATCAGATCGACGGCCAGATGCAGCTCGATCTCTACCAGGCGGTCAGCCGGCTGATCTACGTGACCAGCGGCTGGTACTTGAAGAACGACGCCGGCACGGCGCCGCTTGCCCAGCGCATCGCCGAATTGCAGGAGGCGCGCAAGGCGCTGGAGCCGAAACTCGTTTCGCTGCTCCCCGATTATTCGCGCGAACGGATCGACGAGAAGCGGCATGGACTGTTCAAGGCCGGGGCGCCGGACAGGCTGGCAGCGCAACTGGCGCTGGCCGATGTGGCGGAGCTGATCCCCGACATCGCGCTGGCGGCGCGAGCGGCAGGCGCCGACATCGTCGCCGCGGCGAAGGCCTTCTTCGCGGTCAGCGACGCCTTCCGTATCCCGCGCGTCGAGGAGGCGGCCCGCTCCATCACACCGGCGGACTATTACGACCAGCTCGCCCTGTCGCGCGCCACCGACACGATCGGGATCGCGCGGCGCGGCATCGCGGTGGCGGCACTCGTGAACCACGCCGGGGCAGCCGACCCGGTGGCGGCGTGGCTGGAGGCCGGCGGGGAGAGGATCGGCCGCACCCGCGAACGGCTGCAGGCGCTGACCGAGGGCGGCGACATCACCGTGTCGCGGCTGTCGGTGGCATCGGGCCTGATGAGCGATCTGACAGGGATGTGAGCCATCGCCTGACTTACCCTTCCCAGGCGGGGGGGCCCTGCGAAGCAGCGGGAGGGGCGGCGCCGGACGCCCACCCGGACCTTCGGTCCGACCTCCCACAAGGGGGGAGCTAGGGTCGGCGCCCTTGCTCTCGTCGGAATGAAGGCGGGTAAGCCAAAGAACGGCCGCGCGACTCGTGTTCGTTTGCATGACCAGCGGAAAACATGCAGACATGGGGTGAACCGCCCAACGAAACGAAGGCGACCGGAGGGGACATGGCCGAAGTAGCAGTGCAGCGGGCGTCCGGGCGCGGCATCTGGGGGTGGATGTTGTTCGACTGGGCGGCGCAGCCCTTCTTCACGGTCGTCACCACCTTCATCTTCGGCCCCTATTTCGTTTCGCGCATGGCCAGCGATCCGACCACCGGCCAGGCCGTCTGGGGCTACGGCATCGCCGCGGCCGGACTGGTCATCGCCGTGCTGTCGCCGATCCTCGGTTCGATCGCCGACCAGACCGGGCCGCGCAAGCCGTGGATCGCCTTCTTCGCGGCGATCAAGATCGCCAGCCTGGCGCTGCTGTGGCTCGCCGCGCCCGGCTCGAACCTGTTCCTGATCGTGGCATTGTTCTCGCTGGCCTCGGTGGCGGCTGAATTCTCCACCGTCTTCAACGATTCCATGATGCCGCGCCTGGTGCCGAAGAGCGAGATCGGCCGCATCTCCAACATGGCCTGGGGGCTTGGCTATCTCGGCGGTATGATCGCGCTGATCTTCGTCGTGCTGTTCCTGGCCGGATCGCAGGAGACCGGCAAGACCATCATCGGCCTCGACCCGCTGTTCGGGCTGGACCCGAAGCTCGGCGAGGATGCCCGCGCCACCGGGCCGCTGTCGGCCGGCTGGTATTTCCTGTTCATCCTGCCGATGTTCCTCTTCACTCCCGATGCCATCAAAGGCATCCCGATCAAGCCTGCGGTGCGCGAAGGCCTGTCGGAGCTGAAGTCGACCTTGGTCGAGGTGCGCAGGCGCGGCGGCATCTTCCGCTTCCTCGTCGCCCGCATGATCTATCAGGACGGCGTCAATGCGCTGCTGGCGCTCGGCGGCACCTTCGCGGCCGGCATGTTCCAGTGGTCGATCACCGAGATCGGCATGTTCGGCATCATCCTCAACGTCGTCGCCATCTTCGGCTGCTGGATCGCTGCGCGGCTCGACACCGCGCTCGGCTCCAAGGCGGTGGTGATGATCGCGCTGGTCATGCTTTCGGTCGCCACCATCGGCGTCGTCTCGACCGGCCCCGGCTTCACGCTGCTCGGGCTTATCCAGCTCTCGACCACCGATTCCGGGGGCCTGTTCGGCACCGCCGCGGAAAAGGCCTACATCCTCTATGGATTGCTGATCGGGCTCGCCTTCGGGCCGGTGCAGGCGTCATCGCGGTCCTATATGGCGCGCAGCGTTACGGCGTCGGAATCCGGCCGCTATTTCGGCATCTATGCGCTGGCCGGGCGCGCGACCAGTTTCCTGGCGCCGTTCCTGGTGGCGACCATCACGGCGGTGAGCGATTCGGCGCGGCTCGGCATGGCGGTTATCATCCTGTTCCTGGCCATAGGCATGGCGATCCTGATCAGGACGCCGTATCCGGCGGACCGGGCGGCGGAGTGATTTACCCTCCCCCTTGTGGGGAGGGTCGATCCGCGAAGCGGAGCGGGGTGGGGGACGGCGCTGGCCCCACCCCGTCTCACGAGCTTTGCTTCGCAAACATCGCTCGCCGACCCTCCCCACAAGGGGGAGGGTGAGGCGCTCAATGTCTGAAGTGTCTCACGCCCGTGAACACCATGGCGATGCCATGCTCGTCGGCGGCGGCAACCACATCGTCGTCGCGCATCGAGCCGCCGGGCTGGATCACCGCCGTGGCGCCGGCCTCGATGGCCGACAGCAGGCCGTCGGCGAAGGGGAAGAAGGCGTCGGAGGCGACGACAGAGCCTTTGGTCAGCGGCTCGGCCCAGCCCGCCGCTTCCGCAGCGTCGAGTGCCTTGCGGGCAGCGATGCGCGAGGAATCGACGCGGCTCATCTGCCCGGCGCCGATGCCTACCGTGGCGCTGTCCCTTGCGTAGACGATGGCGTTCGACTTGACGTGCTTGGCGACGCGGAAGGCGAATTTCAGGTCGGCCAGTTCGGCCGGCGTCGGCGCCCGTTTCGTCACCACCTTCAGCTCGAGGTCGTCGACGACGGCGTTGTCCCTGCCCTGCACCAGCAGGCCGCCGGCGACGGATTTGACGGTTGTGCCGATCGCGCGCGGATCCGGCAGGCCGCCCGCGACCAGCAGGCGCAGGTTCTTCTTCGCGGCCACGATCGCTGCCGCCTCGTCGGTGGCGCCGGGCGCGATAATGACCTCGGTGAAGGTCTTCACGATCTCTTCGGCCGCCTCGGCGTCCAGGATGCGATTCACAGCGACAATGCCGCCATAGGCCGAGACCGGATCGCAGGCCAGTGCCCTGGCGTAGGCGGCCTTCAGCGTCGAACCCTCGGCGACGCCGCACGGGTTGGCATGCTTGATGATGGCGACGGCGGCCGAGCGCGCCGGGTCGAACTCGCCGGCCAGCTCGAAGGCGGCGTCGGTATCGTTGATGTTGTTGTAGGAAAGCTGTTTGCCTTGGAGCTGGCGCGCCGTGGCCACGCCCGGCCGCTTGTCGCCATTGACATAGAAGCCGGCGCCCTGGTGCGGGTTCTCGCCATAGCGCATCACGGTCTCCAGCCTGCCGCCGAAGGCGCGCCAGGTCGGGTGCTCGATCTCCAGCGCCTCGGCGAACCAGCCCGAGATTACCGCGTCGTAGCTGGCGGTGCGGGCAAAAGCCTTGGCCGCGAGCTTCTTGCGGAAATCCAGCGAAAGCGAGCCGATATTCATCTCCAGCGCATTGAGCACGGAGGCATAGTCGCCGGGATCGGTGACGATGGCGACATAGGCGTGGTTCTTGGCCGAGGCGCGGATCATCGCCGGGCCGCCAATGTCGATGTTCTCGACGATCGCCGCGTAGTCGGCGCCGGAGCGGCGGACTTCCTCGAACGGATAGAGATTGCAGACGACCAGGTCGATCGGCTCGATGCCATATTTGTGCATCGCCGCGGCGTGATCGGGATCATCGCGAACGCCGAGCAGGGCGCCATGCACCGACGGGTGCAGAGTCTTGACGCGGCCATCCATGATCTCGGGAAAGCCGGTGAGCTCGGAGACGTCGCGGACCGCCAGGCCCGCATCGGCGATCGCTTTTGCCGTGCCGCCGGTCGACACCAGCTCGACGCCGGAAGCGGCGAGCGCCCTGGCGAGATCGATGAGGCCGGTCTTGTCGAAGGCGGAGAGCAGCGCGCGACGCACGGGAACGAGGTCGGGAGCGGGAATGTTCTTGGCGGCGACGGCCATGGGCGTGCTTTCACGGCTGGAGGGGCAGGCCCGCGCCGTATCATATGAGATCAGGAAATCAAGGCGCAAGCTCGGTCAGCGCAGGCGCGGTCAGTTGTTTTCGGGATAGCCGGCGACAGAGGTGCGGGTGAGCTGCCAGTGGACTTCGGCGATGTCGGACGGCTTGAAGGCAAGCACGATCTGCCGGCTTCGGCGCGGGCCGCCGAGACCGGCGAAGTAGATCGATTCCTCGACCTCCGGCACCATCTCGGTGCAGGTGAACACCCAGCTGTCGGCCTGCTCGGCGGTCAGCACCAGGCGGTCATGCTCGTCCTGCAAAAGGTTGATGTCGGGATGGACGTGGAAGCGCACGGTGACGAAATCGCGGCCATTGTTGCGGATCGCCGCACCTCCAGGACGCTGGAAGCGGTCCCTGCCGGTCAGCACATTGCCGTTCGAGGACAGTTTCAGCTCGCGCTCGTGCAGGAAACCGAAGCGCTGGATATAGCCGTCATGGCGGGCGATGAAGCCTTGAACGCCCTTCTGGTCGATACGCTTGCACTGCACATGCTGCGGGCCGCCGATCAAAGGCGACCCCAGAAGATCGTTGATGCGCAGCGAATGGCTGAACCGCGCCGACGAGGTGTCGTTGATGGTGGCGGTCGAATGCGCGGCGGTGGCGCGGGCCAGGGGCCGGAATTCGGCGGCGCCATAGGTGTCGATGCCGGCATTGACGATGTAATGCTGGCGGCCCGACGACAGCTCGAACGCAAGGCAGCTGGCATGGGCGGCATTGGAGACGTGGACGGGCGGCGGCAGGCCGGTGTCGGCGATGACGGTGACGCCACCCATGGACAGCCGCTCATAGCCCGAATGCGGTGCATGCAGCAGCGGCGAGCCGGCGGTGTCGTCGTGGCGCAGGATGCTGGCGATGCGGTCATGGATGGTGGCGCCCATGCCGTTGAAGCGGGCGAGGCTGCCGTCCTGGTGGCGAAAGAAGCGCAGCGCCGGCAGCATCCTGTCGATGGCGCCGATCAGGGCCTGTGGCGGCGCTTCCGCCTGGTTGGCGTAGGTCTGCCGCAGCGGCAAAAGGTCGGCGAGGATTTCCAGCACCGCCATCGGGTTGCGCGAGATGTGGCCGCCATCGGGAAGGATCTGGCGGTCCAGTTCCTCGGCGAGGTTGCGGGTGGCGCCGCGCAGCGCCGATGCGGGCGCCGGCAGCGACAGGGCGGCGAAGGCGAGGGCGATGCGGGCGCGCAGCCTGTCCTTGCCGTCAGGCATTTCGCGCGCCATCGACCTGAGGTAGCGGATCTGGACGGCCAGCGATTTCAGGAAGGCGCGGTAGAACGGGAATTCAGCGCCTTGCAGCACGATCGAGGAATGCTGCAGCCAGGCGATAATGCGCTTGGCGGCCGTGCCGGGCTCCCAGGCAATGCCGGAAATGTTGTTTCCATGCGTGGCGATCCAGTCGGACACCAGCGCACGCGCATTGGCGGCGGCAAGCTCGGTGCCGGCGGCGCCCATGTGACGCAGCCAGCGAAAGCCATGCAGCGTCTTCTGCCAGCCGTAATTGGGAACGCTGATCTGGAAGGGCGACTTGCCGCCGGTCTCGACCATATGTCCCGACAAGGGATAACGGCCATAGTAGATCTCGAGCGCGATCTGCGGGTCGGCCAGCCGCAGGTCCGGCGGCGCGATCAGCACCCGTTCGGGCGTGCGGCCGGAATAGCGCCAGCGATAAACCGGTCCGGCACGCAGGCGCCGGCGCGTTTTGCGCCAAAACTCCTTCGCGACAAGCGCCCACAGACGCGTCGTGTTGCCGGCAGCAAGTGCCAAAACCCCTCCTGATCGTCCTCTATCCCAAGGGCAAGCTTATCTGATTCAACGATTCATGCGAAGGCGAATTCCCGCGAGCGGTGACGCTGCGCCTGGCTTGGCCGCGGATGCTCCCCAAAAAAGTCAGCAACTTCCTATGCTTAAACGCCTGAGCGGTTCAGCGCCCGATGGGCATCCATACTCCGCTCCAGATCCTTGTTCCACGCAATTCCGGACGGAGAATCGTCACGCAGCTTTCGTGGACTTGCCTTAGCTGGCGCGACGCATGCGCGCGGCGAAAAAGCCGTCGAGACCGGAACGTTGCGGCGAGCCGAGATCGAGGTCGGCAGGTGTGGTGCGCAGCGTGCCTTCCTGCGTCAGGAAGGGATCGATGCCGATGATCTCGCCGGTGCGAAGCGGGTCGGCAACGACGCCAGGCGTCGCGGCGAGGAAGCCACGATAAAGCTCCTCGCCTTCGAGTGGGTCGAGCGAACAGTTCGAAAAGACGATCCTTCCGCCCGGCTTAACCAGGGTGACGGCGCGCGCGAGCAGCCGGCGCTGGAGATCGGCGAGCTTCTCGACATCAGCCACAGTCTTGGTCCATGGCACGTCGGGATGCCGCCGCACTGTGCCGGTCGAGGAGCAGGGCGCGTCGAGGAGGACGGCGTCGAACAGCTCGTCCGGCTCGTACTGGAGGAGGTCGGCCTGCACGATATCCGCCGACAGGCGGAGGCGTTCGAGATTCTGCGCCAGCCGCGCCAGCCGGTTCTTCGAGGTGTCGATCGCGGTGACGCGTGCGCCGGCCACGATCAATTGGGCGGTCTTGCCGCCGGGCGCGGCGCAGAGATCGGCGACGCGAAGCCCGCCGACATCACCGAGCAACCGGGCAGGCAGGCCGGCTGCGGCATCCTGGACCCACCAGGCGCCTTCGGCGAAGCCAGGCAGTTCGGTGACCGGGCCGGCAAGCTTCTCCACCCGAATCGTGCCGGTCGGCAGGGCAATGCCGCCGAGCCTTTCGGCCCAGTGCTCCGGATCGGCCTTGACCGAGAAATCGACAGGGGCCTCCTGGCGGTGGGCGGCGAGTATCCGTCCGGCCTCGTCCACGCCATAGGCGGCCTTCAAACGGTCGGAAAACCATTTCGGCGCTTCGTCGGTGGTAGCAAGGGCCTCTGGAAGTTCAGCCTCCTTGATCCGCGCGAGCGTGCGCAGCACACCGTTGACCAGGCCGGCAAAGCGCAATGTGCGGGGATCGGACTTGGCATGGGTGACGGCGAGGTCGACCGCGGCGCTGTCGGGAATGTCGAGGAACAGGATCTGCGCGGCCGCCACATGCAAAATATGCGACAGCGCGGTGGCATTGGCCGGCAGCGGTTTTTCCAAACGCCGCGCCAGCAGCCCGGCAATGGTCATGCGATAGCGCAGCGCGGTGACCAGAATGGCGCGCACGAGACCGCGATCGCGCAGGTCCAGCGCCTTGTATTGCGGATGGCCGTTTTCATGGTCGGTCAGGCCGTCGAGCGGCGTCCTCGCATCGATGACGGCGGCCAGCAGCCGCGCAGCCGCCTTGCGGGCGGCAAGGCCGGCAACGAACTCGCCGTCCTTTTTGTGTTCCTGACCACCTGTGCGTCGAGGTGCTCTGCCCGCCGCGCTCACGACCACGGGCCCTTGGGCCCGGTCGGATTGCGACCCCATGGATTGGATTTGGGCTCTGCCGGCGGTTCCGGCGCGGCCGGCTTGCCCCACGGTCCTGCCGATTGCGGCTCGTCGGCCTGCGGCGGCACTGGCGCCTGGCGCTGCGGGGACCGCGATACACCACCGTCCATGCGCTGCGCCATCGCTTGCAGCGCGGCGATGCGGTTCTCGGTGCTCGGGTGGGTGGAGAACAGACTGTCCATGCGCTCGCCGTGCAGCGGGTTGATGATGAAGAGATGAGCCATCGCCGGGTTACGCTCGGCATCGGGATTGGGTATGCGTTCGGCGCCGCGGGCGATCTTGTCAAGCGCCGAGGCCAACCATAGCGGGTGTCCACAGATTTCGGCGCCGCGCCGGTCGGCCTCGTATTCGCGCGTGCGGCTGACCGCCATCTGCACGATCATCGCGGCAAACGGCGCCACGATCATCGCCGCCAGCACGCCGACAAAACCGAACGGGCTGTTGTTGTCGCGGTTGCCTCCGAGGAAGAAGGCGAAATTGCCAAGCATCGAGATGGCGCCGGCGAAGGTCGCGACGATCGTCATCGTCAAGGTGTCGCGGTGCTGGACGTGGGCGAGCTCGTGCGCCATCACCGCGGCCACTTCCTCATGCGTCAGCCGTTGCAAAAGGCCGGTGGAAGCGGCGACAGCCGCGTTCTGCGGGTTGCGGCCGGTGGCGAAGGCGTTGGGCTGCGGATTGTCGATCAGGTAGGTCCTGGGCATCGGCAGGCCTGCCTGCTCGGCCAGTGCCTGCACGATGGCGTAATATTCGGGCGCGTTCTTCTCGTCGACCTCGACGGAGCGGTTCATCGACAGCACCATCTTGTCGGCGTTCCAATAGCTGAACAGATTGGTGGCGGCGGCGATCAGGAAGGCGATCATCATGCCGCCCGTGCCGCCGATCAGGAAGCCGACGCCCATGAACAGCGCGGTCATCGCGGCAAGAAGCATGGCGGTGCGAAGTGTGTTCATCGTCTGCTCCCGTCCTGGTCGTGATGTAAGGGGGTCGATCCTCGTGGGCTCATCGCTATATGATGGGAAACGCCGGTACCCGTTTCAATCGGCCTGTTTCAATCCGCCGGAATATCGCATGAACGACGAGACCAGTAAAACACCTGCCACTGATGACGAAGCGCGGCTGAAGACGCTGACGCCCGCCGCCCGCCGCGCGCTTGAAGAGGCCGCGGCGCGGCGCGAGGACTACCGCCGCAAGGAAGCCGCGGTGCCGAAGGAAGTCGGCGGCCGCGGCGGCAAGGAGCCCGGCCGCTACGGCGACTGGGAGATCAAGGGCCTGACCAGCGATTTCTAATATGCCGGCCCAGCAAACAGCTCATTTGCCGGCAATCGGGTGTTTGACTGTCCCCACAGCCTAGAAGGCCGTTGCCGCCGCCCGCTGCGGCTCGAGCGCGATCCAGCCGCGCTCGTCGACGGTGACGCCGATGGCGTCGTAGCCAGCGATCGCGGCATGCTGCGTCGCCAGGGGATGTCGGTGCGTGGCGTTTATGACCATGACCGCTGCGCCCGCCGCCTCGGCCGCCGTGATGCCCGCCGGGGCATCCTCGAATACGAGGCAATCACGCGCATCGACGCCGAGCCGCGTTGCGCCGAGCTGAAAGCAGTCGGGCGCCGGCTTGCCGCGTGAAACATCTTCCGCCGCGATCAGCACGGCCGGGACGGGGATGCCGGCAGCCTTCATGCGCAAGAGCGCCAGTTCCCGCGGCGCCGAGGTTACGATCGCCCAGCGCTCCGGCGGGAGCGCGTTGAGAAACGCGGCGGCGCTGGCGATCTGAACGATGCCCTCCAGATCGGCGGCTTCGGCCTTGAGCAAGAGGTCGGCCTCATGCGCCGGATCGACGCCGGGGAGCGCCAGACCGGCGATCGTCTCGATCGCCCGCACGCCATGGATCGTCGGCAGGAAGGCGGCGACGTCGAGCCCTTGCCGCCGCGCCCAGTCGCTCCACACCCGTTCGGCCGAGGCAATGGAATTGATGAGCGTGCCGTCCATGTCGAAGAGGAAGGCGGCGAATTTTCTGCCTGCGTACATGATTTTCCTTGATTTCGGGGAGGTCTTTCGAGGGAGCGCCGATGGTAACGTCCCGGCGCCGGCATTGGAAGCCGCGCGGCCACCTTTTCGGCATTTCCCCTTTTCGGCCATTTCCCTTTTCGGCAAGTCCCCTTTTCCGCAAGTCAGGGAACCGCGATCCGCCTCCGGCGTTTCAACTTCGCTGCTTTTCCACGACCATCGAAGGGGGACGCGATGCTGATTCGGCTCGGCTACGAAATGGCCATTGAATGCGCTGGAGCCACGCCGGTGATTTCAATGCTCGAGATCCACAGGGACAGGCAGGCCGACATCAAGCGGCAGACGCGCATGCTGACGTCGCCCGCGGTTCCGACCAGGCTCTACAGCGATTTGCATGGCAATTCGTGCCGCCGCTTTACCGCACCCGCCGGCACTTTTCGCATCCTCTACGATGCCGTGGTCGAGGACAGCGGCGAGACGGACGAGGTCAACACGCTGGCACGCGAGGTGCCGGTGGCCGAGCTGCCCGACGAGGTGCTGTTTTATCTGCTGGGCAGCCGCTATTGCGAGACCGATCACCTGAGCCAGCTCGCCTGGGAGCTTTTCGGCCGTTTGCCGTCCGGCTGGGCGAGGGTGCAGGCGATCGTCGATTACGTCCACAACCGGCTGTCCTTCGGCTATGGCTATGCCCGCTCGACCCGCACCGCGGCGCAGGCGCATGAGGAGCAGGTCGGCGTCTGCCGAGACTTCGCCCATCTGGCGATCACGCTCTGCCGCTGCATGAACATTCCGGCACGCTATGTGAATGGCTATCTCGGCGACATCGGCGTGCCGGCCGATCCGGCGCCGATGGATTTCTCGGCCTGGATGGAAGTGTTTCTCGACGGCAAGTGGTACACGTTCGACCCCCGCCACAATGTTCCGAGGATCGGCCGCATCGTCATCGCGCGCGGACGCGATGCCACCGACGTGCCGTTGCTGCACAGTTTCGGGCCGCACCGGCTCAGCCTGTTCAAGGTATGGACCTACGAACAGGAGAACAATCTGTTCAACCCGCCCTACCACGCCATCGACAGGACGGTCACCGCGCAGATGCTGGCCTGATCCGGGTTTCCATGCATCCCCATACTGCCTCGCTCTGGCACAGGTGCCGCTGTGCCGCGGCGGGACACGGCCGCGCGCCCTGTGCCGCGACATGCAGGATCTTGGTAAGCGCTTCGTAAATGCCGCGCGAACGCAGCATTGGCGTTTACCGGCCATTCACCTTTCCATCCTTGAAAGCGAAGTAAAAACAAGAGTCTAGTCCCTGGTGCGCGGCCGCTGGCCGCGCCCGGCCGGAATCCTGCATCGATCCGCCCGGCGACGAGGCCGGGGCGAGCGGAGAGAGAACGATGCGGATTTTCGGGGGTCTTGTGGACGCGGCCGGCGACTTTGCCAGGCACCGCGGCGGGAATTTCGCCATCCTGTTCGGATTCGCCGCCTCGGTCTTGGTGCTGGGCGTCGGCTTCGCCGTCAACATCACCCAGCTCTACAACGCCAAATCGAGCCTGCAGAGCGTGGTCGACGCCGCGGTGACGTCGACGGCGCGGGACCTGACGACCGGCGTCATCAAGGAGGCCGATGCCAACAAATCGGTGCAGGCCTTCCTCGACGCCAACAGCACGGCCGGCATCCTGCAGGCCAACCAGATCGTGCTCGACAGGCTGACGGTCGACAGGACCGCCAGGACGGTGCAGGCGGAGGCCCATGCCGACGTCGCCTTCTATTTCCCGCTGTTCGGCACGCGCGACATGCAGCGCGTTCCCGCCTCGACGACAGCGCTCTATTCGGACAAGCAGATCGAGGTGGCCATGATGCTCGACATAACAGGCTCGATGGCGAAGCGGGGCAAGGTCGACAAGATCGGCGATCTGAAAGCAGCAGCGAAAAACGCCGTTCGGACGATGCTCCGGAACCAGGATCCGAAGAACCCCCGCATCCGCGTCGCGATTGTGCCTTACGCCTCCGGCGTGAACGCCGGCAAGCTGGCCGAAAACGTCTATGCCGAGAAGCCGGCGAGCTCTGAGCTGCCACCCGTGGCCGGCAGTTCGCTTCTCGTCGCCAAGACGGGCAAAACTCTTCTGCCGTCCTTCAGCGACTACATTTCCATTGTTGGCGCGGCGATGCCACGCCCCGATAATTGCGCCACGGAGCGCAAGGACAAAAACGGCGATGCGGATTTGACTGCCGACGGCCCAGATACGGTTCGCACGGACAAGAACGGCAAGAAGTACTACGCCCTGGTCAACCGGGATGATCATCTCGATGGCGGCGGAATGAACAAGTGCCCCGATGCGGAAGTGATCCCGCTGACCGCCGATTCCGGCGCATTGCTTGATTCGATCGACGACTTCCAGGCTGACGGTTATACCGCCGGCGCGATCGCCATTCAGTGGACCTACTATATGCTGTCGCCGCAATGGCGCGCTGCGATCAAGAATGCCGGCCTCGGCAACGGCGCCTCGGACGTCAACGCGAAGAAGATCGCCAAGGTCGCGATCCTGATGACCGATGGCCAGTTCAATACCGCCTTCGCCGGTGCCGGGGGCCGCTACAACAGCCAGGGCAATCTTGCGCGCGGCAACGCCGAAACGCTGTGCGGCAACATGAAAAATGACGGCATCGAGATTTTCACCATCGGCTTCGACCTGAACAACAAGGACATGTCGGCAACCGAGCGGGATCAGGCAAAGGCGGTGCTGAAGGACTGTTCGTCGAAAGATGCCTCCGCCGCTCAAAAACATTATTTCGAGGTGTCGACCGGGGTGGAATTGGACGCCGCCTTTCAGGAAATCATCCGCAACACCGAAAAGGTCGCGCTGACGCAGTAGGCCGCACAAGGAAAAGGCCGCCGCTTCTTTCGAAGCCGGCGGCCTTCCGTGTTTCCGTCCATGGCGCGGCTCCTGGCGGCAACCCGAGGGGTCGCCCGCCGCGCATCTCGCGCCTTAACGGGAAGACTGCTTCCCGAAAGTGCAATCCGCTGAGGCCACGTTCTGGAAAACGAAATCACTCGACATCGGATCACCTCCTTTCAGTTTGTTGAACACGCACTGATGATGGGGTGCGTTGCAGCAAAAGACAAGACGCCGGATGGAAAAAGACGTTTTTCCGGCTTGGCCGCGTCCTTTCGTGCAAGCGGGTTGCGGCCAGGGGTTCAAGCGGACAAGATCGGCCTACCGAATGCAGGGGGGACGGCATGGACGCTACCGAAAGAGCAGCACGCATCGTTCGCACGGTCGTCGAGGCGTTGAAGCCGGGCTTTGCCGTCAGGCTTTGGACCGGCGAGCGCATCGGTCCGGCCGGCGGCCCGGTGCTTGCCATCAACGACCAGGACATCGTCTGGCAACTGGCCCGCCGGCCAAATTTCTCGACGCTGGTCGAGATGTGGATTTCCAAGGCGGTCGACGTGGAGGAGGGGTCGCTGTTTGACCTCTACGCGCTGCCTTCACGAGGCAAGCTGCGGTTCAAGGCGCTGCCGAAGCTCGCGATCATGCGCGACCTGCCGGCCGTGCTGTTCTCGCGAAGGCAGATGACGCAACGCGCCGATCTCGCCGGGCAAAATCCCTTTGTCAGCGGCTCCAACAAGCAGGCGATCCAGCATCACTACGACATATCGAACGCCTTCTACCGGCTCTTCCTCGACGAGCGCATGGTCTACAGCTGCGGGTATTTCAAGGATTTCGCCAATGACATCGACCAGGCCCAGGCCGACAAGCTCGAGCATATCTGCCGCAAGCTCCGGCTGAAGCCCGGCGACCGCCTGCTCGATATCGGCTGCGGCTGGGGCGCGATGCTGATCCATGCGGCGAAGCATCATGGCGTCGTCGGCCATGGCGTCTCGTTGTCGGAGGCCCAGACCGGACTCGCCCGCGAACGCATTCGGGCCGAGGGGCTGGAGGACCGGATCACAATCGAGATAAAATCCTATGCCGAGCTCACCGGAAGCTTCGACAAGATATCCTCGATAGGCATGTTCGAGCATCTGGGGCTGGCCAACCACGCCGCCTACTTCTCGACCGTCCATCGCCTGCTCAAGCCGGGCGGCATCTATCTGCATCATGCCATCACCAGGCGCAGCAAGGGCAGCATGAAGAAGACCTTGCGCAAGGGCTCGGAATACAAGGCGCTGATCAAATACATCTTCCCGGGTGGCGAGATCGACACGATCGGCATGACGTGCGGCAATCTGGAAGCACACGGCTTCCTCGTCCACGACGTCGAGAATCTGCGCGAGCACTACGCCCGCACCTGCCGGCTGTGGGCAGAGCGCCTGCATGCGCGCTTCGACGAGGCCATCGCCGAAGTGGGAGAAGCCAAGGCGCGGCTGTGGCTGCTTTACCTGGCCGGCTGTTCGATCGCCTTCGATCGTGCCTCGGCGCAGATTTTCCAGACGGTCGCCACCAAGCGGACGCGGGGCCCGAGCGGCTTGCCGCCGACGCGGGCGGACCTTTACCGGTAATTCAGGCGAATCGCATCCCGTCGCCGACCTTGACGCTGGCCGCGCGGTCGACGGTGCAGTAGACGCCGAGATTGTGCGCGTTATGACGCACCAGATTGCGCAGGATCGCCGGATCGTCGTCGAAACCGTCCTGGGCGATGATGGTGAAGCCGCAGCGGCGGCACGGCTCGGAAATGGTCAACAGCAGGTCGCCGACGGCGAGTTTCCTGCCGATCCATTCGGTTTCGGGGAAAGTGCCTTCGACCGCCGCCATGTCGATGACGATGTTGGGACGAAAGCGGCGCGGATCGGGAGTGCCTTGCGGATGCAGCGCCTTCAGGCGCGCCAGGGAGGCGGTGGTCAACAGATGGATCGGCGCCTTGCGGTAGCGCGCCTCGGTCAACGGGCCGGAATAGGCCGGCGGAGCGTTCTCCAGGCCGAACGGACGGATCGAGGCCGGAAAGCCTAGATAGTCGGAAACGGCACGGTCGCTTTCGGCGCCGGGCGCCGCCAGCCAATCCGCGCCGGGAATCGCGATCTCGAGCCTGCGGTCGCCAGTCAGCCGGGTGCGGATGCGCGGCACCTTGTGCCACTTCGGCTCGCGATCGGGACGGGCGATCTCATTGTCGGAGGCATCGACCAGGCCGAACATCCGGTCGCCCTCGATGCTCTCGGTGCCGACCGCGATCGTCTCCAGGCGTTCGCCGGCGAGCGAACTCGCCGGATAGCGCCAGAGTTCGGCAACGCTGCCTATCGCGGCCATGGCCGGTGTCAGCCTTTCTTGTTCTGGCGGTTGGCGACGAGGTCGTCGACGACGGCCGGATCGGCGAGCGTCGAGGTATCGCCAAGGGCGCCGAAATCGTCCTCGGCAATCTTGCGCAGGATGCGCCGCATGATCTTGCCCGAGCGGGTCTTGGGCAGGCCGGGTGCGAACTGGATCTTGTCGGGCGTGGCAATGGCGCCGATCTCCTTGCGGACATGGGCGAGGAGCTCCTTGCGCAAGTCCTCGCTCGGCGTCTCGCCGGCCATCAGCGTGACGTAGCAGTAGATGCCCTGGCCCTTGATGTCGTGGGGATAACCGACGACGGCGGCTTCCGAAACCTTGTCGTGGCTGACCAATGCGGATTCGACCTCGGCCGTGCCCATGCGGTGGCCGGAGACGTTGATGACGTCATCGACCCGGCCGGTGATCCAGTAATAGCCGTCGGCATCGCGGCGGCAGCCGTCGCCGGTGAAGTACTTGCCCTTGTAGGTCGAAAAATAGGTCTGCACGAAGCGGTCGTGATCGCCATAGACGGTGCGCATCTGGCCGGGCCATGACTCGGTGATGCATAGATTGCCGTCGGCGGCTCCTTCAAGCACCTTGCCCTCGCCGTCGACCAGTTGCGGCTTGACACCGAAGAAGGGCCGCGTGGCCGAGCCAGCCTTGAGGTCGGTGGCGCCCGGCAGCGGCGTGATCATGATGCCGCCGGTCTCGGTCTGCCACCAGGTGTCGACGATCGGCACCTTGGCGTTGCCGACGACGTTGAAATACCACTCCCAGGCCTCCGGATTGATCGGTTCGCCGACCGACCCCAGCACGCGCAGCGATTTGCGCGACGCCTTTTTCACATGATTGTCGCCGGCGCCCATCAGGGCGCGCAGCGCCGTCGGCGCGGTGTAGAAGATGTTGACCTGATGCTTGTCGATGACTTCCCAGAAGCGCGACTGCGAGGGGTAGTTGGGCACGCCCTCGAACATCAGCGTGGTGGCGCCGTTGGCGAGCGGCCCGTAGACGATGTAGCTGTGGCCGGTGACCCAGCCGACATCGGCGGTGCACCAGTAGATGTCGCCATCATGATAGTCGAAGACATATTGGTGCGTCATCGAGACGTAGACGAGATAACCCGCCGTGGTGTGCAGCACGCCTTTCGGCTTGCCGGTCGAACCCGACGTATAGAGGATGAACAGCGGATCCTCCGCCTTCATCTTCTCCGGCTTGCACTCAGCCTTAACGGTCGCGGCCTCTTCGTGGTACCAGACGTCGCGGCCCGGCGCCCAGCCGATCTTGCCGCCGGTGCGGCGGACCACCACCACCTTTTCGACCCTGGTACCGGCTTTTGCCGCGATCTCGATTGCCTTGTCGGTGTTCTCCTTCAACGGGATCGGCTTGCCGCCGCGCAGGCCCTCGTCAGCGGTGATGACGATGGTCGACTTGCAATCGTCGATGCGGCCGGCGAGCGCGTCGGGCGAAAAGCCGCCGAAGACGACCGAGTGGATGGCGCCGATACGCGTGCAGGCGAGCATCGCATAGGCCGCTTCCGGGATCATGGGCATATAGAGGGTGACGCGGTCGCCCTTCTTGACGCCGTGCTTCTTCAGCACGTTGGCGAAGCGGCAGACATGCGCATAGAGCTCATTGTAGGTGATCTTGCGGTCGTCGTAGGGGTTGTCGCCTTCCCAGATGATGGCGGTCTGGTTGCCGCGCTTCTTCAGGTGGCGGTCGATGCAGTTGTAGGAAACATTGGTCTGGCCGTCCTCGAACCATTTGATGGAGACCTTGCCGTCGAAGGAGGCGTTGCTGACCTTGGAGAAGGGTTTGAACCAGTCGATGCGCTTGCCGTGCTTGCCCCAGAACCTGTCCGGATTCTTCACGCTGTCGGCGTACCATTTGAGATAGGTGTCGTTGTCGATCAGCGCATTCTTCTTCCAGGCCGGCTGAACGCGGTGGACATGAACCTCGGACATTTCCTGCTTTTCCTCCCGAAACTAACGCCGGCTTGAACCGCCAGCGGGATCGCGGCGACGCGGCCGCGAATTCGCGCGCATTATTAACAGTTCCGCGATGACGGCAACATTAGACGTTGGGTTTGCGCGGCGGGATGCCGCACATGGGCCCGCGGCCGCTGTCAGCACTTGCACCGGACCGCTGCTAACTTCATGTTTTCGCGTGCTAAAGCCAGTTTCGATCAAGAAAAAATCAATAGACGGTTAAGCAACCGCGCGCACAATCCATTGTTGGGAGGAAGGAGAATCAACCCGGGGAGCAAAAATGCGCGACCAGCTTGAAATGGACCTGATGCTGCGGGGCTATGGCCTGACCACGGCCAATATCCTTTATCATTTCCCAGACCATCCGCATCTCTTGCAGAGCTTCATATGGCAGGACTACGACATCGCGCCGAAGTTTCCTGTGCTGATCCGCTTCATCGAGTTCTGGAAGACCAAGCTCGAGGGGCCGCTGCATTCGGTCAGCTACACGCACCAGAAGCTCATCGCGCCCAACGAGTGGCGCAAGGTCGACGGCGAATTCGTGCTGCATTAGGGTCGCTGCTTCGAGGCCGTAAGGTCGGCACTCTACGGCGCCCCCCTCTGTCCTGCCGGACATCTCCCCCACGTGGGGGGAGATCGGCAGCTTTGCTAACAGCGCCATCCCTCCACGTTGGAAATTGGCGAAAGCCGAGGTGACATCCAATCTCCCCCCGTGGGGGAGATGTCCGGCAAGACAGAGGGGGGCGCTGCCCCGCTAACCTTCGGCTCTAGCGGTCGGACACGCTCAAACCGCCGGCGGGCTCAGCCGGGCGAAGGCCTCCTGGCGGCGGTAGGGAAAATAAGGGTAGGGCGCGGTGAGCTCGCTTGCCGCATCGAGCTTCCCGATCTGCTCCGGCGTCAACGTCCAGCCGACGGCGCCGAGGTTCTGGCGCAACTGCTCCTCGTTGCGGGCGCCGATGATGACGGACGACACGGTCGGGCGCTGCAACAGCCAGTTGATGGCGATCTGCGGCACGGTCCTGCCGGTCTCCTGCGCCACCGCATCGAGGGCCTCCATGACCCGGTAGAGATGCTCGTCCTCGACCGGCGGTCCGAAGCTCGCGGTGTCGTGCAGCCGGCTTTTCTCCGGCAGAGGCTGGCCGCGACGGATCTTGCCGGTCAGGCGGCCCCAGCCGAGCGGGCTCCAGACCAGCGCGCCGACGCCCTGGTCGAGGCCGAGCGGCATCAGCTCCCATTCATAGTCGCGGCCGACCAGCGAATAGTAGACCTGATGCGCGACATAGCGCGGATAGCCGTGCCTGTCGGCCAGCCCGAGCGACTTCATCACCTGCCAGCCGGAGAAATTGGAGACGCCGACATAGCGCAATTTGCCGGCGCGCACGAGGCCGTCCAGCGTCGACAGCACCTCCTCGATCGGCGTGCCGGCATCGAAGGCATGCAACTGCAACAGGTCGATGTAATCGGTGCCGAGCCGCTTCAGCGCGGCGTCGGCGGCCTTGATCAGCCGCGAACGCGAGGAACCATAGTCGGCCGGCCCGTCGCCCATCGGCAGCGAGGTCTTGGTCGAGATCAGCACGGCATCGCGCCGGCCCTTGATCGCCTCGCCGAGCACCTCTTCCGAGGCGCCGTTCGAATAGACATCGGCGGTGTCGAACAGATTGACGCCGGCCTCGAGGCAGATGTCGACCAGCCGCCGCGCTTCCCTGGCGTCGCTGTTGCCCCATGCGCCGAACAGCGGGCCGGAACCGCCGAAGGTTCCCGCTCCGAACGAGAGCACCGGCACTTTCAGGCCCGATGCGCCAAGATTTCGATAATCCATTTTCTTACTCCTTGTGATTTTGAAAGAAGTCGAATCGATCCGGCTTTGCCGGCGAGCTTCACGACCGGACGCAGACGGGCGCGCCGAGCGCGGTGCCGCGGCCGAGACGCAGGGCCAGTCCCGCCACGGCGAGTGCCGCGACCGGCAGCAGGGCGGCGACCCAGGTGAGCGAACCCAGGCCAAGACCTTGGGCAATGACCGCGCCGCCGAGCCAAGCGCCGGCGGCGTTGCCGAGGTTGAAGGCGGCGATGTTGAAGGACGAGGCGAGGCTCTGGCCAGCACCTTGGGCCTTTTCCAGCACCCACATCTGCAAAGGCGCCACGGTGGCGAAGGCGGCGGCGCCCAGCAGGCCGACATAGATCACGGCCAACACCTGGCTGTGGATAGCAAAGCTCATGGTCGCCAGAACCAGGGCGAGCACCACGAGGCTGCCGAGCACCGCCGGCACCAGCCAGCGGTCGGCGATCTTGCCGCCGGCGATATTGCCGGCGATGAGGCCGCCGCCGAAGACGAGCAGGATCGGCGAAACGGCCGCTTCCTTGAAGCCGCTGATCTCGGTCAGCAACGGGGCGATGTAGGTGAAGACGGCGAAGACGCCGGCATAGCCGAGCACGGTGATGGCGAAGCCGAGCAGGACGGGCGTGCGGCGCAGCACGGCGAGATCGGCGCGCAGGTCGCTCTTCTCGGGAGCTGTCCGATTGCGCGGCACCAATGCCAGGATGACGGCAAAGGCCGCGAGACCGACCGCGGTCACCGCCCAGAAGGTGGCGCGCCAGCCGAAAGCCTGGCCCAGCCAGGTGCCGAAGGGAACGCCGAGAATGTTGGCGATGGTCAGGCCGGTGAACATGAGCGCGATCGCCGACGCCTTCTTGTTGGGAGCGACCAATCCGGTGGCGACCACCGAGCCGACGCCGAAGAAGGTGCCATGGGCAAAGGCGGTGATGACGCGCGCGCCCATCAACGTCCAATAATCAGGCGCCAGCGCACAGGCCAGATTGCCAATGGTGAAGATCGCCATCAGCGCCAGAAGCACCGTCTTGCGCGGCCAGTTGCCGGTGGCGATCGTCAGCAGAGGTGCTCCGATGACGACGCCCAGCGCATAGCCGGAAATCAGTTGGCCGGCGGCCGAGATCGAGACGCCGAGATCTTTGCTGACGTCGATGAGCAGGCCCATGATGACGAATTCGGTGACGCCGATGCCGAAGGCGCCGGCGGCGAGAGCATAGAGAGCGAGAGGCATGATGTTTCCACTTCGGCGGTGACGGGCGCCCTGTCCAGGCCGCGCCCCGACCGGGAAGATCGTGTGGCCATGCGATGTGAACCAGACTTGCTCCAGGCATACTTTCTGTGAAATAGATTCACAGATGGCGAGATCCGACATCAACCGTTCCGGCGAGATCGAAGTGTTTGTGCGCGTCGTCGAGGCGGGCAGCTTTTCGGCGGCGGCACGTGCCTTGCGCATGACCCCGTCCGCGGTGAGCAAATTGATCGCGCGGCTGGAGGCCAGGCTCGGCGCGCGGCTGGTCACCCGCTCGACGCGCAAGCTGCAACTGACGCCGGAAGGCACTGCTTTCTACGACAGCGGCATGCGCATCCTCGCCGACATGGACGCGGCCGAGCGCGAGGCGGCCGCCGGGGCGGCGCCGCGCGGCCGGTTGAGGGTCAACAGCTACGTGCCGTTCGGCCACCACCGGCTGATGTCGCTGCTGCCTCGGTTTCTGGAGCGTTATCCCGAGATTTCCGTCGACGCCGTGCTGACAGACAGCGTGATCGACCTTCTGGAGGAGCGCGCCGATGTGGCGATACGCGCCGGGCCCTTGCGCGAGTCACGGCTGGTAGCGCGCAAACTGGGGCAGAGCCGGATGGTGCTGGTCGCGGCACCCTCCTATGTCGAAGCGCGTGGGACGCCGCGCACGCTGGCCGATCTCGGGCGTCACAATATGCTGGCCTTCGGCTTTGCGCGGCATATAGACGGCTGGCCTTTTGTCGATGCGGCAGGTGCGCCGGTCATCGTCCCGGTTGTCGGAAACGCAACGCTGACCGACGGCGAGGCGATGCGGCGGATCGCGCTGGCGGGAGGCGGAATCGCTAGGCTGGCGCGCTGGCATGTCCGGCCGGACATCGACGCCGGGGCATTCGTCCCGTTGCTGGAGGAATTCAACCCAGGCGACGAGGAGGCCACCCATGCCGTCTATGTCGGCCAGGGCAAGCATCTGCCTGCGCGGGTGCGGGCTTTTCTCGATTTTCTCTCGGAGGCCGTTCGCCTCTAGAGCAGTTCACCGTTTCGTGGAAACGGCGAACCGCTCTAACTCTTTGTTTTGACGCAATTCTGGACAGAAAACCGCACACACTTTTCTTGGAATTGCTCTAACTGAGAAGCCGCGTACCTAAGGCACGCGGCTTCGAAGCAAGCTCGAAAAGCGATCAGGCCTTCGGCACGAACGGCGCCGGCCGCCGGCCGGCCGCCTGCCGCTCCAGCATCCAGCCGGGATATTCGGCCGGCAGCGCGCTCACCTCGTCCAGTCTGGCGAGATCATCGGTATCAAGTTTGAGGTTCGTGGCGGCAAGGTTCTGTTCGAGCTGATCCATGCGGCTGGCGCCGATGATCACGCTCATCACGAAGGGCTTGGCCAGGACATAGCCTAGTGCCACGGTAGCGACGCTGACGTCATGCTTTTTGGCGATCTCGCGCATGACCGCGACCGCCGCCCAGGCGCGGTCCTCGTTGACCGGTGGGAAGTTGAAGGAGGCGCGGCGGCCCTGGCCATTGCCGGGCGCACCAGGGCCGTATTTGCCGGACAGCAGGCCGCCGGCCATCGGCGACCAGACCATCAGACCGAGCTTCTCCTCGTTGATCAGCGGCACGATCTCGCGCTCGAGATCACGACCGGCGATCGAGTAATAGGACTGGATGGTCTCGAAGCGGGCAAAGCCCTTGCGGTCGGCTATGCCAAGCGCCTTGGCGATGCGCCAGGCCTGCCAGTTGGATACGCCGACATAGCGGACCTTGCCGCTGGCGACGAGATCGTCCAGTGCCCTGAGCGTCTCATCGATCGGCGTCACCGCGTCGGTTCCGTGCAACTGATAGAGATCGATATGATCGAGCTGCAGCCGTTCCAGGCTGGCATCGACCGAGTCCATGATGTGGCCGCGCGAGGAGCCGCGCTGGTTCGGGCCTTCGCCCATGGCGCCGTGAACCTTGGTGGCGACGACCACGCTCGACCTGTCAACGCCGAGATCCCTGAGCGACTGGCCGAGCAGGCGCTCGGATTCGCCGAAGGAATAGACATCGGCCGTGTCGAAGAAATTGACCCCGGCGGCGAGCGAGCGGCCGACGATCTCGTTGACGCCTTTCTGGTCGAGACTGGCGATCAGGCCCCATTGGGCATTCTGGCCGGCTGCACCGAAGGTCATGGTGCCGAGGCAGAGTTCGGAGACGAACAGGCCGGTATTTCCAAGCTGGTTGTAACGCATGGCGAAGGCTCCAAAGATTTGTGATGACACAGATCAAATAGGAACGGTACGTTTCGTTTCTAGCGCTGGCGTAATCAGCCGGTAGAACTGGACCATCTTGCCGGTGACAGAAACTTGTCAGAGATGGACCGCTCGGATCATTGTGTTCGGGCGGCGATTGACCTCCTCGACAAACTCGTCATCCCAGACGGGGCCGGAGAGAAGATATTGCGCAAGGGAGGGCTTTGCGCCAACCTACCGTTCGTAGTCCTCAACCGCTAGCACCACGGCAGATGGCTGCCCTCGCACCGTAATGGTTTGCGGCCCTTTTTCGCGCGACTGTCTTACCAGCTTCGAGAGGTTGTTTCTTGCGTCCCGCAGCTGCCAGCTCAAGAAGACTACTCCTCGCTTAACTCGCAAGATGTGTTCAGTTCGTCTGTGTATCATGGGCTTAGAACTCACAGACGACAGGGCCAACCCAGGGCGGACGGCTTTATCGACTGCCGAAGATCGCCGAACCGACCCTGACACTGGTGGCGCCGAAGGCGATGGCCGTCTCGTAATCGCCGGACATGCCCATCGACAGTTTGGCGACGCCTGCCTCCCGCGCCAATTTTTCCAGCAGGGCGAAATGCGGGCCGGGGTTCTCGTCCGCCGGCGGGATGCACATCAGGCCTTCGATGGCGAGGCCGTGGACATCGCGGCAGCGGGCGACGAAGGTCACGGCGTCGCGCGGCTCGATGCCGGCCTTCTGCGGCTCGGAGCCGGTGTTGACCTGGACGTAGAGCTTTGGTGCCCGGCCTTGTCGGGCGATCTCCTTGGCGAGTTCGGCGGCGATCTTCTCGCGATCGACCGTCTCGATGACGTCGAACAGCGCCACGGCTTCCCTGGCTTTGTTCGATTGCAGCGGTCCGATCAGATGCAGTTCGACATCGGGGAAAGCCTCTTTCAGCGCCGGCCACTTGCCCTGCGCTTCCTGCACCCGGTTCTCGCCGAAGACGCGCTGGCCGGCCTCGATGACGGGCCTGATGTCGGCGGCGTCAAAGGTCTTGGAAACGGCGACCAGCGTCACCGCGCCAGCGTCGCGCCGGGCTTCGCGCTCGGCGGCGGCGATCTGCGCCTTGACCGCGAAAAACTGCTGAACGGCATCGTCCATGTCCAAATCCCGCTGTTTTGACCGCGTTTTTTCCAGACGCGATACCCATATGGTTGACGGGTTTGCCAAACCATGGTGAACACCCGGACCACATCCAATGGACTGCCGAGCTGTCGCCCGCAGTCCGCATGCTTTTTAAGTGAAAAACGTCCCATGGCAACCGAACGATACAATCCGCGCGCGTCAGAGCCCAAATGGCAGAAGGCCTGGGCCGACAGGAAGCTGTTCGAGGCGCACAACGATGATCCGCGCCCGAAATACTACGTGCTGGAGATGTTCCCGTATCCGTCGGGACGCATCCATATCGGGCATACGCGCAACTATACGATGGGCGACGTGGTGGCGCGCTACAAGCGGGCCAAGGGTTTCAACGTACTGCATCCGATGGGCTGGGACGCCTTCGGCATGCCGGCCGAGAACGCGGCGATGCAGAACAAGGTCCATCCCAAGGAATGGACCTATCAGAATATTGCCACCATGCGCGAGCAGCTCAAGGTCATGGGCCTGTCGCTGGACTGGGCGCGCGAATTCGCGACCTGCGATGTCGACTACTACCACCGCCAGCAGATGCTGTTCCTCGACTTTGTCGAGAAAGGCCTGGTGACGCGCAAATCCTCGAAGGTCAATTGGGATCCGGAGGACATGACGGTGCTCGCCAACGAGCAGGTCATCGACGGGCGCGGCTGGCGCTCGGGCGCGCTGGTCGAACAGCGCGAGCTGACGCAATGGTTCTTCAGGATAACCGACTTTGCGCAGGATCTCCTGGATTCGCTCGATCGCCTCGACGAATGGCCCGAGAAGGTCAAGCTGATGCAGCACAATTGGATCGGCCGTTCGGAAGGCCTGCTGATCCGCTGGCCGCTGGCGGCTCCCGTCGCCGGCGAGCAAGAGCTGGAAGTCTATACGACCAGGCCCGACACCATCTTCGGCGCCTCCTTCATGGCGGTCGCCGCCGACCATCCGCTGGCCCGGAAGGCCGCCGAGACCAATCCGGCGCTGGCGAGCTTTATTGACGAAGTCCGCCATATGGGCACTTCGGTGGCGGCGCTGGAGACGGCCGAGAAGAAGGGCTTCGACACCGGCATCCGCGTCGTGCATCCGTTCGACGAGAACTGGACGCTGCCGGTCTACGTCGCCAATTTCGTGCTGATGGACTACGGCACCGGCGCCATCTTCGGCTGCCCGTCCGGCGACCAGCGCGACCTCGACTTCGCCAACAAATACGGCCTGCCGGTGATCCCGGTGGTGATGCCGGAAGGGGCTGAGCCCAAGACCTTCCAGGTCATCGAGGAAGCCTATGTCGACGACGGCGTGATGATCAATTCGCGCTTCCTCGATGGCATGAAGCCGGAGCGGGCGTTCGACGAGGTGGCGAAGCTGCTGGAGCAGAAGACGATCGGCAACCGGCCGATGGCCGAGCGCAAGGTCAACTTCCGCCTGCGCGACTGGGGCATTTCGCGCCAGCGCTACTGGGGCTGCCCGATCCCGATGATCCATTGCGAGGATTGCGGCGTGGTGCCGGTGCCGAAGGCAGACCTGCCGGTGAAGCTGCCCGACGATGTCGAGTTCGACCGCCCAGGCAACCCGCTGGACCGCCACCCGACCTGGCGGCACGTCAAATGCCCGCAATGCGGCAAGGATGCGCGGCGCGAAACCGACACGATGGACACGTTCGTCGATTCGTCCTGGTATTTCGCCCGCTTCACCGCGCCCTGGGCGAACGAGCCGACCGACCCGAAGGCGGCGAACGAGTGGCTGGCCGTCGACCAGTATATCGGCGGCATCGAGCACGCGATCCTGCATCTGCTCTATTCGCGCTTCTTCACCCGGGCCATGCGCGAGACCGGCCATCTCGACCTGGCCGAGCCGTTCAAGGGCCTGTTCACGCAAGGCATGGTGGTGCACGAGACCTATCGCGTGGGATCGGCATCGAACGGGCGCTGGCTGGCGCCGACCGAGGTGCGGCTGGAGGACGTCGACGGCAAGCGCCGCGCCGTCGAGATCGCCACGGGCGAGACGGCGGAGATCGGCTCCCTGGAAAAGATGTCGAAGTCGAAGAAGAACACGGTCAGCCCGGAAGACATCACCGACGGCTACGGCGCCGACACCGCGCGCTGGTTCATGCTGTCGGATTCGCCGCCCGAACGCGACGTCGAATGGACCGACGATGGCGCCGCCGGCGCGCATCGCTTCATGCAGCGCATCTGGCGCCTGGTCTCGACCGCGGCCGAATCGCTGGCCGGCATCGCACCCATAGCGGGCGGTGGCGGTGAAGCCGGGGCGGTTTCCAAGGCCACGCACAAGATCCTGAAAGCGGTCGGCGAGGACATCGAGAAACTCGCATTCAACCGCGCCATCGCCCGCATCTATGAACTCGCCAACGTGCTGACCACGCCGCTCAATGACGTGGCCGAAGGCAAGGCCGATACCGCGCTCAAAGGCGCCTGCCGGGAGGCCGTGGAGGTGCTCGTGCACCTGATCGCGCCGATCATGCCGCATCTGGCCGAGGAATGCTGGGAGGCGCTCGGCGGTGCCGATCTGGTCGCCGAACGGCCGTGGCCGATCTTCGACCCGGCGCTGGTCGTTGACAATGAGGTCACCTATCCGGTCCAGGTCAACGGCAAGAAGCGCGGGGATTTGACAATTGCCCGCGACGCGGACCAAGGTGCGGTCGAAAAAGCCGTGCTCGCTCTCGACTTCGTGCAGAAGGCGCTCGAAGGCAAGGCTCCGCGCAAGGTGATCATCGTGCCGCAGAGGATCGTCAATGTCGTTGCCTGATCGGGAAAAGACAGAGCTGAGCCGTTTGCTGCGCCGTGCCGCGCTTGCCGGCCTTGTCGGCTCGCTTGCGCTCGTTTCGGCCTGCCAGGTGCGGCCGCTCTACTCGAGCGCGCCGCTGTCGACCGGCTCGAGCGCCAATGCCGAACTGGCGTCGATCGCCATCAAACCGGTCAGGACGCGTTACGGCCAGCAGGTGCGCAACAATTTGATCTTCGGATTTGGGCGCGGCGCCGGCGAACCGGCATCGCCGGCCTACTCGCTCGACCTCGGCGTGACCGAAGCCGTTGAATCCTCGGCGCTCGTGCAGGTCGGAACCGACCAGGACGAGCCGACCGCCGGTTCGGTGACGCTGACCGCCGGCTACAGGCTGACCGATGCCAAAACCGGGGCGGTGATCGCGACCGGCAAGCGGGCGATCACTTCGTCCTTCGACAGGCCGCGCCAGGAATTCGCCGCGTACCGGGCACAGATCGATGCCGAGAACCGCGCCGCGCGCGAGCTTGCCAACGCGCTGCAACTGTCCATCGCCCAGGATCTCGCACGGCACGGCAAGACGGCCGGTTAGCGCCGCTCTCCGTTTCATGGTGGCATAACAATCTGGTGCCTGAAGGCCGCCTTTGCCACGGCTCCGGAGCCGGTTCTCCGTTCGCCTTTAGCCGAAGCGCGCGGGTGTGTTGAGGATCGTGGGATGACGATCGGCCGCACGGATCCGATCGTCCGACACCGCTGTGAAAGTCACGCTTCGCCGCTCTTGGGGGGCCGACGGGAAGCAACTGTTAACCACTCGCTCTCTATTGCTCAGCAGACATTTCAGCGTGAGTCTTGAGCATGGAATCCAAGCGTTTTCCTCGGGTCAGTTCATTGAAGGCAGCGTCGCCCGATGACCCCGGGGTGAAGCGTTTCACGGGTGTGGACAACAAGGCGGACAGCCAGCGGGCAAGAGCAGCAGGAGCCGGCCCTTCCCCATCCCCTGTCGATCTCGGCGGCAACGAAAGCCCTGCCTGGCAAGACTATTTCTTCCTGGCGCCCAATGTGCGGTTTACGCGCACGCCGGACTATGAAGCCAGCACGCGCCGTCCGCGGGACGAGGCGATTGCCGTCGAGCAAAGCGAATCACCAGCACCGCAGGCACCTGGCCAATCCACCGCGGCTGGGACGTCTTCATCGGCGCCGATACCAAGCCGAAACCTTTCTTCGGGCGCCGCCAGGCCGCCCGTCGGCAACAGAGCGGTGGTGCAACCGGCCCCGGCCCCCGTTCCGTCAGGGCATGCCGGCGAAAAGGCGCGGGCCGCCGCTACGCCTGCGGGCCACAGGATGACTGCGGCGGCGCGGGCGTCCGCACCGGCAGCGTCCGCCCAAGCAGCGACAGCCCCGGTCAAGACGACAGGCCGCGAAAATGTGCGCTGGCCCTATCTGTCGGATCACGTCTTTTTCGAGGTCATGGCGCCCTATTTGGTCGAAGGCCCGTCACCCGCGCCCCGGGCCGTTCCGGTTGCACGCACGACCGCGCCCGTGGTCACCGAGCGGACCGACAACCGCCCCGCGCCAACGGCCGATCCGACCGCGTTGTTCCGTGTCATCGAATGCCTTCCCGGGTCGCCAGCTCCGTCCGCCGCGCCGGATGTCCGTCCGGCCAACTCCAACCAGGCCGCGGTTCAGACGGCGGCGAACCGTGTGCCGCAGCAAGCCCGGGCGAAGGCCGCAATTGCCGCCGTCGCGAGCAACGCCCTTCCGGCCCAGGTCACGCAAAGTCTGGAGCAAGCCGTCCCGGCTCCGGCTGCGCGCGCATCGTCGCGAGCGCCACTGGTCGGCAGGATCGTGCCGACCGCGACGGGCGAGACGTACGAACTCCCCTCGGAAGAATTGTTGCAGCAGCCGCCGGAGGGACAAGGCTTCTACATGTCGCAGGAGCGGCTCGAGCAGAATGCCGATCTTCTGGAAAGCGTGCTCGAGGATTTCGGCGTGCGCGGCGAGATCATCCATGTTCGCCCCGGTCCGGTCGTCACCCTCTATGAATTCGAGCCGGCGCCGGGCGTGAAATCCTCCCGCGTCATCGGTCTCGCCGACGACATCGCCCGCTCCATGTCGGCGATCTCGGCGCGCGTCGCCGTCGTGCCGGGCCGCAACGTCATCGGCATCGAGCTTCCGAACGAGGCGCGCGAAACCGTCTATTTCCGCGAGCTGATCGAATCGGAGGGCTTCCGCAAGACCGGCTGCAAGCTGGCGCTCTGCCTCGGCAAGACGATCGGCGGTGAGCCTGTCATCGCCGAACTGGCAAAGATGCCCCACTTGCTCGTTGCCGGCACCACCGGTTCCGGCAAGTCGGTTGCCATCAACACGATGATCCTGTCGCTGCTCTACCGGCTGAAGCCGGAGGAATGCCGGCTGATCATGGTTGATCCCAAGATGCTCGAACTCTCCGTCTATGACGGCATCCCGCATCTTCTGACCCCGGTCGTCACCGATCCAAAAAAGGCCGTCACCGCGCTCAAATGGGCGGTGCGGGAGATGGAGGACCGGTATCGCAAGATGGCGCGGCTCGGCGTGCGCAATATCGACGGCTACAATCAACGCGCCGCCGCTGCCCGCGAAAACGGCGAGACGGTCGTCATGACAGTGCAGGCGGGCTTCGAAAAAGGCACCGGCGAGCCGCTCTTCGAGCAGCAGGAAATCGACCTCGCGCCAATGCCCTACATCGTCGTCATCGTCGACGAGATGGCCGACCTGATGATGGTCGCCGGCAAGGAGATCGAAGGCGCCATCCAGCGCCTGGCGCAGATGGCGCGCGCGGCCGGCATCCACCTGATCATGGCGACGCAGCGCCCCTCGGTCGATGTCATCACGGGCACGATCAAGGCCAATTTCCCGACCCGGATTTCCTTCCAGGTCACTTCCAAGATCGACAGCCGCACCATCCTTGGCGAGCAGGGCGCCGAGCAGCTGCTGGGTCAGGGCGACATGCTGCATATGATGGGCGGCGGGCGCATCGCCCGCGTGCACGGCCCGTTTGTCTCCGACGTGGAGGTCGAGCATGTCGTGGCGCATCTGAAGGCGCAGGGTCGCCCCGAATACCTGGAAACCTTGACGGCCGACGAGGAGGAAGAGGAAGACGAAGGCGATGAGGGCGCGGTATTCGACAAGGGCGCCGTTGCGTCGGAGGACGGCGATACCAGCTATGACGAGGCGGTCAAGGTGGTGTTGCGCGACAAGAAGTGCTCGACGTCCTACATTCAGCGCCGCCTCGGCATCGGCTATAACCGCGCCGCGTCCCTGGTCGAGCGCATGGAGAAGGAGGGTCTGGTCGGTGCACCAAACCATGTCGGCAAGCGCGAGATCATCATGGGCCGGCGCCCGCCGGTAACCGCAGCTGAGGATGACGGCACGGACTGACCGGCCTCTTGATCCGCAGCGCACGAAAAAAGGCCGGTTGCCCGGCCTTTTTTCGTGTCGGATATAAGCTCGCTCAGCCGATTTTCTGGCCGGTCTTGGCCCAGTCGGCGAGGAAGGCGGCAAGGCCCTTGTCAGTCAGCGGGTGGTTGACCAGCGCCTTCAGTGTCGCGGGCGGCGCGGTGACGATATCGGCGCCGATGAGCGCCGCCTGCTTGACGTGGTTCACGGTGCGCACGGAAGCCGTCAGGATCTCGGTCTGGAAATCGTAATTGTCGTAGATCTGACGGATCTCCTGGATCACTTCCATGCCGTCCGAGCCGGTATCGTCGATGCGGCCGACGAAGGGCGAGATGAAGGAGGCGCCGGCCTTGGCGGCGAGCAGCGCCTGGTTGGCCGAGAAGCAGAGCGTGACATTGACCATGCGGTTCATCTGGGTGCGGATCGTCTTGCAGGCCTTCAATCCATCCAGCGTCAACGGCACCTTGATGGCGACATTCGGCGCGATCTTGGCCAGCACCTCGGCCTCCGCCATCATCTGCTTGTATTCGGTGGCCACGACCTCGGCCGAAACCGGACCTTCGACGATGTCGCAGATTTGCTTGGTGACCTCGGAGATCTTGCCGCCCGATTTGAGAATCAGCGACGGGTTGGTGGTGACGCCGTCGAGCAGCCCCAGATCAATCAGTTCGCGGATTTCCTTGATGTCGGCGGTGTCGGCAAAAAATTTCATGGCGGTCTCCTGACGATTTCCTCGTGCTTGGGAAGGCACGTTCAGCGTTGCCCTTTGATCTAGAGCAAAGTCGGGGCAAGGTCACGCCTCATGATCGAAGATTCGCCCTTTGTCGCAGCCGCACCGGTGCTGGTGCCGATGCCGGCCGAACGCCCCTACACCTATGCCGTGCCCGCCGGCATGCGGGTGGTGCCGGGCTCGATCGTGCGCGTGCCGCTCGGCCCCCGCCAGGTCGCCGGCATCGTGTGGGACGGCGCGGTCGAGACGGTCGACGCGAAAAAGCTGCGCCCGATCGAACAGGTCTTCGACTGTCCGCCGATCGATCGGGCGATGCGCCGTTTCGTCGACTGGGTGGCGCAGTATACGCTGTCGGCGCCGGGCATGGTGGCGCGCATGCTGCTGAGGGCGCCGGAGGCCTTCGATCCGGAACCGTGGATCGAGGGATTGCAGCGAACCGCGGCCGTTCCGGACCGGATGACGGATGCGCGGGCCCGCGTGCTGGAGACGGCCGAAGGCGGACTGGCCTGGACGCGATCCGGCCTTGCCCATGCGGCCGGCGTGTCGTCGACGGTAATCGAAGGGCTGAAGGCGCAAGGCGTGTTCGAAACGGTGATGATCCCGCCGCGGCCCGTGGTGGCGGAGCCTGATCCAGCCTACGCCGCGCCGGAATTGATGCCCGACCAGAACGAAGCCGCAAGGCTGCTGCGCGCCAATGTCGCGGGCGGCGGCTTCAACGTCGCACTGCTCGACGGCGTCACCGGTTCGGGCAAGACGGAGGTTTATTTCGAGGCGGTGGCGGCGGCACTGGACCGCGCCAAGCAGGTGCTGATCCTGCTGCCCGAAATCGCATTGACCCACGCTTTCCTCGAACGTTTTCAGCAGCGTTTTGGCGCCAAGCCCGCCGAATGGCACTCCGACCTGCCGCCGAGGATGCGCGAACGCGTCTGGCGGCAGGTGGCGGAAGGCGGCGTGCGGGTCGTGGCCGGCGCGCGCTCGGCGCTGTTCCTGCCGTTCAAGGAGCTTGGCCTGATCGTCGTCGACGAGGAGCACGACCCCGCCTACAAGCAGGAAGACCGCGTCTTCTACAATGCCCGCGACATGGCTGTCGTGCGCGGCCATATAGGTGGCTTCCCCGTGGTGCTGGCATCGGCGACGCCATCGGTCGAGAGCCGCGTCAATGCCAGCCAGGGCCGCTACGCCAGGGCGGTGCTGTCCGCCCGCTTCGCCGAGGCGGCACTTCCCGACCTGAAAGCGATCGACATGCGGCGCGCGCCGCCGGCGCGCGGCGGCTTCCTGTCGCCGGTGCTGCTCGACCATATGCGCCGGACGCTGGAGAGGAAGGAACAATCGCTTTTGTTCCTCAACCGGCGCGGCTATGCGCCGCTGACGCTGTGCCGCGTCTGCGGTCACCGCTTCGGTTGCCCGGTCTGCTCGGCCTGGCTCGTCGAGCACCGCTTTCGCGGCCAACTGGTCTGCCACCATTGCGGGCACAATGAGCGCCGTCCGGAAGCCTGTCCGGAATGCGGCACGCTCGATCATCTGGTCGCCTGCGGGCCGGGCGTCGAGCGCATCGCGGAGGAAGTCGTCACCCATTTCCCGGATGCGCGCACCATCGTTTTGTCGTCGGATCTGATGGGCGGCGTGCGGCGGCTGCGGCTGGAGCTGGAAGCCATCGCCAATGGCGAGGCCGACATCGTCATCGGCACGCAGCTCGTCGCCAAGGGGCACAATTTCCCCAACATGACCTTGGTTGGTGTCGTCGATGCCGATCTCGGCCTTGCCAATGGCGATCCGCGCGCCGCCGAGCGCACCTTCCAGCTGCTTAGCCAGGTGACCGGCCGCGCCGGGCGCACCGGCAAGAAGAGCCTCGGCCTGTTGCAGACCTTCCAGCCCGACCATCCGGTGATGCGGGCGATCGTCTCCGGCGATGCCGACGCGTTCTACGAGCGCGAGATTTCCGAGCGCGAGCGGGCGGCTCTGCCACCCTTCGGCCGGCTGGCCGGCGTCATCGTCAGCGCGGTGACGCGGGCGGAAGCCGAGGGCCATGCACGCGGCCTGCGCCGTGCCGCGCCGGAGGCATCCGACCTGTTCGTGCTCGGGCCGGCCGAAGCGCCGCTGTCGCTGCTCGGCGGCCGTCACCGTTTCCGCCTGCTGATCCAGGGCGAGCGCCGCGCCGACATGCAAAGGTTTATCCGGACCATGCTCGCCAACGGGCCGAAGCAGCGCGGCTCGGTCCGGGTGCAGGTCGACATTGATCCGCAGAGCTTTTTGTAAGGTCGCTCAGCTTTCGCGCGGATTGCTGGTCGTGTCCTTCAGTTCGGGACGTTGCCTAAACTCTTCAGGATAGAGTCGACGGGCGTCCTCGATCGATATCACTATGGCCACGGGGCGTCCCCGCTTGGTGATTGTTGTCGGGCTGCCTTTGCTGGCTTCAGCGACCACGGCGCACAGTTCGCTGCGTGCTTTGCTGCTGGATTTTGTTTTCATCGAGTAGCCCTCAACATCGCCTTGGACTGTATCATAAGTCGCTGCAAGGAAAGGAAACCGTTTTGAAAACCCTTGGCCTTCTGGGCGGCATGAGTTGGGAATCGACGGCGATCTACTATCGCCTGCTCAACGATCTCGTGAGGCAGCGTCTCGGCGGACTGCATTCGACGAAATTGCTGCTGTGGTCCTTCGACTTCGCCGAGATCGCCGAGCTGCAGCATCACGGGGACTGGGACGGCGCCGGCGCGCTTCTGGTCGATGCCGCGCGCAAGCTCGAGTCAGCCGGCGCGGAAGGCCTGCTTTTGTGCACCAACACCATGCACAAGCTCGCCGACCAGGTGCAGGCCTCGGTGTCGATCCCGCTGACCCACATCGCCGACGCCACCGCAGCCGCGGTCAAGGCGGCCGGCATGCGGCGCCCGGCGCTGCTCGCAACGCGGTTCACCATGGAGCAGGATTTCTACAAGCGCCGGCTTGCCGACAAATATGGATTGCAGCCGATCGTGCCGGACCAGGCAGGACGCGACATGGTCCATCGCATCATCTATAACGAGCTCTGCCAGGGCATCGTCACCGAGCCATCGAAAACCGCCTATATCGCCGAGATCAACCGCCTGCTGCGCGATGAAAATGTCGACTGCGTGATCATGGGCTGCACCGAAATCACGATGTTGATCGGCCAGCAGGATTTCGACATTCCGGTCTTCGACACGACGCGCATCCATGCTGAAGCGGCGGTCGCCTTCGCGCTCTCCTGATGCGTTTGGCCTAAAGTGCTGGCCGCCATCTGGCGCGCGGCTTTTCCTCCGCTAGAATGCCCGCGATTTCAGAGCGGCATTTACGAGGGGACACTATGGATTTTGCGTTTCCATGGCCGGTGAGCCAGGGCGAATGGCTGGCCTGGTCGAGCGCCGTCGTCACGGTGCTGCTCGGCCTGGTGCTTTTCCTGGCGCCGGGGCTTGCCTTCCGCATTCTGCGCTTGCAGGTCAAGCCGGAGAAGGCGGCGGCGATCGCCGAAGGGCGCGGCCGCATGTCGGGCTTCTATCTCGGCGTCGGCCTGTGCTGCATCCTGCTGGCGCAGCCGCTGATCTACATGGCGCTCGGCTTCTCCTGGCTGTTCACCGCCTTCGGCCGGTTGCTGTCGATGATGTCGGATGGCGCCAACACGCCCTTCAACTGGGTTTCCATCGTCGTGGAACTGGCACTGGCGGCGTTGCCGCTTGCCTTTGCCTTCGGCTTCCTGCCCTGAATCCGCAGGCAATCCAGGGACTTCGTCCCCGGATGCGACAATAGTGCCTGAAAACCATGCGGAACGACGCATTGCGGTCTTAAAAGGCCTGTGCTAGACGGCAATCGACTTTCGGCCGGGGATAGCGGAAGCCGCGCCTCCGTGCTTGAAAAAATGCAGTAAGGTCAAAGATTTAGCCAGAGTTTTCGCTCGCGCCAACAATCTGCGGCCTGTCAGACAAGAGAAAAGACGGTCCGTGGCCCAATCGTCATCGCCAATCTCAGGTGTCGCAGAACGCTATGCGGGTTCGCTGTTCGAACTGGCATCGCAGGCGAATTCCGTCGCCAAGGTCGAAGCCGACCTCAACAGTTTCGAGGCGATGCTCGCGGGCAGCGCCGACTTGACCCGGCTGATCAACAGCCCGGTGTTCTCCAGCGAGGACCAGGCCAAGGCCATCGCGGCGATCGCCGACAAGGCCGGGATCACCGGCCTGACCGGCAATTTCCTGCGCGTCGTCGCCAAGAACCGCCGGCTGTTCGCCGTGCCCGGCATGATCAGGGCATTCCGCCAGATCGCCGCCGAGCATCGTGGCGAGACGACCGCCGAGGTAACATCGGCTCACCAATTGAGCGCTGCCCAGCAGACTGAACTCAAGGCGGCGCTGAAGAGCGTTGCCGGCAAGGACGTTTCCATCTCCGTCACCGTCGATCCGTCGCTGCTCGGCGGGCTGGTGGTCAGGATGGGCTCGCGCCAGATCGATACGTCGCTCAAAACCAAACTCAATTCGCTCAAGCTTGCACTGAAAGAGGTCGGCTGATGGACATCCGCGCCGCGGAAATTTCCGCAATTCTGAAAGACCAGATCAAGAATTTCGGCAAGGAGGCCGAGGTCTCCGAAGTCGGACAGGTGCTGTCCGTCGGTGACGGTATCGCCCGCGTCTACGGCCTCGACAATGTCCAGGCCGGCGAGATGGTCGAATTCCCCGGCGGCATCCGCGGCATGGCGCTCAATCTCGAAGCCGACAATGTCGGCGTCGTCATCTTCGGCGCCGACCGCGACATCAAGGAAGGCGACACCGTCAAGCGCACCGGCGCGATCGTCGACGTTCCGGTCGGTCCGGGCCTGCTCGGCCGCGTCGTCGACGCGCTCGGCAACCCGATCGACGGCAAGGGCCCGATCAAGGCGACCGAACGCAAGCGCGTCGACGTCAAGGCGCCCGGCATCATTCCGCGCAAGTCGGTGCATGAGCCGATGTCGACGGGCCTCAAGGCCATCGACGCGCTGATCCCGGTCGGCCGCGGCCAGCGCGAGCTGGTCATCGGCGATCGCCAGACCGGCAAGACCGCCATCATCCTCGACACGATGCTCAACCAGAAGTCGGTGCACGACAACGGCCCCGAGAAGGAAAAGCTCTACTGCGTTTATGTCGCCGTCGGCCAGAAGCGCTCGACCGTGGCGCAGTTCGTCAAGGTGCTGGAAGAGCGCGGCGCGCTCGAATATTCGATCATCGTCGCCGCCACCGCTTCCGATCCGGCGCCGATGCAGTTCCTGGCGCCGTTCGCCGGCTGCACCATGGGCGAGTATTTCCGCGACAACGGCATGCATGCGCTGATCAGCTACGACGATCTGTCGAAGCAGGCCGTCGCCTATCGCCAGATGTCGCTGCTGTTGCGCCGCCCGCCGGGCCGCGAAGCCTATCCGGGCGACGTCTTCTACCTGCACTCGCGCCTGCTCGAGCGCGCCGCCAAGCTCAATGACGACATGGGCAACGGTTCGCTGACGGCGTTGCCGGTCATCGAAACCCAAGCCAACGACGTGTCGGCCTATATCCCGACCAACGTGATCTCGATCACCGACGGCCAGATCTTCCTCGAAACCAACCTGTTCTTCCAGGGCATCCGTCCAGCCGTCAATGTCGGCCTGTCGGTGTCGCGCGTCGGCTCCTCGGCGCAGATCAAGGCGATGAAGCAGGTTGCCGGCTCGATCAAGGGCGAGCTCGCGCAGTACCGCGAAATGGCGGCCTTCGCGCAGTTCGGCTCGGATCTCGATGCCGCCACGCAGCGCCTGCTCAACCGCGGTTCGCGCCTGACCGAGCTCCTGAAGCAGCCGCAGTTCTCGCCACTGAAGACGGAAGAGCAGGTCGCGGTGATCTTCGCCGGCGTCAACGGCTATCTTGACAAGCTGCCGGTCAACCAGGTCGGCAAGTTCGAGCATGGCCTGCTCAGCCACATGCGTTCGGCCGGCAAGGACGTCCTCGACGCCATCCGCAAGGAAAAGGCGCTGTCGGACGATCTGCGCGGCAAGCTGAAGGCCGAGATCGACGCTTTCGCCAAGACCTTCGCCTGAGCGAAGCGCCAGTCCGGATGAGACAAGACGGGATCAGGTTTGAAGCATGCCTTCATTAAAAGACCTTCGTAACCGTATCGCCTCGGTCAAGGCGACGCAGAAGATCACCAAGGCGATGCAGATGGTCGCCGCGGCGAAGCTGCGCCGTGCACAGGAGGCCGCGGAAGCGGCGCGCCCCTATTCGGAGCGCATGGGTTCCGTGCTGGCCAACATCACCCAGGCGATCGGCGGCGGTGGCGATGCCCCGGCGCTGATGACCGGCACCGGAAAGGACGACGTGCACCTGCTCGTTGTCTGCACGGCCGAGCGCGGCCTGTGCGGCGGCTTCAATTCTCAGATCGCCCGTCTTGCCCGCGACCACATCCGCAGGCTCCTGGCCGACGGCAAGCAGGTCAAGATCATCTGCGTCGGCAAGAAGGGTTTCGATATCCTGCGCCGCGACTATGCGTCGATGATCCTCGACCGGATCGACCTGCGCGAGGTCAAGACGCTCGGCTTCGTCAATGCCGACACGATCGCCCGCAAGGTCATCCACCTGTTCAATGAGGGCGGCTTCGACATCTGCACGCTGTTCTATTCGCAGTTCAAGTCGGTGATCAGCCAGGTTCCGACCGCGCAGCAGATCATTCCGGCCGCTGCTTCGTCCGCTCCGGCCGAGGCTGCTGACGGCGCCAGCGCCGTCTACGAATACGAACCCGAGCCGGGTGAAATCCTGTCCGAGCTCATTCCGCGCAACATCGCGGTGCAGATTTTCCGCGCGCTGCTCGAAAACGCGGCTGGCGAAATGGGCGCCAAGATGAGTGCGATGGACAACGCCACGCGCAACGCCGGCGAGATGATCAACAAGCTGTCGATCACCTACAACCGCCAGCGCCAGGCGCAGATCACCAAGGAACTGATCGAAATCATTTCGGGCGCCGAGGCGCTCTAGGCGCGGTTTCCCGGGGTCAACGACCTCGATCCGACCGCGCGAGAAACAAAGGACGAAAAGGGTAAAGACGATGGCGAAAGCAGCGACCCCCAAGACGGCGGCTCCCAAGGCGGCAGCCCCGGCCAAGGCGGCACCGGCAAAGGCTCCGGCCGCAGCAGCGAAGGCGGCTCCGGCCAAGAAAGCGGCAGCGCCGACCAGGGCCGCCGCGGTAAAAACCCCGGCCGTGGCCAGCAAGGCCACCGGCATCGTCGGCAAGGTCCGGCAGGTCATCGGCGCCGTGGTCGACGTGCAGTTCGGCGATCACCTGCCGCCGATCCTGAATGCGCTCGAGACCACCAATGTCGGCAACCGCCTGGTTCTCGAAGTTGCCCAGCATCTGGGTGAAAACACCGTGCGCTGCATCGCCATGGATTCCACCGAAGGCCTGGTGCGCGGCCAGGAAGTACGCGACACCGGCGGCCCGATCGCCGTGCCGGTCGGTCCGGGCATGCTCGGCCGCATCATCAACGTCATCGGCGAGCCGGTCGACGAAGCAGGCCCGGTCGACGCGGTCGAGTTGCGCTCGATCCACCAGCCGGCCCCGGCCTATATCGAACAGTCGACGGAAGCACAGATCCTGATCACCGGCATCAAGGTGCTCGACCTGCTCGCGCCCTACGCCAAGGGCGGCAAGATCGGCCTGTTCGGCGGCGCCGGCGTCGGCAAGACGGTGCTGATCCAGGAACTGATCAACAACATCGCCAAGGCGCATGGCGGCTATTCGGTGTTCGCCGGCGTCGGCGAGCGCACCCGCGAGGGCAATGACCTCTATCACGAGTTCATCGAATCCGGCGTCAACAAGAAGGGCGGCGGCGAAGGCTCCAAGGCGGCGTTGGTCTATGGCCAGATGAACGAGCCGCCGGGCGCGCGTGCCCGCGTCGGCCTGACCGGCCTGACGGTCGCCGAATATTTCCGCGACCAGGGCCAGGACGTGCTGTTCTTCGTCGACAACATCTTCCGCTTCACGCAGGCCGGTTCGGAAGTGTCGGCGCTGCTTGGCCGTATCCCGTCGGCCGTGGGCTACCAGCCCACGCTCGCCACGGACATGGGCGCCCTGCAGGAACGCATCACCACCACCACCAAGGGCTCGATCACCTCGGTGCAGGCCATCTACGTGCCGGCCGACGACTTGACCGACCCGGCGCCGGCGACCTCGTTCGCCCACCTCGACGCGACGACGACGCTCAACCGCTCGATCGCCGAAAAGGGCATCTATCCGGCCGTCGATCCGCTGGATTCGACCTCGCGCATGCTCGACCCGCTGGTGGTCGGCGAAGAGCATTATGCCGTCGCGCGCCAGGTGCAGTCGATCCTCCAGCGCTACAAGTCGCTGCAGGACATCATCGCCATCCTGGGCATGGACGAGCTGTCGGAAGAGGACAAGCAGACGGTGGCCCGCGCCCGCAAGATCGAGCGCTTCCTGTCGCAGCCCTTCTTCGTCGCCGAAGTGTTCACCGGCGCGCCGGGCAAGCTGGTCGACCTCGCCGACACCATCAAGGGCTTCAAGGGCCTCTGCAACGGTGACTACGACCACCTGCCGGAAGCCGCCTTCTACATGGTCGGCGGCATCGAGGAAGCGGTCGAGAAGGCACAGCGTCTCGCGGCTGAAGCGGCTTAATCAAGGGAATAGGGAGTAGTCAGTAGTCAGTAGTGAATGGCAGGCAGGTGACCGGGGGCAATTGCCCTTTCTCCCTACTTCCCTACTCACTATTCCCTACTCGCTAAATTGATCATGGCAGAAGCTTTCAAGTTCGAACTGGTCTCGCCGGAGCGCCTGCTGGTTTCCGCAGAGGTCGAGGCAGTCGTCATTCCGGGTGCGGAAGGCGAGATGACTGTCATGGCGCATCACGCACCGGTCATGACCACGATCAAGCCGGGGGTCGTCACGGTGAAGGCCGCATCGGGCGGTGAAGAGCGTTACGTCGTCTTCGGCGGTTTCGCCGACATCGTTCCGGCCGGCTGCACGCTGCTGGCGGAATCGGCTGTCGCGGTGAAGGATGTCGACCGCGCCGATCTCGCGCGCCGCATCCAGGAAGCCAGGGAAGACGCCGCCGACGCCAAGGACGACCGGTCGCGCACGAAGGCCGAACAATTCCTCAGCCAGCTCACCACGCTGGAAGGCGCCATCCTGCCGGCTTGAGGCTGGCACCAGTAGTCGACTGAAAAGCGGGGCCTTGCCTCGCTTTTTTGTTTTTAAATGCCCAATGCCGCGAAGGCCTGAGCCGGTCCGCCACGGCGCAACTGCTCGAGATGGACGGCCGCAAGGTCCATCAATCCTGGCCGCTCAGGCGCCCCGGTCGCGAAGCCGGCGAGATCGAACACTGCCGCGACGGTTTCGGCAGCGGGCAGATTCCGGTCAATGATCGCCGTCATCGGCATGTCAAGCGGATCGGTAAAATGGCCGTCGGGCAGGGATTTGCCGCGCGCTTCGCAGGCGGCGATCCAGGCGGCAACCGCCAGCATGAGATGTCCGGGCGCGGCGCCTGAATGGAGGCGCTCGATCGCGGAGGCCATGATGCGCTGCGGCAGTTTCTGGCTGCCGTCATTGGCGATCTGCGCGGTGCGGTGGGCAAGTGCTGTGTTGGAGAAACGCTGGGCAAGCTCTGCCGTATAGCTCGCGGTATCCAGCCCGGCATCGGTGGGCAGCGTCGGGATTGCCTCGGCCCACAGCGCATCGACAAAGCGCCTGATCGCCGGATCGGCGAAGGCGCGGTCGACGGTGGCGTGTCCGCTGAGCAGGCCGAGATAGGCAATGGCCGAATGCGCTCCATTGAGCAGTCTCAGCTTCATGTCCTCGAAGGGCCTGACATCCCCGACCATGGTGACGCCGAACTTTTCCCAGGCCGGGCGGCCTGCCGGAAAATTGTCCTCGACCACCCACTGGCGGAACGGCTCGGTCATGACCGGCCAGGCGTCGTCGACGCCGAGCTCGAGAGCGATCCGCGCCCGGTCGGCATCGGTCGTGGCCGGCACGATGCGATCGACCATGCTCGAGGGAAACGCGACCTCGTCGGCGATATGGCCGGCAAGCCTGGTAGCGCCCTTCTCACCGAGGCTGGCATCGCGCAGCGTGGCGAATTCCACCAGCAGCCTGTGCAAGGTCGCCCCGTTGGCAGGCAGGTTGTCGCAGCAGAGCACGGTGAAGGGCTGCAAGCCGGTCGCGCGACGGCGTGCAAGCGCCTCGGCCAGAAAACCGTGCGCGGTCTTCGGCAGATGCGGGTTCGCCAGATCGTGGGCGATATCAGGGTGGGCTGCGTCGAGCCCGCCGCCGGCGGCCCGCAGATAGGCTTTCTCGGTGATGGTCAGCGTCACGATGCGGGTGCGCGGATCGGTCAGCGCGGCCAGCACGGCGGCGGGATCTTCCGGCGCCACCAGCATCGCGCCGATGGAGCCGATGACATGAAGACTTTCCTCGCCCCCGCTGCGGATCGCCAGCGTGTAGAGCCCGTCCTGCGGCGCCAGCGCATCGCGCGTCTCGGCACTGCGCAGCGACACGCCGACGATGCCCCAATCCGTTTCTCCGGCAGCCAGGCAATCGTCGACATAGGCTGCCTGGTGGGCGCGATGAAAGGCGCCGACCCCCAGATGCACGATGCCTTGCGTGACCGATGCGCGATCAAAACGCGGCACGGCGATCCTCGCCGGCAACGTCGTGATCGTATCCTTCGAAAGACGCCTGTTCATTGCTGTGCGAAGTCCCCGATTGGCCTTTGGGAGCCGCCCCGTAAGGTCGGCGAAGGAGAAACGGCAGCGGCGTAACATCCACTGCCGTCCCACACAATGGCCGGTTGCCGATCCAAAGTCATCATACAACAATCCATTTTTTGTATGTTGACATTATTTCCTTGCGACCCTACCGATAGCGCCTCTTGGGAGGATCACCGTGGCACTGACAGATGCGGATTTGCTGCTTAGCACCGACGCGCGTCCACGCTCGCTCGCCCGCACCGGATGCTGACCGAAATGGCCAAGATTGAGCAGGGATGACGGGCTGGTGATGCGCCGGCTCTGAGCCGGCGCCTTGATTTTTGAAAAAGGGAGGAAAGCATGTTGCATTTTTCGAAATTGACGGCGGCTACATTCGCGTTCGGCTCGCTGCTGATTGGCATCGCCAACGCGCAAACCGTGCTGCGGTCGGCCGACACGCACCCCGACGGCTATCCGACGGTCGAGGCGGTGAAATACATGGGCGAGCTGATCAAGCAGCGCACCGATGGCCGCTATTCGGTCGAGGTCTATCATTCGGCGCAGCTCGGCGAGGAGAAGGACACGATCGAGCAGACCCAGACCGGCGTCATCGACCTCAACCGTGTCTCGATGGGGCCGTTCAACGGCATCGTGCCGGAAACCGCGGTGCCGTCGCTGCCCTACATATTCCGCTCGGTCGAACATATGCGCCATGTCATGGACGGGCCGATCGGCGACGACATCCTGAAAGCTTTCGAGGCACATGACCTGGTCGGTCTGGCCTTCTACGATTCCGGCGCGCGCTCCTTCTACAACACCAAGAAGGACATCGCCTCGATCGCCGATCTGAAGGGCATGAAATTCCGCGTCATCCAGTCGGACGTGTTCGTCGACATGGTCAACGCACTGGGCGCCAACGCCACGCCAATGGCTTATGGCGAAGTCTATTCGGCACTTGAGACCGGCGTCATCGACGGCGCGGAAAACAACTGGCCGAGCTTCGAATCCGCCAAGCACTATGAGGTCGCCAAGCACTACACGCTCGACCAGCACCAGATCGTTCCGGAAGTGCTGGTGATGGCGAAGGCGAGCTGGGACAAGCTCTCGCCGGAAGACCAGGCGATCGTGCGCCAGGCGGCCAAGGACAGCGTCGTCAAGATGCGCGAACTGTGGGACGCGCAGGAGAAGAAATCCCGCGACATCGTCGAAAAGGCAGGCGTCAAGGTCAGCGAGATCGACAAGCAGCCGCTGATCGACGCGATGAAGCCGGTCTACGACAAATACCTGTCGACGCCGGCGCTGAAGGACCTCGCCGCCCGCGTCCAGGCAACCAAGTGAAGTCGGCCGCGGGGCGGGCAATGCACGCCGTCCCGCGCCTTCGTGACCGGCCGGCGATCGGGAGGATCAGATGGCGACAATGACAAGCAGCGCGGCGCCGCCACGGTTCAGCGTCGTGCTTTCGAGGATCTGCGACGGGGCACTCTACCTGGCCGGCATCGGCTTGGTCGCCATGACCGCGCTCGTCGCCTATCAGGTCTTCTTCCGCTTCGTGCTCAATTCGTCGCCGAGCTGGACCGAAACCAGCGCCATCATGCTGATGAACTGGTTCATCTTCCTCGGCGCCGCCGTCGGCGTGCGGGAGAACTACCATATGGGGTTCGACGTGCTGCTTTATGTCCTGCCGAAAGGCAGCAAGGGAGCGTTGCGCACGCTGTCCGACCTGATCGTGCTCGGCTTCGGATTCGGCATGGTCTGGTACGGCTGCAAGCTTGTCGGCCTGACCTGGCACACCATCATCCCGGCGCTCGAGCTGCCGGGCGGCTTCGACTATCTGCCGCTGGTCGCCGGCGGCGTGCTGATCTGCCTGTTCTCGGCCGAGCGCATCGCGCTGCGCTGGTCGGGCGTCGATATCGACAAGGACATCAATCTCGAGGACGTGCCGGAGATGCCGGCGGTGCAGGAGGCCTAGATGGAGCTCTGGATCCTGTTCGGCGTCTTCACGCTGCTGATGTTCGGCGGCACGCCGATCGCGTTCTGCCTCGGTGCGGCCTCCTTCGCCACCGTGCTCTATCTCGGCCTGCCGCCCCTGGTCGTGTTCCAGCAAATGAAGTCGGGCATGAGCGCGTTCTCCCTGATGGCGATCCCGTTCTTCATCTATGCCGGCGATCTGATGGTGCGCGGCGACATCGCGCAGCGCATCGTTTCCTTTGCCGGCTCCCTGGTCGGCCATGTCCGAGGCGGTCTCGGCCAGGTCAACATCATCGCCGGCACGCTGTTCGGCGGCATTTCCGGCTCGGCCGTGGCCGAGGCCGCGGCCGTCGGCGGGCTGATGATCCCGCAGATGAAGGCACGCGGCTATGGCGCCGACTATGCCGTCAACGTCACCTCGATGGCGGCGCTGATCGCGCTGCTTTTGCCGCCATCGCAGAACATGATCATCTATTCGATCGCCGGGGGCGGCAAGATTTCGATCGCCGACCTGTTCACCGCCGGCATACTACCGGGCCTTTTGTTCGCCGCCTCGCTGATGGTCACCGCCTATTTCGTCGCCCGCAGCCGCGGCTATCCGGTCGAGGCCTTCCCCGGTTTTTCGCGCGTCGGGCAGCTGGCGCTCATCGCTATTCCCGGACTGCTCCTGATCGGCATCATCTTCGGCGGCGTCCGCTCCGGAATCTTCACAGCGACGGAGAGTTCGTGCATCGCCATTCTCTACGCCTTGCTTGTTACCGTCCTCGTTTACCGTTCGATGGGCTGGAGCGATTTCGTCCACGCCACCAAGGGCGCCGTGCGCACCACTTCGATGGTGCTGTTGATCATCGGTACGGCGGCTTCTTTCAGCTGGCTGATGGCCTATCTCAAAGTGCCGGTGCTGCTGATCGCCGGCATGAATGCGATCTCCACCGATCCGCTCGTCGTGCTGCTGCTGCTCAATGTCCTGATGCTGGTGCTCGGCACCTTCATGGACATGGGACCGATGATCATCATCTGCACGCCGATCTTCCTGCCGCTGGTCACGCATTATGGCGTGGATCCCGTGCATTTCGGCGTCATCACCATCCTCAATCTCGGCATCGGGCTGAACACGCCGCCGGTCGGCACGGTGCAGTTCGTCGCCTGCGCCGTCGGCAAGATCACGGTCTGGGAAGCGATGCGCTCGATCTGGCCGTTCTATGGCGCCGGTATCGTGGTTCTCGGGCTGGTGACGTATATTCCGGCCATCTCGCTCTGGTTGCCGAGCGTGTTCAAATAGAGGACGACATGGCGTTGGATAGCGCAACCGACCTCAGGGTCGAGAGAAAACCCAAACTGTCGGAGACCGTCGTCGCGGCAATCCGCAGGCAGCTTCAGGCCGGCGAGATCCTGCCCGGCCACAAACTGCCGACCGAGGGCCAGCTGACCGAAACCTTCGGCGTCAGCCGCACCGTCATCCGCGAAGCCCTGGCCAAGCTCGCCGCCGATGGCCTGGTCGAGCCGCGGCAGGGCGCCGGCGTCTTCGTCACAGAGCACATCTCGACGATGTTCGGGGCGCTCGCGGCCGATATGGGCAGCAAGGATTCGATCGCACTCAACGTGCTCGAAGTGCGGCTCGCCATCGAGATCGAATCGGCCGGGCTTGCCGCTATCCGCCGCAACGCGGCCCAGGAGGCGGCGATCCAGGAAGCTTTCTTCGACTTCGAACGGCTGCTGCTCGCCAGCGAGCCGACCGGTCCGGCCGACCTCGCCTTCCATCGCGCCATCGCCAGCGCCACCAACAACCCGTTCTATGTCGAGATGCTTGACGTGCTCGGCCGGCGCGCCATTCCGTGCGACGTGACCTCGCCCTGGTCGACCGAGCTGGTGCAGTCCGACAGCTATCAGCGCGGGCTGCAGCGTGAGCATCTGGTGATCCTGAACGCGATCACATCGGGCGATGCCGAAGCCGCGCGCGAGGCGATGCGCACGCATCTCTCGGCCAGCCAGCAGCGCTATCGCGAGCGCCTGCACGCGCGGCAGGTCTATTATTCCGACTCGGTCAAGGCGGCCGGCGGCGAATGATCCATCTCAAGTCAGGACAGCAATGAGCCAGAACCATACCGACTACACATCGCGCTTCGCTATCGACCCCGCCGCCGCCGCGGCCATGGGGACCGACGAGTTGCGCCACAATTTCCATATCGAAGACCTGTTCCAGCCCGGCCGCATCAGCCTGACCTACACACATTATGACCGCATGATCGTCGGCGGCGCGATGCCGGCCGGCGCGGCGCTTCGGCTGGAGGCAATCAAGCCGACCGGAACGAACGGCTTTCTCGATCGCCGCGAGTTGATCGCCGTCAATATCGGCGGGGCCGGCAGGATCGAAGCCGGCGGCCAGCTCCATGAGCTGCAGGCGCGCGACATGCTCTATCTCGGCATGGGCACGCAGGACGTGTCATTCGCCTCAGTCGACAAGGCGACGCCCGCGAAGTTCTATCTGCTCAGCGCGCCGGCGCATCAAACCTTTCCCAGCCGGCTGATCCGCATCGGTGACGCCAGGCGTATCGATCTCGGCAGCAAGGAGGCCTGCAACGAACGCTCCATCTTCCAGTTCATCCATGCCGACGGGGCCACCTGCCAGCTCGTCGTCGGGATGACGCAACTTGCGCCGGGCTCAATCTGGAACACCATGCCGTGCCATGTGCACGACCGGCGCATGGAGGCCTATCTCTATTTCGACCTGCCGGAGACGGCGCGCGTCTTCCACTTCATGGGCGAGCCGGACGAGACCCGACACATCGTCATGCGCAACGAGGAGGCCGTGCTGTCGCCGGGCTGGTCTATCCATTCAGGCGCCGGCACCTCCAGCTATGCCTTCATCTGGGCGATGGCCGGCGACAATGTCGACTACACCGATGTCGATCCGGTTGCGATGGAAGACCTGCGGTGAGCGATCTTTCCGCCTTCAGCCTGACCGGTCGGCGCATCCTCGTCACCGGCGCCAACACCGGCATCGGCCAGGGCATCGCCGTTTCGATCGCGCGCGCCGGCGGCATGGTCGTCGGCGTCGGCCGTTCCTCGATGGATGAGACGGCCGCAAGGATCGCCGCGGCGGGCGGGCGGTTCGAGGCGGTCGCGGCCGACCTTGCCGACACATCTGCCGCAGGTCCGATGCTGGAGCGCGTGTGGGACGAAAGCGGGCCGCTCGACGGGCTGGTCAACAATGCCGGCATCATCCGGCGCGCCGATGCAATCGACCTTTCTGAGGCCGATTGGGACGAGGTGCTCGACCTCAACCTGAAGACGGCTTTTCTGCTCTGCCAAGGCTTTGCCAGGCGCGTCCTTGCCGGCGGACGCAAAGGCAAGATCGTCAACATCGCCTCGGTGCTGAGTTTCCAGGGCGGCATTCGCGTCGCGTCCTACACCGCCTCGAAGCACGGCGTGCTCGGCATCACCCGGCTGCTCGCCTGCGAATGGGCAGCGAAAGGCATCAACGTCAACGGCATCGCGCCGGGCTATATCGAAACCAACAATACGCAGGCGCTGCGCGCCGATCCCGACCGTAGCGCCTCGATCCTGGCGCGCATCCCGGCCGGCCGCTGGGGCCGGCCGGAAGATGTTGGCGATGCGGTGGCCTTCCTGCTGGCGCCGGCGTCGGACTATATGCATGGCGCGGTGGTGCCGGTGGATGGCGGCTGGCTGGCGCGATGAGGATATTGCGATGAGCGAAACGAAAATCTTCTCGCAGGCCGGCGCGGGCGCCTGGACGGCGACGCCGGACGGCAACAGGCGGCGCGTTCTCCTGCACACGGATGAACTGATGATGGTCGAGTTCGCCTTCGACAAGGGCGGCGTCGGCGCCCTGCATTCGCATCCGCATGTACAGGCAAGCTACGTCGCCGAAGGCCGCTTCGAGGTGACCATCGACGGCCGGACCGAAATCCTCGAGACAGGCGGCAGCTTCATCGTGCCGTCAGGCCTGGTGCACGGCGTCAAGGCGCTCGAAGCCGGCCGGCTCGTCGACAGCTTTACGCCGCACCGCGCCGATTTCCTCGCCTGAGGGCCGGCCATGCGATGAGCGATGGATGCTCATTTTGACGCGCTGTTTCCAAATGAAAAACCCGCGCCTCCGGAGAGGCGCGGGTCTGTTGCCTGGGCGCTTGCGCGCCGCGGTACTCGAAACGTGGCCGCAGGAAATGGAGCCTGCCGAATCATGGTGAAGATAGGCTTAACGCGCGGACGCCATGTGATCGCGCCGGCATGTGATCGCGTTGCCGGCGGCGGGCGGTGCACGTCGTTCAAGTCATGTGCCTGAGCAGGCCGAAAAGCCGTTCGAAGGTCTTGCCGTAGGACGGACGCAGAAGGCTTCCCGCGCTCAAGCGCGACTGCAGGAAAACCGGCTTCTCCTTGCTGAAGGTGCGAAAGCCCCATTCCCCGTGATAGGCGCCCATGCCGCTGGCGCCGACGCCGCCGAAGGGTTGGTTCTCCTGCACCAGATGCAGCATGCAATCGTTGATGGTGACGCCGCCGGCGATGGTCTCGTGCAGGATGCGTTGCCGGTTGCCGCCGTCTCGCCCGAACCAGTAGAGCGCCAGCGGCCGGTCGGCCCGGTTGACATGGGCGATGGCGTCGTCGATCCCGGCATATTCGAGGATCGGCAGCACCGGCCCGAAAATCTCCTCGCGCATCAGCCGCAGGTCGGGATCGGCGTTCCTGACCAGGGTCGGCGGCAATTTGCGGCCTGTGGCGCCGAACGCCTCGCCGGCCGGGTTGATTTCGGTGACATCGGCGCCGGCGTCGCGGGCTTCCGCGATCATGGCCCGCAGGCGCTGATAATGTCGGTCGCTGACGATGGCGGTATAGTCCGGATTGTCGCGCAGGCTGGGGTAGAGCTTCGCCATAGCCGCCGCGAGTTTCTCTGCCACGATGCCTGACTGTCCCTTGGGCACCAGCAGGTAGTCCGGCGCGATGCAGGTCTGCCCGGCATTGAGGAGCTTGCCATAGGCGACGCTGGCCGCCGCCGCATCGAGGTCGCATGAGGGGTCGAAGATCGCCGGCGACTTGCCGCCGAGTTCCAACGTAACCGGGGTCAGGTTGGCCGCGGCGGCCAGTGCGACCTGGCGGCCGACGGCCGTCGAACCGGTGAACAGCAGGTGATCGAAAGGCATCGACACGAAAGCCTTGCCGACCTCCGCGTCGCCGGTGATGACGCCGAGTTCGTCCGGTGCGAAATGCTCGGCGGCCAGGCGCGCCAGCAGCGCTGAAAAGGCGGGCGTCAATTCGGAGGGTTTGACCAGCACGCGATTGCCGGCGGCGAGCGCCGCGGTGACCGGCGCGACGGCGAGCTGGAAAGGGTAATTCCAGGGCGATACGATGCCGACGACACCGAGCGGCTGCGCGACGAGCCGGTTCCTGCCCGGCAGGAACGGCAAGGTGGTGGCGACGCGCCGTTCCCGCATCCAGCCTTTCAGGTGGGACAGTGCGTGGCGTATGCCGGCCCGCACCACGAACAGCTCGGCAAGGCGGGTCTCATGAGCCGAGCGGCCGCCAAAGTCGGTGTCGATTGCCGCGCAGATGTCGGCCTCATGCCTCTCCGTGAGCGCCAGCAGCCGGGCGAGGCGATCCTTGCGGACATCGAGGCCCGGAAAGGGCTGCGCCTCGAAGGCGGCGCGCTGCTGCTTGAAGCGTTCGCCGAGAGCATCCTGTCTGGTCTGCAGCATCGCTCTCTCCCTGGTCGTCCCGGGCAAGCTTACATCGCAGCACGTGAGAGAATCCAGCAGGGGTGCTGATGTCGGAAGGGAAGGCACGAATTGGGGCCGGTGGACATGCCACCCCGCGCATCCGCGGATAGCGTTCCGGCGATCTTCGCTTTAAGAACGTTGCCTCAGCCAAACGGGGACCATTGCGAGATGCCAATATCGACGGCGAGCGTTCCGCCGGATGCACCAGACCCCAAGCAACGCGTGTTGAAGGACGTGTTCGGCTTCGACGATTTTCGTCCCGGCCAGGCCGAAATCATGGACGCGCTGCTGGGCGGACGCCATGTGCTGGCCGTCATGCCGACGGGTGCGGGCAAATCGCTCTGCTACCAGGTTCCGGCGCTGGTCCTGGGCGGCCTTGCCATCGTCGTCTCACCGCTGGTTGCGCTGATGCAGGATCAGGTCGCGGCGTTGCGCCTTGCCGGCGTGGCAGCCGATACGATCAACTCCTCGATCGAGCGCGAGGCCAATGTCGCGGCATGGCGCCGTGTCGCCTCCGGCCAGACGCGCCTGCTCTACCTCGCGCCGGAGCGGCTGATGACGGAGCGGATGCTCGACGCGCTGGCCAGGCTCGACGTCAGCCTGATCGCCATCGACGAGGCGCATTGCATCTCGCAATGGGGTCCGGCGTTCCGGCGCGAATATGAGGATCTGTCGCGGCTGCGCTCCATTTTCCCGCAAGTGCCGATCATCGCGCTGACGGCGACGGCGGACGAGGCTACCCGCATCGATATCGAAGCGCGTCTGTTCGCCGGGCGCGCCGAAACCGTGGTGCTGGGTTTCGACCGGCCGAACATCAAGCTTGCCCTCGAGGCCAAGCAGGACAGCAAGCGCCAGTTGCTGCGCTTCGTCGAGCGTCACGCGGGCAAAAGCGGCATCGTCTACTGCCTGTCGCGCAAGAAGACCGAGGAGATGGCGGCTTTCCTCGAGAAGAACGGCGTGACCGCGCTCGCCTATCACGCCGGGATGAGCAAGGAGGCGCGTGAGGCGAATCAGAACGCCTTCATGACGCTCTCCGGCGTCGTCATGGTGGCGACCATCGCCTTCGGCATGGGCATCGACAAGCCCGACGTCGCCTATGTCTTCCACACCGACCTGCCGGGCAGCCTCGAAGCCTACTATCAGGAGATCGGCCGCGCCGGCCGCGACGGGCGGGCAGCCGAGGCGCATATGCTCTACGGGCTCGGCGATATCCGCATGCGGCGCCTGTTCATCGACGACGAAGAATCATCACCTGAACACAAGAGACGCGGGCATCGCCGGCTCGATACGTTGATCGGCTACTGCGAGGCGGTACAGTGCCGCCGCCAGATCCTGCTCGGCTATTTCGGCGAACAGGCAGCGCCCTGCGGCAATTGCGACAATTGCCTCGACCAGGTGCCGCGCGCCGATGGCGGAGCGGAAGCGCGGATCATCCTGACGGCAGTCGCGCAGACCGGCGAGCGCTTCGGCGCCGCCCATGTCATCGACATACTGCTCGGCCACGAGACGGAGAAAGTACTGGCGAGAGGCCATCAAGCGCTGACCAGTTTCCGGGCCGGCGCGGCGCACAGGAAAACGGTCTGGCTGTCACTTATCCGGCAACTGGTCGCCGGCGGATTCCTTGTGCCGGATCCGGACGGCCATGGCGGCCTCGCCATTTCCGAAAGCGGCCGCGCCCTCGGGCGCGGCGAGGTTGCGTTCCATTATCGCGTCGAGATGCGGGACCCTCTCGCGCGCGGCAGGAAGCGGTCCGGGGAAGGCTCCGCCGCCAGCGCCGAGGGTGTGGATGCATCGCTGCTGGGCGCGCTCAAGGCGCTGCGGCTGCGGCTGGCCAAGGAGCGGCAGGTGCCGGCCTATGTCGTGTTCTCCGACCGCACGCTGATCGACATGGCCGAACGCCGCCCGCGCGACCTCGACGCGTTCGCCGAGGTGAATGGCGTGGGAGCGGCAAAGCTTAGGGAGTTCGGGGAGATTTTTCTGGGCGCAATCGCGGGACATCACCCGAATTGAGCTGAACCGGTTGGCGCGTCACGCCCAGGCTACAGCGGGTAAACTGTTACCCATCTCTCCGGACCTACAAAGCAGAAATTCGAACCCGCCCTGCTTCGCTCCGCTGACTGAACCGCTCCTGCGAAGCTCGAAGAGCGAAGCAGGATGGCGGAGAGGGAGTCCGCCGTATTCCATTCTGTCACTGTCAGTCGTCGTATGAAAACCTAGGAAACCTGGGCTTTTTCGCTACCTGACGATCTTTCGTTGTCAGCCAATATTCGCTATCTTCCTACTTTAAAAGTAGGAGTGAAAGTAGGAGCGAACTTTGGCGCGCACTCTCAATAAGCTGAGCGATTTTGCCATCAAGGCTGCCACAAAGCCGGGCCGCCTCTCCGATGGCGGTGGGCTCTATCTGCTGATCGGCCCTACCGGGGGCAAGTCTTGGACTTTCATGTGGACCCGCGACGGCAGACGCCGCGAGATGGGCCTTGGTCCCTACGGCAATGGGAACGGTTTGGTGTCGTTAGCGACGGCGCGCGGCAAGGCCGGCAAATGCCGAGAAGTGCTGAGCGCCGGTCGTGATCCGCTGGCCGAAAGCCGCACGGAAGCCGAGCCGACCTTCGGCGAAGCCATCGAGCTGTTCCTCGCCGACCGCGAAGCCGGCTGGCGTAACGAAAAGCATAGGGCGCAGTGGCGGACGACACTCCTTGGCCCCGGCGAAGCAAAGGGAAAGCGTCAACAGGCTGGCGACTATTGCAAGAACCTGCGCAAGCTCAACGTCTCCGTGATCACTACTGAGGACGTACTGGCCGTCCTGAAACCGATCTGGCAAACCAGACCGGAAACGGCCTCGCGGCTCAGGGGCCGCATCGAGCGCGTGTTGAGCTTTTGCAAGGTTAGGGGCTGGCGTCAGGGCGAGAACCCAGCATTTTGGCGCGGCCACCTCGACGCGCTGTTGCCGAAGCCGAGGAAACTGGTGCGCGGCCATCACCGTGCGATGCCTTACGACGACGCGCCGGCGTTCGCGAAGCGGCTGCGAGCTGCCAGCGGCATGGATGCGAAGGCGTTGGAATTTGCGTTGTTGACAGCCACTCGGTCAGGGGAGACGGTCGGCGCGAAATGGTCGGAGGTGGACCTCGACAAGAAGCTCTGGACTGTCCCTGCAGAGCGCATGAAGGCTTTCCGCAAGCATGAGGTGCCGTTGTCACCACGCGCCCTCGAGATATTGAAGGAACTGGCCGAGCTGCGCCGCGACGATAATCCCCATGTCTTTCCCGGGCAGCGCAAGGGCCGCCCGGTTTCGGCGGCTGCGATGGAAATGCTGCTGCGGCGTTGGAGGGTCAAGGACCAGACGACCATCCACGGCTTTCGCAGTGCCTTCCGCGACTGGGCGGGAGACCGCACAAATTTCCCGCGCGAGGTGGCCGAGGCGGCCTTGGCGCATGTCATCGGCGACAAGGCCGAACAGGCTTACCGGCGCGGGACCGCACTGGAGCGTCGCCGTAAGCTGATGGAAGCGTGGGCCAGCTTCCTTGCCAGCGACGGCGCCAAGGGTAAGGTGATACGGCTTGCCGGACGGCGCAGGGCGACGGCAGAATGAGCGCGCAAGGATAGGACGGCGATCCGAAACGCGGGCCTGCACCGCTGGCCTTCCTGCGTCCTCCGAGGTGCGCGTTAAGGTACACGTCCATGGGCAAGAAACCGCCCCTGAAAGGCAAGTCGACGACCTTTGCCGCGCTGGTTGCGCGTCGGGATCAAGCGCGCGCAAAGGGTGACATCCTCCGTTTCGAGGCCATTGAGGTCAAGATCGCAGCGATTAAGCAAGCTGAAGAGAATGCCTACCGGCACCACTTCCTAAAATCCCGCGAGCAGAAGGCTCGGCTGCTCCTTACAGGCTGGCTTGAAGAAGGGGCTGAGGGGCTTCCTCAACATCGCTTCCCGGAACGCGGTAGCTTCCTCGAATATGAGTGCCGATGGGCTCTGGCCGAGGTTCTGCGCTCGAAAAATCCGCCGAGGGACATCATTCAAGGGGTAGCCGCGCTTTTCGTTCCCAACAGTGGGCACCCGCTTGCGCATACGTATTTCATCGCGGAAATCAGCCGTCGCGGCGCAGGTCGCCCGGAAAATACCTACACCAGAGCGCAGATCGCTGGGATCGTGGAGACTGCCGTGCTTGATGGCAGAGGTGTGGAAGCCGGCGTCGAGGAGGCCCTGCAGCTTTATGGCAAATCGCGCGAGTACGTCTACCGATGCTGGAAGGAGTACCGACCGGAACCGTTGGTCAGGCGATCTGGACGCCAGTGAACATGATGACGCCGGTGAACATAATTACGCAAATTAGGTTTAGTTACTCCGTGCTGCCTCGTCGTCATCATTGACCGTCATTTTTGATCTGGAGACGGTCATATGGAACGTCGCTTCCTGACGGTGAAAGAGGCGAAGGCGGCAATCCCGGCCTCGCACGACAAAATCTACAAACTGATCAAGGCTGGTCAGCTGGAGGTCCGCAAGCTTGGCCGCCGCACCCTGATTTCGGTCGCTAGCATAGAGCACCTGCACGACAGTCTTCCACGCGCTGAGATTGACCGCAGCAACGAAGCAGCCTGAGACCCGCCGGCACTTGTCGCTACCGGCGGGCTCGGATTTCAGTTTTCAGGCTTAGGCGAGCCGGAACGTAAGTCCAGCTAGATGCCGCGTCAAGAAGCCGGCCTCCTTCCAAGGAGAACCGAGCCATGCGCGCACCAGATCCAGATCAAACGCTTCTGCAAAAGCGGCTTGAGACATATCAGGCGTTGCTCGATTTGCGCGAGCGCGATGTGGACAAGCTCTATGCGGAAAGCGAAGCCTTTCTGGTCCTGCTCGACTTCCTGCTGTCCGCTGGCCGCATCGAGGCGGCCCGTGAAGCGATTTTAGAGCGCCTGCAATGAGCAAGCGCGCCGTCATCGATTTTGTCGCCATCAATAGCGCCGCGCTCCCGGTGTTGCCTTCACTGCTGGACCGATGGGTTCCCGGTGGCCGCATTGAGGGTCGCGAGTATGTCGTGCGAAACCCCACCCGCAATGATCGCAGCGTAGGCTCGTTCCGGATCAACCTTACCACGGGCCGTTGGGCCGACTTCGCCACCGGAGATGCCGGCGGCGATGTCGTTGCGCTGGCGGCATATCTCCACAAGCTCAGCCAATCGGAAGCGGCGAAACGCATAGCCGCTATGCTTGGCGTTGCCCACGGGACATAACGCTATGAGCGATGACCCCTTCGCACCCTTGGGCGATGAGCTCGCACGTCGAAAACTTGATCCCATATCTGAGGCCGAGTGGGCACCCATGCTCCCTGTCCCGGCCAACGCGCCGAACCTCACAAATGCCCTGATTGAACGCTTGGGACCGGAAGGCGCGTCCCTTACCGTGAGCTGGGCCTACCGCGACGCCGAGGGGAGGTTGCTCGGCCAAATCGCGCGTTACGACCGCCCTGTAAATGGTGCGAAGCCGACGAAGGAGTTCAGACCGTTCACCTACTGCCAGAGACAGGGCAGGCGCGAGTGGCGATGCAAAGGCTTCCCGGAGCCTAGACCCCTCTATGGGCTTGATCGCCTCGCTGGGCGACCCAACGCGCCGGTCATCGTCACGGAAGGCGAGAAGAAGGCCGAGGCCGCGAACAAACTCTTCCCCGACCATGTAGCCGTATCTCCGCCAAACGGATCGAAGTCCGCGAAGAAGGCCGACTGGAGCCCGCTCGCCAACCGCAGCGTGACTATCTGGCCCGACGCCGACGCTCCCGGCGCGGCCTTTGCTGGTGACGCGGCCGAGATGCTTCGCCAGTCGGGAGCGGCATCGGTTCGCTTGGTCAAGCTGATGGAAGGCTTGCCTGTGGGGTGGGACTTGGCCGACGCCCTTCCTGAAGGGGTGGAATATGGTGATCTTGCGGCAATCCTGGCCGAGGCGGAAGAGGTGAGGCAGCCTGACGCGGAGCCTGATACCGAGAGTGCTGGCCGAAATGCAGAACGCGAAGAGCCGAAAGCATCGGCGGCGACCGTTTTGGTGAAGATCGCGGAGGAACTGTACGACCTCGGCATAAGCGTCGAGGGTGAGCCTTTCGGGGTTCCGCGCTCCGGTGCCAAGGTGGTGCAGATGTTGCGCGGCGGAAAGATGTCGTTGCGTAGCCAACTGTCCCGTGAGTATTTCCGGAGGACCCGGCGCGCCGCTCCCCAGCAGGCGTTGGCCGATGCGCTGCTCGTGCTAGAAGGCATCGCACAGGAAAATGAGCCGCAGGTCCTGCACATTCGGGTTGCCCGATGCGCTGAGGCGCAATGGCTCGACCTCGGCGATGGAACCGGGCGGGCAGTTGTCGTCACCAGCGACGGCTGGTCCGTCGAAGACCATGTGCCAGTGCTGTTCAAGCGTACCGAGGTGACAGCTGCGCTACCGGAGCCGGTGAGGGGCGGCTCGCTCGATGAACTCTGGGATTGGCTAAATGTCCCGGATGAAGACAAACCGCTTGTGGCGGCGTGGCTAGTCGCGGCGCTGTATTTCGACATACCGCACCCGATCCTTTCGCTTGGTGGAGAGCAGGGGGCGGGCAAAAGCAGCTTTTCGGGCGTCCTCACCAGACTGATCGATCCATCACCCGTGCCGCTGCGCAAACCGCCTCGCGACGTCGAGGCGTGGGTGACTGCAGCGTCCGGCTCATGGGTGGTCGGGCTTGATAACCTGTCAGTCGTGCCTGATTGGCTGTCCGACGCGCTTTGCCGTGCTGTAACCGGCGATGGAGACGTGAGGCGCAGGCTCTACACCGATGGCGGGCTGTACGTGTTCGCCTTTAGGCGATGCGTGATCCTAAACGGCATCGACCTTGGAGCGATTCGCGGCGATCTGGCGGACCGGCTGCTGTCTATCGATCTTAGGGTCATACCCGACGATGAGCGGCTCAACGAGACCGACTTGTGGCCGAAGTGGGATGCGGTGCATCCTCGCCTTCTGGGCGCGCTCCTCGATCTGACAGCGGGTGTGAAACGTATCCTTCCCTCTGTCCGTCTGGACCGAAAACCCCGTATGGCTGACTTCGCCGATATCCTTGCGGCTGTGGATCGCTTGTTGGGCACTCGTGGTTTGGATCGCTACCTTTCCAAGCAGGGGTCACTGGCAGCAGATACCCTGACAGCCGATCCGTTCATCATGGCGGTTGCAGTTCTTGGAAAGGAGTTCGAGGGCACGGCAGCCCTTCTGCTGGAAGTGGTAACGAAACCCGAGAAGCTGCCGAAAGGCTGGCCCGCCAATGCAAGATTGACCACGGTTCATCTCAAACGCCAAGCGCCAGTTATGCGAAAGGCCGGTTGGCATATCGAGAATGACGAGGGTCGCAACAAGGACGGTGTGGTGACCTGGACGATACGTCCTCCTGAGAAAGCTGGCATTTCAGTCCCGCCATCCCCGCCATCCCCGCCGTCGGTCAGCGTGGCGGGTCAGGCGGGGCAAGCAGGGCAAGAAAACGGACCATCTCAGGACGACAAGGCCTACCACGGTTACTAGGCCGCTATAGCGCGATCTTTGCCGTTGCGGTATTATGGCACCACAATGCCGAAGGACAGGTTGAATATACGGCAGGAGCGTTTCTGCCTTGGCCTCGCCGAAGGCCTTTCCCAATCTCGCGCCTATAAGGAGGCTGGCTACTCGGCGCGCGCCAATGCGGCCGAGGCCAGCGCCTCCCAGCTTCTAAGAAATCCTAAGGTGGCGGCTCGAGTCGACGAGTTGCGAGCTGAGGCCGCAAAGCGGTCAGAGATTACGGTCGACGATCTGGTTGCAGACCTTAACCTTATGTTCAAGCTCGCGCTGGCAACGAAGAACCCTGCCGCTGGCGTGACCGCTGTTATGGGCAAAGCGAAGCTGCTCGGGCTGATCATCGATAGAGCCGAAGTCGCCTCGATGCCCCGCCGCCCGATGCGCGAACCCGGTGAAGTCAAGCAAATGACCCTAGAGGAGTGGACGGCAAAGTTTGCTCCGAAGCGCGACGACGAGGGGACGCTACAGTAAGCAGACGATAGGACGCTGCGCAGTAACCATTATCTGGCGGAAGTCTTGCGGTCGTTTCCCGAATCTTGCCTATTGTGAAAAACGCGGTGAGACGGGGGCTGTCGGCCATGCAGATGAGATTTGCCACTTCATTGTTGGCGCTAGCAGCCTCTTTGGCAATTGCTGGGTGTGTTTCATCGGGCGAGGCAATCCAAGGCCCAAGCGGCAAAGTCATGCAAGAAGCCAAATGCAACGGCTCGCCAAACGTCTGCCTGAAACAAGCGGCTGCAACTTGCAAAGGGCCGTATCAGGTTTTGGACAGTTCCAGCAACGCGGGCGGCTTGATCGCTGACGTGATCCCCGGCCCGGTCACATGGTACCGAATGACGTACCAGTGTGGTCCATCAGACGGACGCATGCCCAGTTTCCCATTTAGAGGGCCTCAGCCGCCCGTGGTGGTAAGAACGACCCCCGCCACGACAACGTGCAACCGTTTTGGAAACAGCGTGACCTGCAACACCTATTGAACAAGGCAATCCGGGTTCCCCCGTTGAGCGTCAAGGTCAAGAGCGGCGGTACTCGGCAGCGCCGCGAGTTAGGGCTTACCAGCGACTTCCGAGAGGCGCTTGCGCTGCTGTGACCGTCTGTTCCGGCGCAGTTGTCTCGCCGCCGCTGCTGCGTTCCAGCACCTTCTTAACCGCCACGTGCGAAAGCGAAATTCCATCTTCGGCCAAGGCTTCGGCGATGGCGCGGAGGGAGAGGCCGTCGTCGCGCAGGGCGCGCATCTTGGCGATGGTCCTTTGCTCGGTTGCGTCCTCGACCAACTCGCCGTCGGCGGCGATCTGATAGCCAAATGGCCGCGCTCCGCCAAGGAACCGGCCGCGCTCGCGCTGGTCCGCCTTGACCTGGCTGATGCGTTCGCGGATGCGGTCCCGTTCGGCTTCCGCAAATGCGCTGGCGATGGTGAAGAACAGCTTCGACAAGCCGTTGCCGGCGATGTCGCCGCCAAGGTCGATCAGATGCAGCTTAACTCCTTTGCTGCGGAGGTCGTCGACGACTTGCAGTGCGTCGAGCGCCGAGCGGAACAGGCGATCAAGCTTCGCGGCAATCACAACGTCTCCGGCCTTCAGCTTGGCGAAGAGTGTCGCGCCTGCCGGGCGGTCCGAAACTGGGACCGACCCCGACACACCTTCCTCGATGACGGTTTCGTCGACTGTGAGCCCGTGCATGAGTGCATAGCCGCTAATCTGGCGCTGCTGCACATCGAGGCTTTCGCCCTCGCTCGCCTGTCTGGCGGTAGAGACACGGGTGTAGGCGTAAACGGTCATTGTCGCCTCTGTAAACGTGTTAACGTGCGTTCTGTATACGAGGCCGGCGACCCGCTTGTAAAGGCCCTTTAACGCGTTTACAGAATTGTTCTAACGAGGAGGCAATTGATGTCATGAAACTTGGGAACCAGACGGTTTTTTCCAAAGACCGCGCCGCCCGTCTCGCTTCGGCGCTCAAGGCCAGTAGCCCGGCTCCTGGCCGTTACGGCGACGGCCGCAATCTCTGGCTGCTCGTCTCGCCGACCGGCGCGAAGTCATGGCTTTTCATTTATCGCGCCGCCAATGGCAAGCAGCGTGAGCTGGGCTTGGGCTCTTTCACTGGCAAGGGCTCGACCGTCTCGGTGGGCCTCAAGGCCGCCCGCCTTGCCGCTGACAAGGTACGCGTCCAGCTTTCCCAAGGCATCGACCCAATTGACGCCAAGAAGGCGGCCAAGAAGGCTGCGCTGGCCGCCTCGGCCACGCTCGCCAAGCGTGGCAACGATGGCGCCGGTATCGATGCACGCCTCGCAGAGTTGCGGTCCCGAAAACCGGAGCTTGCGGGGTTGCTAGAACGGCAGATTGACGCACTGCTTAAGACCGCCGACGAACCTTTGGGCGACGTCGTGAACTCAGCCCAGCCTAAATCCGAACTGCCAAAGAAACGCCGCGTCGGTCGGCCGGCCAAGCCATTGCCAACCCATCTACAGGTTATCGCGGACCGTGAAGCTTAGCGCGCCGGTTCGAACGTTGAGCGACGAAACACAGGATGAACGTGATTTTGCAGCGCCGCGGTGATTTTCTGGAGGCTTTCGGTAAGGATGCTGAGGCGGTGGCAAAAGCGCTCGGCACGGCGGTGACGGAGCGGGACTTGGTGGCGATGGCGACCATCCCAGTTCACGTCCAGGAAGGGAGCTTCGTGGCTCTGCACGCTGCCGGGATAACCCCGCACATCATCGAGCGCGACGAGGGCCTCAAGGCTGCTTGGCGACGCACCCATGCAGACTTTAAAGGCACGGTCGACGGCAAGCGGTCGCTGATGGTGTTTCGTCACGACGGCCCGGCGCTCGTCGCACTCGACGATCTGACACCGGCTGAGATTGCGCGGCTCTATCCGAGGGACGAGTTGTGAAGCGCCCCAGTAACCGGCCCGCCGGGGTTTGTCGGCGGCCGGGGTGGGGTGGCGTTGGGGGGCCCCATGTTCCGGCGCTCGATGTGATTTTCGGCGCTTTCGGCCAGCGATGCGCTTAACCCGCAGCCAGGAGCGGCCATCGTACGGCGCGGCATTTTGACATTCAAATTGTTCTGTCTTGTAACGTGGCATGTTCCATGCCAACGAGCGCGGCCTTCGTGGCTCGTTTGATGCTGCGGATGTGCTGGAGAAGTAGGGCAAGGTGTGGATGAAGAAGCTAATCTCCTCGGTCGCTCTGATTGCAACCATGGCACTGACAGATGTAAGCCACGCGGCAGCGGCTGAAGAAACCGACCTTGCTCGTGATCTTGTTCTAGCCTTCGACGGGTTTTGTTTTCAAACAAGATCGAATTTCGCTCGCACGTCGGAATTATTGGAAACCGAAGCGAAAAAGAAGCTTTCAGTGGACGACCTGCAGCGATTTGGTGGTGCGTCGGACCCGAATACGAAGGTCATAGCGGGATGGGTCGCTTCGTCGCTGGCGGGCAATCCCGTGGTCGTGTCGCTGTCCGAAGGCATCTATCTGGGGGCTTCCGTTAAGATGTGTTCTGTGGTCGGCAATTTCGCACGCGGGAAGTTAGTGGCTGAGTATGTAAAGCGCCTCGTCGGTTCGGCCTATCCGCACACTGAGCAACAGGGTTTTCAAACGTTCAACATGTTCAAGTCTCGGTCGCCCGCCGACATGTTCTACGTCGTGCATGTGTACGGGACTGTCAAAGAGACTGAGATGTTTTCGTCCATAGGCATCATGGTACCGTCAGACCAACTGGACTAGCCGCAACGATCTTGGTCAATATTTGCTCGCCGTCGAGGCTCGCGGCGAACTTGATCTGGAAGAACATCTTCAGGCGATCCTGCGCTCGATGATGCGAAGCTAATCGCGGCTCGACGTGGACTTCGCCACCATGGCAGGGTGGGCGACGGCGGGCGAGACGCATTCGTGTTTGATGACTTTTGAAGCGGCCGACAAAATTCGGCTCATCGACGGGGCCGGCACCAGCGGTTTCTTGCTGGCGGATGAAGCTTCCAGCCTGTTAGTTCTTATGGCTTCAGCGAGAGTTAGCTTCCCATCCCCTATAGACGGAATCGACCGCGATTGCTATATGAACGCACGAAAGCGCCGAAGCTATGGACGCTCCGACGCTATCTCTTTTACCCCTTATGGAAGGGGGCAGCGTGGCCTAGTCCGCCGTTAGGCGGCTATCGGTAATCTCCGGATGATTTGCCAGATCATGCTGTCTCTCCTTTCTTCTGTGCGCCGTGGACGACGCGGGGTGAACTTTCTGGCGAAGCGTCAACTTCGCCGGTGATCTTGAAAACGCCGTCAGCCTTCGGGCTTGGCGGCGTTTCCTTTTTTCTTCAATTCCCGCTCCGAAGCTTGCTTGACCATGTCGACGATCTTGTTGCGGCTGAGATAGCGCCGAACCATCACGGCTAGGTCGGAAATCTGGATAACCAATCGCGTCGGATCATTGCGGCCCAGCTCGCGCATTGCATCATCTAACTCGTTTAGCCCGTAGCAAAAGCGCGGATTGAGAAAGAGAGGACCATCTTCAAGGTCCGACCAGCACTCGCGCAACTCGGCTTTCCTAAGCAGGAAGAACACCGGTGTGTCGTCGTTCCCATCTTCCGCCAAAACTGACTTTTCGAGGGCTTTCTCGTAGTGCTCCCGAAGCGTCGCCTCTAGGTTATGCAGGATGTAAATCGCATCGCCTTGGGTCAAACCGGAATCGATGAAATACAGCCCAAGGACCATGAGGAAAACGCTGAACTGGGTGTATTCGGCTGACTTGCCCCTGCCGACCGCAGCGCTCACTGGGAAGATCGGGGCGGTTACATCGTCGTCAAGGTCAAGAAGCCGCTTTATCCGATTGAGGAACACACGGGGCGGCATCTGCGCGTCCGGCTCATTGGCTCGGTAGCTCATCGCGTTCCAAGCCGCTAGTTCCATCTCCTTTCGCCGATATGTCGATTCGCCCGTCATTGAACCCCAATTAGGGTTTTTAATGGCGGTTCGTCAAGCGAAAACCCCAGAAGGGGTTTATTTGTTAGCGCCGAGGAGGCCGTCGCAATGTTGGATTCAGTCAGGCGAGGAACACAGGAACTATGAAGAGCGCGGTGGCCTGGGCGGCTCTTGACGACTTCCCAAGACGGCAGACTAGCGCTGCGCCGGGCGCTTTCCTGGATGGAATAGCTTTCGTTGGCGAAAAACGCGCGGGAAGAGGCTTGTCCGTTGAACCAGCATCGCTGGGGTTGAGCCGTTCATTGATGGCTTCCCTTCTGAAGGCACAGGTTGTGACCGTTCATCAATAGGAGGACCAGCAGGACTTGGGAAACTAATGTCCGTCAGACTGGTTGCGATTGCACATGTCCGTCGGTAGGTATCGGACGAGTGCTTCAGGGAGGGGCCACATGGCTGGCAACAACGGCAACGGCGATCTGGCATTCACGGCGGAGCTATTCAAGGCGGCGGACAAGCTGCGTGGCAATCTGGAGCCGTCAGAATACAAGCACGTTGCGCTTGGTCTGATCTTCCTCAAGTATATTTCCGACGCCTTCGAGGCGCAGCGGGCGAAGCTCGCGGCGGACGAATACGCCGATCCGGAAGACCCCGAGGAATATCTGGCTGAAAGCGTGTTCTGGGTGCCGAAGGAGGCCCGCTGGCCATTCCTGCAAGGCAGTGCCAAACGACCTGAAATCGGCAAGCTGATCGACGAGGCGATGGAGGCCATCGAGAAGGCCCCGTCGAATGAAGGGCTAAAGGGCGTCCTTCCGAAAAACTACGCCCGCCCGACGCTGAACAAGACGATGCTTGGCGAACTGATCGACCTGTTTTCCAACATCGGCATGCATGACGGCACCGACAAGGCGAAAGACCTGCTTGGGCGGGTCTACGAGTATTTCCTGTCGGGCTTCGCCAGCTCGGAAGGAAAGCGCGGCGGCGAGTTCTTCACGCCCCGTTCTGTCGTGCGCACGCTGGTCGAAATGCTCGAACCCTACAAGGGCCGCGTCTACGATCCGTGCTGTGGCTCCGGCGGCATGTTCGTGCAGTCGGAAAAGTTCATCGAAGAGCATGGCGGGCGGCAGCATGACATCGCCGTCTATGGACAGGAGATCAACCACACGACGTGGCGACTGGCCAAGATGAACCTCGCGGTGCAGGGGATTGATGCCGATATCCGCTGGAACAACGAGGGCAGCTTCCACCGCGACGAACTGCCCGACCTGAAGGCCGATTTCATCCTCGCCAATCCGCCGTTCAACATCTCGGATTGGGGTGGGGAGCGGCTGGCGGGCGATGCCCGCTGGAAATATGGCGCCCCGCCCAAGGGCAACGCCAATTTCGCCTGGCTCCAGCACATCCTGCACCATCTCGCCCCGCGTGGCACGGGCGGCGTGGTGCTGGCCAACGGCTCGATGTCGTCGCAGCAGTCCGGCGAAGGCGACATCCGAAAGGCGATGGTCGAGGCGGACGTGGTGGATTGCATGGTCGCCCTGCCGGGGCAGTTGTTCTTCTCAACGCAAATCCCAGCCTGCCTGTGGATACTGGCGCGCGACAAGAGCGCCAATGGGCACCGTGACCGGCGCGGCGAAATCCTGTTCATCGACGCCCGAAAGTTGGGCTTCATGGTGGATCGCGTGCGCCGTGAGTTCAGCGCCGAGGATATCGACAAAATCGCAGGGGGCTACCATCGCTGGCGAGCCAAGCCAGAGACACGGGCGGCGAAAGGCTGGGCCGAGTATGTCGACCAGTCTGGCTTCTGCAAATCCGCCACGCTGGCTGAGGTCCGCGAGCACGGACACATTCTGACGCCCGGACGCTATGTCGGCGCGGGTGACATCGAAGATGACGGCATATCGTTCGCCGAGAAGTTCGCGGAACTGCGGGAGCGACTACAGGAACAGTTCGTAGAAGGGCGAGCGCTGGAAGAGCGAATCGAGCAGTCATTGGGAATGTTGTTATGAGCTACCCACAAAAGCTCATTGGAGATTTTTGCCGTGAAGGTATTGTCGAGTTGCAAACCGGCCCGTTTGGCTCACAACTGCATTCATACGACTATGTCGAGGACGGTGTGGCTGTTGTTCCGACGGAAGCTATTAAAGACCGACGGATCGTGCCTGATGCTTTGCCGAGAGTGGCTCGTGCGACGGCAGACCGCCTTTCGAAGCATAAGCTCGTTCTAGGTGACATCCTGTTCGCGAGACGGGGAGCACAAGCTACCGGCCAGACGGCCATCGTTCGTGAAGAGGATGCCGGCGCCATATGCGGGACCGGAGCTATCCGGCTTCGGGTCCGAGGAAAACAATCCTCGCTCCTTCCAGCCTTCCTCTCTCATTTCCTTTCGTCACCAGAAGCGGTTGCATGGATACGGGCGCAGGCCATCGGCGCAACAATGCCGAACCTGAATGAGGGCATCATCAAACGGATTGCCGTTCCTACGCCGCCGTTTGAACTGCAAACTCAAATGGCAACCATGCTCGACGATCTTGACGACAAGATCGAACTGAACCGCCGCATAAACGAAACGCTGGAGGCGATGGCGCAGGCCATCTTCTGCGATTGGTTTGTGGATTTCGGCCCGACACGCCGGAAGATCGAGGGCGCGACCGATCCCATCGTCATCATGGGTGGCCTGGTCGTCGATCCCAACGTGGCGCGACAACTGGCAGATCTTTTTCCAACGCTCATGGATGAAAATGGGCTTCCGAAGGGATGGCGATTGGCCCAAATATCGTCGGTGACTGCCATGTTAAAGCGTGGTCTGGCACCAAAGTACGCAGACGAAGGTATCCCGGTTGTTAACCAGCGATGCATACGCGATAGAAGTGTCGACCTCAGCTTCGCTCGTCAGCACGGAGCTGACAGGCCAGTGCCAAAAGACCGGCTGCTTCAATTGGGTGACGTGCTGGTAAACTCCACGGGAGTTGGCACGCTTGGTCGCGTTGCCACCGTGCGACAATTGCCAGGGCCTGCCACGGCCGACAGCCATGTAACGATTTGCAGGGTGGACGGCACAAAAATCTCACCTGCCCTTGTATCGCTGTTTCTAGAGGCCAGTGAAGACGTGATTGCAGGAATGGGACAGGGTTCAACGGGGCAGACTGAACTAAGTCCCGCATCACTTGGTGCACTTGCCCTCGCAGTTCCCTCGCCGGAGGTGCAACGCTCATTCGAGAACTTCATCATGCCGATGCGAGAGCTGTCGTCGTCAAATAGCGACCAGAACCGTATTCTCGTGGCCACTCGTGACTTGCTGCTGCCAAAGCTGATGTCAGGCGAAATTCGCCTCCGCGAGGCCGAAAGACGGCTTGAGGCGGCCCAGTGATGGCCCCCCAATCAGCGCTGCAGAAATACTGCCAAGACCGCCTTGATTGCGACGCTGCGATTCACGGCTCCGGCCATCAGAATGTTCACGCCCGTCGGTACCTGCTGCCAAGAACCGGCGCTGATCCGATGGAGGTCGCCATCATCGTCAAGCCTGACAGTAAGCTTCAGATTTGGTGTGAGGCGGATGGCGTGGACCTATCAAGGTTAAGCGGGCTCCGACCAGAAAAGCGCCCTGGCAGCGAAACATACTCGACCGACAATGGGAGCGGCAACCGGCGTTACGGGCGGCACAGCGCGCTCAAGACATTCGACCGTCTCCACCGAGGGGACGCACTCAGGTTCGTGCCCGAAACCATTGGGGAAGTGGATCGCATCCTGGACGCGCTTGCCGGCCGGAGCCCGCCGTGATGGGGCCGGGGGGCAAAGACATCGTTTACGAGCAGATCGAGGCCGACTACTCCCGGTCCGGCTTCCGCGAGGATATCGTCGAGGATGCTGCCATCGCCATTTTCGAGGAGCTTGGCTACGTCTACGCACCTGCTGCCGTGATCGCGCCCGACGGCTCCGCGCCGGAGCGTGAGGCTTACTCCGACACCATCCTGACATCGCGGTTGACGGCTGCGGTCGAACGCCTGAACCCCAACATCCCGGCCGAGCCGCGTGCGTCCGCCATCAAGCAGCTTTTCGTGACGGTCACGCCATCGCTGGTCGAGGAAAACCGACGCATCCATCGCCTTCTCACCGAAGGCGTCGATGTCGAGTTCGTTGTGGCCGACGGGGAAATCAAGGGCGACAAGGTCTGGCTGATCGATTTCGACAATGTGGACAACAACGACTGGCTGGTGACGAACCAGTTCACCGTGGTTGAGGGCCGCCACAAGCGCCGGCCCGACATTGTCGCGTTCGTTAACGGCCTGCCGCTTGTCATCATCGAGTTGAAGAACGCAGGAGACGAGACAGCGGACATCAGCGCTGCCTTCAACCAGCTTCAGACCTACAAGGCGCAGGTGCCGTCACTTTTCCGCACCAACGCGGTGCTGCTCGCCTCAGACGGCGTGCTGGCCCGTATCGGCTCGCTGACCGCCGACGAGGAGCGCTTCATGCCCTGGCGCACGGTCACGGGCGCGGATGGCGATTTCACGCCGCATGGCCCGCGCGAGATGGCAACTTTGTTGCGCGGCGTGTTCGACCGCCAGCGGTTCTTGTCCCTGCTGCGTGACTTCATCGTCTTTGGCGACAGGGGCGAGGGGCCCTTCAAGATCATCGCCGGATACCATCAGTTCCACGGCGCGACCAAGGCGCTCGCCAGCACCGTTGAAGCGGCTCGTCCCGGCGGTGATCGCAAGATCGGCGTGATTTGGCATACGCAAGGTTCCGGCAAGAGCCTGCTGATGGCCTTCTTCGGCGGCCTCATCGTGCGGTCGAAGGAGTTGCAGAACCCTACGCTGGTGGTGCTGACCGACCGCAACGACCTCGACGATCAGTTGTTCGGCACCTTCAGCCTGTGCCGCGACCTGATCCGCCAGAAGCCGGAGCAGGCTGACAGCCGGGACGAACTGCGCCGCCTCCTCAATCGCTCGTCTGGCGGCGTGATCTTCACCACGGTGCAGAAATTCTCTCCCGACGCCGGGGAGGAGAGTTTTCCAATGCTGACCGACCGGCGCAACGTCATCGTGATCGCCGATGAGGCGCATCGCAGCCAGTATGGCTTCGATGCCAAGCTCGACAAGGCGACGGGCAAACGCCGCTACGGCTACGCGCACTACATCCGGCAAGCGATGCCCAACGCCTCCTTCATCGGCTTCACCGGCACTCCGATTGAGGCCGATGACGTGAACACGCCCGCGATCTTCGGCGAGTACATCGACGTTTATGACATCAGCCGGGCGGTGGAGGATGGGGCGACCGTTCCGATCTTCTATGAGAGCCGATTGGCGCGCATCGAACTCGACGAGGATGAGAAACCGCGCATCGACGCCGAAATCGAGGCCATCCTAGAAGACGACGAGCTATCGGAGCAGGAAAAGCAGAAGGCCAAATGGACGACCGTCGAACGGCTCGTCGGTGCCGAAAAGCGGCTGTCGCAGATCGCCGCCGATCTGGTCGCACATCTTGAGTCCCGCATCGCCGGCATGAACGGCAAGGCGATGGCCGTCTGCATGAGCCGCCGCATCTGCGTCGACCTCTACAAGCAGATCGTCGCGCTGCGGCCCGAGTGGCACTCCGACGATGACGACAAGGGCGCGATCAAGATCGTCATGACCGGTTCGGCATCCGACCCGCTGGAATGGCAGCCGCATATCGGCAACAAAAAGCGGCGCGACGACCTCGCCAAGCGAGCCCGCGACCCCGACGATCCGCTCAAGCTGGTGATCGTGCGCGACATGTGGCTGACCGGCTTCGACGCGCCCTGCATGCACACCATGTACATCGACAAGCCGATGCGCGGCCACGGCCTGATGCAGGCGATTGCGCGCGTCAACCGGGTATTCAGGGACAAGCCAGGCGGCCTGATCGTGGACTACATCGGCATCGCCCAGAACCTGAAGAACGCGCTTGGCCAGTACACCCAGTCCGATCAGGAAAAGACCGGCATCGACGAGGAGGAAGCCGTCGCCGTCCTGATGGAGAAGTACGAGGTCGTGCGCGGCATGTTTCATGGCCACGACTATAGCCTCGGGATTAGTGGCCAGCCTCAGCAGCGGCTCGTCGCGCTGGCGGATGCCATCGATTGGATACTGAAATGGCAGCAGCAGGAGGCTGCCAAGCTCACGAGCGCGGACGACAAGAAAAGGGCTCACCGCCGCTTTTCTGACGCCGTGCTGGAACTGAGCAAAGCGTATGCACTGGCGTCGGCCAGCGACAAGGCACGAGCCATTCGTGACGAGGTCGGCTTCTTTCAGGCCGTCCGGGCTGCGCTGGTCAAGACCACGGCCACCGGCAAGATGTCTGACCGGGCCAAGAGCTTCGCTGTGGAGCAATTGTTGAACCAAGCCGTCGCCAATGCCGAGATCGTGGACATACTGAAGGCGGCCGGCATCCAGTCGCCGGACATCTCGATCCTGTCGGATGCGTTCTTGGCCGATATCCAGAAATTGGAGAAGAAGAACCTTGCGCTGGAGGCCCTGAAGAAGCTCCTCAACGGCGAAATCAGAAGCCGGTCGCGATCAAACGTGGTGGAGGCAAGGTCTTTTTCACAACGGCTGGAAGAGGCTGTCTCCCGCTACCATGCCAACGCCATCTCGACGGTGGAAATGATCCAAGAACTGATCGCGCTGGCGAAAGACATCAAGGCATCCGCCGCACGCGGGGAGGAACATGGACTTTCGCCGGAAGAATTGGCCTTCTATGACGCCCTTGCCGAGAATGAGAGTGCCGTCGAAGCAATGGGCAGTGCCCAATTGCGCGTCATCGCCCATGAGCTTGTCGAGCAGATGCGCGGGTCAGCGACCGTCGACTGGCAGCACAAGGCGACAGCCCGCGCCCGCATGCGCGTGCTGGTCAAGCGCATCTTGAAGAAATACGGCTACCCGCCTGACCTCGAACAGGAGGCTGTGCAGACCGTGCTGGCGCAGGCGGAAACGCTTCTGCGCGAAGTGATGGTTCCGGCGAAATAGGGTTAGCCGTACGAGGCAAGCCGAAGGGGAGTTCCGCAAGTCAATGGACACCGTTCAACGGCAAAGGCTGGAGCGTATCGCGTGGAACCGAGCGACCGCCACCCGCAACAATGATGAACGATGGTCGTTCCTTTTTCGGACGCAGGGCAGGATCGGCTATTTCTTCTGCCCCTTTCCTGCGGTCGACCAGTTCGACGGTGATCTTGAGGGCTTAAATCTCTCGTGGAAATCACGACGTGTCGCGCAGATCGATGCCGGTGCAGATCTTACGTCCGAGGAATATGGCGAGTGGCGACGTGCGTATTGCGACCGGCAGGTCGAGACTGGTGCGGACGGCGTTTGGCCTGTCTGGATCGTTCCGATCAGGTTGGAAGGCCAGATTGCGGGTTACGCCACCTTTCTTTGCCAGCAGGATGATCCCTCGCTGGGGGGCGTGTACGAGACCATCGAGCAGGCGGAAGCGGTGCTGTCTGAACAAGGCGCATTGAAACGAAGCTAACTGCTGCCCTGAGGGTGCGGCAGGCTGTCGCGGTTGATGGCAAAAAACAGCGTACAACGCGACAGTAAAGTAGGAACAGGAGTGGGAGCCGAATTCGACCTATCCCGAAAACCAAAACAAAAACAAAACGTTATGGAAGATCAATGGCGGAGAGGGAGGGATTCGAACCCCCGATGGGCTTGCACCCATGCCGCATTTCGAGTGCGGTGCATTCGACCACTCTGCCACCTCTCCGCGGTCATGGTCAGCCGTTGCCGGCGCGGCGCACTAGATAACGGCTGAACGGGCAGGTTACAAGGCCAAATCGGCTGGAAACTCAGCTTGCGTCAGAGGCTGGCCCGGAGCGACGCCGTCCCGACCGCGGTAGACGATGCCGGACACTGCGCCGGCCAGGAAACCGGCCAAGATTTCGAACTCCGATTAACGAGGCATAGGGACGCCAGTCCGGCGGTGCCGGCGACCTCCTGATAGGAATTTTTTCTTGACGGGATGAAGGCAACTATGGTAGAGATCTGGTTATGGTGCTGAGTTGCGCCAGGGACCCGCCGCACAAGCGGGTTTTTCCGTTCAAGGCTCCATCAACAGCGCGCCGACGAAAGCTCCGAAGGAACCCGTTAGCCCGGATTCGTTGCCCTGAGAATCTGGCCGTTTGCCTTGACTCGCAACAAACCTTCGGTTAGGGACAGCGCGCAATCGGCGTGGAGGGTTCTTCCGCGCCGCTTGTTTTTTGAACCCGCAGACTGACAAAAAGACGGCCGAACCGCCACAGGCGGTTCATCGAGGCCGACCGAACAGCGAAAGGCAAAAAATGTTCGCAGTCATCAAAACGGGCGGCAAGCAGTATCGCGTCGCCGCCAACGATCTCCTGAAGATCGAAAAAGTCGAAGCCAATGTCGGCGATATCGTCGAGATCGGCCACGTGCTCGCGCATGGCGAGGGCGAGAATGTCACGTTCGGCGCACCGTTCGTCGACGGCGCGGTTGTCACCGCCGAGGTCGTCGAGCAGGGCAAGAACCGCACGGTCATCGCCTTCAAGAAGCGCCGCCGCCAGAATTCGCGCCGCAAGATCGGCCATCGCCAGTTGCTGACCACGGTCAGGATCTCCGAGATCCTGCTGGGTGGCGCCAAGCCGGCCAAGAAGGCCGCTGCCAAGGCGGAAGCCAAGGCCGAGGTAGCCGCCGACGCGGCGCCGAAGGAAGCCAAGGCCAAGAAGGACGCCCCGAAGGAAGAGGCAAAGGCCGAGACCGCGGCAGCGCCGCTGTTCAAGGCGCCGAAGGGCGAGCCGGACGATCTGACCGTGATCAAGGGCATTGGCCCGGTCGCCGCCAAGGATCTCAACGAACAGGGCATCATCACCTTCGCGCAGCTCGCCAAGCTGACCGAGAAGGATGTGGCCAAGATCGACGAGAACATGCCGTTCAGCGCCGACCAGATCAAGGACTGGCGCGAGCAGGCCAAGGAACTGGCGAAGAAGTAAGGCGAACCGGCGCGAAACGTCGCCGGATCGGACTTGAAACGGAACGCGAACGCGTTCATAAGACCATTCAAGCGCCCCTGGGCGCATCGGAGTTAGTTAGATGGCACACAAGAAAGCTGGCGGCTCGTCGCGCAACGGTCGCGACTCGCATTCCAAGCGTCTGGGCGTGAAGAAGTTCGGCGGCGAAGCCGTCATCCCGGGCAACATCATCATTCGTCAACGCGGCACCACCTGGCATCCCGGCGTCAACGTCGGCATGGGTACCGACCATACGCTTTTCGCGCTCGAAGCCGGCGCCGTGACGTTCAACAAAAAAGCCAACGGCCGAACCTACGTATCGGTCAACCCGATTACCAAAGCAGCGGAGTAGCCGGTTCCGCACCACAACACCGGCAGCCCATCTCGGGAACCGGTGTCTGGAAGCCAGAAGGTTTGGCAAAGCCAGGAAAAGGATCAGGGGAGATGGGTTTCCATCTCCCTTTTTTCTTGTGCCTGGAGGACTTTGACATGGTTGCCGAAGCGGAAGACTCAGAAGACGAAAGTTATGCAATCGATTGCCCGGTGCTGGCCACCGAGCGGCTGGTGATGCGGGCTCCGCGCGAAAGCGATATCGCGCAACTGGTCGAGCTCGCCGACAACCGTCATGTCGCCGAGATGCTGGCGCGCATGCCGCATCCCTATGGCGAGGCCGAGGCACGCGCTTTCCTGGCCATGACCAAGTCGCGCCGCGCCGGCATCGCCTATGCGCTGACGCTGGCCGGCACCGAAAGCTTCGTCGGCTGCGCCGGATTGAACACCACCGACCGCGGACTGGAGCTCGGCTACTGGATCGGAGAACCCTACTGGAAGCGCGGCTTCGCCACCGAGGCATCGCACGCCCTGGTCGATCTCGCGTTCCAGCGGACAAACATCCAGGTGCTGCATGCCTCGACGCGGGTCATCAATCCGGCCTCGCGCCGGGTGATCCACAAATGCGGGTTCCAGTACGCCGGCCAGGGCATGCTGAACTCGATCGTCGCCGGCCAGGTGCCGGTCGAACGTTACCGCCTCGACCGGAAGACATGGACCAGCCTGCGCAACTGGGTGCATTTTTAATGTGTGCCGATATTCAGGTGAGGCCGGCCTGACCTGAATCTCAACACATATCGGGTACGGCCAGATCGAGAATTTGGGCTCAGCCCAGTTCGGCCCATACCGGCAGATGGTCCGAGCCAACAGCCTTTCGGTCGACCCACAGGCGCTTCAGCGACCGGGCAAGCGAGGCGCTGGTGAAGATATAGTCGATACGCTTGTGGCGGTCGGTATTGCCGGGGTCCTTGGGGTCGACCCAGCTGACGAGATCGTCGCCGGCGACATTGAGGCGCACGGCGGCGTCGACGGCGAAATCAGCGGTCAGCGGCATGCCGAATTCGTGGTCCGGCCGGCCGGCGAGTTCGACATATTCGGGCGATCCGGCCAGCATGTTGAAGTCGCCCATGCCGACGAAGGCCTCGGGGTGCGGCAGTTCCGGCAGGCCGATCTCGGCGACGCCGGACAGCGCGCCGCCTTCAAGCGCATAGTTCAACAGGCGCCGGCGCAGGAACTGGATCTGGCTGGCGCGCTCGACCGGGCTGCGGTGATCGAGATGGATGGAATAGAAGCGGATGAAACCAAGCGGCGTCTCGATCAGCGCCTCCAGCGCGCCGCGCTGGAAGTTCATCATCTCGAAGCTGCGGCTGCGCGGCAGGAGCAGGTTGCGCGACAGATGAATGGGCGTCTTCGACAACACCATGTTGCCGAGCTGGAAGGTGGTGGTGATGGCGCGGCCGTTTTCGATGCGCGAGCCGATATTGGCCTCGAAATTGCTGCCATAGACGGCGAAATAGTCGGGCAGCGCTTCGCCGATCTCGGCGACCATGTCGCGTCCGCCGTTCCTGGGATTGTTGCGGGTGACCTCCTGCAGCGCGATGACATCGGCGCCGCGCACGGCGTCGGCGATACGCCCGACATCGTACTGCCCATCGAGGCCGATGCCGTACTGGATGTTGTAGGTTACAAGCTTCATGCCGACATCTCCGGCCAACCCCACGCGGCCACTGTCACAAAACGGCCTCGCCCTTCGCCGCGCCTTGGTTTAGAGCAAGGCGCAAGGTTTAGAGCAATGCCGCAAGGCCAATAAAGAAACTGCTGTCCGATGAAATTTCTCGATCAAGCCAAGGTCTATGTCCGCTCCGGCGACGGGGGCGCGGGTTCCGTGTCGTTCCGGCGCGAGAAATTCATCGAGTTTGGCGGACCGGACGGCGGCGATGGCGGCCGCGGCGGCGACGTCTGGCTGGAAGCGGTCGACGGGCTGAACACGCTGATCGACTACCGCTACCAGCAGCATTTCAAGGCCAAGACCGGCACTCATGGCATGGGCCGCAACATGACCGGCGCCAAGGGCGCCGACGTCACGCTGAAAGTGCCGGCTGGAACGCAGGTGTTCGAAGAGGACAACGAGACGCTGATCTGCGACCTCACCGTGGTCGGCCAGCGCTTCCTGCTGGCCAAGGGCGGCAATGGCGGCTTCGGCAACCAGCACTTCAAGACCTCGACCAACCAGGCGCCGCGCCGCGCCAATCCGGGTCAGCCCGGCGAGGAGCTCAACATCTGGCTCAGGCTGAAGCTGATCGCCGATGCCGGGCTGGTCGGGCTGCCCAATGCCGGCAAGTCGACCTTTCTCGCCGCCGTCACCGCCGCCAAGCCGAAGATCGCCGACTATCCCTTCACCACGCTGCATCCGGGCTTGGGGGTGGCACGCATCGATGCGCGCGAATTCGTCATCGCCGACATTCCCGGCCTCATCGAAGGCGCGCATGAGGGCGTCGGCATCGGCGATCGCTTCCTTGGCCATGTCGAGCGCACGCGCGTGCTGCTGCACCTGGTGTCGGCGCAGGAGGAGAACCCCGGCAAGGCCTACAAGACCGTGCGCGCCGAACTCGAAGCCTATGGCCATGGCTTGACCGACAAGGCCGAGATACTGGCCCTTTCGCAGGTCGACACGCTTGATGCGGATGAGCGCAAGAAGAAGGTCGCGTCGCTGAAGCGCGCCGCCGGCCGTGCGCCGATGCTTCTGTCGGCGGTCACCGGCGAAGGGGTCGAAGCGGTGCTGCGCGCGCTGATGGCGGTGGTGGCCGAAGCGCGCGACGCGATCGCGGCGCCGGTCGACACGCGCTGGGAAAAATAGCATGACCGTGCAGTCGCTGAAGAAATACCGACGCATCACCGTCAAGATCGGTTCGGCGCTTCTGGTCGACCGCACCGCTGGGCTGAAGCGCGACTGGCTGGCGTCGCTGGCCGACGACATCGCCGTGCTGGCTCAAGGCGGCGCGGAAATCCTGGTCGTGTCGTCGGGCGCCATCGCGCTGGGCCGGACCATTCTGGATCTTGGAAAAAGGGCGCTGAAGCTCGAGGAGAGCCAGGCGGCCGCAGCCGTCGGCCAGATCGCGCTGGCCGGCGCCTGGTCGGATGCGCTTGGCAAGGGCGGGTTGAAATCGGGCCAGATCCTGCTCACGCTTGGCGACACCGAGGAGCGCCGCCGCTACCTCAACGCCCGGGCGACGATCTCGACGCTCTTGAAGATGAAGGCGGTGCCGGTCATCAACGAGAACGACACCGTGGCGACCTCCGAGATCCGCTATGGCGACAATGACCGGCTGGCCGCGCGGGTGGCGACGATGATGGGCGCCGACCTTTTGGTGCTGCTCTCGGATATAGACGGTCTCTACACCGCGCCGCCGGCGCGTGACCCGGAGGCCAAATTCGTCGCGGTGGTCGATCGCATCACGCCTGAGATCGAAGCGATGGCGGGTGCCGCGGCTTCCGAACTGTCGCGCGGCGGCATGCGCACGAAGCTCGACGCCGGCAAGATCGCCACCGCGGCCGGCACGGCCATGATCATTACCGCCGGCACGCGGCTTTCGCCGCTGATGGCGATCGAGCGCGGCGAGCGCGCCACCTTCTTCCGGCCGAGCGCCAACCCGGTGAAAGGCTACAAGAGCTGGATCGCCGGCCAGCTCGAACCGGCGGGAAGGCTCACCGTCGATGCCGGCGCCGTCGGGGCGCTGACATCGGGCAAGTCGCTGCTGCCGGCCGGTGTCAAGCTGGTCAGCGGCAATTTCTCGCGCGGCGATACGGTGGCGATCCTGTCGCCCGAGGGTCGCGAGATCGCCCGCGGGCTGGTTGCCTATGATGCCGCGGATGCCGTAAGGATCGCAGGCCTGAAGACAACCGAAATCGAGACCGTGCTCGGCTACGAGGCGCGTTCGGCGATGATCCACCGCGACGACCTTGTGGTCAGCCTCGCGGGCGACCAAGTAACGAGCGGAGGATGAGCCATGCTGAAGCTGCATGAAAAATCCCGGAACGATACAGTGGCGACCATGGCCGACCTCGGCCGCCGTGCCCGCGCTGCCGCACGACCGCTGGCCATCGCCACGACAGCCGCCAAGAACGCGGCACTTGCCGCCATGGCGGAGGCGATCATCGCCCGCGAGCGAGCCATACTCGACGCCAACGCCAACGACATCGCGAACGGGCATGAAGCCGGCCTCTCGGCGTCCTCCATGGACCGGCTGAAACTCAATCCCGCCCGCATCCGCGCCATGGCCGAAGGCATTCGCGAAATTGCCGAACTCGGCGATCCGGTCGGTGACGTGATCGCCAGTTGGGAGCGGCCGAACGGCCTCAGGATCGAACGCGTGCGCACGCCGCTCGGCGTCATCGGCGTCATCTACGAGAGCCGGCCGAACGTCACGGCGGATGCCGGCGCGCTCTGCCTCAAGGCCGGCAACCCGGTGATCCTGCGCGGCGGCTCGGATTCGCTGAACTCGTCGTCGGTGATCCACGCTTGCCTGGTCGACGGCTTGAAGGCAGCCGGCCTGCCGCAGGACGCCATCCAGCTTGTGCCGACCGCCGACCGCGCCGCCGTCGGCGAAATGCTGAAAGGCCTCGGCGGCAATCTCGACGTCATCATCCCGCGCGGCGGCAAGAGCCTGGTCGAGCGGGTGCAGACCGAGGCCCGGGTGCCGGTCTTCGCGCATCTCGAAGGCATCTGCCATCTCTATGTCGACCGCTCGGCCAAGCTCGACATGGCAGTCGGCATCGCCGTCAACGCCAAGATGCGGCGCACCGGTGTCTGCGGCGCGGCCGAAACGCTGCTGGTCGACCGTGCGGTTGCCTCCACCCACCTGGTGCCGATCCTCGACGCCTTGCGCGCCGCCGGCTGCGAGATCCATGCCGATGCCGAGGTGCTGAAGCTGTTCTTCGACGCCAAGCCGGCGACCGATGCCGACTGGGTCACCGAATATCTCGACGCCGTCATCGCGGTGAAGCTGGTCGACGGTGTCGCTGGCGCAATCGAGCATATCGAGACTTTCTCCTCCCATCACACCGAGGCGATCGTCGCCGAGGACGCGCAGGCGGTGGAACGGTTCTTCAACGAGATCGACTCGGCGATCCTGCTGCACAATGCCTCAACGCAGTTCGCCGATGGCGGCGAGTTCGGCATGGGCGCCGAGATCGGCATCGCCACCGGCAAGATGCACGCGCGCGGGCCCGTTGGCGTCGAGCAACTGACCTCGTTCAAATACCGCGTGCGCGGCTCGGGACAGGTGAGGCCTTGACGCTTTTCGTCCAAAGGGCCTGAAGCTTGCGCCCAGCCACCCCCCTCTGTCCTGCCGGACATCTCCCCCGCAAAGGGGGAGATCGGCTGACATTTTTGGTTTCGCCGATCTTCAATGCTCCAAGATTTGTGCCTTCACCGAAGCTGCTAATCTCCCCCCTTGCGGGGGAGATGTCCGGCAGGACAGAGGGGGGTGCCTAGCGAATGCTTTCCCTGCTTGAGCAACCTATCCCGTCCAGCTACCTCAAAATGCCGCATGCCGGCAAAGGCCTTGCCGTCGGCCTGTTCGGCGGCTCGTTCAATCCGCCGCATGCCGGCCACGCGCTGGTCGCCGAGATCGCGCTCAGGCGGCTGGCGCTCGATCAGTTGTGGTGGATGGTCACCCCGGGCAATCCGCTGAAGAACACGCACGAGCTGGCGCCGCTGGCCGAACGGCTGTGCCTGTCCGAGAAGATCGCCAAGAACCCGAAGATCAAGGTCACCGCCTTCGAAGCGGCGCATCATGTGCGCTACACCGCCGACGCGCTGGCGCTGGTCAAGGCGCGCAATCCCGGCGTCGACTTCGTCTGGATCATGGGCGCCGACAGCTTGCGCGATTTCCACCGCTGGCAGCGCTGGCGCGAAATCGTCATGACCTTCCCGATCGCGGTCATCGACCGTCCGGGCGCGACGCTGTCGTTCCTGTCGTCGGTCGTGGCCAAGACCTTCGACTATGCCCGCGTCGACGAAGGCGATGCGCCGAGGCTCGCCCGCATGAAGGCGCCCGCGTGGACCTTCATCCACGGCCCGCGCTCGTCGCTGTCGTCGACGGCTATCCGCGAGCAGGCGAAGGGCTGATCGGTACGCACAGCGCCCTTTCTTCGCAAGGAGGAAGGCAAGTCCGGCAATGTCGCTTTTGCGGCGGCCTTTCGTCATCGAATGGATGATCTTGCGCTGATATGACCACTCTCGTGAAAAACCAAACCGAAGCGGAACCGAGGCACGGCGACACGCCCACGCCGCTGATCGCGATTGCCAGCGTCGTGGTGTCGATGGCGCTGATCGCCATCGGCAACGGGCTGATGTTCGCTTACATCCCCGTCCGGCTCGGCGTGGAAGGCTTCGATCCGACCTGGGCCGGTCTGATCGTCACCGGTCTGTCGGCGGGTGGTCTCGCCGGCTGCATCCTGACCGGACCGCTGGTGCGCAGGGTTGGCCATGCCCGTGCCTTCATGGTGCTGTCGGCGCTGATCGCGCTGTCGAATGCCGCAATCGGCGCCGGGCCGCACCCCCTGTTGTGGATCGCGGCGCGCGCTCTCTACGGCTTTGCCATATGCGGGCTTTTCATCGTCGCGCAGAGCTGGCTCAACGATGCCGTGGCCAACGCCATACGCGGCAGGGTAATGGCCGTCTTCTACGTCGCCTATGTCGGCGGGCTCGGCATCGGCTATGCGACGCTGGCGCTGGTCGACATCAGGACGGCGGATGCATCGCTGATCGGCATAGCCTTCACCGCGCTATCCATCCTGCCCGTCGGGATGACCCGGCTGGCCCAGCCGCCGGCGCCGCAGGCGGCATCGGTGGCGCTGCGCCGGGCCTGGCGGATTTCGCCGGTCGGCGTCGCCGGCATGCTGGCGGTCGGTGGCCTGTCCATGTCGATTTCCGGTTTCGCGCCGATCCACGCCACCGCGAAGGGGTACAGCCAGGCCGACGTGGCGCTGCTGCTTTCGGTGATGCCGCTCGGCACACTGATCCTGCAGGTTCCGCTCGGCTGGATTTCCGACCGTACCGATCGCCGTTATGTGCTGGTCGCGGCATCCGCGATCGCCGCGGCGGCAGGGATGTTTGCGCTCGGCTTCGACGGCGGTACGCTGGCGGTGCTGCTGGTGATCTATGTGATGTGGGACGGCGCCTCGGAATCGATCTACTCGTTGGCCAGTGCGCACGCCGCCGACCGCGCCGGCAAGGACGACATGGTGGCGCTGTCGAGTTCGCTGTTATTTGCCTGGTCGCTGTCCGGCTTCATCGTGCCGGGCATCGTGACCGCGCTGTCGGCCGTCTTCGGCACACAGGCCTTCATCTATGTAACAGTGGTCATCGCCTGCGTCTTCTGCCTGTTCGTGCTTTTGCGCGTGTTCACCACGCGGCCGGTGCCGGCAACCGAAACCGGCAGCTTCGCGCCGATGACGGCGCAGGCGCCACTGCCGGTGGAACTCGCCTTCGCGCCGGACGAACAGCACCGGCACGGGAGCGATTGACTATTGCCGGCGGGTTTCCGGGGCCGGGGCCTGCGGTGGCGGCAGCGGGATCGATATGCGTTCGCGGTCGAACTCCTGCTTGGCCCGCTTGGTGAGGTCGGCCTGGGCGGCGAAGAAATCCGCCGATGATGTCCAGTAGCGCAAGGTGATCGAGACGGTGCTTTCGCCCAATGCTGCGACAAAGGCGGTCGGCGCCGGCTCACGCTTGATGCGGCGCTCGGCGGCGGCGATCGCAAGCAGCGTCTTCTGGGCGCGGTCGATGTCGTTCCAGGAGCCGATCGAGAGGGTGATGTCGCCGCGCCGCACGCCGTTGCGCGAAAAATTGCGCACCGGCTGGTTCCACAGCGTCGAGTTGGGCGCCAGGATGTAGACGCCTTCGGCGCTCCGGAGCTTGGTGGCGAAAAGGCCGATTTCCTCGATCGAGCCGGCAATGGACCCGACTTCGACGGATTCGCCGATGCGGAACGGCCGCAATGCCAAAAGCATGATCCCGGCGGCAATGTTCTGCAGCGTGCCTTGCAGCGCCAGGCCGATGGCCAGGCCGATGGCGCCGATCGCGGCGATGATCGAGGCCGTCTGCACGCCGAACTGGCCGAGCACCATGATGACGACCAGGACGAGGATGGCATAGCGGACGATCTTGGAAAAGAAGTGCCGCAGCGTCTGGTCAAAGCCATGGATGTGGCCCAGGCCGGCAAAAATCGAACGCTCGGCAAAGCCGGCGACGATGTAGCCGACAACCAGAAGGATGACGGCGCCGACCGCCGAAAGGGAATAGGAGACAATGAGCGCGCTGAGCTGAGAGAGCCCCGCCTGCACGGTCAGGAGGGCATTTTGCGGGTCGATCGGCATAATGGGATTCCGGTTGATCAATCAGCCGATAACCCCTGCGGAACGCCTGGGTTCCGATCTTTTGCGTGTCGCGCGGAACAAGCGGAGCCTCAATGAGTTCGCATGGAAGCGGGGCTCCGTCTTGAAACTGCAACGGAACTCTGCCTATCTAAGCGGTGTCACCCGCTTTCAGGGTGATTTGGTTGTTCTTGCTGCGAAAGGAAATACACTGAGAACAGCACTGCGGAAGAAGGCCGACATCGTGCCTTCGCCGGCCGGGATCAGCGTAAACGACGCCGTGTCCCGCGCCATCAAGACAGTCCTTGCCAGTCTGGAAGACTCCAAGGCCGAAAACATCGTCTCAATCGACATCCAGGGAAAATCGAGCCTCGGCGACTACATGGTCGTCGCGTCGGGCCGATCGCACCGTCATGTCTCGGCTGTTGCCGATCATCTCCTCAAGGCGTTGAAGGATGCCGGCCTCGGCACGGCGCGCGTCGAGGGGCTGTCCGGCGCCGACTGGGTCCTGATCGATTCAGGCGACATCATCGTCCATGTCTTCCGCCCCGAAGTCCGCGAATTCTACAATCTCGAAAAGATGTGGCAGGCGCCGGACCTCGAGGAAGAGACCTTGCACTGAGCCGGTTGGTTGGATGCGTGCCGTGGTTCCAGGCCCAATGACGATTTGCGGGCGACACGCATCGGCGGCCCTCTGAGGCGAGGATGAAGATTACCGTTCATGCCGTGGGCCGGATGAAAAGCGGCCCCGAGAGAGAACTCGCCGACCGCTATTTCGAGCGTTTCTCCAAGAGCGGCCCGGCTGTCGGCCTCGAATTCTCCGGCATCGCCGAGATCGCCGAAGGCCGCGCCCAGAACGCCGATGAACGCCGGCGGGATGAAGGCGCGAGGCTGCAGGCGCAGTTGCAGCCCGGCTCGGCGCTGATCCTGCTCGACGAGCGCGGCAAGAACCTGTCCTCGGAAGATTTCGCCGGCCGCATCGGCCAGTTGCGCGACGCCGGCCGCAAGGCGCTGGCGCTGGCCATAGGCGGCGCCGACGGCCATGATCCGTCGTTGCGCGCCCAGGCTGAGCTGGTGATGTCTTTCGGTGCGCTGACATGGCCGCACCAATTGGTGCGGGTGATGCTGGCAGAGCAGCTCTACAGGGTCTCGACGATCCTGTCCGGCCACCCCTATCACAGAGCCTGAAGGTCGCATCGCACCGAATTCCGCCCCAATGCCGCGCAAGATCACGGCTTCGGCCCGGCTTTCCCTATTTTGCTCACCGGTGTGCGAAACCGCTGCACAGTTTTGGGCGATGCGCATTAATATGGTTGATGGTTCGTTAACGAAGCCGCAGATAGAGTCCATCCCGCATGGCTGAAGGCTGGAAATCGACGACGGGCTCATCGACAGCGGGCTCCTGGCGCGCGCGCTGCGGCATCGCGGCGGCGGTGGTCATCCTGTCGCTCAATGCCGCATGGGCCGAGAACACGCTCGACATGGCCCCCGATCCGGACCAGAGCCGCGCCGAATACGAACAGATCTCCAAGGAGATAAGCCTGTCGTCCGAGCGGCTGGCCAAGCTGGCCGCCGACATCGCCGCGGTCAAGAAGGACCACGCCTCGATCACCGCCGCGCTGATCCAGTCGGCGATGACCGAACAGAAGCTTGGGCAGGATATCGAGGACATCGGCGCCAAGCTGGAGGGGCTGAAGACCCAGCAGCAGAAGATCCGCGCCTCGCTGATGGCGCGGCGCGACGTGCTGGCGGAGGTGCTGGGCGCATTGCAGCGCATGGGGCTGAACCCGCCGCCGGCGATCCTGGTCAAGCCGGAGGACGCGCTGTCGTCGGTGCGCAGCGCCATCTTGCTTGGCGCCGTGGTGCCTGAATTGCGCCAGCAGACCGACAGGCTCCTGGCCGACCTCAAGGAGCAGACAAGAGTGACGGCCTCGATCGAGGCCGAGCGGGCACGGCTGACGGAGGCGGTCGGCGAGCAGACGGCGGAGAAGAAGCGGCTCGGCATGCTGCTGGAAGCCAAGCAGAAGCTCGAAGCCGACACGCAGGCGCAGTTGTCGGCCGAGCGACAGCATTCCGAGGCGCTCGCAGCCAAGGCCAGCAGCCTGAAGGAATTGATCGCCTCGCTCGAAGCGCAGGCCGAACGCAACCGCAAGGCCGCGGATGCCGCAAAGGCCGCGGAGGCCGGCGAAGCCGGCGGCGACAAGGCGGGCGGCGACAAGGCGGGCAGGGATAAGGCGGGCGGCGACATGACGGCGTCGCTGCCGGTTCCCGAGGCCAACCGGCTTGCCGCTGCGGCACCCTTCTCGGCGCTGCAAGGACAGATCGCGCTGCCGGTCATCGGCCGCATCAAACGCCGGTTCGGCGCCGAAGACGGTAACGGCGCGGTGATGCTTGGGGACATGGTTGCGACACAATCGGGCGCCATCGTCACCGCACCGGCGGATGGGAATGTGCTTTATGCGGGGCCGTTTCGCTCCTACGGTCAACTCTTGATCCTGAATGCCGGCGACGGTTATCATGTCGTCCTGGCGGGGATGAGCAGAATCAGCGTCGCAACCGGCCAATCAGTGCTCGCAGGAGAGCCGGTCGGTGCGATGGGAGAGGCCCGGGTGGCAAGCACCTCGGCTTCGAAGAATGGAAATGCCACGCCGGAGCTCTATGTCGAGTTCCGCAAGGATGGAAAACCCGTCGATCCGACCCCATGGTGGGCGGACCGTTTTTCTGGAAGGACGTGAAATGATGCGGAAACTGTCGCTTCTGTTTGCCGGTGCGCTGATGGGCGCGTCCGCCATGAGCCTGGTCTATGGCGCGCCCGGCTCGGCAGCGAACGCTGCGGGGTCGGAGACCTACAAGCAACTGGCGATCTTCGGCGATATCTTCGAGCGGGTGCGGGCGCAGTATGTGACACCGCCCGACGACAAATCGCTGGTCGAGAACGCCATCAACGGCATGCTTGCCTCGCTCGACCCGCACTCCTCGTACATGAACGCCGAGCAGGCGCAGGACATGCGCGTGCAGACCAAGGGTGAATTCGGCGGCCTCGGCATCGAGGTCACCATGGAGAACGACCTGGTCAAGGTGATCACGCCGATCGACGATACGCCGGCCGCCAAGGCGGGCGTGCTGGCAGGCGATTACATCGCCAAGATCGATGGCGAGGAGGTTCGCGGCCTGACCCTGAACGACGCGGTCGACAAGATGCGCGGCCTGGTCAACACGCCGATCAAGCTCACCATCCTGCGCCAGGGCGCCGACAAGCCGATCGAGCTGACGGTGGTGCGCGACATCATCAAGGTCAAGGCGGTCAAGTTTCGGGTCGAGAACGACATCGGCTACATGAAGATCACCTCCTTCACCGAAAAGACCTATGACGACCTCGAGAATGCCATCGACACCATCAAGAAGCAGGTGCCGAACGACAAGCTCAAGGGCTATGTGCTCGATCTGCGCCTCAATCCCGGCGGTCTGCTCGATCAGGCGGTGAGCGTATCGGATGCCTTCCTCAACCGTGGCGAGATCGTTTCGACGCGCGGCCGCGATCCCAAGGACGTTACCCGCTTCGACGCCAAGTCCAAGCAGGTCGACGATATCGGCGGCAAGCCGCTGATCGTGCTGGTCAATGGCGGATCGGCGAGCGCGTCCGAAATCGTCGCTGGCGCGCTGCAGGACCTACGCCGCGCCACGGTGGTCGGAACGCAGTCCTTCGGCAAGGGTTCGGTGCAGACCATCATCCCGCTTGGCGAGAACGGCGCGCTCAGGCTGACGACGGCGCTCTATTACACGCCGTCCGGCAAGTCGATCCAGGGCAAGGGCATCACGCCCGACATCAAGGTCGACCAGCCGCTGCCGCCGGAACTGCAGGGCAGGGACCTGACGCGCGGCGAATCCGACCTCAAGGGCCACATCAAGGGTGCCGACGAGAGCTCGACCGGTTCGGGCTCGGCAGCCTATGTGCCACCGGATCCGAAGGACGACCTCCAGCTCATCTATGCCGAGCAGCTGCTGCGCGGCCAGAAGACCGATCCGTCCTTCCCGCCCAATCCGCAGAAGGCCGTCCTCAACCAGTAACAGGTGGCGGCCAACAACGGGTCTGGCCGCCCGATGGAAGCAATGCGATGCTGCCGGGACCGAAAGGTTCCGGCAGTTTGATTCGGGGGTAACGCGAATCCCTCGATACAGGGCGCCAGGGGTGCGCCGGCATGAAGAATTCGCGCATGTCTCTTCGAAACGGTTCCATGTTCGAAGCCATGCGGACGGGGACAGGGCTTGGCTGATATCGGCAAGGACATCGAACGACCGCTCGGGCTGACTGTCCGTCCGCCGCGCACTGCCGGCAAGGTCAGCGCGGGTGCGCTCGTGGCTGCGTTCGTCGTGCTGGCCGTTGTCGGCGTCTCCGGCGCGATCGCGCTCAGGGACAAGCCGTTTCGCAAGCCGCAGGAAGTCGCGGTTTCGACGCCGAAAGTGGTGCCGGAGCCGACCGCTGCGCCGTCCGCTCTAGCGCCGGTCACGACGCCAAAGGCGGAAATGCCGGCCAAGGCTGGAGGCCCGCAGATCATCCATGTGCAGACAGAGGAAGGCGATGGTCCGCCCAAGGCGGCAATCGTCATCCGCGATCCGTCGACCATCGGCCAAAACCTGAAGATCGCGCATATTCCCGACAGGGCGCTGATCGAGGCCGGCGATGCCGGCCCCTTGCCGGTGCGCGCCGCAGACGGCCGGCGGCCCTTCGATGTCTACGCGCGGCCGTGGTCAGGCGCGCGCGGCGCCCGCGTGGCGATCGTCATCGGCGGGCTCGCGGTTTCACAGACCGGCACCCAGGCGGCCATCGCCAAGCTGCCGGCGGAAGTGACGCTGGCGTTCGCGCCGCAAGGCAACAGCATCGGCCGCTGGATGCAGGCCGCCCGGCAGAGCGGCCACGAGATCGTCATGCAGGTGCCGCTCGAACCGTTCGACTATCCCAATGTCAACCCCGGGCGCAACACGCTGACGGTGGCGGCGAGCGCGGAAGAGAACCTGAAGAACCTGCGCTGGGCACTGTCGCGGACGACGAACTATACCGGTGTCATGAACTATATGGGCGCGCGGTTTTCCGCCGACCCGGCGGCAATGGAACCCTTCATGGCCGAGCTCGGCAAACGCGGGCTCGCCTATATCGACGACGGCTCGTCGGCGCGTAGCCTAGCGCCGGATCTGGCGCTGAAGGACGGCGTGCCCTTCGTCGCCGGCGACACGGCGATCGACGCCGTGCAGGATCGCGGCGCCATCCTGAAGAAACTGGACAGCCTGGAGGCGACCGCCCGTGCCAAGGGCACCGCGGTCGGCATCGGCTCCGCTTTCGACCTGACGGTCGACACGGTGTCGTCATGGGTGGCCGAGGCCAAGAAACGCGGCATCGAGATCGTGCCGATTTCAGCGGTGGCGATCGATCCGCAAAAGGGTTAGCCACCGGGAAACAGCTTGAAAGACTGAATGATGCCGAAGACGAAGAAGGTCGACCGCGAGACGCTGCCCTACCGTCCCTGTGTCGGGCTGATGATCCTCAACGCCGAGGGCCTGGTCTGGGTCGGCCATCGCATCGCCGAGCCGGACAGCGAATTCGCCGGCACCACGCAGCTCTGGCAGATGCCGCAAGGCGGCATCGACAAGGGCGAGGAGCCCCTGCAGGCGGCGGAGCGGGAGCTCTATGAGGAGACCGGCATGCGCAGCGTCTCGCTGCTCGCCGAGGCGCCGGACTGGATCAACTATGATCTGCCGGACAACCTGGTCGGCGTCGCCTTCAAGGGGCGCTATCGGGGTCAGACGCAGCGATGGTTCGCTTTCCGCTTCCATGGCGATACCAGCGAGATCCAGATCAATCCGCCGCCCGGCGGCCACACCGCCGAATTCGACAAATGGTCGTGGCGGCCGATGCAGGAGCTGCCTGACCTGATCGTGCCGTTCAAGCGCAAGGTCTATGAAGACGTGGTGACGGCGTTCCGTCACCTTGTGCCATAGCCGGACGGGCCGCGGCCGCGGTTCAAACGCCAGCGGTTGCCGCGCCGGTTCGACCGTCTTATTGATGTCCATCCGCCACAAGAAGGGCCGCCATGCACGACGCCCCCAAAAGATCGCTGCCCGAGGAAGCCGACGCCACAAGCGAGGCTGCTGCCGGGGCCATCCTCACCATCGACCTTGGCGCGATCCGCGAAAATTACCGGCGGCTGAAGGCGCGGCTGGGCGGCGTGCGCTGCGCGGGCGTGGTCAAGGCCGACGGCTACGGTCTCGGCGCCGCGCAAGTGGCATCGGCGCTGATGAAGGAAGGCTGCGACATCTTCTTCGTCGCGCTGCTGTCCGAAGGCATCGCGCTGCGCAAGGCGGTGGGGGCCGGACCGGACATCTACGTGCTGAACGGGCTGCCGCCGGGTTCCGAGCCGGAAGCGGTGGCGGCTGGCTTGTGCGCTGTCATCAACAGTGGCGCACAGTTGCAAGCCTGGCGCGCAGCGGCACACCGCGCCGGGCGCCGGCTCCCGGCTGCCGTCCAGGTCGACAGCGGCATGTCGCGGCTTGGAATGGCGCCAGCCGAGGTCGAGGCGGTGGCCGGGGATGTCGGCGCTTTCGATGGCATTGACGTCAGATATGTGATGAGCCACCTGGCCTGCGCCGATGAACCGCGCCACCCGGCCAATGAACAGCAGAGGCTGGCATTCGCGCGGTTGCGTGCCATGCTACCCGTGGCGCCGGCCTCGCTTGCCAACTCCTCCGGCATCTTTCTAGGCCCGCTTTATCATTGCGATCTCGCCCGGCCCGGTGCCGCCCTCTACGGCATCAACCCGACGCCTGGCCAAGCCAACCCGATGCTGCCCGTGGTCGGGCTGCAGGCCAAGGTGGCGCAGACGCGCAGTGTCCAAAAGGGCACTGGCGTCGGCTATGGCCACAGTTACCATGCGCAGGGCCCGCTCAGCCTGGCGACGATTTCGTTCGGCTATGCGGACGGCTGGCTGCGCCGCTCCGCTTCGGCCGCATGGTTCGAGGCGGTGCGCCTGCCTTTCCTCGGGCGCGTGTCGATGGATTCGATCATTCTCGACATTTCCGCCTTGCCGCCCGGCCGGCTCGGAGAGGGCGACCTGGTGGAGTTGCTAGGGCCCTCACAGAGCGTCGACGATGCTGCCGACCATGCCGGCACCATCGGGTATGAAATCCTGGCCAGCCTCGGAACGCGTTTTCACCGGCGCTATCTGGGCGGTTGAGCGGTTTGGCCGCGCTTGACAAGCGGGCGCCATTCGGCAAGCTTTGGCACATGAGCAAGCTCGCTTATATCAAAACCTTCTTCAGGGTCTGCCCGATCGCGGGATCGTAGCCCCGGCGCGGCCGCCTTCCGGCGTCCGTCCGTACCGGGGCATCCATACATCCACAATCGCCATCAAGCCGAACAGCCCTTCGCGGCTGCCGGCCTTTCATCACGCCGTCGCCAGCGCGCCGGCAGGCGCGCATCCGCTCGATGCGCCGGTCCATGAGGTTTGCCATGCAACACGCGAAAGAACTGCGTCCAAACAGCCATCTTCTGATCAGCGACGCCGACCATGACAGGCTGACGGGCCTGGCCAGGGCTTTGCTCGATCGCGCGCCCGAGACGGCCGAGGAGCTGCTTTCGGAAATGGACAGGGCCGTCGTCACGAACGCGGCGGCGATGCCGGCCGGTGTGGTGCGAATGGGTTCGACGGTGATCGTGCGCGGCGAAAGCGGCGACGCCCAGCGCATCATGCTGGTCTACCCGGGTGAGGCCGACATAGCCGAGAACCGCATCTCGGTGCTGACGCCGATGGGAACCGCGCTCATTGGCGCGAGTGTTGGGCAGGCGGTTTGCTGGAACGGTCGTGGCGGTCGGGAACTGTCAGTAACCGTCGAAGCCGTCGATGCGCCGGCTTCCGGCCTGCAACGAGCTTGATGGCGGAGGCGGTGATGACGAGCACGAATTGCTGCCTGACGACGAAGGACTTCGCCGTCCTCGAAGTCATGCTGGAGCGCCGGCGGGCGTTCGCGGATCCGATCGTGCGCATGCTCGAACACAAGCTTTCACGCGCCGATGTCGTGCCGATCGATTCGGTCGGCCCCGACATCGTTACCCTGAACAGCAGGGTGGTGTTCGGCGTCGATGCCGGTCCCGCCGAAACGCGAACCCTGGTGCAGCACGAGGTGCGCGGGCCGGTCGGCTCCAGCCTTTCGGTCGCAACGAGGCGCGGGCTCTGCATGCTTGGCATGGCGCAAGGCCAGACGGCAACGGTCGAACACGCCGACGGCAGGCGGGAGGCGATCCTGATCAAGGCCGTGCTCTACCAGCCCGAAGCTGCCCGGCGCACGGTCAGGCAGAAAGACCAAGCTGACGAGCGGAGACCGCACGGGCTCAGGCTCGTCTACAGTGCCGCAGCCGATTGGCGGCCTCTTGGCGAGACGGCCGGAATGCGGCAGACAGAAGAAGACGACCCCGGTCCCTCGGCGGCGTGAATGGGCAACAGCGCGTGGTCTCGAAAATCGACATCGATTTTCGCTCGGGATCATGCGCAAATCGAAAATACGGCCGCATCCACGGGCGTCCTGAGGACGCTCGGCGCGGCAAGGAGTGAATGAATGAAAATCATGGTGCTGGGCAGTGGCGTGATCGGGGTGACCACGGCCTATTATCTCGCCGAGGCTGGCCACGAGGTGACCGTGATCGACCGCCAGAAAGGGCCGGGACTGGAAACCAGCTTCGCCAATGCCGGCGAGATTTCGCCCGGCTATGCCTCGCCTTGGGCCGGGCCCGGTATCCCCCTCAAGGCGATCAAATGGCTGCTGATGAAGCATGGTCCGCTGGTGGTGCGGCCGGCCTTCGATCCACATATGTGGACGTGGCTGGTCAAGATGCTGCGCAACTGCACCGCCGAACGCTACGCGGTCAACAAATCGCGCATGGTGCCGCTGGCCGAATACAGCCGCGACACGCTGAAGGCGCTGCGCGAGGCAACCGGCATAGCCTATGACGAGCGGACGCAGGGCACGCTGCAGCTGTTTCGCACGCAAAAGCAGCTCGACGGCACATCAGGCGATGTCGAGGTGCTGAAGAGATATGGCGTGCCCTACGAAATCCTCGACCAGGACGGCTGCATCGCGGCGGAACCGGCTCTGGCCGCGGTGCGCGAAAAATTCGTCGGCGGCCTGAGGCTGCCGGGCGACGAGACCGGTGACTGCAAGATGTTCACCGACAGGCTGGCCGAGCTTTGCGTGGCACGCGGGGTCAAGTTCGAATACGACACGACGATATGGCGCGTCATCCGCAGCCGCAACCGCGTCAACAATATGAGCACCAGCAAGGGCTGGCTGACCGCCGACGCCTATGTGATGGCGCTGGGCAGTTATTCGTCGGACTTCATGCGCCGGATGAAGCGGCCGATCCCGGTCTATCCGGTCAAGGGCTATTCGATCACGGTGCCGATCAAGGATGCCGCCGCCGCGCCGGTGTCGACGGTGATGGACGAAACCTACAAGGTCGCGATCACGAGGCTCGGCGACCGCATCCGCGTCGGCGGCACGGCCGAGATTTCCGGGTTCGACCTCCGGCTGCACGAATCGCGACGGCGCACGCTCGAACACTCGGTCGGCGACCTGTTCCCAGGAGCCGGCGCCATGCGGGAGGCGACGTTCTGGTGCGGCCTGCGGCCGATGACGCCGGACGGGCCGCCGCTGATCGGGCGCACGGAGCTTTCCAACCTCTACCTCAACACCGGCCATGGAACGCTCGGCTGGACCATGGCCTGCGGCTCGGCCAAGGTGCTGGCCGACATCATCTCGAACAAAGTGCCCGATATCGACGCCCGCGCGCTGGCGCAGGAGCGCTATCTGAAATAGACGCCGCCCGCTCGCCATCGGCGGGCGCGGCCGGGGGATATCGCGTCAGAACGCCTGTTTCACCAACCCTCGTCGAACAGCAGCCGGTAGGCCCACGGGATCGTCACATCGGTGGCGACCGGGTTGGAGTGGGCGAGATACTCGTCATAAATCGGCTTCATCCTGGCGTAGAAGGCGGGGTCAAGCACCATCATGCCGTTCTCCGTGTCGTGGAGGAAGCTGCGATGGCCGACATGCGTCAGACGAAAAGATTTCTCTCCCGCTCCACCGCCTTTGTAATGAAGGAGGCAACGATCTGGACGCGGCGCAGCGGCCTGACCGATTCGTGATAGACCAGCCAGTAGGCACGGCGGATGGGAGCCACCACGTCGACGGCCACCAGTTCCGGCATCGAGCGGGCGACGAAAGTGTGCAGGATGCCGATGCCGGCGCCCGACCGCACCGCTTCGGCCTGCCCGAGCGCGGAGGAAATGGCGAAGCTGGTGCGCCAGTCCGCGCTGAATTCGGCGGCGTAGTCGAGCGATGGGCTGACGATGAGGTCCGGCACATAGCCGATCAATGTGTGCCGTCCCAGCTCGGCAGCGGTCTGGGGCAGGCCGTGGGCTTCAGCATAGGCACGCGAGGCAAACAGGCCGAGCGAGTAGTCGACCAGCTTGCCCGCTACCAGCCGGCCCTCGGTCGGCCGCTCGACGGTGATGGCAATGTCGGCCTCGCGGCGAGACAGGGAGAAGGAGCGCGGCACCGGTACGAGCTGAATCGTCAATTCACGGTGCAGCGCGGTCAGTGCGCCGAGGCGCCGGGCGAGGAACGCGACGCCAAATCCGTCCGGCGCGCCGATCCGCACCGTGCCCGAAACGTCGTCGCCTTCGCCCGATATTGTCGAGCGGGCGGCGATCATGTCGCCCTCCATGCGCTCGGCAATGTCGAGGAGGCGCTCGCCGGCGGGCGTCAGCTCGCTGCCGGTGGTCAGCCGGCGAAAGAGTTTCGTGCGCAGCGCGTCTTCAAGTGCGGCGATGCGGCGCGAGACGGTGGCGTGGTTGAGTTCGAGCCGCCTCGCCGCGCCAAGGATTTGCCCGGCGCGCGCCACGGCGAGAAAGATGCGGACGTCATCCCAGTTCATGAGGATGGTCCGGATGACAATTTTCAATGTCGCGTTCTGTGGTGAAGGAATTCAACCTGCCAATCCTTGAGCGTCGTCTTCGTGATCCTTCCCATTTGCGAGAATTGATGCTCTCCCGTCAACCGGTGTCTATTTTCCGCACAACGGTTGCGTTCTCCCTCGCGTTGCCATCGGCGTGCCAAAGGCGGACAATGCACCATCACAAACCCAGGGAGAGACATCATGATCGAATACGGTCATTTCATCGGCGGCAAGCGTGTCGCCGGCACCAGCGGTCGCAAGCAGGACGTGATGCAGCCGATGGACGGCTCTGTGCGCGGCACGGTGGCGCTGGCCTCGCAGGCGGAACTGCGCGCGGCGGTCGAGAACGCCAAGGCGGCGCAGCCGAAATGGGCCGCGACCAACCCGCAGCGCCGTGTGCGCGTCCTTATGAAGTTCCTTGAACTGGTCGCCCGCGACTATGACGAACTGGCCGACATCCTGGCGCGCGAGCACGGCAAGACGATCGCCGATGCCAGGGGCGACATCCAGCGCGGCCTCGAAGTGGTCGAGGTCTGCATCGGCGCGCCGCACATGATGAAGGGCGAATTCACCGACGGTGCCGGCCCCGGCATCGACGTCTATTCGATGCGCCAGCCGCTCGGCGTCGTCGCCGGCATCACGCCGTTCAACTTTCCGGCGATGATCCCGCTGTGGAAGATCGCGCCTGCGATCGCCTGCGGCAACGCCTTCATCCTGAAGCCCTCCGAACGCGACCCGGGCGTGCCGATCCGCATCGCCGAGCTGTTCATCGAGGCGGGCCTGCCTGCCGGTATCCTCAACGTCGTCAACGGCGACAAGGAGGTCGTCGACGCCATCCTTGACGATCCCGACATCAAGGCCATCGGCTTCGTCGGCTCGACGCCGATCGCTCACTACATCTATTCGCGCGGTACCGCGTCGGGCAAGCGCGTGCAGTGCTTCGGCGGCGCCAAGAACCACATGATCATCATGCCCGACGCCGACATGGACCAGACCGTCGATGCGCTGATCGGCGCCGGCTACGGCTCCGCCGGCGAGCGCTGCATGGCGATCTCGGTGGCGGTCCCGGTCGGCAACGACACCGCCAACCGGCTGATGGAAAAACTGGTGCCGCGCGTCGAAAGCCTGAAGGTCGGCCCCTCGACGGATTCCGCCGCCGATTTCGGCCCGCTGGTCACCGCTCAGGCGCTGGAGCGGGTCAAGGGCTATGTCGATATCGGCGTCAAGGAAGGCGCCAAGCTGGTCGTCGACGGCCGCGGCTTCAAGATGCAGGGCTACGAGAACGGCTACTATATGGGCGGCTGCCTGTTCGACAACGTCACGTCGGACATGCGCATCTACAAGGAAGAGATCTTCGGGCCGGTGCTGTCGGTGGTGCGCGCGCCAACGTACGAGAACGCCATCAAGCTCGCCAATGACCACGAGATGGGCAATGGCGTCGCCATCTACACGCGCGACGGCGACGCCGCGCGAGACTTTGCTTCCAGGGTGCAGGTCGGCATGGTCGGCGTCAACGTGCCGATCCCGGTGCCGATCGCCTACTACACGTTCGGTGGCTGGAAGGCGTCGTCCTTCGGCGATCTCAACCAGCACGGTCCGGACGCGTTCCGCTTCTACACCAAGACCAAGACGGTCACCTCGCGCTGGCCGTCCGGCATCAAGGACGGGGCCGAGTTCGTCATCCCGACGATGAACTAGCCGGACGCTTGTCTGCTTGCGCGTCCTCGCCTTCGGCTGCGGGGCGCGCGGGCCGGCATCAAGGACGGGGCCGAGTTCGTCATCCCGACGATGAACTAGCCGGACGCTTGTCCGATAGCGCGTCCTCGCCTTCGGCTGCGGGCGCGCGGGCCGGCATCAAGGACGGGGCCGAGTTCGTCATCCCGACGATGAACTAGCCGGACACTTGTCCGCTTGCGCGTCCTCGCCTTCGGCTGCGGCCGCGCGGGCCGGCAGGACCACCCAAAAATCTACGGCCCGAGTCCCCTGGCTCGGGCCGTTTATTTTGCAAACGCTAATGTGATGGAACCGGCGAGGGCGCCAGGACTTAGAGCTACGATCCTGCCCTGGAGGAGGCATGGCAGGCAACCAGAGCGCCGACGGCTGACCGTTAGCATCGCATCGTCGGGCGCAAGGAGGTGTCCGATGGCACAACGTCTTATGTCCATGCTGCTATGCGCCGCGGCGGCGCTATCGATAGGGCCGGCGAATGCAGCCGGCCAATGTGCGGCACGCGCCGACATCGTCAAGGCGCTCGGCGAGAATTTCCACGAAAGTGAGGCCGGGCGTGGCCTGATCAATCCCAACGTGGTGCTTGAGGTGTTCGTTTCCGAACAGGGCAGTTGGACCGTCCTCGCCTCCGACACCAAGGGCCAGAGTTGCATCCTGTCCGTCGGCGAGGGCTGGGACAGCCCGACGATCAAGGCGGCCTTGTCAGGAGCCTGAGCCTCATCGCGTCGAAGCGGTTCAGGCGACGCGTAGTCTTGGGCATGCACTGTCCTGAACCGAGGTCGGTGTCGGGCGGTATGCTTCAACGTGTGGCGGCCGCCTCGGCATGGGCGCGCAGCAATGCCATCAGCCGCTTGGCATCCTTCGCGGCGGCTTCCTCGTCACCGTCGACAATCGAGCGGATCAGCGCGACGTGATGCTCGGCCGATTCCGCCAGGCCGGTATCGGCCTTGTAGCGGAACCAGAAGCGGCGGCTGTGGGTCTGCAGCGGGGCAGCCAGCCTGGCCGCGAACGGGTTGTCGGCAGCCCGCGCCAGCGCCTCGTCCAGCGTCTTGTCGGCCTGGATGAAGGCAAGCACGTTGCCGGAGATGACAGCCTTCTGCATGGCAAGCGCGGCATCGTGGAAGAGGTCGGCTGCGTCGCGGGTGACGAAGCGCGCCGCGGAGCGGGCCAGCACCACCTCGACGCCGCGGCGCGCGTCGAGGACGCGCAGCCAGTCGCCGGGGTGCAGCGGCGCGATGGCGATGCCTGCGCGTGGCCGCACGTCGAGCAGTCCTTCCCAGGCCAGCCTCTGGATCGCCTCGCGCACCGGCGTACGGCCGAGCGCCAGCTTCTCGATCAGGCCGCCTTCAGTGACGAAACTCGCCGGCGCCAGTTCGAGCGTGACAATCATATGCTCGAGCATGCGGTAGGCCTTGGTCGCAGCCGGCTCGAACGCAGCGCTCATTTGCATGGATATCAAAGGCAGTCTCCTGATATATTTTGCATATATCATAGGAGAATCCGTGTTGACAGCGGCTTTCTTAATAGATATACGGCTGATATATCAGAGGAGCGATGACCATGTGGACCGGAGTTTTCCCAGCCGTCACGACTAAATTCACCACGGACGACCGCCTCGACCATGCCGAGATGGAGCGCTGCTTCGGCTTGCAAATCGAGGCCGGCTGCGACGGCATCATCGTCTGCGGATCGCTCGGCGAAGGGCCGATGCTGTCCCATGACGAAAAGATTGAAGTGCTGAAAACCGCGCAGAAGGTGGCTGGCAAGAAACCGGTGCTGCTGACGGTGAACGAGGCCGGGACACGCGAGGCCGCCAGTATCGCCCGCCGCGCCGCCAAGGAAGGCGCCGACGGCCTGATGGTGGTGCCCAGCCCGATTTACCATACCAATGCGGAAGAGACGGTGGCGGCGCTGCGCGCCGTCGCGGAGGCCGGCGACTTGCCGGTCATGATCTATTCCAACCGGCTCGCCTACCGCGTCGATGTCACCGTCGACCAGATGGAGGAACTGGCGTCGGACAAGCGCTTCGTCGCCATCAAGGAATCCTCCGACGACATCAGGCGCTCGACCGAGATCATCAATCGCCTGGGCAGCCGCTACGACCTGTTTACCGGCGTCGACAATCTCGCTTTCGAGGCGCTGTCGGTGGGCGCCATCGGCTGGGTGGCCGGTCTCGTCACCGCCTTCCCGCGCGAGACGGTGGCGATCTACCAGCTGATGCAGCGGGGCCGCCGCGAAGAGGCGCTCGCCATCTATCGCTGGTTCCGGCCGCTGCTTGATCTCGACGTCTCGACCTATCTGGTGCAGAACATCAAGCTTGCCGAGGTGTTCGCCATTCAAACCAACGACCGCGTCCGCATGCCGCGCCAGCCGCTGTCGGGCGAGCGCCGCAAGGCGGTCGAGAAGATCGTCAAGGACGCACTGGCGGTGCGGCCGACACTACCGGCGTTCTGAGGCTTTCTTCCGAGAGGCGGCGCCCGTGACAGGAAGTTCCAAATCGATGGAAGCGCGGCGGCGCCCCGCCCTGCGGGCGTCTTCTCCCCGTGAACAGGGAGAAGAAATAGATATCGCCATCGTCGGCGGCGGCATCATCGGCATTTGCGCGGCGGCGTTTCTTGCCGAGGCGGGGCGAAACGTCACGGTCTACGACCGCACCGGCATCTGCGAGGAGACGAGCTCCGGCAATGCCGCCGCCTTCGCGTTTTCCGACGTGCTGCCACTGGCGCACAAGGGCATGCTCCGGCAATTGCCGAAATGGCTGGCCGACCCGCTAGGCCCGCTCGCCATCCCGCCCGCCTACCTGCCGAAGCTGCTGCCCTGGCTGATCCGCTTCTGGCGTGCCGGCTCGGCGAAACACTACGAGGCTGGCCTGGCGGCGCAGGCCGCAATGATGGCGCTCGCCGAGGCCGAATGGATGGGCCTGCTCGACCGCTCCGGCACGAGGCGGATGCTGCGCGAGAATGGCTCGCTCGAACTCTACGAAAGCGGGGCCGAATTCCAGGCCTCGCTGTCCGGCTGGGCGGCGCGCCAGGGCTTCGGCATCGGCTTCCGCCATGTCGGCGGCGAGGAGCTGGCGGAGCTGCAGCCCGGCCTGTCGCCGCGCTTCGGCAAAGGCACGTTCGTGCCGGGCTGGAAGACGGTCGCCGATCCAAAACTGCTCGGCAAGGCGATCTGGGACTATGCGCAATCCAAGGGCGCGCGGTTCGAGAAGGCCCGCATCGCCGGCGTCGCCGCGGACGGGAACGGCGCGACGTTGACGCTGGCCGACGGCACGACGCGGCAAGCCCGGCACCTGGTCGTCACCGCCGGCGCCTGGTCGCATCTGCTGGCGCGGCAGCTCGGCGACCGCATTCCGCTCGAAACCGAGCGCGGCTACAACACGACGTTGCCAAAGACCGCCTTCGAGGTGAAGCGGATGCTGATTTTCTCCGGCCAAGGCTTCGTCATCACGCCGCTCGACACGGGCCTGCGCATCGGCGGCGCGGTCGAGCTCGGCGGCATCGAGCGGCCGCCCAACTACGCGCGCTCGAAGGCGCTGCTGCGCAAGGCGCAAGACTTCCTGCCGGGCCTCGATCCTTCGGGCGGACGCGAATGGATGGGGTTTCGTCCCTCGCTGCCGGATTCATTGCCTGTCGTCGGCCGCGCATCGGGAAGCCGGCCGGTGGTCTACGCTTTCGGCCACGGCCATCTTGGCCTGACCCAGGCTGCTGCGACGGGACGGTTGATCCGCGAGCTTGTCCTGGGGCAGACTCCGCCGATCGACGTGGCCCCCTTCAGTCCACAACGGTTTTGATTTTTCGAGGAGCGTCATGGCCAGGAAATCCTTCTTCTGCATCGACGGCCACACCTGCGGCAACCCGGTGCGGCTGGTCGCCGGCGGCGGCCCGCTGCTCCAGGGTTCGACGATGATGGAGCGGCGCGCACATTTCCTGGCCGAATATGACTGGATCCGCACCGGCCTGATGTTCGAGCCGCGCGGCCACGATGTCATGTCCGGCTCGATCCTCTACCCGCCGACGCGTGAGGATTGCGACATCGCCATCCTGTTCATCGAGACCTCGGGCTGCCTGCCAATGTGCGGCCACGGCACCATCGGCACGGTGACGATGGCCATCGAGCACGGGCTGATCAAGCCGACGACGCCCGGCGTGCTCAGGCTCGACACACCGGCCGGCCTGGTCATCGCCGAATACAAACAGGTCGGCGAATATGTCGAGGAGGTGCGCATCACCAACGTGCCCTCCTTCCTCCATGCCGAGGGCCTGACGGTCGAATGCCCCGGGCTCGGCGAGATCGTCGTCGACGTCGCCTATGGCGGCAATTTCTACGCCATCGTCGAGCCGCAGAAAAACTATCGCGACATGGCAGACCATTCGGCGGGCGACCTCATCGCCTGGAGCCCGGTGGTGCGGCAGCGGCTCAACGAGAAATACTCTTTCGTGCATCCGGAGAATCCGGGCATCAACCGGCTGTCGCACATGCTGTGGACCGGCGAGCCGACGGTGTCGGGTGCGGACGCGCGCAACGCGGTCTTCTACGGCGACAAGGCGATCGACCGCTCACCGTGCGGCACGGGCACCTCGGCACGCATGGCGCAGCTCCATGCCAAGGGCAAGCTCAAGGCCGGCGATGCGTTCGTCCATGAATCGATCATCGGCTCGCTGTTCAAGGGCAAGGTTGAAAAAGACGTCACGGTCGCAGGCAAGCCGGCGATCATTCCCTCGATCGGCGGCTGGGCGCGCATGACCGGGCTCAACACGATCTTCATCGATGACCGCGATCCGTTCGCGCACGGCTTCGTCGTCAAATAGGCGATTCATCACGCTGCGGAAGGTCGGGAAGGACAAAAAGGATTGCTGTCACGAGCGCAACGAATCGTCTCATCAACTTATTTTGACGGCGATTTCTTCGAAATGGAGCGCATGATGACGCTTAATCGTCAAAGACATTGCGTTATGCCAATGATAGGGTCCGCGATAGTCCAGGGGGCGGGTGCGAAAAAACGGGCAATCGAACCGCGTGCAGTCGGAAACACGCATGACGATCAAAAAATGACGTTGCAATCCCGCCTCGAAACTTTACGACTAGGGGAAATACGAAAAGGAATGCGTCTGCATGGGCGACATTCCAGGGGAGCCATGTACACATGCAGTATTTTGTCCAGCAGCTTATCAATGGGCTGACGCTGGGATCGATCTATGGGCTGATCGCGATCGGCTACACGATGGTCTACGGCATTATCGGCATGATCAACTTTGCTCATGGCGATATCTTCATGGTGGGCGCTTTCACGGCGCTGATCGTTTTCCTCATCCTGGGTGCCCTGTTCTATTCGGTTCCCGTGGTCATCGCGCTGTTGGTGATGATGATCGTGGCGATGCTGCTGACCAGCCTCTACAACTGGACGATCGAGAAGGTGGCCTACCGGCCGCTGCGCGGCTCGTTCCGGCTGGCGCCGCTGATCACCGCCATCGGCATGTCGATCGCGCTGTCCAATTTCGTGCAGGTGACGCAAGGCCCGCGCAACAAGCCGATCCCGCCGATGGTGTCGAAGGTCTACAACATCGAAGGCATCAGCGTGTCGCTGAAGCAGATCATCATCGTCGTCGTCACCGCGTTGCTCTTGGTGTTGTTCTGGTACCTGGTCAACAAGACCTCGCTTGGCCGGGCGCAGCGCGCCTGCGAGCAGGACCGCAAGATGGCGGCGCTGCTCGGCATCGATGTCGACCGCACCATCTCGATCACCTTCATCATGGGCGCGGCACTTGCCGCCGTCGCCGGCACGCTGTTCCTGATGTATTACGGCGTCATCGCCTTCTCGGATGGCTTCGTGCCCGGCGTGAAGGCATTCACCGCAGCGGTGCTGGGCGGCATCGGTTCGTTGCCGGGCGCGGTGCTGGGCGGCCTTTTGATCGGCTTCATCGAGAGCATGTGGTCGGCCTATTTCTCGATCGACTACAAGGATGTCGCCGCCTTCTCGATCCTGGCCATCGTGCTGATCTTCCTGCCTTCCGGCATTCTCGGCCGGCCAGAAGTCGAAAAGGTCTGAGATCATGGCTGTCACCGTATCTCCCGAGCGCGACACCGTCGCAGCCACGCCCATGCAGCGCGCCTTGCGCGAGGCCTTCTATGCCGGTGCCATCGCGCTCGGCCTGTTCGTGCTGTTCATCGGGCTCAAGACCGACCAGAACATCTCAAACGAGCTGATCCTGGTGCAGCGCTGGGGCCTGCTCGCCGCAGTGGTCATCGCCACGGCCGTCGGCCGCTTCCTCTATGTCGCCTACGGCCAGCCCTTTTTGGCCAACCAGAAGATCGCCGACGTCGCCACCGGCTTGCTGCCGGCCAGCGTGGCGTCGCGCTTCTTCCTCTTTCCAGCCTTCATCGTGGCCGTCATCGTCGCGGCGCTGCTGTTCGTCTTCAGCAGGTCTCTCGCCGGCTGGGTAGGGGCGGAGCCGGCCGGCTATCTGCAATTCCTGCGCGCCCTTGCGGTCATCTACGCGCTGGCTTGCGTGATCTACTATTTCCGCGGCTTCATCCATGCCAACTTCACAAAACTCGGCATCGCCGCACTGGTGCTCTATCCGATCATTGTCGTGGGCATGCTGTCGCTGATGTCGTGGTCGCTCGTCGGCGGGCTGCAAGGGTCGCTGAAATGGGTCGATAATTTCGGCATCCAGATCCTGATCTATGTCATGCTGGCCTGGGGGCTGAACATCGTCGTCGGCCTGGCCGGCCTGCTCGACCTCGGCTATGTCGCCTTCTATGCCGTCGGCGCCTATGCCTATGCGCTGCTCGGCACGCATTACGGCCTCTCCTTCTGGATCCTCCTGCCGGCCGCAGGCGCCATGGCCGCCTTCTGGGGCGTGCTGCTCGGCTTTCCGGTGCTGCGCCTGCGCGGCGACTACCTGGCCATCGTGACGCTTGCCTTCGGCGAGATCATCCGGCTGGTGATCATCAACTGGCGCGAGGTGACCAATGGCTCGGCCGGCATTTCCGGCATCCCGAAGGTCACCTTCTTCGGCCTGATGAGCTTCAACGTCTCGGATCCGAACTACATCGGCAAGGTGCTGAACATCGCCACATCGAGCGCCTATTACAAGATCTTCCTCTATTACCTCATCCTGGGGCTGGCGCTGCTCACCGCCTTCGTCACGGTCAGGCTGAGGCGCATGCCGGTCGGCCGCGCCTGGGAAGCCTTGCGCGAGGACGAGATCGCCTGCCGCTCGCTCGGCATCAACACCACGACCACCAAGCTGACCGCCTTTGCCACCGGCGCCATGTTCGGCGGTTTTGCCGGCTCGTTCTTCGCCGCCCGGCAAGGCTTCGTCAGCCCCGAATCCTTCGTCTTCCTGGAATCGGCCATCATCCTGGCCATCGTCGTGCTTGGCGGCATGGGATCACTGGTCGGCATTGCCGTCGCGGCTCTGGTCATGATCGGCGGCACCGAGGTGCTGCGCGAACTCGACTTCCTCAAGCAGGTCTTCGGACCCGACTTCACGCCGGAACTCTACCGTATGCTGCTGTTCGGCATGGCCATGGTGATCGTCATGCTGTGGAAGCCGCGCGGCTTCGTCGGCAGCCGTGAGCCGACCGCCTTCCTCAAGGTGCGAAGGGCTGTCTCCAGTTCCTTCACCAAGGAGGGGCACGGCTGATGAACGCGAACCCCTCCATGAACGACGCCATCCTGAACGTCGAACACCTGTCGATGAAGTTCGGCGGCCTGGTCGCGATCGGCGACCTGTCCTTCACCGCCAGGCGCGGCGAGATCACCGCGCTGATCGGGCCCAACGGCGCCGGCAAGACCACCGTGTTCAACTGCATCACCGGCTTCTACAAGCCGTCGGAAGGCATGATCACGCTCACCCGGCAGGACGGCTCGATCTACCTGCTCGAACGGTTGCCCAACCATGAGATCCCGGCGCGCGCCAAGGTGGCGCGCACCTTCCAGAACATCCGCCTGTTCTCGGGCATGACGGTGCTCGAGAACCTGCTCGTTGCCCAGCACAACAAGCTGATGAAGGCTTCGGGCTATACGGTGCTCGGCCTGTTCGGCTTCAGCGGTTACCGCAAGGCCTCGGCCGAATCCGTCGAACTTGCCAAGCACTGGCTTGAGAAAGCCGATCTGGTCGACCGCGCCGACGATCCGGCCGGCGACCTGCCCTATGGCGCGCAGCGGCGCCTCGAGATCGCGCGCGCCATGTGCACCGGCCCGGAGCTTTTGTGCCTCGACGAGCCCGCCGCCGGTCTCAATCCAAAGGAATCGGCCGCGCTCAACGACCTGCTGATGGACATCAAGAACAACACCGGCACCTCGATCCTGCTGATCGAGCACGACATGTCGGTGGTCATGCAGATCTCCGATCACGTCGTGGTGCTGGAATACGGCCGCAAGATCTCCGACGGCAATCCGCAGTCGGTGCGCACCGATCCGCGCGTCATCGCCGCCTATCTCGGCGTCGACGACGAGGAGGTCGAGACCGTGCTGACCGAAGTCGGCGACGAGGACGTCATCGAGCAACTCGATACCGGTCCCGATGCCGCGCATGGTCCGGGAACATCGTCGTCCTATCTCGCCGGCCCGGTGAGCGACACGGTCGGCCACAGCGAAGGCGAGCGCATCACGGTGTCGAAGGGCGCCTCGAAGGCGGCGCAGGTCGATGCGCGGGCGGCGAGCGTTGCGGCCAAGGCTGTCGCGCCAGCACCTGCTTCGCGGACCAAGCCGGTGGCGAAGCCGGCCACCAAGGCGAGTGTCAAGACAGGGGCCAAGACGCCGGCCGCGAAGGCCGCGGGCATCTCGAACCGCCTGGCGGCGCCCCGCGGCGGCAAGGCCGACAATCTCACCCGCATCAAGGGGATCGGCGCGGTCAACGAGAAGAAGCTCAACGAACACGGCATCTTCCACTTCGACCAGATCGGCGCCTGGAAGAAGGCCGATGTCGAGGCCGTCGAAGCGTATCTCGCCTTTGACGGACGCATCGCCCGCGAAGAATGGGTCAAGCAGGCCAGGCTGCTGAGCCAGGGCAAGGACACGGAATTCTCGCGCCGCGTCGACGCCGGCAAGGTGGCGACGAGCCATGCTTCCGGTAAGCAGGCAGCAAAGCCCGCGACAGGAGCGGGCAAGCCCGTTCGGGCCAAGCGCGGAGGGGGCAAGTGATGGCCGGGAAGACGCTGCTCGATATCAAGGGCGTGCAGACCTATTACGGCAACATCCGTGCGCTGAACGGCGTCGACGTCACCGTCAACGAGGGCGAGATCGTGGCGCTGATCGGCGCCAACGGCGCCGGCAAATCGACGCTGATGATGACCATTTTTGGAGCGCCGCGCGCCCGCGCGGGCACCATCACCTTCGCCGGCGCCGACATCACCCAATTGCCGACGCACGAGATCGCGCGCTTGCGCATTGCCCAGTCGCCGGAAGGCCGGCGCATCTTCCCGCGCATGACGGTGATGGAAAATCTGCAGATGGGCGCCAGCCTCGACAACCTCAAGCACTATGACGAGGACGTCGAGAAGGTGTTCGCACTGTTCCCGCGCCTGAAGGAGCGCATCGCCCAGCGCGGCGGCACGCTGTCGGGCGGCGAGCAGCAGATGCTGTCGATCGGGCGCGCGCTGATGGCGCGGCCGAAGCTGCTTCTGCTCGACGAGCCGTCGCTCGGTCTTGCGCCGCTGATCGTCAAACAGATCTTCGATGCCATTCGCGAGCTGAACCGCACGCAGGGGCTGACCGTGTTCCTGGTCGAGCAGAACGCCTTCGGCGCGCTGAAGCTGGCGACGCGCGGCTATGTCATGGTCAACGGCAATGTGACCATGAGCGGCACCGGCAAGGAACTGCTCGCCAATCCGGAAGTGCGCGCCGCCTATCTCGAAGGCGGCCATCACTGAGTTCAGGAGTCCTTACCATGCAAGGCATTCTCTACGAGGAACCGTCCATCTGGCAGTTCTTCTTCGTCACCTGCCTGCTCGGCGGCTGGGCGGCATGGATGACCGGCAAGGCCAGTGCCCAGACCTGGCGCAGCTTCGTCCAGCTGTTCGCCTATCTGCTGGGTCTCGGCATCGGCATCCGCTTCATCCATCACGCGCTGTTCAACGGCACGATGTTCTCGCTGCATTACTATGTCGTCGATACCATCGTACTGATGATCCTCGGCTTCGTCGGCTATCAATACACACGAACCAATCAGATGGTGACACAGTATAATTGGCTCTACGAAAGAGCTTCAATCTTGAGCTGGAAACCGAAAGGTTGACGTTCATCATTAACGCCGTTTCGGGGATGAATCGGCGTGACAAGTGCCTGAAAATCGGCAAACTATGCTTTCTGCGATAAGGGTGGGCATCGCATGAAAGCTTCATCCACGCCCACTCCGTTAATGGGAGCGTTTAAATGAAAAAATCACTTTTGTCCGCCGTCGCCCTGACCGCGCTGATCGCGTTCAGCGGCAATGCGTGGGCTGATCTAATGGTCGGCGTTGCTGGCCCGATCACGGGTCCGAATGCCGCCTTCGGCGCACAGTTGCAGAAGGGCGCGGAGCAGGCGGTCGCCGACATCAATGCGGCGGGTGGCATCAACGGCGAGCAGATCAAGCTCGAAGTCGGCGACGACGTCTCCGATCCGAAGCAAGGCATCTCGGTCGCCAACAAGTTCGTCGGCGACGGCGTCAAGTTCGTGGTCGGCCACTTCAACTCGGGCGTCTCCATTCCGGCGTCGGAAGTCTACGCGGAAAACGGCATCGTCGAGATTACGCCTGCCGCGACCAACCCCCAGTTCACCGAGCGCGGCCTGTGGAACGTGTTCCGCACCTGCGGACGCGATGACCAGCAGGGCGGCATCGCCGGCGGTTATCTGGCGGCCAATTTCAAGGACGCCAAGATCGCCGTCGTGCACGACAAGACCACCTACGGCCAGGGCCTTGCCGACGAGACCAAGAAGGCTATGAACGCCAAGGGCGTGAAGGAAGTCATGTATGAAGGCGTCAATGTCGGCGACAAGGACTTCTCGGCGCTGATCGCCAAGATGAAGGAAGCCGGCGTCTCCATCATCTACTGGGGCGGCCTGCACACTGAAGCCGGCCTGATCATCCGCCAGGCGGCCGACCAGGGCCTCAAGGCGACGCTGGTTTCCGGCGACGGCATCGTGTCGAACGAACTGGCTTCGATCGCTGGCGACGCGGTCGCGGGCACACTCAACACGTTCGGCCCGGACCCTCGCCTGATCCCGGCCAACAAGGAACTGGTCGAGAAGTTCCGCGCGCAGGGCTTCGAGCCGGAGGCCTATACGCTCTACGCCTACGCAGCCATGCAGGCGATCGCCGAGGCAGCCACCGCTGCCAAGTCCAACGACCCGCAGGAAGTTGCCAAGGCGCTGCATGAGAAGGGTCCGTTCAAGACCGTGCTCGGCGACCTCTCCTACGACGCCAAGGGTGACCCGACGCTGCCCGGCTACGTCATGTACGAGTGGAAGAAGGGCGACGACGGCAAGTACACCTACGTCCAGAAGATGTAAGCCTGTCCGCATTGACTTCACGGAATGCCCGGCGCCTCGCGCCGGGCATTTTCTTTTACGGAAGCAGCGATCGCGCGTTTATTATCTGGCAAAGATCCTCGTTTTGAGGCCAGCGGCGGCTTTCCCTGATGTTCAGCCGTTTGGGGCCACGCTCAAGGCGAAGACTCGGGCTTAAATCGGTTTAAACGCGCGTCAAATTTTGTTTGCACTGCAGCATTTTCACGCTAATCATGGCGCCGCTTGCTCTTCCCTTCCGCTGCTGGAGCCCAATCCTTGGCCATCACGAAGATCCTCGTCGCCAACCGGTCCGAAATCGCCATCCGCGTGTTTCGCGCGGCCAATGAACTCGGCCTCAAAACGGTGGCGATCTGGGCCGAGGAGGACAAATATTCGCTGCATCGCTTCAAGGCCGACGAGAGTTACCAGGTCGGGCGCGGGCCGCACCTCAACAAGGATATGGGGCCGATCGAAAGCTATCTCTCGATCGAGGAGGTGATCCGCGTCGCCAGGCTGTCGGGCGCCGATGCGATCCACCCCGGCTATGGACTGCTTTCGGAAAGCCCCGAATTCGCCGAGGCCTGTGCCGAAGCCGGGATCACCTTCATCGGGCCCAAGCCGGAGACGATGCGCCGGCTTGGCAACAAGGTCGCGGCGCGCAATCTGGCCATCGAGGTCGGCGTGCCTGTCATTCCCGCCACCGATCCGTTGCCGGACGACATGGAGGCGTTCAAGAAACTTGCCACGGAGATCGGCTATCCCCTGATGCTGAAGGCTTCGTGGGGCGGCGGCGGCCGCGGCATGCGCGCCATCCGAGCCGAGGCCGATCTCGCCCGCGAGGTCACGGAGGGCAAGCGCGAGGCGAAAGCCGCCTTCGGCAAGGACGAGGTCTATCTCGAAAAGCTGATCGAGCGCGCCCGCCATGTCGAAGTGCAGATCCTGGGCGATACCAGTGGCAATGCGGTGCATCTGTTCGAGCGCGACTGCTCGATCCAGCGCCGCAACCAGAAGGTCGTCGAGCGGGCGCCCGCGCCCTATCTCAGCGAGGAGCTGCGCCAGGAGCTGTGCGGCCATGCGCTGAAGATCGCGCGCGAAACCAGCTATATCGGCGCCGGCACGGTCGAGTTCCTGCAGGACGCCGACACCGGCAAGTTCTATTTCATCGAGGTCAATCCGCGCATCCAGGTCGAGCACACCGTCACCGAACAGGTGACGGGCATCGACATCGTCAAGGCGCAGATCCACATTCTCGACGGCTTCGCCATCGGCACGCCGGAATCGGGCGTTCCGGCACAAAAGGACATCAGGCTGAACGGCCACGCGCTGCAGTGCCGCATCACCACCGAGGATCCCGAGCACAATTTCATCCCGGACTATGGCCGCATCACTGCCTATCGCGGCGCCACCGGCTTCGGTATCCGCCTCGATGGCGGCACCGCCTATTCGGGCGCGGTCATTACCCGCTTCTATGACCCGTTGCTGGAAAAGGTGACCGCATGGGCGCCGACGCCGGCCGAGACCATCGCACGCATGAACCGGGCGCTGCGCGAATTCCGCATCCGCGGCGTGGCCACAAACCTGACTTTCCTCGAAGCGATCATCAATCACCCGAACTTCGCCGACAATTCCTACACGACCAAGTTCATCGACACGACGCCGGAGCTGTTCGAGCAGGTCAAGCGCCAGGACCGCGCCACGAAGCTGCTCAACTATCTTGCCGACGTCAGCGTCAACGGCCATCCCGAGACGCGCGGCCGGCCGCAGCCGAAAGCCGATGCCGCCGCACCCGTGGTGCCCTACCTCAACGGCAATGTGCCCGGCGGCAGCAAGCAGAAGCTTGACGTGCTCGGTCCGGAAAAATTCGCCGCCTGGATGCGCACGCAAAAAGAGGTGCTGGTCACCGACACGACGATGCGCGACGGCCATCAATCCCTGCTGGCGACGCGTGTGCGCACGCACGACATCGCCGGCATAGCGGGCACCTATGCGCGTGCCCTGCCGCAGTTGCTTTCGCTTGAATGCTGGGGCGGCGCCACTTTCGACGTCGCCATGCGCTTTCTCACCGAGGATCCCTGGGAGCGGCTCTCGCTGGTACGCGAGGCGGCGCCCAACCTCCTGCTGCAGATGCTTCTGCGGGGCGCCAACGGCGTCGGCTACACCAACTATCCCGACAATGTCGTGCAGCATTTCGTCAAACAGGCGGCATCAGGCGGCATCGACCTGTTCCGGGTGTTCGACTGCCTGAACTGGGTCGAGAACATGCGCGTCGCCATGGACGCGGTTGGCGCCGAGGGGAAGCTGATCGAGGCCGCGATCTGCTACACCGGCGATATTCTCGATCCCACGCGGGCGAAGTACGACCTGAAATATTATGTCGGGCTGGCGAAAGAGCTCGAGGCGGCCGGCGCCCATATCATAGCGGTCAAGGACATGGCCGGGCTGTTGAAGCCGAGCGCCGCGCGCGTGCTGTTCAAGGCGCTGCGCGAAGCGACAGACCTGCCCATCCATTTCCACACACACGATACATCGGGGCTCTCAGCGGCAACGGTTCTGGCGGCGGTAGAGAGCGGCGTCGACGCCATCGACGCGGCGATGGATGCGTTCTCCGGCAACACCTCGCAGCCCTGCCTCGGCTCTATCGTCGAGGCGCTGAAGGGCACCGAGCGCGATCCCGGGCTCGACCCGCAATGGATCCGGAGGATCTCCTTCTATTGGGAAGCGGTGCGCAACCAGTATGCCGCCTTCGAAAGCGACCTCAAGGGGCCGGCGTCCGAAGTTTACCTGCACGAGATGCCGGGCGGACAGTTCACGAACCTCAAGGAACAGGCGCGTTCGCTTGGGCTGGAGACGCGCTGGCACGAGGTGGCGCAGACCTATCACGACGTCAATCTGATGTTCGGCGACATCGTCAAGGTGACCCCGTCGTCCAAGGTGGTCGGCGACATGGCGCTGATGATGGTCAGCCAGGATCTCACCGTCGCCGACGTCGAGAACCCGGCGAGGGACATCGCCTTCCCGGACTCGGTCGTCTCGATGCTGCGCGGCGATCTCGGCCAGTCGCCTGGCGGCTGGCCGCAGGCGCTGCAGGAGAAAGTGCTGAAGGGCGACAGGCCGATCACGGCGCGGCCGGGCTCGCTGCTGAAGCCGGCAGACCTCAAGGCCAGCCGCAAGGAGATCGAACGGAAGCTCGAGCGCAAGCTCAGCGAATACGAGTTCGCTTCCTGGCTGATGTATCCGAAGGTCTTCTCGGACTTCGCGGCCGCGCAGGAAACCTACGGTCCCGTCAGCGTGCTGCCGACGCCGACCTATTTCTACGGCATGAAGCCCGAAGACGAGGTGTTCGTGGACATCGAGAAGGGCAAGACGCTGGTCGTGCGCTGCCAAGCGATCGGCGACGTGGACGACAAGGGCATGGTCACCGTGTTCTTCGAACTCAACGGCCAGCCGCGCCGCGTCAAGGTGCCCGACCGGGCGCATGGCGCGTCCGCCGCCAAGGCAAGGCGCAAGGCCGAACCCGGCAACGAGGCGCATGTCGGAGCGCCGATGCCGGGCGTCGTCTCGGCGCTCGCGGTGGCCGCCGGCCAGGCCGTCAAGGCCGGCGACGTGCTGCTCTCCATCGAAGCGATGAAGATGGAAACGGCGCTGCATGCCGAGCGTGACGGCACGGTCGCCGAGGTGCTGGTCAAGGCCGGCGACCAGATCGATGCCAAGGACCTGCTGATCGCCTTCAATTGAGAGCTCGCAAGAGAGAGGCACAGACTGTCGGCTTCTGTCGGCAGCCCTGACGGCCTGTTCGATAACCGCTTGACCCGCGGTCCCTGGTCGGGCATCGAACCGCAGAAATTTGCGGCGGCACGGTTCCCCCGAGTCGCGGCGAAGCACCGATTTTTTTGGAGAAAAACATGGCCGACGATATCACAGAGACCAGCCAGACTGTTGCCGCCGGCCAGTTGCGTGCCTTCATCGAGCGCATCGAGCGGCTCGAGGAGGAAAAGAAGACCATTTCCGACGACATCAAGGAAGTGTTCGCCGAGGCCAAGGGCACCGGCTTCGACACCAAGGCGATGCGCGCGATCATCCGGCTGCGCAAGAAGGACCAGGCCGAGCGCCAGGAGGAGGAGTCCATCCTGGACCTCTACAAGGCCGCTCTCGGCATGGTGTAAGGCGAGGCATCTCGTGATGTCCGGGGTCGGCGATGAGTGAGTTCGACTTCGGTGGCCGAAGGGCCTCGGAGTTCCGCCAACGCGGCTTCTGGACGCTGTTTGCCGAGCGTCACCCGGAAGAAAGAACCCGGCTGGCGAGGCGAGGGCCCTGGTTCTGGCAGCGCGGGCTGCCGGAATTCGCGCTGGTGCTCTCCATGTATGTGGCGCCCAGCGAGAATGTGGTCGGCGTCTTCTTCGGCCGTAACGAGAAGCTTGGCGCAACCGACGTCTGGGTGCGCCTCAAGCCGTTTCAGCCGGCGATCGAGGAACGGCTGAAGCTCAGGCCGGAGCAGAGCGCACAAAACCTCGGCATCAATTCACAGTGGCGGGTCAACTGCTTTGCCGAGGACAATTGGCCGGCCATGACCGACTGGCTGGTGACCGAATGCTCGCGTTTCGAGCGCGCCGTCATCGATGTTCTGGGGCAGGGATAGGTATCCGGTGTTGCCGGGAGTCGCCAGATCCTTCTTTCGCTCACGCTGGCTCGGCCAGGTGCGGCTCGACCGGCTGTTCTGGCGCGATATGGTGCTCGTCGGCACGGCGATCAACGTTGCATCGTCCGTGGCGGCGCTCATTCTGCTGGGATTGAAGATGCCGCTCGGTCTTGTGCTGGCGGTGCATTTCGCGCCGGTGCCCTACAACATCTTCCTGACTTCGGCCGTCTGGCGGACGGCGGAGCGAACCGGTGGCGCCAAGGCCTCCCTTGCTATGCTGGGTTCGGCGCTCTGGCTGATCGCAACAGTCGTCGTCTGACAATGCTGCACGAAAAAGGGCGGCCGAGGCCGCCCTTCGCAGGAAGCGTTGGCGAGGCCGCGCTCAGGCCGCCGGCTCGAATCTCAGCGCCACGCCGTTGATGCAGTAGCGCAGTCCGGTCGGCGGCGGGCCGTCCTCGAAGACGTGGCCGAGATGGCTGCCGCAGCGAGCGCAATGGCATTCCGTGCGGACCATGCCGTAGCTGCGGTCGGTCGTGGTCTCGATGGAACCGGGAACGGGGTCGTTGAAGCTCGGCCAGCCGGTGCCGCTCTCGAACTTCAGCTTGGATTCGAACAGCGGCTGGTCGCAGCCGACGCAAAAGAAGGTGCCGGCGCGCTTTTCGTGAAGCAGCGCACAGCTGCCCGGGCGTTCGGTGCCATGGTTGCGCATGACGGCATATTGCTCAGGCGTCAGCCGGGCGCGCCATTCGGCGTCGGTGCGGGTGACGGGATAGGCGTGGGTGTCCATGCAGAAAACTCCTCGGCCTTGACGGCTCGTTGTTGATCGCAATGTCTATTCGCAACAAGATAGGCGTTTGTTACGAGATTTGCCCGCATTTTCGAGCGTGCCGTCTGCAATCCTCACGCGATCGCCGTGAGATAGCGCGCAACGGAGGCCGCCAGCGCCTGTTTCGCGCCACCGATAACGTTCTGGTTCCACCACGCGCCGTAGATGTCATCGAATGTGAAAGGCTCCAGCGCGGCCGCGATGCGGCGCACGGTGGCCGCATTGAGCGGGATGTAGTTGGGATAGCTGTACATGAAGCTGACGTGGCGGCGGGTCGGCGTCACCTGCAAGATATCGCCGGCCAGGAGAGCATTGCCGCCTTCGCGCTTCCAGTGCAGCACCTGGCCGCCAGCAAAGTGGCCGCCGCAGCGGATGAGCGTCAACGCCGGGTTCAGGTCCAGTGTCTCGCCTTGCCAACTGACGATCGACGGGTGCGGCCGCATGATCCACTGCCGGTCGTCGTCATGGAGATAGATCGGCACGCCGCCAAACGCCTCGCTCCATTCGACCATCACCGAATAGTAGTGGCAGTGCGAGATGGCGATCGCGGCGAGACCGCCGCGGCGCTTGATCTCGGCCACCGCCTCGTCGGTCACAAGCGAGATACAGTCCCACAGAACGTTGCCGTGCCGCGTCTGCGCCAGCAGCGCCCGCTGACCGATGGCGAAGCGCGGCTCGATGCCGAAGGCGAGCACGCCGGCATCGTCCTTCATCACAAGCCGATGCCCTGCGGCGAGCTCTTCCGGTGTGATCCAGGCCTGGCCTTCCCAGCGCACGTATTGCCGCTCGTCCTCGCAGATCGGGCAATGCCGAGGGGGCGCTTTGCTCTGCGCGAACTGGACGCCGCATTGCAGGCAGAGGAAACAGGTCATGGAACCTCCCGTCATTGCGCCGGCTCAATGCTTGCGCGACAATTGCCTGGTGGCGCCTTCCAACCCGGCCAGCGTCAGCGGAAACATGCGGCCGCCGAACATGTCGCGGATCATAGCGATCGAATGGGTGAAACCCCAGTTCTTCTGGCTCTCGGGGTTCAGCCATACCGCGTTCGGCCACTGCCGCAGCAGACGGCCGAGCCAGACGGCGCCCGCCTCCGGATTCCAGTGCTCGACCGAGCCGCCGGGATGCGCGATCTCGTAGGGGCTCATCGAGGCATCGCCGACCACGATCACTTTGTAGTCAGGTCCATATTTGTGGAGGAGGTCGAAGGTCGGGATCGTCTCGGCATGACGGCGGCGATTGTCCTTCCACACGCCCTCGTAGAGGCAGTTGTGGAAATAAAAATATTCGAGCTGGCGGAATTCGGCGCGGGCGGCCGAGAACAATTCCTCGACGCTTCTGATGTGGTCGTCCATCGAGCCGCCGACATCGAAGAACATCAAAAGCTTCACCGCGTTGCGCCGCTCTGGCCGCGTCTTGACGTCGAGATAACCGTGCTCGGCGGTGGCGTGGATGGTGCCGGGCAGGTCGAACTCCTCCTCGGCGCCTTCACGCACCCAGCGGCGCAGCCGCTTGAGCGCGATCTTGATGTTGCGGGTGCCGAGCTCGACGGCGTCGTCGAAATTCCTGAACTCGCGCCTGTCCCAAACCTTCACGGCCCGGCGGTTGCGGCTCTCATGCTGGCCGATGCGCACGCCTTCGGGATTGTAGCCATAGGCGCCGAAAGGCGAGGTGCCGCCAGTGCCGATCCATTTCGAGCCGCCTTGGTGGCGGCCTTTCTGCTCCTCGAGCCGCTGCTTCAGCGTCTCCATCAGCTTCTCGAAACCACCGAGCGCCGCGACCAGCTTTTTCTCTTCCTCGGTCAGGTGCTTTTCGGCCAGCCGGCGCAGCCATTCCTCGGGGATATCAGCGACGTTGACGGCATTCGGACCGCTGAGCGCCTCCACACCCTTGAATACATGCGCGAACACCTGGTCGAAGCGGTCGATATGGCGTTCGTCCTTCACCAGCGCTGCGCGAGCGAGGTAGTAAAAACCTTCGACGTCGTAGTCGACCAGCCCGGCTTCCAACCCCTCCAGCAGCAACAGGTATTCCCTGAGTGAAACGGGAACGCGCGCTGCCTTCAGTTCGAGGAAGAAGGGGATGAACATTTTCTACCTATAGAAGATCATATTCGATGAAGCCGGTGCGGCGCGCGACATGGTCATAGAGCTTGCGCGCCGTGGTGTTGGTTTCGTGCGTCATCCAGTAGACATTCCTGACGCCGATCTTGCCGGCTTCCTGCTTCACGGCTTCGATCAGCGCAGCGCCAATCCCCTTGCCGCGCACTTCGGGGTCGGCGAACAGATCTTGCAAGTAGCAGTTGTTTTTCTCAGACCAGCAAGAGCGATGGTACAGGTAATGGGTGAGGCCGACAGCCTTGCCGTCGAGGACGGCGATAAAGCCCTTAGGTTCGAACTCGCCTTGCGTGAACAGGCGCTTCCAGGTGACCTCGTAGACCTCTTGCGGCAGCTTCGTCTCGTAGAAAGCAAGGTAAGCGGTCCAAAGCCTGCGCCAGTCGGCGTGGTCGGATTCTGCGAGCGGGCGGATAGTGATCTCGGCCATTTCGTTCCCTCTGAGGTCTGGAACTCAATCCATACCAACAGAATCGGGATCAGGAACACCCTTGCCTATCCCGCCGGCGAATTATACTCGCGAAAAGCGGTCGCGAGCATGTGCAGCGCCTCTCGTGCCCTTGGCGCCAAGCTGTGCGAATGCAAAACGATCTCGGAAGGGGGAATTGGCGGCAGGCCGAGTTTGCGGCCCACCTCGACCAGGCCGGGCGGCGCGACACGGTAGGCGAGCGCAGCGACGGCGAAGCCGGCCGACACCGCGATATTGACGGCTGCGCCGCCGCCGCCCACGAAAGCCTCGTTCCAGGCAATGCCTGCCTTATCCAGCGTCTCGACAGCTCTCACGCGGTCAGGGCAATTGCATACGGTGCTTAGCAGCGCCAGGCGCAATGGCGTTCCCGGCCGCCATTCGAAGGCCGGGGCGGCGAACCAGCCATATTGAGTGCGCGACAAGGCTTCGCCGCGGCGGCTGTCGTCTTCCTGATGGACAATCACCGCATCGAGCTCACCGCGATCGAAAGCCTCCTCCAGCATGGAGCTCGTATCGATCCTGATGTTGAGCGCGAGCGACGGATCATGGGCATGCAACTGGGCTATCAATATGGACAGCTCAGGCCCGGCGACGTGATCGACAAAGCCGAGAGCAAGCCGACACGGCGCGTCGGAAAATTCCGTAACGGCTCGTTCGTGGGCGGCAAGGAATTCACGCGCCGCCGGGAGAAAAGCCGCTCCCCTTGCCGAGAGGGCCACGCGGCGCGGCGTTCGTTCGATCAGACGCGCGCCGAGCTTCTCTTCCAGCCGACGCAGCTTAACGCTGATCGTCGCCTGGGTGCTGCCCAGCGCGGCAGCCGCACGCGTGAAGCTCTGCAGGTCGGCCACCATGACGAAGGTCCGCACGGCATCGACGTCAAGACTGGTCATCTCTAATCATTCCATTTTGTCATTTCTGAAATAGAAACGCATAGTCTTTTTTCATGATGGGGGGTCATTTAAGTCATGTCGACCGCTGTGTGAAGAGCGACGCTCGCAGCCACTTCCGAATGCTCCGACTGAAAGTGACCGACATGACGTTTCCAATCGACCGAAACACCGTTGCTCTTGCGGGGGTCTGCCTCGCCTCGCTGCTGTTCGGCCTCGAAATCTCCAGCGTCCCGGTGATCCTGCCGAAACTGGAAACCGTGCTTGGCGCTGATTTCAAGGATCTGCAATGGATCATGAATGCCTACACCATTGCCTGCACCACGGTGTTGATGGCGACGGGGACATTGGCCGACCGTCTCGGCCGCAAACGCGTGATGGTGGGCACCACCGTCGCCTTTGGCCTCGCCTCCCTGCTATGCGGTCTCGCAACGAGCGCTTCGCTCCTTATCATCGCGCGTTTTCTGCAAGGCCTGGCGGGCGGAGCGATGTTTACCTGCAGCGTGGCGGTGTTGTCTCACCAGTTTCAAGACGGCAGTGAACGCGGCAAAGCCTTCGTCGCCTGGAGCGTCGTCTCGGGCATCGGGCTTGGCTTCGGCCCCGCCATTGGCGGATTGATTGTGACGCTGTCGAGTTGGCAATGGGTGTTCCTCATCCATGTGCCGCTTGCCGTTCTTGCCCTGGCCTTCATCGGCGCCGGTGTCACCGAATCGCGCGATCGCAACGCCCAGAAGCTTGACCGGGCCGGCATACTGACACTGTCGTTCGCGGTGTTCGGCTTCTCCTATCTGATCACGCAAGGGGCAGATATGGCGGCTGGCGCGCGCATCGGCGTGGCAAGCGCGGCCGTGCTGGCCTTCGTCGCGTTCCTCGTAGCCGAGAAGATCAATCCCTATCCGATGTTCGATTTCTCGGTTTTCCGCATCCGCCAATTCTCGGGAGCGATCATGGGCGGCATCGGCATGAATTTCAGCTACTGGCCGTTCATCATCTATCTGCCGATCTATTTTTCGGGGGTTCTCGGTTACGACAGCACCACGACCGGCCTGTTGCTGCTCGTCTATACGCTCCCTTTCATGCTGATGCCGTCGATCGCCGAGCGCCTGCGCGCGCGCTATCAGGCGCGGGTGGCGATCCCGCTCGGCTTATTGACATTGGGGGTCGGTTTCATCGCCATGTGGATAGGGTCCGGGCTCGAGGGCGCCTGCTGGCTGACCATGCTGCCCGGCACGCTGATCGCCGGCATCGGCATCGGCCTGACCAATTCGCCGACCACCAACACCACGACCGGCTCGGTGTCGCCCAATCGTGCCGGCATGGCGTCCGGCATCGATATCAGTGCGCGGCTGATCACGCTTGCCATCAACATCGCGGTGCTGGGACTGCTGCTGACGCAAGGGATCGTTTCTTATCTGCGCAACGCCTTCGGCACGGCTATCGACCCGAACGAACTGCGCGCCCTGGCAGAGAAGATCGCAGCCGGCAATCTCGACGGCCTGGCGCAATACTCGCCCAAGCTTGCGACCCTCGACCCGACGGGCGCCATCGCGCGTGCCGCCCTGATCAACGGTTTTGGTTGGGTCATGCTCTATAGCGGGATCGGCGTTCTGGCTCTTGCCGTCATCAGCTTTGCTATCTTCGGCCCAAAATATGTCGCGCCGCAGCAGCGAAGCGGGCGTCCTGCGCAGGGTGCTGGCGAGGTGCGCTCGTAGCAATGCCTTGTGCGGCTCGGCCTCTGGGCGCCGATGCGCTCGTTCATCCTTGCCGCCTCGCCATGAAGGCCAGCCGCTCGAACAGATGCACGTCCTGCTCGTTCTTCAGCAGTGCGCCATGCAGCTTGGGCAGCGCGTTCTTCGGGTCGGCGCGCAGATCCTCGGGCGCGATGTCGTCGGCGACCAGCAGCCTTATCCAGTCGAGCGCCTCGGAGGTCGACGGCTTCTTCTTCAGCCCCGGCACGTCGCGGATTTCGTAGAACTGAGTGAGCGCCGCCCGCACCAGATTCTGCTTGATGCCGGGATAGTGCACATCGACTATCCTGTGCAGCGTCTCGACGTCGGGAAAGCGGATGTAGTGGAAGAAGCAGCGGCGTAGGAAGGCGTCCGGCAGCTCCTTCTCGTTGTTGGAGGTGATGATGACGATCGGCCTCACCGCGGCGCGGATCGTCTCGCCGGTCTCGTAGACGAAGAACTCCATCCGGTCGAGTTCCTGCAAGAGGTCGTTGGGAAATTCGATATCGGCCTTGTCGATCTCGTCGATTAGGAGGACGACTTTCTTGCCGGCGGCGAAGGCTTCCCACAATTTGCCGCGCTTGATGTAGTTCTTGATATCGTTGAACCTGGTATCGCCAAGCTGACTGTCGCGCAGCCGCGACACGGCATCGTACTCGTAGAGGCCTTGCTGCGCCCGCGTCGTCGATTTGACGTGCCATTCGATGAGTTCCAGCCCGAGTGCCGCCGCCACTTGCCTGGCAAGCTCCGTCTTGCCGGTGCCGGGCTCACCTTTGACCAGCAAGGGCCGTTCCAGCGCGATCGCCGCGTTGACCGCCACCATCAGATCCTTGTCGGCGACGTAGGCCGCAGTGCCTTCGAAACGCATTTTTGCTCCTTGGTTCAGTACGGACGACCGTAAGGAGACGGCTTGGCCCATGCAAGGGTGGGTTGGCGGCGGCGAAATGTGAAGCCGGCAGGGAAAGAGCGCCAACTCTCTGGCGCCAAGTCTCTGGCGCTTGGGAGGGCATCGGCCTATATTGGGGCTGACGGTCTGCGCTTCCCGGCAGGAGACACTTTTCCCCGGGGCCTTAACGATCCTTAGGGAGCTGTCCCTGGGAAGACCCGTGGGTTTTCTCACACGGCGCCCACCTACTTTGTAGGCACCCGGGATCGACTTCTCCACCGGTTGTGTGGATCGTCACTTATTCGCCACATCCACGTATTTCGTGGATCATGCGATGGAAAGCGTCGCTCCCAAAACGTCCATTCAGGTCTGGCTTTTTCTAGCGTCTGCGCATGACATCCTCAAAAGACCTGAAAAAACAGCTGCGCAAGGAAGCACTTGGCCGCCGCGACGCGCTCGATGAATTCTGGCGGGTGGAAGTCGCGCTCGACATGGCCGAAACCGCGCGCGACCAGCTTGCCATCGAGCCAGGCCAAATCGTGTCCGGCTTCTGGCCAATGCGCTCGGAAGTCGATGTCCGGCCGCTGATGTTCGCCTTGCGCGAAAAGGGCGCACGGCTCTGCCTTCCGGCGATCCTCGACAAGACGACCATGGTCTTTCGCGAATTGGTACGCGGCGCACCGATGATCGATATGGGATTTGGCACCGTCGGGCCGCATGAGGAGGCCGAAGTTCTTGACCCCTCCGTCATGCTGGTGCCGCTCGCCGGCTTCGACGCGCGCGGCCACCGCATCGGTTACGGCGCGGGCTATTATGACCGTGCGATCGCCAAGCTTGTCGACAAGGGGCATGCGCCCCGGCTGATCGGCATTGCTTTCGACTGCCAGGAAGTGACGATGGTTCCCAATGAGGACCACGACGTCATCATCCCGGAAATACTGACCGAGAGCGGGTTGCGCCGGTTCGCGCCAGAATTGTAGATAGTTCTTTGGGACGCATGATCTTTGCCGAAAGTCATGCCACTTTTCCGGATCAGGCGTAGATGAGACTTCTCTTCCTCGGCGACATGGTGGGCAAGACAGGCCGCACGGCGGTGTGGGAGCAATTGCCGGGCCTGATCTCGGATTTCAAGCTCGATTTCGTCATCGTCAACGGCGAAAACGCGGCCGGCGGCTTCGGCATCACCGAGGAGATTTTTCGCGAGACCATCGCGGCCGGCGCCGATGTCGTCACCACCGGCAACCATGTCTGGGACCAGCGCGATGCGCTCGCCTTCGCGCCGCGCGAAGAGCGCTTCCTGCGCCCGTCCAATTTTCCCAAGGGCACGCCCGGGCGCGGCTCGGGCGTCTACATCGCCAGGAGCGGCGCGCGCGTGCTGGTCGCCAACATCATGGGCCGGGTGTTCATGCATCCCGAGCTCGACGATCCCTTCCAGGCTGGCGAGCGCGAGCTTGCCGCCTGTCCGCTCGGCGAGCAGGCGGATGCCGTGGTCATCGACTTCCACGCCGAGGCGACCTCCGAAAAAATGTGCTTCGCGCATTTCGTCGACGGTCGCGCCAGCCTCGTGGTCGGCACTCACACCCACCAGCCGACCGCCGATCACCATATCCTCAATGGCGGCACCGGCTACATTTCCGACGCGGGCATGTGCGGCGATTATGATTCGTCGCTCGGCATGGACAAGGAGGAGCCGCTCAACCGGTTCCTGTCGAAAGTGCCGAAGGGGCGTTTCGAGGCGGCGACCGGACCCGCGACCTTGTGCGGCGTCGGCGTTGATATTTCCGACCGCACGGGGCTGACCGAGAAGATCGCGCCGTTTCGCCGCGGGCCGCGGCTCGAGGAAACGGCGCCGTCCTTCTGGACGTGACATTGATATAGGGGCTCTCAATACCTAACTGCCGGCGACACTGCTCTAGATCGTAGAGGGGACGACCTCCATGCAGCTTATCGAGTTCCTGGCGCCGCACTTCGCCTTCGTGTCCGATCCCACCGCCTGGGTCGCGCTGTTGACCCTGGTGGTGCTCGAGATCGTGCTCGGCATCGACAACCTGATCTTTATCTCGATCCTGACCAACAAGCTGCCGGAAGCACAGCGAGCCCGCGCCCGCCGGCTCGGCATCTCGGCGGCGCTCGTCATGCGGCTGGTGCTGCTCGCCACCATCTCGATCATCGTCCAACTGACGGCGCCGGTCTTCACCGCCCTTGGCCACGGCTTTTCCTGGCGCGACCTGATCCTGATCGCCGGTGGCCTGTTCCTGGTGTGGAAGGCGACCAAGGAGATCCATCACACGGTCGACCCCGACGACCACCAGGACACGATGCTGGGCGAGACCGTGCGGATGAGCCTTGCCGGCGCCATCTTCCAGATACTGCTTCTCGACCTTGTCTTCTCCATCGATTCCATCATTACCGCCGTCGGCATGACCGACGAGATCGCCATCATGTACATCGCCGTCATCGTGGCGGTTACGGTGATGATGCTGGCGGCTACGCCGTTGGCGAACTTCATAGCCAGGAACCCGAGCATCGTCATGCTGGCGCTGGGCTTCCTGTTGATGATCGGCATGACGCTGATCGCCGACGGCATGGGCTACCATGTGCCCAAGGGTTATATCTACGCGGCGATGGGTTTTTCGGCGCTCGTCGAAGGCCTCAACATGCTGGCGCGGAACCGCAAGAAGGCGAAGTCCGGCGGCGGGCATTGAGCCTGACGACATGGCCAATGCCGAGTTCAGGCTGACTCTTACGAAATTGTACGTACAATATCGTAATCGATGGTGCTGCTTTGCGATTCGAATGGGATGCTGAAAGAGCCAGGCGCAAACTTGCCAAGCTCGGCATCGGATTCGATCTCGCGCAGAAGGTGTTCGATGATCCGCTTTATCTCATCGTGCCCGACCGGTTTGAAGATGGTGAGCAGCGTTGGCACGCTATCGGGACGATCGATGCCGTAGTGGTCATGCTGGTTGTCCACACATATCCTGATCGCGAAGATGAGGAACGAGTTAGGATTGTTGGTGCCCGGAAAGCGACAGCGCATGAAAGGAGGCGCTATGAGCAAGAAGGACCTTGGTCAGGAGCAGCGCAATCAGCTCGCCAAGCTGGCTGGTTTGCCTGACAGCGAGATTGATACTTCCGATATTCCAGAAGTTCCGGCGGAGAATTGGATTCACGCTCGTCGTGGACATCTTTACAGACCACTCAAGCAGCCAGTGACAATCAGACTCGATGCCGACGTGCTATCGTGGTTCAAGGAACACGTCGGGGGTGGTTGCCAGACCGAAATCAATCGTGTGCTCCGCCATCACGTGATCGAGCAGGAAAAGCGTAGAACCTGAGCCGGTTCAACTCCCCGGCGCGCCCTTCGGGTGACGGTCGCCGATCAGGCCTAGTGTCAGGCCTTGTTCGAGCCAGGCCTTGGCGCCGGCCAGAACGAGCGTGAAGCCGCCGGTTGAATCGACCGCCTGTTTCACCTGTTCGTCGCCATTGCCGGCAAAGCCGAAATTGCGGACCTCCAGGAAGGTCGCGTCACCTGGCATTTCGGTGAAGGTCCAGATCACCGTGGTCGGCGGATCGCTCCATTGCATGACGATCCTTTCGTTGACGACGATCTCGCTGGCGACCACCGTCGTCGAGACGCCATACATGCGCCACTCCCATTGAACCGGCTTGCCGCCGTCCAACCTGCCGCTGGAATGGGTGAACCAGAATTTCGTGGTGATCTCCGGGTTGACGATGGCCTCGAAAACGTCGGAGACCGGCCGCCGGATCATCATGGCGGCTTCGGCCGTCGGTGTCTCGCGGATTTCCATACCGTTCTCCCCTGCCGAATACGCCTTCACCAGGCGTCGGGCTCCCGCACCATGTGAACGATGTTGGCGGGGCTGGTGATCCAGAAACCGCGGAAGCCTTCTCCCAGCGGCTCGATGGCGTCGCATCGCTCGACGCCGACCTTGGCGAGATGATCGGCGGCGCCCGGAAAATCCCCGGTGAACAGTCCCAGCCAGATCTCGGCTTGGCCCGGTCCTGCTATGGCAGATTGATCTGCCAGGAAACGCCGAACCTGTCGTTCAGCCAGGCGAAACGGCGGCTGAAACCGTAATTGCCGGTCGGCATCAGAAACGTGCCGTCTTTGGACAAGGTCTCGACGATGCGCTCCAGCTCTTCTTCGGTGGAACAGTCGACGAAGAGCGAGACCGACGGCGTGAAGGTGAAGGCGTGCTGTACCGGGCTGTTGAAGATCATGACCTCCGTGCCGCCGATGGATGCGCGAGCCAGCTTGACTGCCCCTTCGGGTCCGTCCTCGCCTGCACCGTAGCGCGTGAGGTCGAGGACGCGGCTATCCGGAATGGTCTCACAATAGAAGGCCATGGCTTGCTCCGCCTTGCCTTCGAACATCAGGAACGGGGTTACTTTCACGGCAGGCCTCCCTTCGCTCAAATGTTGGTCTCGTTGGCAGGCTCGCCCTTCATCTCGCTGCGGTAGTAGCCTTCGCGCAAATTGATGCCGCGTTCGACATAGGCCTTCATGCAGGCCAGCATCTGCGACCAGCCCTCGCAATTGAGATAGGACTTCTTCAGGCCGACCGCGTCCTCGTGCCAGCCGGCCTCGGCGATGGTGACGAAGGTGCCGCCGTCGTCGAGCGGCTCGAAATTCATCTCGATGCGGGTCTTGTAGGCCGGCTTTCCCTCTTCGTCGGTGGCATCCCAGCGCAGCACGATGCGGCTGTCCCTGACGATTTCGTCGACTTCGACCGGCACCTTGCCCCACCACACGACATTGGTGCCCGGCACCAAGGGCGCGCTGGCGCCGCCTATGGTGGTGAAATAGGAGCTGAGTTTCTTCGGATTGACGACCGCGTCGAAGACGTCGGCGACCGGTTTGCCGATGCGTCCTGAAACTCTGAATCCAAGAGACATATCCACAGCTCCTTCCTTGATCGATAGGAGCTTATGTTATAAAAAAATAACATGTCAAGCCGATCGCAAGACGACAATGTTTTCAAGGCGCTGGCGCATCCGCGCCGGCGCGAGATGCTGGATCTGCTGAAGGATGCGCCAAAGACGACCGGCATGCTGTGCGAGGCGTTTTCCGATGTCGACCGCTGCACCGTCATGCTGCATCTCAAAGTGCTGGAAGAGGCCGATCTCATCGTGGCGCGGCGCGAGGGGCGCGAGCGCTGGAACCATCTCAACGCGCTGCCGATCAAGCAGATTCACGACCGCTGGATCAGCCAGTACGCGGGCCATGCGCTCAGCATCATAGACCGGCTGAAATCCGATCTGGAGCGGTGAACAGCCGTCACGGCTTTGCCATGCGTGGCAAAGCGCGGCGCGGCTGGACGAATTGAGCCGATTTATCTATAAGCCGGCCATTCCGACAAAGAGCGCCATACGTCCATTCGGACGCAGCAGGGACGTTCTGACATTTTGAATTCGAGCATTGCGGAAGGCGTGGCATGCATCTCGCCGCGCGATGCTCTAGCCGAACACGACAGGGGTGCCATGGCTGGCCATTCACAGTTCAAGAACATCATGCACCGCAAGGGCCGTCAGGACGCGGTGCGGTCGAAAATGTTTTCCAAGCTGGCGCGCGAAATCACCGTCGCGGCCAAGAGCGGGACGCCCGATCCGTCGATGAATCCGCGCCTGCGCCTTGCCGTGCAGAACGCCAAGGCGGTGTCGATGCCGAAGGACAACATCCAGCGCGCCATCAACAAGGCGTCGATGGGCGACGCCGAAAATTACGAAGCCGTGCGTTACGAGGGTTATGGTCCCGGCGGCGTCGCCGTGATCGTCGAGGCGCTGACCGACAATCGCAACCGCTCGGCTTCGAATGTGCGCGCCGCCTTCACCAAGGCCGGTGGGGCGATGGGCGAAACCGGCTCGGTGTCGTTCATGTGGGATCGGGTCGGCGAGATCTATTATCCGGCATCGGCCGGCAGCGCCGACAAGGTCATGGACGCGGCGATCGAAGCCGGCGCTGATGACGTGGAGTCGGACGAGGAAGGCCACACCATCTATTGCGCCTTCGAAAACCTCGGCGAGGTGTCGAAGGCACTGGAAGCCTCTCTCGGCGAGGCGGAATCGGTGAAGCCGATCTGGAAACCGCAGAACAATATTCCGGTCGACGAGGAACGCGCCCAGTCGCTGATGAAGCTGGTCGCCACGCTCGAGGACGACGATGACGTTCAAAGCGTCTACGCCAATTTCGAGGTCGACGAGGAGACCATGGCCAAGCTCAGCGCTGCGTGAGCAAAGCCTGACATGATCGAAAAACCGCTGCCCACGATCCGCATCACCTATTGCACGCAGTGCCAGTGGTTGCTGCGTGCCGGCTGGATGGCGCAGGAACTGCTATCAACATTCGGCACCGATCTGGGCGAGGTGACGCTGGTGCCCGGCACTGGCGGCGTCTTCACCATATCGTGCAACGAGGTGCTGGTCTGGGACCGCAAGCGCGACGGCGGCTTTCCGGATGCGGCAAAACTCAAGCAACTGGTGCGCGACGTCATCGACCCGGACCGCGATCTCGGTCATTCCGACCGCAAGGCGAAGAGCTGAGACTTCCGCAGAAGCCGGACGTCATTTTCCTCGCCTCTGCCCGAAAATCGCGCCGATCCCCGCGCCGATTGCTATGCCCATGCCGATGCCGACGGCAGGGTCATCCATCGCTGCGCCACAGACAGCGCCGAGGCCGATCCCCGCGGCAATGCCCAAGGCCATGGTGGAATACGGGTCGTTCACGGCGCTTCTCCCGATAAACACGCCTCGGTCGCCGCGATGCCGAACGCGGCGGACCGAGACACGTCAACGCGCCGCGAACCAGAAGGATGCCAGCGCGGCGATGGCGGTGATCGCGCGCACGTGGTTCCACATCACCCAGTCCCTGAGATAGGTGGTCCATACAGCAGCGCCGTTGCTGCTGGCCGGATCGATGGCGGCCAGCGCGTCGTTGAGCGGCACGTTGAAAACCATCGTCACGATCGGGTTGCCGACGAGATAGATGACTGCGCCGGCCAGCAGCCAGAAGGAGCCTGGCTGCTGCCAGCCGATGATGGCGCCGGCTATCAAGACAAGGCAGATCAGGCCGGTGCCGAACAAGGCGGTCATGAACATCGGCGTGATGACGGTGATGTTGATCGAGTTCATGGCGGCGATGCCGCCCGCGGCAGGCAGGCGAGCCATTGCCGGCATGACGAAGTTGGAAAAGGCGAAGAACACGCCGCCGACAACGCCCGAGCCGATAGCGGCGATGAAGATGAGGGTGGGAAGTAGCTTCGCGATCATGTCAGTTGCTCCAGATGCCGGTTGCGGCGGTTTCAGCCGCAATGGGCAGAAAAGTTTTGCGGGATGGCCGGCCACCTGTTCGACGCCTTCAAATCAATTATCCCGTCTGCTTCTTTCAAAACATGAGAAATCCTCATATTTGCAAAACGTGATAAACCCTCGTATTTTGCGAGTCAAGTCATTTCTGGGTGGCATTGCCGCCCGGCGTCTGTTGAAGAGCCATGGAAAAAACCGCCACGTCCCCACCGGAACAGGTCGCCACGCCACGCCGCGCGCCGAGCCAGCAGCGCAGCCGTGAACGGGTCGAGCGCATGCTCGCCGCCGCCTCGGCGCTGATTGCGGAGCAAGGCAGCGATGCCATGCGCATGGGCGAGGTGGCGGAGCGGGCTGGGGTGTCGATCGGCTCGCTCTACCAGTTCTTCCCCGACAAGCGGGCGATCGTCTGGGCGCTGGCCGAGCGCTACACCGCCGAAAGCCAGGCCTGCATTTCAGCCACGCTCAAGGACGTCGGCGACGCCGAGGGCCTTCGGCGGGCGTTCTCGGAATTGGTGGACATTTATTACCACCTGTTCCTGGCGGAGCCGGTGATGCGCGATATCTGGTCGGGCACGCAGGCCGACAAAGCGCTGCGCGAACTGGAGCTCGCCGACAGCCGTGCGAACGCCGAATTTCTCACTGCGACGCTCAAACGCCTGCGGCCCGATGCCGATGCCGTCGCGCTGGAGACGACGGCGTTTCTCGTTTGGCAGATGGGCGAGGCCGCCATGCGGCTGGCGATCTCGGTCGAGCGGAAGGAGGGCGACAGGCTGGTCGCCGCCTACAAGCGCATGGCGCTCAGGGAATTGCTTGCGGAATAGGATGCTCTCACCCGCCCCCTCGTGGGGAGGGTCGCTGCGAAGCAGCGGGGTGGGGCAGCGCCGACCCCCACCCCGACCTTCGGTCCGACCTCCCACACGGGACCGACAAGGCGGAGGTGGGGGCAAGCGCCAGCGTGAAGGGACGTGCATTGGCCAACAAAAAACCCGCCACGGGGGCGGGTTCTCTGGTCTGCGAAAAGCTGATGAGGCCTAGAGGCCGAAACCTTCGAAGCGCTTCTTGAACTTCGACAGGCGGCCGCCGCGGTCGAGCAGGGTCTGCTGGCCGCCGGTCCAGGCCGGGTGCGTGGTCGGGTCGATGTCGAGGTTCATCGTATCGCCTTCCTTGCCCCAGGTCGAACGGGTCATGTACTCGGTGCCGTCGGTCATGACGACCTTGATGGTGTGGTAGTCGGGATGGATATCGGTCTTCATGGCTCGGTTCCTGGTTTGCCGGGCGCGGCTGACGGGCTGAAAGCCTGCGTCGATGCGCCCCTTTTTAAAACTCGAAGCCGCAGCTATTGAGGAGCCACGGCTTCTAAAACGGTCGGCGAGCCTATACATCAGCCGGAATTGAATCACAAGGCCGCGGCAAGCGCATATTGAGGCGCATAGCTGAAGGCGGCCAAGAGGAAAGACCAGGATGGCGCAAACCAGCAGCGCAGACGAGCGCCGGCGCTCGCTCAAGCCGCTCAGGCGCCTGTTTCCCTACATCGGCCGCTACCGCACATTGGTGGCGGGCGCCGTCATCTCGCTGATCGTCGCGGCGGTGACGACGCTGGCGCTGCCGCTGGCGGTACGGCGCATGATCGATCATGGTTTCACGCCGTCCGGTTCCTCCTTCATCGCCGAATATTTCGCCGCGCTGGTGGCGATGGCCGCGCTGCTGGCGGCGGCATCGGCGGGCCGCTACTATTTCGTCATCACGCTCGGCGAGCGCGTCGTCGCCGATATCAGGCGCGATGTCTTTGCCCATGTGACGAAACTGTCGCCGGCCTTCTTCGACACTGCCCAGTCGGGCGAGATCGTGTCGCGGCTCGCCGCCGATACCACGCAGGTCAAATCGGCGGTCGGGGCGACCGCTTCGGTGGCGCTGCGCAATGTCATCCTTGGCCTCGGCGCGGTCGCGATGATGGTTTTCACCAGCCCGAAACTGTCCGGGCTGGTCATCGCAGCCATTCCAATCATCGTGCTGCCGCTGGTCGCCTTCGGCCGCTCGGTGCGGCGCAAGTCAAGGCAGGCGCAGGACACGCTGGCCGATGCCACCGCCTATGCCAGCGAGCAGATCGGCGCGGTGCGCACATTGCAGGCCTTCACCAATGAGACGCTGGTCACCGGGCGTTTTTCGGGTGCCGTCGAGGCCGCCTTCGAGGCCGCGCGCGCCTCGATCTTCGCGCGCTCGTTCCTCACCTTCTTCGCCATCTTCACGATTTTCTCCTCGGTCGTGGCGGTGCTGTGGTTCGGCTCGCGCGACGTGCTCGACGGCAATCTGTCGCCGGGCACGCTAGGCCAGTTCCTGCTCTATTCGGTATTCGCCGCCGGTGCGCTCGGCGCGCTATCGGAGGTCTGGGGCGAATTGGCCCAGGCAGCAGGTGCCGCCGAACGGCTGACCGAAATCCTCGCCGAGGAGCCGGCGATCGTGGCGCCTGCCAATCCCAGGCCGCTGCCGGTGGCGAGCAAGGGAGCGATCAGCTTCGAGGCCGTGTCCTTTTCCTACCCGGCCCGGCCCGACCGCGCCGCCGTCCACGGCCTGAGCTTCTCGGTCAAGCCTGGCGAGACGGTGGCGATCGTCGGTCCCTCGGGAGCGGGCAAGAGCACGGTGTTCTCGCTGATCCTGCGCTTCTACGATCCGGAGACCGGCAGGATCCTGATCGACGGCGTCGACATCCGCGAAGCCGACCCCCTTTCGATACGGCAGCGCATCGCCATCGTGCCGCAGGACGTCACCATCTTCGCGGCCAGCGCGCGCGACAATATCGGCTTCGGCCGGCCGGGCGCCAGCGAGTCAGAGATCGAAGCGGCGGCAAAGGACGCGCTGGCCGACGAATTCATCCTCAAGCTCGAGAAGGGCTATGACAGCCAGGTCGGCGAGCGCGGCGTGACGCTGTCGGGCGGGCAACGCCAGCGGGTGGCGATCGCCCGCGCCATCCTGCGCGACGCGCCGATTCTGTTGCTCGACGAGGCGACCTCGGCACTCGACGCCGAAAGCGAGACGCTGGTGCAAATGGCGCTGGAGCGGCTGATGCGGGGCCGCACCACGATCGTCATCGCGCACCGCCTGGCGACGGTGCTGAAGGCCGACCGCATCCTGGTGATGGATGGCGGCCGCATCGTCGAGGAAGGCACGCATCAGAGCCTGGTGACCAAGGGCGGCATCTATGCCCGGCTGGCCAAGCTGCAGTTCGAGACCGGCGCCAGCGCCTTCAGGGGCGCGGCTGAGTAGCGGCGACCCTGGGCGTGCTCACGCGGCTCCATACCGTTTGCGCAGGTGGTCGGTGAAATAGACGGCATTGAGCTTTTCACCGGTGGCGCGTTCGAGCAGGTCGGGCGTCGACCAGCGCGATCCGTGCGACCATATGTTCTTGCGGCGCCAATCGTTGATGGCACCGAAATTCCCCATGGCAAGATCGTCATCGGCCGACGGATGCTCCCGCGTCAGCGCCGCCCATTGCTGCGCCGCCATTATCGCGCCCAGCGTGTAGGAGGGAAAGTAGCCAAAGGCGGCAGCAGGCCAATGCACGTCCTGCATCGGCCCGTCCGCGGGGTTGTCGATGGTTGAGAGGCCGAGATAGTCGCGCATCCTGGCGTCCCAGGCCTCGGGCAGTTCGGCCACCTCGAGCCTGCCGGAGACGAGCTCCTGCTCCAGTTCATAGCGCAGGATGACATGCAGCGGATACGTCACCTCGTCGGCATCGACACGGATCAGGCCGCGCTCGACATGGTGGACATGCGGCAGGATGTCGTCGAGCGACCAGATTTCGCCGAGATGCTTTTCCACGACCGGCAATGCCCAACGCCAGAAGGCGGGATTGCGCCCGATCTGCTTTTCAACGAACAGACTCTGGCTTTCATGCACGGCCATGCCGCGCGCCTTGCCGAGCGGCCAGTGCGACCAGGCCTTCGGCAGGTTCTGCTCGTAGAGTGCATGACCGGTCTCGTGCAGCACGCCCATCAGCGCCGACAGGAAATCGGACGTCTTGTAGCGGGTGGTGATGCGCACGTCGCTCGGCACACCGCCACAGAACGGATGGTGCGACACCGACAGCGAGCCGTGCGTCAGGTCGAAGCCGACCGCCGCCATCATGGCGAGGCCGAGTTCGCGCTGCCTGTCGACCGCATAGGTTCCCGAAAGCGGCTTGAGAGGGCGCTTGCGCAGCCGCGCTTCCTGCACCGCCAATGCTTCCGGCACGAAACCCCTGAGAAATGTCTTCAGCTGGGTGAAGACAGGCGTGATATCCGCGGCGCGGTTGCCGGGGTCGTATTGCTCCATCAGCGCGTCGTAGGGGGCGAGGCCGAGGATGTCGGCGCGCAGGGCCGCCTCTTCGCGCACCAGCGCCACCACGCCTTCAAGCGCCGGCAGGAAGCCCGCCCAGTCGTTCTTGGCCCGCAGGTCGCGCCACAGCTGCTCGCAGCGCATGCGGGCGGTCGTCTGGCGTTCGACGAATTCGACCGGCAGGCAGGTCAGGTTGGTGTATTGCCGCCCCAGTTCGGCCAGCGCCGCCCGCTGTTCATCGTCAAGCGCCTCGCCTTCGGCGGCGGCGATCCAGTCCGCTATTTCCGGCGCGGTCGCCCTGGTGTGGTACATGCCGGCAAGTGCCGCCATGGCCTCGGCGCGCTTCTCGCCGCCACCGACGGCCATGTGGGTCGCTTCATCGGCGCCGAGGATGGCCAGCGCGTGCTCCAGGGCTTCGAGCTTGTGGCCGAGGTCATCGAGTTTTTGAAAGGACATGGCGGCTTCCGTGATTGAGGAAGGGGCGAAAAGATACCAACGCCGGAGCGTTTGCAACCCTCACGCGCCATCCGGCAGATGCACCTTGCGCTGGCGAGCCGACGCGTGAAATGCTGCCCGACGACACATCACGAGGGAATACGATGATCGGCAACATCCTGGTCGGGCTGGTGGCCTTGATCCATGTCTATATCGTCTATCTGGAGATGGTGCTCTGGGACACGCCGCGCGGGCACAAGGCATTCCGGCTGACGCCGGAATTCGCCAGCGCCTCGAAGGTGCTTGCCGCCAATCAGGGTCTCTATAACGGCTTTCTCGCCGCCGGCCTGATCTGGGCCCTCTACCTCGGCACGGCCGGTTTCCAGGTCAAGGTTTTCTTCCTGCTCTGCGTGGCCGTTGCCGGGCTCTACGGGGCGGCAACGGTCGGTCGCAAGATCCTGTTCGTGCAGGCCGCGCCGGCAGCGGCTGCCTTGGTAGCGGTCTGGCTCGGCTGGTGAGGAAAAGAGGCGCCTGCGGGATTGGGTCCCGTAGACGCCAGGTGGTCCCTTCCTTTTGGGCCGCGATCAGAATGGCCTCAGCCGTTCGGATAGTTCCCGCCGTCGGCGCCGTCGCCCATCAGGAAACCGCTACCGATGTCGACCCTCAGCCGCTGGTCGACATTGTCGAGACGGCGCAGCAGGTCATGATATTGTGCGGCCGGTATCCTGCCGTGATCCGACGAGGCTATCTTCTCCGCCGCCTGACCTATGCGAGCGGTGCGCATCTCCAGGCGCTCCGCCGCGGCCGGGGTGATGTTGTTGGCCTGTCTGGCGGTGATTATGCCCTGATGCACGCCTTGAACCTGTTCAATGAGAGCCTCGACACGCGGGCCGGTCATGTCGGTTGGGTCGGTCGCGTCGAGCGCGCCCTTGTGGTGACCCGCGGCGTAGGCGCCGGCAAGCGGGGCGGCGACAAGAATCGCGGCAAGGGTTGCAGTCTTGAGAGATGCTGAAGAGCGCATGACGGCGCCTCCTTTTGCTGCGGAAAAGAACGGCTCTGCCGTTCCGCTTCCGGACGATGCGGGCCGTCCAGTTCCGTCGCGTCGCGATGGGAGGCATCGCCGGCGGTTCTCGGCCCTGCGCAGCACGCTAGGAGCGCTTTGCGGCGAAGTGTAATTAAAAAAAGATAATCTTTTCAGGCCTTGCCGGTGCACAACTGCGCCCTATAGTTGAGCCGGCGAACAAATTCGCGTGAGATCGCGTGATGATGGATCACCGTTCGGTGAGCTTCAGTTCGATCCGGCGGTTCTTGTTGCGCGCCTCTTCAGTGTCGGCGGGATCGAGCGGCTGGAACTCGCCGAAGCCGGCGGCGACCAGTCGGTTGGCCGGCACGCCGTTCTCGATCAGGAACTTCACCACGGAAGTGGAGCGCGCCGTCGACAGCTCCCAATTGTCGCGATACCGACCGGTGCCGGACAGCGGCTTGTTGTCGGTATGGCCGTCGACGCGCAGCACCCAGTTGATCTCCGGGGGAATCTCCTTCTGCAACTCGATGATGGCGTCGGCAAGTTTCTTCATCTCGACCTTGCCGGCATCGTTGATCACCTCCGAGCCGGTCGGAAACAACACTTCCGACTGGAAGACGAAGCGGTCGCCGACTATGCGGATGTTCTCGCGGTCGGCGAGGATTTCGCGCAGGCGGCCGAAGAAGTCGGAGCGGTAGCGGTTGAGTTCCTGCACGCGCTGCGCCAGCGCCACGTTGAGGCGGCGGCCAAGGTCGGCGATCTTGGTGTTGGAATCCCGGTCGCGGGCCTCGGAGACGTTGAGCGCGTCCTCGAGCGCGCCGATCTGCTTGCGCAAGGCCGCGATCTGCTGATTGAGGATCTCGACCTGGCTCAGCGCCTGCTGGCTGATCTGGCGCTGGCTGTCGAGCTCGCCCGTCAGCGCCGCCGCGCGCTGGTTGGCCGCATCACCGGCGCCCGCACCTTGCGCCAGCAGCTGCTGGAGCCGGCTCTTCTCCGCTTCGGCCGCCGACAGCGATGCCTGCAGATTGGCGAGCGAATCCTCCTTGTCCTGTGTCGTGGAACGCTCCAGCGCCAGAAGCTGCGTCAGTTCGTTGATCTGCGAATTGAGACGCGACAGCACGGCGTCCTTGCCGGAGATTTCGCGGCCGAGCAGGAACTGCGCCAGCACGAAGACGGTGAGCAGGAACATGATGGCCAGAAGCAGCGTCGACAACGCGTCGACGAAGCCCGGCCAATAGTCGATGCGGCGGTCGGCGCGCCGGCTCCTGGCGAGCGCCATGCTAGTGCACCCCGGTCTTCTTCAGGGCGTCGGCGATCTTTTCCAGCGTGTTGCGCATCGCCTTTTGTTCATCCGACTGTGCTTCGACCCAGTCGCGCATGATCTGCTGCTCGGAGCGCATGTTCTTGACCAGGCCGGAAATGCCGTCGGCGAGATTGGCCATGGCGGTGGCGACGCGCGGATTGGAGCCGCCGCCATTCTCCTGCATGCTGCGCAGCCGCTCCGACAGCAGGCGGATTTCATCGGAAGGCTCGGTCCGGACCGCGTCGGAGACGACGATGTCGGACGACAGGTCGGTGACCGAGGACAGCCAGTTCTCCAGTTCGGTGTAGAAGCGCGTCTGCGCGCGGCCGGCCTGCAGGTCGAGGAAACCGAGAACGAGCGAGCCGGAAAGGCCGAACAGCGAGGACGAGAAGGCCGTGCCCATGCCGGCGAGCGGCGCCGACAGCCCTTGCTTCAGCGAATCCAGCACAGCGGCGGCATCGCCCGTGCCGGGATCGAGCGACTCGATGGTCTCGCGGATGGAGCCGATCGTGTTCAGCAGGCCCCAGAAGGTGCCGAGCAGGCCAAGGAACACCAGGAGGCCGACGAGGTAGCGCGAGGTGTCGCGGCTTTCATCGAGCCGCGTGGCGATGGAGTCGAGCATGGTGCGCATCGAGCTGGTCGAAAACGCCATGCTCGACGAGCGGCCGATCATCGCCTTCATCGGCGCCAGCAGCACCGGTTCGGTGATCTCGGAACCGGCGCGGAAGGAGTTGACCCAGCGCACTTCGCGAAACAGCCGCCCGACCTGGACGAAGGCCAAAAGGATGCCGACGGCAAGCACGCCGATGATCAGGCCGTTGAGCCCCGGATTGGTGACGAAGGCGGTCGAGATCTGCCGTGTCAGGATCGCTGCGATGAAGGCGACGATGGCCAGGAAGATGACCATGGTCAGGAGAAAGACCTGCGGGCTCGACAATTTGTGTGGGTCGTAGATCAGCACGTCGGAGCGCCTGCCCATGCCGAAGGATCTGAGAAAAGCCATCCGTGCCCCGTTTCCGATGCCGCTGCCGCCGATCACGTCGTCGGCGACTCTAAACGGAATTGTGACCAAATTGAATGGTGCTTGGCAATATTGCCGCCAGCAGTTTCAGAGACGGTTGATGACCAGGCAATCGACCATCGCCGCCAGATGCAGGCCTGCGCCGGTGACCACGAAACCATGCCACAGCGCGTTGTGGAAGCGCAGCGCCTTCCAGGCGAAGAAGATCACGCCGCAGGAATAGACGACGCCGCCGGCGACGATGAGCACGATCGCCGTCGTCGGCAAGGTAGCGACGAGCGGTTCGACCAGGACGATGCCGCTCCAGCCGATGGCGAGATAGAAGACGATCGCCAGCCGGTCGAAGCGGCCGGGGAAAAACACCTTTATGGCGATGCCGATAATGGCCGCGGTCCAGACCAGGACGATCATCCAGCCGGCCAGCGCCGAGCCGTCGAGCTGCGCGAGAAAGGGCGTGTAGGTGGCGGCGATGAGCAGATAGATCGCAGCGTGGTCGAAACGCCGCAAAATCCATTTCACCGGCGAAGTCACCGGCCATAGATTGTAGGTCAGCGACACCGAGAGCACGGTGAGCAGCGACACGACATAGAAGGCGGCGGCGATGTATTCGCCCGGTCCGACCCGAAAGGCGGCCAGCGCCAGCAGCGCCGAACCGGCCGCGATCGCCAGCACGATGCCGACGGCATGGACGATGCCGTCGGCGATCATCTCGGCACGCGAATAGTGCCATCGTCCGACAAAGGGGATCTCGATCTGCGGCGGCGTCTTGATCATCATCGTCCTGCGTCAACCCTATCTGGGCAAGCGCCGGACAGTATTTCAAGCTTTGTTTGCCGTTTTGCGACTGCGGCGCTTCAGCGCGGCGGGGATTTGATATTACTCCGCGCTTATTCCTGCTTCAGCGGGCAGCGAGCGGCTTTTTCACGGCCTTCAGGAGGGCGCGCTGGATGATCTCGTTGCCGGCGACGACCGAACCGTTGTCGAGCATGTCCTGGCCGCCGTCCATGTCGGAGGCGAACCCTCCTGCTTCACGGATCAGCAACAGGCCGGCTGCGATGTCCCAGGGCGACAGGCCGACTTCCCAGAATCCGTCCATGCGGCCGGCGGCGACGTAAGCGAGATCGAGCGAGGCCGAACCCAGGCGCCGGACGCCGGAAACCTCGGCCATGACATTGCGTAATTCGATCAGGAAATTGCCATGCTGGCCACGCCCCAGATGCGGCACCCCGCAGCCGATGACGGTGTCGATGAGCTTGGTGCGGCCGGCGACACGCAGGCGGCGGTCGTTCATGAAGGCGCCGCCGCCGCGCTCGGTCGTATAGAGCTCGTCCATGGCCGGATTGTAGATCACGCCGGCCACGATCTGGCCCTGGCGCTCGAGCGCGATCGAGACAGCGAAAAGCGGAATGCCGTGCAGGAAATTGGTGGTGCCGTCGAGCGGATCGACGATCCAGCGGTGCTGGCTGTCATCGCCGGCGATCGTGCCGCGCTCTTCCATCAGGAAGCCGTAACCGGGCCGCGCCTTCGACAGTTCGGCAAAGACAATATCCTCGGCCTTGCGGTCGGCCTGGCTGACATAGTCGCCCGGTCCCTTCATCGAGACCTGCAGGTTCTGGACCTCGCCGAAATCGCGCGACAGCGAGCGGCCGGCCTTCATTGCGGCCTGGACCATGACGTTGAGAAGGGCTGAGCGTGCCATCGTAACTCTTCCTGCTGCCCGCGCTTTAACCTTTGTCCTGATGCATGTCGGTGACCCGAAACCTGGGCCACCTCTGGGCGACATGCATCAGTCGGCGCGGCGCATATAAGTGATTTCATTGGTGTCGACGACGATGCGTTCCCCCGCGCCGATGAAGGGCGGCACCAGCACGCGAATGCCGTTTTCCAGCACCGCCGGCTTGTAGGAAGAGGCCGCCGTCTGGCCCCTTACCACTGGGTCCGCTTCGGTGATGGTCAGCGTTACCTGGTCGGGGAGCGAAATGCCGATAGGCCTTTCCTCGTAGAGCTGGACCGTCACCATCATGCCGTCCTGCAGGAAAGCGGCGCGGTCGCCGACGAAATCCTTCGCCAGCTCGAGCTGCTCGTAGCTCTCGGTGTCCATGAACACCAGGGCATCGCCCTGCTCGTAGAGGAAGGAAAAATCCTTGAGATCGAGCCGGATCTGCTCGACCGTCTCTGCCGAACGGAAGCGCTCGTTCAGCTTTGTGCCGTTGATGAGGTTCTTCAATTCGACCTGGTTATAGGCGCCGCCCTTGCCCGGCTTGACCGTGTTGGTCTTGACGGCCACCCACAGGCCGCCATCGTGCTCGATGACGTAGCCGGGACGGATTTCGTTGCCGTTGATCTTGGCCATGATGATGTGATCCGGGAATGAGATGTTCGCAAGACAGCGATTTCGGGCCTCCAAGACCACAAATCGCCGGAAGAGGCAAGCTGGCGCTGATCGGGCGTCCCGTGGTCGCGGCTCAATCGAAGCGCATAATGGTGCCGCGTTGCGGTGTCTTGTCCTGCGAGAAATCGAGCATGACCTCGTCGACATAGCACCAGCCCCAGGTCTCGGGCGGGTCGTAGGCCTCGATGACCGGATGGCCGGTCGCCCGGTAGTGGCCGGTGGCGTGACGGTTCGGAGAACTGTCGCAGCAGCCGACATGGCCACAGGTGCGGCACAGCCGCAGATGCACCCACCAGGAACCCGTTTTCAGGCACTCCTCGCAACCTTCGGCGCTTGGCGTTACCTCGAGGATGAAGCTGCCATGCGTGCATCGTTTGTCGGGCGAAGCCATTTCATTGCCTCCTTGGAGAAGCGATGCCGCGATATAAACCCTCAACCGCTCTCATCGAAACCGCGGCGACCGCTTCGGTAATGATATCGAAGACTTTTGCCAGCCGACGGATCTGTGACGACCGCATGATAGCCATCTGCATGGAAAGATCGAGGTCACTTGCCTCGACGAGCATCGCGCGATGACTTCCGCTGGATTTCCGCTGATCGCGTCAGGGCAGGCGGTTTGCCTTCTGCAGTGCTTGCTTGGTCTGGTCGTCGCTCAATCCTTGCAGGAAATCGTCCATCTCGGGGTCGATGAGGCCGGCGCGGCGGGCGACGATGTACCAGGCGCCGGCAAGCACGAGGTCCGGCTCGGTGCCGATGCCTTGCATATAGAGTTTCGCCAGGCGGTTCTGGGCGGCGACATTGCCGCCTTCGGCGGCCTGCTTCATCCAGCCGAAGGCGGATTTCAAATCACGCCCGCCGCCGCGGCCCTCGATCATCCAGGTGGCGAGGTCGAGTTGCGCGGTGTCATAGTTTTGCCGCGCGGCCTGAGCCAGCAGGCGCCGGGCCTGGGCGTCGTCGCGCGATTTGCCGCCGACGCCGTTGGCATAGATCTGTGACATCGCATACTGGGCGTCGGCGAGGCCGGTCGCCGCGGCGCGCTCGTAATAGGTCACGGCCTTGGCGATGCCGGCGTCGCCGGGGTCCTGCTGGACCAGCATCTGCGCGAAATTGAATTGTGCCAGCCGGTTGCCCGCTTCGGCGGCGGCCTGCATCAGCGCATAGGCTTCCTTTTCGTCCTTTTTGACGTAGCGGCCGTCGAGCAGCATCAGCGCATATTGGAACTGCGATTCCGGCACCCCTTGCTCGGCGGCGGCTGCGTACCATTTCGCCGCTTCGGCCGCATTGAGGGGCACGCCCAGTCCGCGCGACAGGATCTCGGCCACCAGCGTCTGCGCCGCCGGGTCGCCGTTTTGCGCCCGCACCAGCGCGAGGTTGTAGGCGGTCTTGTAGAGTCCGCGCTGGAAAGCCCCGTAGGCCGCATCCGCCGGCTTGGCGCCGAAGCGGTCGGGATTGATCGCGTCGGCCGAAGGCAATGGCGCTGGCTCGGCGGTGGTGGCGGGCTGCGGCAACTGCTTTTCGATCGGCTTGTCGGTATGCACGCCGGCATCCGGCTTAGGGTGCGGCGAAGGAATCGTTTCGGCGGCAGCGGCCTGGATCATGACCGCAGCAAGCAGGGCCTGAAGGGGAAGCCTTGCCGAAGACACGTCAGTCCTCGAAACGCGGTGCGGTTTCGTCGAGCAGCGCATTGGCCCGCGCGATCGCCGCCTTGGGATCGACGCCGTCGGCGAACACCGCACTCGACAGGGCGACGAACTCGGCGCCCGTATCTGCGACGGTTTCGATCGAAGCGAGCTCCGATCCGGCCATGACAATGCAGGGGATCTGAATCATCTGCGCCCACCATTGTCCCAGCGCCAGGTTGCGCGGATGCGGATCGGGCTTGTTGTCGTAGCCGAAGCGGCCGAAGAAAATATAGTCGGGCCTGACTTCGCCGAGTTCGAGCGCGTCATCACGTGTCTTGGCGCCGCCGGCGCCGACCATCATTTTTGCCTGGAAATGCTCGACCGTCTCGGCGAGCTCGGCCTTGGAGACCTCGACATGAATGCCGTCGGCCTGGACACGCCCGGCGATGCGCGTATCGCCGGCAATGACGACCGCGATGCCGGCCGCCTGTGCCGCCGGTACGATTTCGGCGGCGAAGGCCTGGAAGGAAGCTTCGTCCATGTCGTTCTGCGGCAGGATGAGCGAGGCGACGTCGCCGCCCTCGAAGGCCGAGACGATACGGGCGGCCGGCACGCCAGATGGCGCGATCAGCACGATGCGGCAGCGATTGGGGGGCGTTGCGTCGTTCATGGTCTTCGATCCCGGGTTTCGCCTATGCCGGGCGAAGATGGTTGGATTGCGGCATAGAGCAAAGTGCCCGCTTTGAACAGGCGGGCAGGCGGGATCGCTATTTTTGACCGCCGAAGCGCCGGCGATTGGCGTTACTCGATCGGTTGCGCACCTGCCGCGGCAGGCCTTGGCTTCCACAATGTCCAGCCGAGATTCATGCCGGCGGCCGCGATCAGGATGGCGGCGGCGCCGACGAGTTGGCTGAGATGCAGGCGATGGCCGAATGCCGTGACGTCGACCAGGATCGCAACGATCGGGTAGATGAAGGACAGCGACCCCTGCAGGTGCGTCGGCAGCTTCTGGATGGCGCCGTACATCAGGATGTACATCAGACCGGTGTGGACGATGCCGAGCGTCGCCAGCATGGCCCAGCTCCTTGCGTCGGTCGGAAGATGCGAGAGATTGGCGAAGGGCGCCAGCATCAACACGCCGACGCAGACCTGGACGAGCGCGATGAGATGCGGCGGCGTGCCCTTGAGCTTCTTGGTGACGATGGCGGCGACGGCCCAGAAGAAGGCAGCGGCCAGCGCCATGACGATGCCGGCGAAATAGTTGGTGCCGATATCGCCGGCGTCAGGGGCGGCCTCGACGATCAGCACCATGCCGGCGAAGGCGATTGCCAGCCAAGTCGATTTCGTCAGGGTCAGCCGCTCGCCGAAGAAGAGCGCGCCGAAGCCGACCAGCATGAAAGGCTGGGTATTGTAGACAGCGGTGGCGATCGAGATCGACGCGCGCGAGAATGCACTAAACAGCAGCAGCCAGTTGACGACGATAGCGGCGCCACCGAGGGCCGCGATGGCGAAAACGCGAAGCGACAGCCTGTTGCGCAACAGGCCGAGGCCGGCGCAGATGAAGAGCAGCGTCACCGCGCCGAAAGCGCAGCGCCAGAACACCACATCCATGATAGGCTGGCCGGACAGGACGACGAACCATCCGATCGTTCCCAGAATCGCCATTGCGGCGGACATTTCGATCGTCCCACGTGCTGTATCGCTCACGACAAATCTCCAGATCGTTGCTTGTGCATAATCTCATGCTGATCCTGGGCTTTCCACCCAATGAGAAAGGTGACATGGTTGTTTCACCTATTTAAAAGTAGGCAAAAATCCAGAAATCCTGAGAATGTGAAATGCTTGACGATCTCGACCGACGTCTCCTCGAAATCCTGGTGAGGGATGCGCGGACTTCGCTGAAGGAGCTGGCCGGCCAGGTCGGCCTGTCGTCGCCGAGCGTTTCGGAGCGGCTGCGGCGGCTCGAGGAGCGCGGCGTGATCAGGGCTTTCACCGTCGAGATAGACCCGCTGGCGCTCGGCTATACCTTGCAGGCGATCGTGCGCATCAAGCCGCTGCCGGGCAAGCTGCACATCGTCCAGAAGCTGATCGAGGAGATCGCCGAATTCGGCGAATGCGACAAGGTGACGGGGGACGACTGCTTCGTCGCCAGGCTGTTCGTGCGTTCGATCGGCGACCTCGACGGCATCCTCGATCGGATCGCCGACAAGGCCGAGACCAGCACCGCCATCATCAAGGCGCAGCCGATCCGGCGGCGGCCGCCACCGCTCGGCGCATGACCGGTCCGCGTTTCTTGACTCTGCTTGGCGGTGGTGGAAATGCGTGGCGGCTCCGCCAGTCAGGCACATGAACAACGAGGAAAGAACATGGCGCAGAATGTCTATGATCAGCCGGACTTCTTCGCAGGCTACAGCCAACTCGGCCGGTCCGTCGAAGGGCTGGAGGGCGCCGCCGAATGGCCGGCGCTGCGCGCGATGCTTCCCGACGTCAGCGGCTTGCGAATCGTCGATCTCGGTTGCGGCTTCGGCTGGTTCTGCCGCTGGGCTCTTGAACACGGGGCCAAGGAGGTTCTGGGTCTCGACCTGTCGGAAAAGATGCTCGCCCGGGCGCGTGCCGCCGGCCCGGACGCCGGCATCGTCTACGAACGCGCCGATCTCGATGAACTCAGCCTGCCGCCGACGGCTTTCGATCTCGCCTACAGCTCGCTTGCCCTGCACTATGTCAGCGATGCCGCGCGGCTGTTCCAGACCGTGCACCGGTGCCTGGTCCCCGGCGGGCATTTCGTCTTCTCGACGGAGCATCCGATCTATATGGCTCCGACCCATCCCGGCTGGTCTGTCGATGCTGAAAGCCGCAAGACATGGCCCGTCGACCGGTATCTGGTGGAAGGACCGCGCAAGACGGACTGGCTGGCCAAGGGAGTTGTGAAACATCACCGCACCATCGGCACCACGCTCAACACGCTGATCCGGTGCGGCTTCACCATCGAGCATGTCGAGGAATTCCGTCCGACCGACGCGCAGATCGCGGCCAAGCCCGAACTGGCGGAAGAGCTCGAGCGGCCGATGTTCCTGCTGGTCTCGGCCCGGCGATAGGCAGAGCAGAATGGGCCGGCCTTGCTGTGGCGACGCCCACATTTGCTGTCGCTCCGCTCGGGAATCTGGGCTATTCAGGCGTTGACTCGCTTTCCCTCCAGACCAGTCCCTCCTCCATGTCAGGCCTGCTTTCCGATCCGTGGTTCTATGCGGCCGCCGTCCCGGCGGTCATTCTGGTCGGCCTGTCCAAGGGCGGATTTGGCGGCGCGGTCGGTTTCGTCGGCGTGCCGCTGATGGCGCTGACCATGCCGCCGGTGCAAGCGGCGGCCATCCTGCTGCCCATCCTATGCCTGATGGACATCGTTTCGGTATGGACATGGTGGGGCGTCTATAACAGGAAGATGCTGGTCGACATGATGCCCGGCGCGGTGATCGGTATCGGTCTCGGTTGGCTGACGGCCGCACTGGTCACCGAGGAGGCCGTGCGGCTGATCGTCGGCGCCGTCGCCATCATTTTCGTGCTGCGCTGGCTCTATCTGAAGTACCGCCACGGCGCCGACCATGCGGCGCAGCCCAACCGCGTCGCCGCGGCCCTCTGGGGCACGGTCGCCGGCTTCACCAGCTTCGTCGCCCATGTCGGCGGCCCGCCCTTTCAGGTTTACGCGCTGCCGATCCGGCTCGACCCGAAGGTGTTGTCCGGCACGGCGGCGATCTTCTTTGCCGCCACCAACGCGCTGAAGCTCGTTCCCTATTTCGCGCTCGGCCAGTTCGACAGCACCAATCTGACCGCGTCGGCGGTGCTGATGCCGCTGGCGCCGCTATCGACCATCGCCGGCGCCTGGCTGGTGCGCCGCATGCGTCCGGAGATCTTCTATCCCTTCACCTATGCGACGGTGGCCGTCGTCGCGGTGAAGCTTCTGTGGGACGGGATCGCCGGCCTGATGTAGCCGCGACCGTTTTCGCGTGCCTCAGGCAACGCTCGGCACCATGCGCCTTGGTCGGCCGAGCGCCAGGGTGGCGCCAGCCGTCAACACAAGCACCATGGCGGCAAGGACCGTGAAGTCGTGGATGGTCGGCTTCAACACCATGTCGGCGATGATGACCAGCATCACCGCATAGTCGAAGCGCGCCGCCCGCAGGATGCGCTGGCCATAGGCTAGGGCGGCCGGCGTCACGCCATCCCTGGCGATCATCGCGCCCATGCGATCGGCGCTCGGCTTGAAGACGAACATGCCGATTGAAAAGGTGGTGGCGTAGCCGGCAAGACCGATCAGGATCCACAGTTGCGAGAAGCCGACCCAGAACCAGCACATGATCAGTCCGAAGGCCAGTGTCAGTATCGACATCGGCGCGAAGAAGCGGTTTCCCAATTCGCCCGTGGCCCGCATTGCCTGCAGCGTTCCCTGGATGTTTCCCGAGCGGTCGGCAAGCGTCGCCAGCACCATCAGCGCGAAGCCGCCGCCGACCCACAGGGTCACCGAAAGTATGTGCAGCAATTTGACGATGGAATACCAATCCATGGCTTTCTCCCCGGTGCCTGATGTAGCGAAGGAAGCGAGCCGTCGCCCGCCCGCCGCTTCGATGGCCAAGCGTGTATCGCCGCGCCTGTTTCGGAACGATGTCGTGAAAAAACCAGTTCTGTTTCAAGTGCCGGCTAACGTAAGGAGCCGCTGATATTGCGAGCGCGCCATCCGGTTTTCTGCTATTATGAGTGGCGTCCGGGGGCGCGACATCGTCCAGAAACAGTGCCGATGCTAGTGCGCCCGCGCCGGGAGCCCGGTGGCGAGAGCAATCGCCTGACGATCAACCCTTTCCCGAAAACGGGAAAGGCAACTTGGGGGAAAGATATGCAAGGGGTAGCACGGAATTTCTTTACGCTGGCCGTTATCTATGCGCTGTGCGGCATGGCGCTCGGCCTGTACATGGCGATCAGCCAGGACCATGGCCAGATGCCGACCCACGCCCATACGATGGTCGCTGGCTGGCTGATGTCGGCGGTCTTCGCCTTCTTCTATCACCTGTTTCCGGCGGTCGGACAGAAGACGGTTGCCGTCGTTCACTTCTGGCTGACCGCAATCAGCGGCATCGGCCTTTTGATCGGGCTCTACTTCCTGCTTGGCGGCAATGCCGCGATCGAACCGCTGGTGGCGGCGTCTTCGATGGGTTTCTACGCGGCCTTGCTGCTGTTTGCCTTCATTGCCTTGCCGGCGGTTTGGAAAACGGCCTGAGCCGAGGCTCGGCACATCCTTCAGGAACTGTGCTGTTACGGCACAGTGGCGCGGGGTTCGCTCAAAAAACATCGGCGCCGTTAAGGGTTCATTAAGCTTTACAGGCGTTTACTATGCGCATCCAGTGATCTGGATTCTTACCGAGTGGTTGGAGCCACTTTGTTTGACGCCTCCCTGTTAAACTCCTGAGAGCCGCCTTATCCGCGGCTCTTTTTTTGTCCGCTTTCCAGCGACACGGTCCGCACCGGATCACGTTAACCTTCTGTTAAACATGTGCTTGCCTTCACCCCGGACGAGGCGCATTTTCAAGCTTCAGTTATGTAGGGTTCCGGGTGTATCGGCAGTAAGCCGAATCGGCCGGTTGCAAGTGCAGGGGCGTATCGATGAACGAGCCTTCGAAGGGCAGCGCGAAAACCGTCAAGCTGGCGGAACGTCGGGTCTTTTCGCACTCCTTCAAACCGCTCTACCAGGAAGGCATGGGGCTAGTCGAACAGGCGGCGGAGTATCTCGACGGCAAGGGCCGGGCCGAGGCCAAGAAGCTGTCGCGGCTGGCGGCCACGCTCTATGCGGCCGAATCGATGCGGCTGACCACCAGGCTGATGCAGGTCGCCTCGTGGCTGCTTCTGCAGCGCGCCGCGAATTCCGGCGAGATGACCCGCGACCAGGTCGCATCGGAAAAGTCCAAGGTGCGCCTCGACACCGCCTCCGCCCATGACGAGGCGGCCGGCTGGGCCGAACTGCCCAAGGATTTCCTCGACCTCGTCAACCGGTCGCTGCGCCTGCAGGCACTGGTGCGCCGCATGGACGAGGAGATCTACGGCGCCGGCGCGGTGGTCGACATGCAGCCCATGAGCCGCCGGCCCAATCCGGTCTCGGACCAGATCAGCCTGCTCAACACGGCTTTCGCCCGAAACTGAACTATTCTGGAACGTTCCCGGTCAGCGCGTTACTGTTTCCGGTTTGTTCACATTTCGCTGGCATCGCTGTCTCCGGGAGATAGAGTAACCGAATGAGGGACGCGATTCGCATCATCGGTATCGATCCGGGGCTCAGGCGCACCGGCTGGGGTATTGTCGAAAGCCTCGGCAATTCGCTGCGCTTCGTCGCGTCCGGCACGGTGCGTTCCGAAGACAAGGCGGCGCTGGCGACGCGGCTGTGCCAGCTGCATGACGGGTTGACTGAAATCCTGCATACGGCCATGCCGCATGAGGCGGCCGTCGAACAGACCTTCGTCAACAAGGATGCGGTGGCGACGCTGAAGCTTGGCCAAGCGCGCGGCATCGCCATGCTGGTGCCGGCACGCGCCGGCCTGGTCGTTGCCGAATATGCACCCAATGCCGTCAAGAAGGCGGTGATCGGCGTCGGCCATGGCGACAAGAAGCAGATCCACATGATGGTAAAGGTGCTGCTGCCGAAAGCGACCTTCGACACCGAACATGCCGCCGACGCGCTCGCCATAGCCATTTGCCACGCGCATCACCGGCAAAGCGTCGCCTATCGGATGGCACTTGCCGGTTGACGATGTTCTTGACTTGTTCCCTTGTCTGTCGTAGGTAATACTTTGGGGTATTACCATGCGCGTCACCACCAAAGGCCAAGTCACGATCCCCAAACAGATAAGGGATCACCTGGGTATCCGCCCGGGCTCCGAGGTGGAATTCGTGGCCACCGATGAGGGTGCTCGGCTTGTGGCCGTCAACGAGAATCTCCCCGAGGAGGAGAAATTGCGCAGGTTCAGTAATGTCCTTGACCGGATGGAGGGGACGTTGGATCTGGGTGGCATGACGACCGACGAGTATATGGAGTGGCTGAGGGGGCCGCGTGAAGATCTCGACGTTGATTGACACAAATGTCCTGATCGACGTTTGGGGGCCGGCCGGACCGCTGACAAAATGGTCGGCGTCTGCAATCGCCTCATGCCGCCGCGACGGCGACTTGGTGGTCAATACGATCATCTGGTCTGAACTGGCGCCGCTGATCGCCTCGGAGGCAGCGCTTCGAAAAGCGGTCGACATGCTCGAGATCGATCGCGAGTTTCTGCCCTGGGATGCGGCCTTCCTTGCAGGTGTGACGCATTCCCGTTATCGCCGTGCTGGTGGAATCCGCGAACGAACCTTGCCGGACTTCTTTATTGGCGCTCATGCGACCGTTGCCGGACATCGTCTTTTGACGCGCGACGCCGCGCGTTATCGCAGTTATTTCCCGGACCTTGACATCATTTCTCCTGAAACGCACCCATGAGGGCCTATCTTCCATGAAAGATTTGGCATGATCGGCAAGCTCAAGGGTATGCTCGACGAGATCGACGAGGATCATTGCCTGGTCGACGTGCATGGCGTCGGCTACGTCGCCTACTGCTCGGCGCGCACGCTTGCCGCGCTGCCTTCGCCCGGCGAAGCGGTGGTGCTGTTCATCGAGACCTATGTGCGCGAGGACATGATCCGGCTCTACGGCTTCCAGTCGGTGCTGGAGCGCGAATGGTTCCGGCTGTTGATGAGCAATGTGCAGGGCGTCGGCGCCAAGGTGGCGCTGGCCATCCTGTCGACACTGGCGCCGGCCGACCTTGCCAACGCGATCGCGTTGCGCGACATCGCCATGGTTTCCCGGGCGCCGGGCGTCGGCAAGAAGGTGGCCGAGCGCATCGTTACCGAATTGAAAAACAAGGCGCCGGCCTATGCCGGTGCCGCGTCGGGCACGATCGGCTTGAAGCAGGAGCTCGGCGAAGGCGTGGCAGCCGCGCCGATCACAGACGCGGTCTCGGCCCTAGTCAATCTCGGCTATTCCCGCGACACCGCCGCCAATGCGGTGGCGGCGGCACTGAAGACGGCGGGCGAGGAGGCGGATGCGTCGAAGCTGATTCGCTTCGGGCTCAAGGAACTGGCGCGGTGAGCGCACGCTTGTCCGGTTCCCGGCCATATGCAAGGAAGGCGGCATGAGCCTTTCCCCCCGTCTCATCGCTCCGGAAAAACGCGGCGAGGATGCCGATCAGAGTTTGCGGCCGCAGACGCTTGACGATTTCGTCGGCCAGGCGGCGGTGCGGGCCAACCTCAAAGTGTTCATCGAGGCCGCTAAGGGCCGCAAGGAAGCGCTCGACCATGTGCTGTTCGTCGGGCCGCCAGGTCTAGGCAAGACGACGCTGGCGCAGATCATGGCGCGCGAGCTCGGCGTCAACTTCCGCTCAACCTCCGGACCGGTCATCGCCAAAGCCGGCGATCTCGCCGCACTCTTGACCAATCTCGAAGAAGGCGACGTCCTGTTCATCGACGAGATCCACAGGCTGAATCCTGCGGTGGAAGAGATCCTCTATCCGGCGATGGAGGATTTCCAGCTCGACCTGATCATCGGCGAGGGGCCGGCGGCGCGCTCGGTCAAGATCGACCTTGCCCGTTTCACCCTGGTCGCCGCCACCACGCGGCTCGGCCTGCTCACCAATCCGCTGCGCGACCGCTTCGGCATCCCGGTGCGGCTCAACTTCTACACGGTCGAGGAACTGGAGCAGATCGTGCGGCGCGGCGCACGCATCCTGCAAATGCCGCTCGGCGATGACGGCGCGCTGGAGATCGCGCGGCGCGCGCGAGGCACGCCGCGCATCGCCGGCCGGCTGTTGCGGCGCGTGCGCGATTTCGCTTCGGTCGCCGGCGATGGTCATGTGAACCGCTTGATCGCCGACGAGGCCTTGACCCGGCTGGAGGTCGACGCGCTCGGCCTCGATGCGCTCGACCGCCGGTATCTTTCGATGATCGCGCGCAATTTCGGCGGCGGGCCGGTCGGCATCGAGACGATCGCCGCCGGCCTGTCCGAGCCGCGCGATGCCATCGAGGACATCATCGAGCCCTATCTCATCCAGCAGGGTTTCATCCAGCGCACGCCGCGCGGCCGTGTGCTGACGGCCAATGCCTGGCGCCATCTCGGCCTCGACGCGCCGAAGGACCTGGCGCAACAGCAGATCAATTTGTTCCAGGAAGAATAGCGGCCCCCGGCGGCGGCGTTCGGGCCGGCGATCAAGCGTCGCAACCGCTTTGCGGCGTGCGACCGGAGATCTTGCTGATCGATCCCGGCGGTGTGGAGCAACGGCGCTCAGTGAAGCGACCGGATCACGTCCAGCACATCGTGCTCGGCCTTTTCGCCGTTGAAAGCATCGACGATGCCGAAAGCGCCGCCGTAACTCCAGACCGACCAGGAGAAGCCATGCGCCTCGGCGCGCGCGATCATGTCCCGGACATAGGCGGCACGATAGCCGGCCGGCATCACATAGGGATTGCCGTATTCCTGGCGGATCATGCCGAACTCGCCCAGCGTGACGTTTTCCGGCCTGATGCGGTTGGCCTTCGCCCAGGCATCGACGGCCTTGAATGGGGCGTCCATGAGACCAAGCAGCTTGGCGTCGGTGTCCATGCTGGCTACCTGCTCGTCGAGATAGGCAAGCAGCCCGTCCTGCCGCGCCCAAGGCGCCTCGGCCTTGATCCTGGCGCGGATGGTGTCGAGCGTGACGTCGAGCTCAGCCCGCGGCACCGCGGTCGGCGGGTAGGGCAGGCCGGTCACATAGGGAATGAAATCGCCGGCCCAGGTCGCGCCCTGATGGGTAAGCAGGAACGGATCGTAGGAATGGAAGGTCCAGATGACGTTGTCGTCCGGGATCGCCATCGGATCGATCTTTTCCAGCGACGACGCCGCGGAATAGCAGGCCCCGGTCAGCACAAGCGTCAATCTCGTCGCCGAAGAACGCGCCGCGGCGAACAACCTCTGCTGGCGTTGCGGCCACAGGCTGGTGCCGTCGGCGTCGCAGTCGACGATCGGTTCGTTCATCGGTTCGAAGGCCACTTGCCCCGGATCTTCCCCGGCGAGCGTGTGCGCCATCTTGCGCACCACCTCGACATAGGCATCGAATGTCACCGGGTTGTTCATCACCTCGGCCATGCCGATCTTGCGCCCACTGCCGGCGGGGATCAGATGCATGTCGACGACAACCTTCAGGCCGGCGCGGTTGATCATGCGGACAGAGTCCAGCACGCTGGCATAGAGATCCTCGCGCAAGGCCATCGTATTTTCGGAAAGGAAGGGCGAAGGATCGACCGGCATGCGCAGGAAATCGAAGCCTGCATGCTTCAAAGCCTCGAGATCGTCGTCCTTGAGAAATTTGCGCCATTCCGGGTAGGGCAGGATGGCCTTGGCGTTGCCCCATTGGTCTTCGCCCGGCCAGGTCACCCACTGGTCGAGATTGAGCCCGCGCTTCATGGAGAAGGTCGCGGCCTGGCTCGGCCCGGCCAGAGCCATCACGACGAACAGAGCCATCACCACGAACAGCGCCGTCACCAAGGTCTTGATCATCGCCGTCAACAGTGCCATCCGATGCCATGTCACGCGCGGCACAGGTGCCTTGCCGCGACTGAAAAAGGAAGCGCAATGGACGATCATGGTGAATCCGCGACCTTGCTGGCGGGGATTTCCGGTGCGCTGACGGCGTTCGGCCATCGGCTGATGGCGCGGGTCTACTATGCCGACACCGATTTCTCCGGCGTCGTCTACCACGCCCGCTATCTCGAATTCCTCGAGCGCGGCCGCTCCGACTATCTGAGGCTGAGCGGCGTCCACCACACCGAACTTGCCGATGGCAAGCATGGCGAAAGAATAGTCTGGGTGGTGCGTCGCATGGAGATCGACTTCCGCATCCCGGCCCGCATGGACGACATCCTGACGATCGACACCCGGACCGAGGAAATCTCCGGCGCGCGCATCTTCATGGCCCAGCAGCTCAAGCGCGGCGACGAGGTGCTGGTCGAGGCCAGGGTGGAGGCGGCGATCATAGGCGAGAATGGCCGGCCACGCCGCTTCCCCAGGGAGTGGATAGCAGCGTTCATACCCAAGGCGGGCTAAAAGGCCGACGTCGTTGGTATCGCCGGCGCCGGCTTGAAGCGCGGCAATGCGCCGCGTCTGGTGGACTAACCCATCCTTAACCATAACGGTTCATGAAGAGATTGGTGAAGATTGGCGCTATCCAGCGCCTTCCTTTCACCAACATTTGCCCCGAAAAGGCCGCGAAAGGCACGTTTTGGGGTTGTTCCGGTAGCTTCGCGCGAACCGACCACAAGGGATGCCAGGGGCCAGCCGCCAGCTTCGCTCGGAAATCTTAAGGACGTTACGATGGAAAATATCGCACTCGCCGAACCGGGCGCGCAATTGTCGATTTGGGCGCTGTTCATGCAGGCCAGCTGGGTGGTCAAGCTGGTCATGATCGGGCTGCTCTGCGCCTCGGTCTGGACCTGGGCGATTATCGTCGACAAGCTCGTATCCTATGCCCGCATGCGGCTGGCGCTGAACCGGTTCGAGCAGGTGTTCTGGTCGGGGCAGTCGCTGGAGGAGCTTTACCGCACGTTGGCCGACCGCAAGACATCGGGCATGGGCGCCATCTTCGTTGCTGCCATGCGCGAGTGGAAGAAGAGTTTCGAAAAAGGCGCCAAGACGCCGCTCGGCTTGCAAACCCGCATCGATAAGGCGATGGACCTGGCGCTGACCCGCGAGATGGAGAAGCTCGAAGGCCGCCTCGGCTTCCTCGCAACCACGGGCTCGGCGGCCCCGTTCATCGGCCTGTTCGGCACCGTCATTGGCATCATGACGTCGTTCCAGGCGATCGCCGGCTCCAAGAACACCAGCCTGTCGGTGGTCGCGCCCGGCATCGCCGAGGCGCTGCTGGCGACCGCCATCGGCCTGCTCGCCGCCATTCCGGCCGTCATCGCCTACAACAAGCTGTCATCGGATGCGAGCAAGATCGCGGTGCGCATGGAAGGGTTCTCCGACGAGTTCTCCGCCATACTCTCGCGCCAAATCGATGAAAAAGTAGCGCCGAAGGCCTGAGGAGTAAGCCGATGGGAATGTCCGTAGGCATGGCTGGACGCGGCGGACGCGGCCATAGGCGGCGCGGCCGCCATCATGGCCTCATCGCCGAAATCAACGTCACGCCGATGGTCGACGTGATGCTGGTGCTGTTGATCATCTTCATGGTCGCGGCGCCGCTTTTGACGGTCGGCGTGCCGATCGATCTGCCGGATACGCAGGCCAAGGCGATGAATGCCGACACGCAGCCGATCACCGTTTCGATCAATGCCGCCGGCCAGATCTATCTCCAGGAGACCGAAATCCCGATCGAGGAACTGGTGGCGAAGCTGCAGGCGATCTCGAAGACCGGCTATGACGAGCGCATCTTCATCCGCGGCGACAAGTCCACCGACTATGGCACGGCGATGAAGGTGATGGCCCGCATTTCGGCCGCCGGCTACAAGAATATCGGCCTGGTTTCACTGCAGGAACAGGATCAATAGACCCACTATGAGGACCGGCCTCACCACATCGGTGATCATGCATGCGGCGCTGATTGGCTTCGGCCTGTTCACGCTGTCGGCACCGGCCGCGCTTCCGTCGGCCGACGTCGAGTCGGTCGCTGTCGACATCGTGCCGATCGAAGCCACTGCCCAGGTGCTGCAGGGCGACAAGAAATCGGTGGTGCATGAAAAGCCGGCGCCCTTGCCCACGCAGCGTCCCGATGTGGTGCCGGACGCGCAGAAGGTCGGCGAGAACAGCGTCGATACCGACAAGCCGATAACGCCCGAGGCCAAGCCGAAGCCGGTCGACATGACGTCGGCTCCGCCGCCGGCGCCAACGCCGATCGAAAAGCCGAAGACCGAGGACGTGCCGAAGCCGCAGGAAAAGCCCAAGCCGACGCCGGCCACGGAAGTGGCTCCCGCGCCGCAGCCCAAAGAAGAGGTCAAGCCCGAGCCGGTCAAGCAGACCGAGCCGAAGCCGGCGCCGGCCAAGGAGCCGACGCCCGCACCGCCACAGGACAAGACCGCGGCCATCGAGCCGACGCCCGAGGTGAAGCCGGACGCGGTCGCCCAGGCGATCGCCAAGGACCAGCCTGACGATGCCCAACTGCCGGACTCCGCGCCCGCGCCTCAGGCGCGGCCGAAGCCGCAGCCGGCACAGGCCGAAAGCGCCAAGGCGCCGGAGCGCAAGGACGCCGACAAACCGGTCAAGGAGGCTTCATCCAAGCCGAAATCGGAGGACAAGCAGTTCAATTCCGACGAGATCTCGGCCCTGCTGGACAAGCAGAAGCCCTCCGGCGGCGGCGCCAAGCGTTCGACACAGCAGGCTTCGCTCGGCGGCGAGAAGGACCAGGGCCAGAAGCTGTCGAGATCAGAACTGGGCGCCCTGTCGGATCAGCTTGGCGGTTGCTGGACATTGCCGGCGGGGCTGGAGGGCTCGGAGAATTTCGTCGCCGTGGTCATGTTCAACCTCGACCCCTCGGGCAAGCTGGATGGCCGGCCCACCGTCGAGAAATCGAGCGGGAATCGCCAATTCGATGAAAGCGCCGTGCGTGCGGTTCAGAAATGCAACATGGCCGGCCTTCAGGTTCCGGCGGGCAAACAGGACATCTGGGCCCAGGTCCGTGTCACTTTCGATCCGAGGGAAATGCTTGGCCTTTGAGGCCTGCCCTGCAGAATCAGTGAAGAGAAGCGAGAAGACATGAAATTCATCCTCAAGCCGCTCCTGATGGTCGCGACAATGGCGCTGGGCTCGATGGCCGGCGCCGTCATGCCTGCGTGGGCGCTCGTCGAGATCAACGTCAACAAGGGCAATGTCGAGCCGCTGCCGATCGCCATCACCGATTTCCAGTCGGGCGATGGGCTTGGCGCGCAGATTTCCGGCATCGTCACCGCCGACCTGAAGCGCTCGGGCCTGTTCGCACCGATCGACAAAAGCGCCTTCATCGAGAAGATCGCCAATCCTGACGCAGCGCCTCGCTTCGACGACTGGAAGGTGATCAATGCCCAGGCTCTGGTCACCGGCAGCGTCAGCAAGGAGGCCGACGGGCGCATCCGCGCGCAGTATCGGCTGTGGGACACGTTCGCTGGACAGCAGATGTCGGGCGAACAATTCTTCGCCAACGACGCCAATCAACGACGCGTCGCTCACATCATCGCCGACGCCATCTACGAGCGGCTGACCGGCGAGAAGGGCTATTTCGACACGCGCGTCGTTTTCATCGACGAGTCCGGCGCCAAGAATGCGCGCAAGAAGCGCCTCGCCATCATGGACCAGGACGGCGCCAATGTGCGCTATCTCTCGGACGGCAGGGCGATCGTCTTGACGCCGCGCTTCTCGCCGAACCGGCAGGAAATCACCTACATGTCCTATGAGAGCGGCCAGCCGCGGGTGTATCTCCTGCAGATCGAGACCGGCCAGCGCGAACTGGTCGGCAATTTTCCGGGCATGACGTTTGCGCCGCGCTTTTCGCCGGATGGCCAGAAGGTGATCATGAGCCTGCTGCGCGACGACGGCAATTCCAACATCTTCGCCATGGACCTCAGGAGCCGCTCGACGACCCGGCTCACCAACTCGACCGCCATCGACACTTCGCCTTCCTATTCGCCCGACGGCAGCAAGGTGGTGTTCACCTCCGACCGCGGCGGACGCGCGCAGATCTATGTGATGGGCGCCGACGGTTCGGGCCAGACCCGCATCTCCTTCGGCGACGGGGTCTATTCGACGCCGGTGTGGTCGCCGCGCGGCGATCTCATCGCCTTCACCAAGCAGACCGGCGGCGAATTCCAGATCGGCGTTATGAAGACCGACGGTTCGGGCGAGCGCATCCTGTCATCCGGCTTCCAGCAGGAAGGACCGACCTGGGCGCCGAACGGCCGCGTGCTGATGTTCTTCCGCGATTCCGCCGGCGGCCCGAAACTGGTTTCTGTCGATCTCACCGGCCGCAACGAGCAGTCGATCCCGACCGCGAACTTTGCCTCCGATCCGGCCTGGTCGCCGCTGCTGGAATAGGCTCGGCTGAAATTGCCACACATGCTGAAAAGGGGCCGGTTTCGGCCCCTTTTCCATGCATTGGTCGCGTTTTAGCCGCATTTCCGCCTACGGTCCGCGCTCAATGTCGCCCTTGGTCAAGCGTTGGGCGCAATGGCTGCGGACGGCAGCCTAAACCAAATTTTAACCGTGTTTCTTGAATGCCGGTTAACCCAAACGTGGTTACTGGGTGATCAACGAAATCACTCGAATGCGAAGGAGAGGCGGCATGAGCCGTATCGCAGCACTTACCAGAAATCCCGTCATGATCGCGCTGGTGGCGATGCTCGCCATTGCCGGTTGCGCTTCGAAGAAGACGCCCAACAGCGCCGCCGATCTCGGCCTCAACGGCGCCGGTGCCGCAACGCCCGGATCGGCGCAGGACTTCACCGTCAATATCGGCGACCGCATCTTCTTCGACACGGACTCCTCCTCGATCCGCGCCGACGCCCAGACGACGCTGTCGCGCCAGGCGCAGTGGCTGAACCAGTACAAGCAGTATGCGATCGTCGTTGAAGGCCATGCCGACGAACGCGGCACGCGCGAATACAATTTGGCGCTCGGTGCCCGCCGCGCCGCCGCCACGCGCGACTTCCTGGTCTCCAAGGGCGTCTCCGCCAACCGCCTGAAGACCATTTCCTACGGCAAGGAACGGCCGGTCGCGGTTTGCGACGACATCTCCTGCTGGTCGCAGAACCGCCGCGCGGTCACCACGCTCAGCGGCGCCGGTTCCTGACATTTTTCGCGCGTCGAGCGACGCGCGAAAAACACGACGGCAAAAATGCAACACAGGTTTGCGAAAGGCGGCTGAAAGGCCGCCTTTTTCATGTTTGGTCCCTTCAAACAAAATTTGGCCGAAGTCTCGCGTCCTGCTATGAGCCGAGGGCGCTTGGCTGGTCCCATACCGATTGGAAGGCGCGAACAAGCTAACGACACGGCGAGAGGCATATGCATTTGAGATCAGTTCTGAGCGGCACGCTTGCGCTGCTGCTCCTTTCAGGCGTCACCGCGATGGCGGGTGGCTTAGGGACTGATGGCACGGGACAGCCAGCCGACAGCGGCTTCTCGTTCCATCTGCCCAGCATCGAGCTGCCTGGCGTTTTCGGCGAAAAGAAGAAGTCGGACCAGGTTCAGTTCGCGCAGCAGTCGACTGGCACAGGCGCCACCGGGCTCGAGGACCAACTGCGCCAGATGAACGGCAAGATCGAGGAACTGAACTTCCAGATCCTGCAAATGCAGGAGCAGATCCGCAAACAGCAGGAAGACAACGAGTTCCGCTTCCAGCAGCTCGAAGGCGGTACGCAGGGTGCGCAGCAGCCGGCCGGGCAGAAGAAGTCACAGGCCGCGCCCGTCGACAGCGATGACAGCGTGGCCGAGGCGCCGGCCACGCAACCGCCTGCGAAGGCCGACAATCGGGCAGCGGCCGGCCAGTCGGCTGGCGGCGGCCAGAGCGTCGAGGACGTCATCGTCGAATCCTCTGACGGTGATCCGGGCAAGGTGATCCCCGGAACGGGAGCGCCCGAAAAGACCTTCGGCAGCATCACCGTCGACAAGAACGGCAATGTGGTCGATGCCGGCGGCAGCACGCAGGCGACCGCACCGGCGCAGGATGTCGCTCCAGCCACCGGCGCTCCGGCCAAGAGCGGCAAGTCCGACGGCACGGTGGTTGCGGCGCTGCCTTCCACGAACGATCCCGAGGAGCTCTACCGCAACTCCTACCAGTTCATCCTTTCGGGCGACTACGGCACCGCCGAACAGGGCTTTCGCGACCACATCGCGCGTTTTCCCCGTGACGCGAAAACGGCGGATGCGCACTATTGGCTGGGCGAATCGCTGCTTGGCCAGCAGAAATACCGCGATGCCGCGGAGGTCTTCCTCGCCGCCAGCAAGGACTATCCCAAGGCCAAGAAGGCCCCCGACATGCTGCTGAAGCTCGGCGTGTCGCTGGTCGGCCTGAAGCAGCACGACGTGGCCTGCGCCACCTTCAGCGAGGTCGGCAAGCGCTACCCCGACATTTCCAACACGCTCAAGGAGCGCGTGAAGCAGGAAAAGGCCCTGGCGGCGTGCTAGCCCTTCTCCTGCCTGCCGTTGCCTTGCCGTCGGAGCCGTGTTCGGGCGACATGCATTGATGCTCGACACCGAGCCTGATCTTTCGAAAGACCTTTTTTCGCACATCGACTTTACCAGCGGCGCCGTTGCGGCCGTATCCGGCGGCAGCGACTCGACCGCCCTACTTCTCCTTCTCAAACGACATCTCGACCGAACCGCGCCGTCCGCGAAGCTGCTGGCGGTGACGATCGACCACGGTTTGCGGCAGGGCGCGGCGGCCGAAGCGGAAGCGGTGGCCAGGCTTTGCGCCGCGCACGCCATCGCGCACCGCATCGTCGCCTGGTCCGGACGCAAGCCGTCGACCGGGCTGCCGGCCGCCGCGCGGGAGGCTCGCTACCGGCTGCTGGCCGAGGCGGCGCGGGAGGAAGGCCTCGGTCTGATCGTGACCGGTCATACGGCGGACGACCAGGCCGAGACGGTGCTGATGCGGCTAGTCCGAGGCAAGGGCGCCCGCGAGGACGGGCGCGGCCTCGCCGGCATGGCACCGGTCACCTTGCACGACTGGCACGAATGGATCGTGCGGCCGCTCCTTGGCATTCGACGCTCGGCTTTGCGCAACTTCCTGCGGCGCGAGCATGTCGGCTGGGCCGAGGACCCGACCAATGCCGACGCGGCCTTCGAGCGACCGCGCATGCGCGCGGCACTGGCCGGCGCTGACGGTGCGCAGCGCATCGATGGCGCATTGACGCTGGCGGCGCGCGAGAGCGAGGCGCGCAGCCGGCTTGGCATCCGCGCCGCGGATTTAATCGCGCGCTTCGCCAGCCAGCCGGCGCCGGGTCTTGTCCGCCTCGATCCGACCCTGCTTTCGGCCGGCGACGATCCGGCGGCCGTCTATGCGCTGCGCATCCTCCTCGCCATAAGCGGGGGCGTTGCGTTTCTGCCGGACCAGGCGCGATGCGAGGCGCTGTTCGGTAGGCTGAAGGCTGGATTTCTTTGCGCCACATTGTCGCGGACGGTGGTCGATTCCAGGCGCGCCGGCATCTTTCTGCGCCGCGAGACGCGAGGCTTGCCGCCTGTAGTCGCGGCCACCGGCGGGCTGCTCTGGGACGGCCGCCGGAACATCACGTTGGACGACGGCGGCAGTGCATTGTTGATCGCGCCGTTCGGGGCAGCGGCGGCGAAGCGTCTGGCAATCGCGGAAGGCGAGACGCCGCGCAGCCTCGTGCGCGCCGCCCTGGCCTGCGAGCCGGCATCGCGGCAAGCCGTTGAAAACCCTGGCCTGCCTCAGGGTGGGCAGGCGTCGCCGGGGTTCACGGCACAGGCCGTCGTCGCCCCCTTTGTCCGTTTCCTGCCGTCCTTCGACCTGGCGCCGGCGCGGGTCGTCGCCGAATTGATCGGCGCACCGTTGCTTCCCGCGCCGCCTTTCAAGCGGCCATAGCGCCGGTCGGTCATGGGCGAAAGCTTAACCCACACGTGCTGTTCTGCTTGGCAAGGGGGGGCGCTCTCCCTATGTTAGGCTCAAGTTTCCTCTCACGACGCGTGTCCGCCCGCGGACGCCAACGGGACAATTGATGAATCCGAACTATCGCAACCTCGCGCTCTGGGCGATCATAGCGGTCCTGCTCATCGCCCTCTTCAATCTGTTCCAGACGCCGCAGACGCGTGGGGCTTCGAGCGATGTACCTTATTCGCAGTTCCTGCAGGATGTCGCGGCGGGCCGGGTCAAGACGGTGACCATCGCCGGCGCCCGCATCTCCGGCACCTACACCGACAATTCGAGCGGCTTCCAGACCTATTCGCCCGGCGATCCGTCGCTGGTCTCGCGGCTGCAGGACAAGAACGTTACCATCAATGCGCGGCCGGAGACCGACGGTTCAAACTCGCTGTTCGGTTACCTGATCTCGTGGCTGCCGATGATCCTGATCCTCGGCGTATGGATATTCTTCATGCGCCAGATGCAGTCCGGCTCCGGTCGTGCCATGGGCTTTGGCAAGTCGAAGGCCAAGCTTCTGACCGAGGCGCATGGCCGCGTCACCTTCCAGGACGTCGCCGGCGTCGACGAGGCCAAGGAAGACCTGGAGGAGATCGTCGAGTTCCTGCGCGATCCGCAGAAATTCCAGCGGCTCGGCGGCAAGATCCCGCGCGGCGTGCTCTTGGTCGGCCCTCCGGGAACCGGCAAGACGCTGCTCGCCCGCTCGGTCGCCGGCGAGGCCAACGTGCCGTTCTTCACCATTTCGGGTTCGGACTTCGTCGAGATGTTCGTCGGCGTCGGCGCCAGCCGCGTGCGCGACATGTTCGACCAGGCCAAGAAGAACGCGCCCTGCATCATCTTCATCGACGAAATCGACGCGGTCGGCCGTCACCGCGGCGCGGGTCTCGGCGGCGGTAATGATGAGCGCGAGCAGACGCTGAATCAGCTGCTGGTCGAGATGGACGGCTTCGAGTCCAACGAAAGCATCATCCTGATCGCCGCCACCAACCGGCCCGACGTGCTCGACCCGGCGCTGCTGAGGCCCGGCCGTTTCGACCGCCAGGTGGTGGTGCCGAACCCCGACATCGTCGGACGCGAGAAGATCCTGAAAGTGCATGTGCGCAACGTGCCGCTGGCGCCCAATGTCGACCTCAAGGTCGTCTCCCGCGGCACGCCGGGCTTCTCCGGCGCCGATCTGATGAACCTCGTCAACGAGGCCGCCCTGATGGCGGCGCGGCGTAACAAGCGCCTCGTGACCATGGCCGAGTTCGAGGACGCCAAGGACAAGATCATGATGGGCGCCGAGCGCCGCTCCTCGGCCATGACCCAGGCCGAGAAGGAGTTGACCGCCTATCACGAGGCCGGTCACGCCATACTGGCGCTCAACGTGCCGTCGGCCGATCCGCTGCACAAGGCGACAATCATTCCGCGCGGCCGCGCGCTCGGCATGGTCATGCAGTTGCCGGAAGGCGACCGCTATTCGATGAGCTACAAGTACATGATCTCACGGCTTGCCATCATGATGGGCGGCCGCGTCGCCGAGGAGTTCAAGTTCGGCAAGGAGAACATCACGTCGGGCGCTTCCTCCGATATCGAGCAGGCGACCAAGCTGGCGCGCGCCATGGTCACGCGCTGGGGCTTTTCCGACAAGCTCGGCCATGTCGCTTATGGCGACAACCAGGAGGAAGTGTTCCTCGGCCATTCGGTGGCGCGCACGCAGAACATCTCGGAAGAAACCGCGCAGATCATCGACGCCGAGGTGCGGCGCCTGATCGACGAGGCCTATTCGACCGCGAGGTCGGTGCTGACCAAGAAGAAGAAGGAATGGATCGCGCTGGCGCAGGGCCTGCTCGAATACGAGACGCTGTCGGGCGACGAGATCAAGCAGCTGATCGCCGGCGAGAAGCCCGCGCGCGATCTCGGCGACGACACGCCGCCGAGCCGTGGTTCGGCCGTGCCGAAGTCGGGCCGCCGCAAAAAGGGTCCCGAGCCCGAGGGCGGCATGGAACCGCAGCCGTCGAGCTGAACTCGGCCAAGAACAAATTGAGAAACGCCGCGGTTCGACCGCGGCGTTTTTGTTTGGGGCAGGCTGCTGAGTTTCTCCGTGGCCTGCGCCTGCAAGGTTGGTTAGGCGATTGGCGGAAGCCGGCGTGGCAGCAGCCAATCTTCCCACTTTGTGGAAGATGCCGGGCAGCTCAGCGGGGGCAGCGTCCGCCGACAAATCGAGTTAGGCCTTCCGGGCTGCGGGGGAGGATCTCTCTTGCCGTTCGACGATTCCTCGAGCCACCCTCGCCCAGCTTTTCGTGAATGCGAGGCAACCTGGCCGGGAGCAGGCAACGATCCTTCGTGCCCCCCCCTTCTGGCCTGCCGGCCATCTCCCCCACGAGGGGAGTTTGCAGCGTCGCCGGCAACGCGCCTCTCGTCAGCGGGGATTCCTGCTGAAGCTGCGGGCAAAAAAGCCCGCGAACCCTGCGGCTCGCGGGCCTTACTTTCCTCAAATAGTGCTGTCGCTCAGCTCTTCAGCTTGGCATTGCACAGGCTGTAGAAGCCGCCGCCCTTCTGGATCCACTTCAAGCCGCCAAGCGTGTTGGCGTCCTTGTTGGCATAGTACTGCTGGAGGCAGGTATGCATGCGGGCCTTGGCCGGGGTTTCGGTGGCGAATTTCGGCGAGATTGCGGTCGGGAAACTCACGCCCTTCGGCGCAGCGACAGTCGGCTTTGCCGGCTCCTTGGTGTAGGTCGCCTCTGTTGGAGCCGGGACGGTGTCATCGTCCGAGGCGCTGGCGCCGCATTCGGCCTTCCGGAAGTCGTTCCACTTCATGCCGTTGAGCGTATTGGCGGTCTTGGCAGCCTGGTACTTGCTGCTGCAGTCGGCCATGCTCAGGCCCTTGCCCGAGCTGTCGGTCGCCGCAGCCGTGGTCGCCGCCTTGGTGGTCGCCGGTTTGGTGGCGGCGGCAGCGGATGCGCCGGCGGCAGCGGACGCGCCGGTGGCGCATTCGCTCTTGCGGAAGTCGTTCCACTTCATGCCGTTGAGCGTGCCGGCGGCCTTGGCCGCCTGGTACTTGGTGCTGCATTCCTTTGCGGTCAGGCCTTTGGCTCCGTCGTCGGCGGCGGCCGCAGCCTTGGTCGCCTTGGCCGGCTTCGTATCGGCCGCCTTGGTGTCCGCTGCCTTGGCGTCGGGCTTGGCTGTCGCGGCGGCATCAGTGCCGCACTGCGCCTTGCGGAACTGGTTCCAGGTCTGGCCGGCAAGTGTCCCCGCGTCCTTGGCCGCGTTATACTTCGTGCTGCACTCGGCCATCGTCAGCGCGTTGGCTGGCGCGGCCAGGAATAACGTCGCGACCGCAAGGCCGGTCAAAGTGGCAAGTCGGTGGATGAGCATAGCGTTTCTCCGTTGCAGCAGCCCATTATACGTCCCAGCAAATCAATAACGCTCAACGGTCGGTTGCGCCAGATGCTAAGTGGCGTATACATCGCCGAAACCCGGCTTCTGCCGGCAAGGTGATGAAATCGTTGCCTGTTGCCGGCTGGAAGACAAGAATTTGTGGGTAAATCCATGTCGAATGGCCCACAGGCATGGTATATTGTGGCGAGGCAGCGCCATCACGCTAGGTTGCGCCAGTCTGTGTGCAATGCACAACAAGGGTTTTCTAAAGGATTGGTAACAGATAATCACGAAATGTGATCGTAGTGCGCCGGCCAATTATGGCATGACGTACCGGGCAAGAACCACCGGGGACACTGACTAGCATGGCAGGAAATTATTTCGGCACGGACGGTATTCGCGGGCGCGCCAACAAGTTTCCAATGACGGCGGAAATCGCGATGAGGGTCGGTATGGCGGCCGGCCTGTCCTTCCAGCGCGGCAGCCATCGTCACCGTGTGGTGCTCGGCAAGGACACCAGACTTTCCGGCTACATGATCGAGAACGCCATGGTGGCGGGCCTCTGCGCCGCCGGCATGGACGTGTTCCTGCTCGGCCCCATCCCGACGCCGGCGGTCGCCATGTTGGTGCGTTCGCTGCGCGCCGATATCGGCGTCATGATCTCGGCCTCGCACAATCCTTATTACGACAATGGCATCAAGCTATTCGGTCCCGACGGCTACAAGCTCTCCGACGAGATCGAAGAGCGCATCGAGAGCATGCTGGACAAGGATATCGAACTGGCACTCGCCGATTCCGACGGACTTGGTCGCGCCAAGCGCGTCGATGGCGTGCATGACCGCTACATCGAGTTTGCAAAGCGCACCTTGCCGCGTTCGATGTCGCTTTCAGGTTTGAGGATCGTCGTCGATTGCGCCAATGGCGCCGCCTACAAGGTTGCCCCCGAGGCGCTTTGGGAGCTGGGCGCCGAAGTGGTGGCCATCAATGTCGAGCCCAACGGCTTCAACATCAACAAGGAATGCGGCTCGACCCATCCGGCAGGCCTGCAGAAGAAAGTGCACGAGGTGCGCGCCGACATCGGCATCGCGCTCGACGGCGATGCCGACCGTGTCGTCATCGTTGACGAGAACGGCGCGATCGTCGACGGCGACCAGATCATGGCAATGATCGCCGAGTCCTGGCACCAGAGCGGGCGGCTTGCCGGCGGTGGCGTCGTTTCGACGGTCATGTCCAATCTCGGCCTCGAACGCTTCCTCGGCGACATGAAGCTGCAATTGCACCGCACCAAGGTCGGCGACCGCTATGTCGTCGAGCATATGCGCGCGCACGGGCTCAATGTCGGCGGCGAGCAGTCGGGCCACATCGTGCTGTCGGACTTCTCGACCACGGGCGACGGCCTGGTTTCGGCGCTGCAGGTGCTGGCCTGCATCAAGCGGCAGGGCCGGCCGGTCAGCGAATTGTCGAAGAAGTTCGAGCCGGTGCCGCAACTCCTCAAGAACGTCCGCATCGCCGGCGGCAAGCCGCTCGAGGAAGCTCCGGTCAAGGCTGCGATCGAGGACGCCCGTCAACGCCTCGGCAAGGCGGGGCGGCTCGTCATCCGGCCGTCCGGCACCGAGCCGCTGATCCGTGTCATGGCCGAGGGCGACGACCCGCAGCTGGTCGAGGCCGTCGTCAACGACATCGTTGAGGTCATCTCGGAAACACGCAGCGCCGCCTGATCTCAGGTGCATTCGGAGGGCCGACGCCGCTCTGATTGCTTAGAAGCCCGCCCGTCCGGCGGGCTTTTGTTTGCCTGCGAAACTGGCTCGAGACACGTGGAACCATCCGAATTCCTCAAATGCTCGAGATTCGTGGTTAATAGACAGGGTTAAATGCCTTTTAACCTTTGCAATTCATTATCCACGCCTGAAAGCCAATCTCATTCGGACGCGACCGCTGTTCCGAGGGTTTCTAGGGGTGACAAGCATGTTCAATCCAGCAAGAAAGGCCCTGTTCGCCGCGCTGTTCGCGGGCCTGGCATGGCCGGTGTTCGCGGCCGACCTTCCGGAGCCGGTGGTCGAAGAGGCGCCGCCGCCGGTATACGAGCAGCCAGTCGATGTCGGCGGCTGGTACATTCGCGGCGATCTCGACTACCACAAGTCGAAAGTGCGCGGCATCGATTACACGACCTACACCATCGATCCCTGTAATTGTAACGTCATTCCCGGCGACAGGAGCTTCGATTTCGGCAAGCTCAAAGGCGGCTTCTCGCTCGGCGCCGGCGTCGGCTACAAGATCAACGATCATTTTCGCACGGATTTGACCGCCGATTACTGGTTCAAGTCGAACTTCGACGGCGGAACCTCGGACGCTTTCTCGACGTCGACCGAAGTGTCGAAAATGAGCGCCTTGCTGCTGCTGGCCAACGCCTATGTCGATCTCGGCACCTATCACGGCATCACGCCCTATGTCGGCGCCGGCATCGGCGGCGCGCATGTCAGATGGGACGATGTCAGGGACCCGAACACCACCGAGTTCAACCCCGGTGCGAAAAGCTGGCGCTTTGCCTACGCGCTCATGGCCGGCGCTTCCTACTGCCTGACCGACAAGCTGATCCTGGACGCGGGCTATCGCTACAGCCACATCCAGGGCGGCCGCATGTTCGAGTGGGATATCAGCAGCGCCGGGCCGGGATTCGACCGCGGCATCGACACGCATGAGGTGCGCGGCGGCCTGCGGTACCAGTTCGGCGGCACCAACGGTTGCGCCGCGCCGACGGTGGCCTATCAGCCCGAACCCGAGCCGATCTACACCAAGTAACATCCGCCCATCCAACGGTCCGAAACCGCCCGGCATCAGCCGGGCGGTTTTCGCTTGTCTGGCTGCCCGAAAATCATTCGCTAACGCTCTGTTAGCCTTAACCCCGACTTAACCACTATGGTTAACAATGCTTCCTGAAACGATGGCTGCCGTCTGGTGGCGCCGAAATCGGGAGCAGGGGATCATGAAACTCACATCGCGTATGGCGCCGGTGCTTGCCACATTCGCCATCATGCCGCTGACGCCTGCGCTGGCCGCCGACTATGATCCCCCGGTCTATATCGACCAGGCGCCCGACTACGTGCCGGTCGAGGTCGGCTCGGGCTGGTATCTGCGCGGCGATGTCTCCTACCTGGTAGAGAAGAGCTTCAAGAATGAGGATTTCGCCTTCACGCCGGCGAGCTTCGACAACGAGGAAGACCCGGTCTTCGCCAGCATCGGCTTCGGCTACCACTTCACCGATTATCTGCGTGCCGATCTCAATCTGGGTTACCTGCCCGGCAACAAGATCGGCATTGGCTATGACGATTCAGCGACCGCGGCAGAGGCGACCCTGAAGAACTATGCCTTTTCAGGCATGCTCAACGGCTATGTCGACCTTGGAACCTATGTCGGCATAACACCCTATGTCGGCGCCGGCATCGGCATCGTCAGGAGCACGCACAAGCTCTCGGCGAGCTATTTCACCGACAATGGCGATCCAGCCGACGACTTCGGACTGAGTGACGACAAGACCAAGTATTCCTTCGCTTACACGCTGAATGCCGGCCTTGCCTATCAGGTGTCGAAGAATGTTTCCGTCGATCTCGGCTATCAGTATTTCTCGGCGCCCGACGCCGAATATGTGACGGCCGAGAGCCTGACCTCGTTTCCGGTCCACAAGGGAATCAGCAATCATCAGGTTAAGCTCGGGCTACGCTACGATCTCTGGTAGTAGGCTGGCATACATGAACCCTGGCGGCGGATCTCTTCGGTCCGCCGTTTGCGTTTGAAGCTCACGAGATCCTGATCGCGGATCGCCAGTATCCTGCCCGCGACAAAAACTTTCCCCTTGACGCCCGAAGCCCGAGCGCATATCGCCGTCCGTGGGCCACCCCTCCCCAACGAGGGGCCACTATCTGGAAGGATAGACCACGATGACGACGCATACGAAGCCCGGACTCCGTCCGGCAAACCCCAATTTTTCCTCAGGTCCCTGCGCGAAACGTCCCGGCTGGTCGGTCGAGGCGCTGAAAGCTGCCGCGCTCGGCCGTTCCCATCGCGCCAAGATCGGCAAGACCAAGCTCGAACAGGCGATCGCGCTGACGCGCGAAATTCTCCAGGTTCCTGCCGACTACCGCATCGGCATCGTGCCGGCGTCTGATACAGGCGCCGTCGAGATGGCACTCTGGTCGCTGCTGGGTGAGCGCGGCGTCGACATGGTCGCCTGGGAGAGTTTCGGCTCCGGCTGGATCACCGACGTGGTCAAGCAGTTGAAGCTTGCCGATGTGCGCAAGCTCGAGGCCGGTTACGGCGAATTGCCGGATCTCGGCAAGATCGATTTCGACCGCGACGTGGTCTTCACCTGGAACGGCACGACCTCGGGCGTGCGCGTGCCGAACGGCGATTTCATCCCGGCCGATCGCAAGGGTCTGACCATCTGCGACGCGACATCGGCCGCCTTCGCGCAGAAGCTCGACTTCGAGAAACTCGATGTCGTGACCTTCTCCTGGCAGAAGGTGCTGGGCGGCGAAGGCGCGCATGGCATGCTGATCCTGTCGCCCCGCGCCGTCGAGCGGCTGGAGAGCTATAAGCCTGCATGGCCGCTGCCGAAGATCTTCCGCCTGACCTCGGGCGGCAAATTGATCGAAGGCATCTTCAAGGGCGAAACCATCAACACGCCGTCGATGCTGTGCGTCGAGGACTATCTCGACGCGCTCAGCTGGGCGAAATCGATCGGCGGCCTCGATGCGCTGGTCGCCAGGGCCGACGCCAACGCGGCCGTGCTCGACCGTTTCGTCGCGAAATCCTCCTGGCTTGGCCATCTCGCCGTAGAGCCGGCGACGCGGTCGAACACGTCCGTCTGCCTGTCCTTCACCGACGGACAAGTCGCTGCACTCGACGCCGACGCACAGGCGGCCTTCGCCAAGGGTCTGGTTTCAGCGCTCGACAAGGAAGGTGTCGCCTATGACATCGGTTCCTATCGCGACGCGCCGCCTGGCCTGCGCATCTGGTGCGGCGCAACGGTCGAGACCTCCGATCTCGAAGCTCTGCTGCCCTGGCTCGACTGGGCCTTCGCCGGCCAGAAGGCGTCGCTGAAAGCGGCGGCCTGAAACTCAACAGTTATTTTCTGGAACAGCCCTCATCCGGCCGCTTCGCGGCCACCTTCTCCCACAAGGGGAGAAAGATCGGCGCCTGACCTTCTCCCCCGTGGAGAAGATGCCTGAGCGAAGCGAAGGCGGGTGGGGTAAACAACAAGGACCAATCCCATGCCTCGCGTTCTCGTCTCGGATAAACTTTCCACCACCGCTGTTCAGATCTTTAGGGATCGCGGCATCGAGGTCGACTATCTTCCAGATCTCGGCAAGGACAAGGAGAAGCTGCTTGAAGTGATTGACCAGTATGACGGCCTCGCCATCCGCTCGGCGACCAAGGTTACCGAGAAGCTGATCAATGCCGCCACCAGGCTCAAGGTCGTCGGCCGGGCCGGTATCGGCGTCGACAATGTCGACATACCGGCGGCCAGCCGCAAGGGCATTATCGTGATGAACACGCCGTTCGGCAATTCGATCACGACAGCCGAGCATGCGGTAGCGATGATCTTCGCGCTCGCCCGCCAGATCCCGGAAGCCAACGCTTCGACGCATGCAGGCAAATGGGAAAAGAACCGCTTCATGGGCGTCGAGATCACCGGCAAGACGCTCGGCGTCATCGGCTGCGGCAATATCGGCTCGATCGTCGCCACGCGCGGCGTCGGCCTGAAGATGCATGTCGTCGCCTTCGATCCGTTCCTGTCGGACAAACGCGCCGAGGAACTCGGCGTCGACAAGGTTGAACTGGACGAGCTCTTCGCCCGCGCGGACTTCATCACGCTGCACACGCCGTTGACCGACAAGACGCGCAACATCATCGATGCCGCCGCGATCGCCAAAATGAAGGACGGCGTGCGCATCATCAACTGCGCCCGTGGCGGGCTGGTCGTCGAAGCCGACCTGGTGGCGGCGCTGAAGAGCGGCAAGGTGGCCGGCGCCGGCATCGACGTGTTCGAGGCCGAGCCGGCCGAACAGAACGCATTGTTCGGCATGGAGAATGTGGTGGCCACCCCCCATCTCGGCGCCTCGACGGCGGAGGCGCAAGAGAACGTCGCGCTGCAGGTCGCCGAACAGATGGCCGACTATCTGATCAAGGGCGCCGTCTCCAACGCCATCAACATGCCGTCGATCACCGCGGAGGAAGCGCCGCGGCTCAAACCCTTCGTCAAGCTCGCCGAAGTGCTTGGCGCCTTTGTCGGCCAGGTCACCGAGGACCCGATCAAGGAGGTGGAAATCCTGTTCGACGGCTCGACCGCGACGATGAATACGCGCGCGCTGATCAGCGCGGCCCTTGCCGGGCTGATCAGGCCGCAGGTAGCCGACGTCAACATGGTGTCGGCGCCGATCATGGTGAAGGAGCGCGGCATCATCGTCGCCGAGGTCAAGCGCGACAAATCGGGCGTGTTCGACGGCTATATCAAGCTGACGGTCAAGACCGAGCATATGACGCGCTCGATCGCCGGCACCTGTTTTTCCGACGGCAAGCCGCGCTTCATACAGATCAAGGGCATCAATCTCGATGCCGAGGTCGGCCAGCACATGCTCTACACGACCAATGCCGACGCGCCGGGCATTATCGGCCTGCTCGGCACGGTGTGCGGCGAGAACGGCGTCAACATCGCTAACTTCCAGCTCGGCCGCAACCGGCCAGGGGGCGATGCCATCGCGCTGCTCTATCTCGACGCACCGTTCCCGGAAAAAGTGCTGGAGCAGGTGCGGGCGCACAAATCGATCGATTCGGCCAAGCGGCTGCAGTTCGACGTCGGCAGCGTGTAGGGCTTGTCTGCTGGGGCAATGCCGCCCCGGCAGTCTCGTCCGACGACGTGGCGGCGGTGCGCAAGGAATTGCAGTAGTCCTGCGAATTGCCGGGCGAGCCGACGCTCTCCTCAAGGCTGACGATCGGGGCGCGAAGTGAGTTTACTGGCGCCTCGGCATGGCTGCCTTGCGGCCGCTATATTCGGCAAGCGCGATGCCGCCCAGCACGAGGACGAGCGCCAACGCCTGGTAGAGCTGGAATGTCTCGCCGACGATCAGCACCGAAAGCAGGGTGCCGAAGATCGGCACCAGGTTGATGAACAGGCCGGCCCGGTTGGCGCCGATCAGCTCATTGCCCCTGATGTAGAATATCTGCGAGACGACCGAGGCGCCGATCGCGGTATAGACGATCACCGACCAGCCGCGCGCGTCGGGAACGATGACCTTGCCGGCCGCGATTTCCCATAGGAAGAACGGCAGCGAGGTGATGAGCGCGGCGAGCGACATGGCCAGCATCAGGCTCTGCCATTGCATGGCCGGCTTCAGCCGCAACCCGACCGAATAGCCGCTGTAGAGGATGACCGCGACCAGCATGATGGCGTCGCCGAAATTGAGCTCCAATGTCAACAGCCGGCGCGGATCGCCGTGGCAGGCGGTCAGGATGACGCCGAAGATCGTCAGTACCACGCCGGCGATCTGCGCCCAGTTCACGCGCAGGCGGAAGAAGATGAAATTGGCTACGATGATCAGGATAGGCATCGCCGCCTGCTCGATCGAAACGTTGATCGCGGTCGTGTAATTGAGCGCCGTATAGAAGATCGTGTTGAACAAGGTGAAGCCGCTGGCGCCAAGCGCGGCGAGCACGAACCAGTGCCTGCGCACCACGGGCCAATCTCTTTTCAGCGCATTCCAGCCGATCGGCAGCAGGATCGCCACCGCCAACACCCAGCGCAGGAAGACCAGCGTCATCGGTGAGACGTGATCGACCGCCAGCTTGCCGGCCACCGAGTTGCCGCCCCACAGCAAGGTGGTGAGCAGCAGGAACATGTAGGCGCTTCGGTGCATGGCGGGTCGCAGCGGGAAGAGGTGAATGGGGCGTGCCCGCCGGCCTATTGCCCGCGCCTGGACAAGTAAATGATGTCAAAGCTGAAAATTGTTGTGCCTCAGCCCATTTTCGGCGGCAAAGAAAGGTCGCATCGGCCTGCTCTTGACGTTATAGAGGCCTGTCGTTTCGAACCGTATCCAAGCCGCGCGGCGGCGCCTCGAAGGAAAAGAAACATGGCCAATGTGGTGGTCGTCGGCTCGCAATGGGGTGACGAAGGCAAGGGCAAGATCGTCGACTGGCTGTCGGAGCGCGCCGATGTCGTGGTGCGTTTCCAGGGCGGCCACAATGCCGGCCACACGCTGGTCGTCGACGGCAAGGTCTACAAGCTGTCGCTGTTGCCGTCGGGCGTCGTGCGGCAGGGCAAGCTGTCCATCATCGGCAATGGCGTCGTCTTCGATCCGCACGCATTCGTTGCCGAAGTGGCGAAGCTCAAGGGGCAAGGCGTCGAGGTAACGCCGGAGCGCCTGAAAATAGCCGAAAACACAGCGCTTATCCTGTCCCTGCACCGGGAACTGGACGGCTTCCGCGAGGACGCCGCCTCAAATTCCGGGACCAAGATTGGCACGACCCGCCGCGGTATCGGCCCCGCCTATGAGGACAAGGTGGGCCGGCGCGCGGTGCGGGTGATGGATCTGGCGGATTTGGAAACACTACCCTTGAAGGTCGACAGGCTGTTGACGCATCACAATGCACTGCGTCGCGGCCTTGGCCATGCCGAAGCCACGCATGACGCGGTCATGCAAGAGCTGACCTCGGTCGCCGGCGAAATCCTGCCCTACATGGACCGGGTCTGGAAGGTGCTCGACGACAAGCGCCGGGCCGGCGAGCGCATCCTGTTCGAGGGCGCGCAAGGCACGCTGCTCGACATCGATCATGGCACCTATCCGTTCGTCACCTCGTCCAACACCGTCGCCGGCCAGGCGGCAGCCGGTGCCGGCGTGGGCCCGGGCGCCATCGGCTATGTGCTTGGCATCACCAAGGCCTATACGACGCGCGTCGGCGAAGGTCCGTTCCCGACCGAGCAGCAGAATGAGATCGGTGAATTCCTCGGCACGCGCGGCCATGAATTCGGCGTCGTCACCGGCCGCAAGCGCCGCTGCGGCTGGTTCGACGCGGTGCTGGTGCGCCAGGCCGTCGCCGTCAACGGCATCAAGGGCATCGCCCTGACCAAGCTCGACGTGCTCGACGGGCTGGACGAGATCAAGGTCTGTACCGGCTACCGCCTCGACGGCGAGACGATCGACTATCTACCCGCCAGCCAGGGCGCGCAGGCCCGCGTCGAGCCAATCTACGAGACGCTGGAGGGGTGGAAAGGCACCACCGCCGGCGCGCGCAGCTGGAACGACCTTCCGGCCCAGGCCGTCAAATATGTCCGCCATATCGAGGAGTTGATCGGCGCGCCGGTCGCGCTCCTCTCCACCAGCCCGGAACGGGACGACACGATACTTGTGACCGATCCGTTTCAAGACTAGTTTCTCAAGCCTTTCCGGGCGTTACGGCTGATTTGCGGAGGCCGGCCCGGAGCACAATACAGGTCGACTGACGCATGGCGAAAGATTTCGTTTCTGCTCTGAGGGATACGATAAACAATTTTGGCGATCCTACGCCGGAGCTGCGGGCCAAAGTCTACGACAAAGCGCGCTCGACGATTGCAAAGAAGATTGCCGAGCGCGAGCCGCCGCTTTCGCCGTCGGAAGCCGAAAGGCAGAAGCGCGGCCTGGAAGACGCCATATCGAGGCTCGAGCGCGAATATGCCAAAAGCGTGCCGGAGACCGATCCGCTTGCCGAACTGGAGCACATATTTTCCTCCATCGATCGCAACAAGAACCAGTCGAACCATACCAAACAGCCGGTAAAGGCGGAGCCGGCCTGGCCGGCAGCGCCTGCCTCGAAGGCTGAACCCTACAAGCCGCCGCCCCCCGCTCCGGAACCCGACATCTCCAGGCCTGCATCGCCCGCCGCCGAGGTCGAGCCGAACTGGCAAAAGCCCGTACCGGTGCAGCCGGCCCCGGAGTTCGACGACAGGGCTCAGCCTGGCATGGATGCGGGTCAGGACGACGGGCATGCCGATGTCTTTGCGAGCGACGAAGAGGCTGCGGCCGCCGACACTTTCCAGCGCTTGCGTCCGGCTGAACGCAAGCGCAGCTATGGCGGGCTGATTGCCGCTGCCGTTGCGTTGCTGGTCATTGCCGGCGGCGGCTATGGCATCTGGCTGAACAAGGATGCCTTCGGCAAGATGCTGGGTCTGGGCGGCGGCAGCAAGGTCGCGACGACCGAGCCGGTCAAATCGACACCCGCCAAGCCGGCGAGCGATGCGGCGGCAACGCCCCCGGCACCTGCGGCCAGCGGTGCCGAGCCCGAAGGGACACCGAAGTTCACTCAAAGACTGACACCGCAAGGAAGCGAGGTCGATCCTGGCCCGGCCGGCGGACAGAGCGGCGTGGGCGAGGGCGAGTCCGTCGCGGCGCTGACGACGCCGCCTTCAGCCACGACCACCCCGGCCTTGTCGGCTCCGGCAGGAGGCACGCCGGCCGCAGGCGCGCCCGCCGGGACCACGCCCCCTGCACCGGGCGCTGCGCCGGCGGCGCCACCCGCCAATGGGACCGCACCCGCGGCGCCGGCTGACAACGCCGCCACGCCGCCCTCGCCTGCCGGTGCGCCGACGCAAACCTCTCTGCCGGTCGGCCAGAAGGCGATCTTCTATGAGGAGCGCACCAGCACCGCGCAGGGTTCGGCCGAGCCGGGCAACATCGTCTGGTCGCTGGTGCAGGAATCGCCCGGCGGCGACCTGCCGCCTGAGCCGGCGATCCGCGCCGAGGCGACCATTCCCGGCAAGGACATCCAGTTGCGCATGACCATTCGCCGCAACACTGACCAGACTCTGCCGGCCAGCCACATCATCGAGATGATCTTCCTGACGCCCGACGGGTTCGAGGGCGGCGGCGTCGACAACATCCTGCGCGTGGCCATGAAGAGTTCCGAGCAGGATGCCGGCAGCCCGCTGATCGGCATTCCGGCCAAGATCGCCGACGGCTTCTTCCTCGTCGCGCTCAACGACACCAAGGCCGACGAGGACGCCAACCTGACCTTGCTTCGGGGACAGGACTGGATCGACGTGCCGGTCGTCTACAAGACCGGACGACGAGCGTTGCTGACGATGGAAAAAGGCATTCCCGGCGAGAAGGTGTTCGACGAGGCGATCAAGGCTTGGCAGGCGAAGACGGCGGGCTGAGCCGACGGCAACGGTCGGCTCCGGTCAGAAGCCTTGGAACAGCATGTCGAGCGCGGCGACGATGTCGTCGTGGTGCTTGGAGAGATTTCCCTCGGCATCCGGCAATTCAGTGGCCATCAAGGCAGAGCCGGCGGCCAGGAACGGAGGCTGTGTCGGGCGGCATCAACGGAATGACGACTCTCGTGTTCAGCCTCTCAAGAAGGTCGGACTGAACATCGACAAGGTAACCACTGCCTCCGGCATTCCGATAGAGATCGTAACGGGCCATCAAAACAGCGGGCGTGTGGCCAATGGCAACCCGTTCCGCTCGACATAGGCGTTGGAGCTCACAATCGCCTCAAAGTTCTCCTCTTGCCACCGACGCGTTTTTTCCGACGCGATGGCCTTCGCAATACCCGCCTCGGCGGCGCGCGAGAGATTGATACCCGACGCTTTGGCGTCTTTGATCAGCTGAGCGTCAATGGATGTATTGACAGACTTTCGCTGAGGTTTTGTCGTCGATTGAAGCACGGAGACAGCCCTCTTTTAAGCGCATAACGTAGCGCATACCATCTTCACCCCTCCATTTCCTCGCGCAACATCTCCAGTTCGAGCCACTCTTCCTCCAGTGCCGCCAGCGTCGCGCGCTCCTTGTCGAGGGCGGCGATGGTCTTCTGGAACGAGGCCGGATCGCGCTCGTAATAGGCCGGATCGGCGATGTTGTTCTCCAGCCGCGAGATCGAGGCTGTCACCGCCTCGATCTTCTTGGGCAGCGATTCCAGCGCGAATTTCTGCTTGAACGAGAGTTTTTTTGCCGGGGCTTTGGCGGTGGGGCTGTCCGCCTTCGCCGTCGGCGCCTCGCTTGCATCCGCCTTCGCCCGCGCCTTGCGGTCGTCGAGCCTGGTGCCGCCGCGCTGCGCCAGCATGTCGGAATAGCCGCCGGCATATTCGACCCAGCGGCCGCCGCCGTCCGGCGCGATCACGCTGGTCACGGTGCGGTCGAGGAAATCGCGGTCGTGGCTGACCAGGATGACCGTACCGGCAAAGCCGGCGACCAGTTCCTGCAGCAACTCCAGCGTTTCCATGTCGAGATCGTTGGTCGGCTCATCGAGCACCAGCAAGTTCGCCGGCCGGGCCAGCACGCGCGCAAGGATCAGCCGTGCCCGCTCGCCGCCCGACAGCTCGCGCACCGGCGTGCGTGTCTGCTCCGGCTTGAACAGGAAGTCCTTCATGTAGGAGACGACGTGGCGCTGCTCGCCATTGATGACAAGGTTCTCGCCGCGCCCGTCGGTGAGATACTGAGCCAGCGTCTCCTGCGGATCGACCGCCTCGCGCTTCTGGTCGAGCGTGGCGATCTCCAGATTGGTGCCGAGCCGCACCGAACCGGCATCCGGCTGCAATTCTCCGGTCAGCATCTTCAGAAGCGTCGTCTTGCCGGCGCCGTTCGGCCCGACGAGGCCGACGCGGTCGCCGCGTTGGATGCGGGTCGAGAACCCCTTGACCACGGTGAGGTCGCCAAAGCTCTTCTCGATGTTCCTGGCCTCGATCACCAGCTTGCCGGATTCGGCGGCGTCGCTGGCCACCATGGTCGCGGTGCCTTCGGCGCCGCGATGGCCGCGAAAACGCTGGCGCATGGTCTGCAATTCGCCCAGGCGGCGCATGTTGCGCTTGCGCCGCGCCGTCACGCCATAACGCAGCCAGTGTTCCTCGCGCACGATCTGGCGGCCGAGCTTGTGCTGTTCGCGCTCTTCTTCCTCAAGCACCTGGTCGCGCCATTCCTCGAAATGGCCGAAGCCCTTATCCAGCCGGCGCGTCTGGCCCCGGTCGAGCCACACGGTGGCGCGCGAGACGCGCTCAAGGAAACGGCGGTCGTGCGAGATGACGATGAGGGCCGAGGAGGTGCGGACGAGTTCCTCTTCCAGCCATTCGATCACCGAGAGATCGAGGTGGTTGGTCGGCTCATCGAGCAGCAGGATATCAGGCTCGGGCGCCATGACGCGGGCAAGGGCGGCGCGCCTGGCCTCGCCGCCGGAGAGGTCGCCCGGCTGCTCCTCGCCCGAGAGGCCGAGGTGCTCCATCAGGTAGCTGGCGCGATAAGGATCGTCGGCGGGACCGAGGCCGGCCTCGACATAGGCGCGCACGGTTGCGAAGCCGTCCATGTCGGGCATTTGCGGCAGATAGCGGACGGTCGCCGATGGCTGGCGGAACACCTCGCCGTCCTGCGGCTCGATCAGGCCGGCGGCGATCTTGAGCAGCGTCGACTTGCCGGACCCGTTGCGGCCGACCAGCGCGATCTTGTCGCCTGCCGACGCAGCCAAGTCGGCGCCGTCGAGCAGGGGCGTGCCGCCGAACGTCAGTTTTATTCCGTCGAGATTGAGAAGAGGCGGCGCCATGTCAGCTTTCTGGCAAGGGATAGGGATGGGCGAGCAGCAGCGCGCGCCCCGCTCCCAGCGCGATCTCGAGCCTGCCCTTGACCTCATTAGAGATGGTCAGCGATGAGCCGAACGCGACCTTGACGCGGTCAAGCGGCCATTTCGCGCCGGCGACGGTCAGCCCGGCAAGCTCGGAAAAACCCAGGATCGAGAACAGGGTGCCGTCTGTATAGTCGAAGCGGGCCGTGCCGTGCGCCAGGGGCACGGCTTCCTGCGCGCCGCTGGTCAACAGCACCTTTGTCCCGGCCCCGGCCAGCCGCAGGGCGAGCGCCATGTGCAGGAAGGCATGGTCGGCGCGCTTGCCGCCGAAGGCGCCGGCAAGCACGAGGCTGGTCGCGCCGCACTCCAGGGCGGCCGATATCGCGAGTTCGCCATCGGTGGCGTCCTTCTCTGCCGGGAAGGTCCGGCGCGGCACGGCGGCCAACTCATCCGGCAGGCCGGCGGGCACGGAATCGAAATCGCCGACCCACAGTTCCGGCACAAGGCCGAGCGTGCTTGCATGGCCGATGCCGGCATCGGCGGCGACGACGCGGGTTCCCTCGACCTGACGGTCGAGCCGTGGCGTGCGGATGAGATCGCCGCCAAGCAGGATGGTGAATGTGCTCATATCGTGTGGCCCTTACCAGCCCGGCAGCGGAAACGGAAGGCCGGCAAACAGCCACTTGCGCGGTTCACCGGCCGGGCCTATGTGTCGAGGCGCTCTAACGGGGTGCCGGACGCGATATTTCGCGGACCGGCTGAGAGGCAGTCTCGCCAACCCGCTGAACCTGATCCGGTTTGTACCGGCGGAGGGATTAGACGTTTCGGACAGTCCGACGCCTCAATTCCTTTAACCCGAACGAAGGAGGCGCCGATGCGCACGCTTTTATACGCCCTTGTCTCTGCAATGGTCGTGGTTCTGTCCGGGCCGGCCTTAGCCAAGGACAAGCTCACCGTCTACACTTATGAGAGCTTTACCGCCGACTGGGGCCCCGGCCCGGTGGTGAAGAAGGAATTCGAGGCCGAATGCGGCTGCGATGTCGACTTCGTCTCGGTTGCCGACGGCGTCGCGCTGCTCAACCGCGTCAAGCTGGAAGGGGCCGCGACCAAGGCCGACATCGTGCTTGGCCTCGACACCAATCTCACCGCCGATGCCAAGGCCACTGGCCTGTTTGCGCCGCATGGCGCCGTGACCGGGCTCAATGTGCCGGGCGGCTGGAACGACGACATCTTTGTCCCGTACGACTATGGCTATTTCGCCGTCGTCTATGACACGCAGAAGCTGAAGACGCCGCCCAAGAGCCTGAAGGAATTGGTCGAGGGCAGTGCCGACGACAAGATCGTTATCCAGGATCCGCGCACCTCGACGCCGGGCCTCGGCCTGCTGTTGTGGGTGAAGTCGGTCTATGGCGACAAGGCGCCGGAGGCCTGGGCCAAGCTCAAGGCGAAGGTCTTGACCGTGACGCCGGGCTGGAGCGAGGCCTACGGCCTGTTCACCAAGGGCGAGGCGCCGATGGTGTTGTCCTACACGACCTCGCCCGCCTACCACATGGTTGCCGAGAACACCGAGCGCTACCAGGCCGCTTCCTTCGAGGAGGGCGAGTATCTGCAGATCGAGGTCGCCGGCATCACCACGACGGGAGCCAAAAATCCGCTGGCGGAAAAGTTCATCGCCTTCATGACCGGGCCGAAATTCCAGGATGTCATCCCCGAGACCAACTGGATGTTCCCGGCCGGCAAGACCGACAAGCCGCTCAATCCGGCCTTCGACAGACTGGTCAGGCCGACCAAAACCTTGCTGTTCAGTCCCGAGGAGGTCGCGGCCAACCGCAAGGCATGGGTGGATGAATGGCTGGCGGTGATGAGCAAGTAGTTTGGTCGTATGATCGAATGATGAGTGCTCTACGGCGCCCCCCTCTGTCCTGCCGGACATCTCCCCCACGAGGGGGGAGATTGGCCGTCACGACGGCTTTCGCCAATTGGCGACGTCACAGGAGAGGGTGGAGCGCTGAAGCAGCCAATCTCCCCCCAAGTGGGGGAGATGTCCGGCAGGACAGAGGGGGGCGCGAAGGAACGCGACGCTCGCTAAAGGTCCTTTGGGCGGCGCAGCGTGCAGCGCGCGTCTGACCCCCGCATCTCCGCCGGTATCCTCGCGCTTGCGGCGATCGGGCTCCTGATCGGCGGCGCGTTTGCGGGTCTTCTTTTCGAAGGCGCGAACGATTTCTCCGGAGCCTGGGCAGCCTTCGATCCTTATCTCCTGCGCGTCGTGCGCTTTACGTTGTGGCAGGCGGCGCTTTCGACGCTGTTGTCGGTGGCGCCGGCCCTGTTCGTGGCTCGCGCGCTGTCGCGGCATCCGCGCTTTCCCGGCCGCGGCTTCATCCTCCAGCTCTTCGCCCTGCCGTTGGCGCTGCCGGCGATCGTGGCGGCGCTCGGCATCCTGGCGCTCTATGGCCGCGCCGGCTATTTCGCCGGCTTTCTTGGTGCCGTCGGCGGTTACAATTGGCCGGGCATCTATGGCCTCTCCGGCATCCTCGTTGCTCATGTCTTCTTCAACCTGCCGCTGGCCACGCGGCTGTTCCTCGAAGCGCTGCAAACCATCCAAGCCGACCAATGGCGGCTGGCGAGCCAGCTCGGCATGGGTGCCGCACCGGCTTTCCGGCTGATCGAGTGGCCGACACTGCGCGCCGCTCTGCCGGGCGTCGCCGGCCTGGTGTTCATGCTCTGCATCACATCCTTCACGATCGTGCTGACGCTGGGCGGTGGCCCCGGCGCGACGACGCTGGAGGTCGGCATCTACCAGGCTCTGCGTTTCGATTTCGATCCCGCGCGGGCGGTGGCGCTGACGCTGCTGCAGATCGCGCTGACCTTTGTCGTGGTGCTGGCGTTGACGCGGCTCGGCGCCAACACCACCGGTGACGCCAATCTGCCGGTGGCGCCGCGCCGCTACGTCTCGGCCGGCAGGACCGAGGCCGCGCTGAATGCCGCGCTCGTCGTGCTGGCCCTTTTGTTCGTCGCCGGGCCGATGACGGCGACGGTGATGTCAGGCCTCGGCGCCGACCTCGGTCGTCTCGCCGGCGAAGCGGCGGTGCGGCAGGCGACGCTGACCAGCGCCGTGCTGGCTTTCCTGTCGGCGCTGCTGTCGGTTGCGCTGTCGCTTTCGCTCGCCATGGCGCGCCGCGTGCTGGCCCTGAAGCGCCGCTCCGGTCCGCGGACCGTGCTCGAACACGCCACCGACACCGGTGCCGGCTTCGTCCTGGTCGTGCCGCCCATCGTCATCGGCGCCGGCTGGTTCCTTCTGCTGCGCCATGTCGGCGATGTCTTTGCCATAGCCCCGGTCATGGTCGTCACCGTCAATGCAGTCATGGCGATGCCTTTCGCCATCCGTGCCATCCGCCCCGCCTATGATGCGGCGAGCGAGCGCCATGAGCGGCTCTGCGCGCTTCTGGGAATAGCGGGCTGGGCCCGGTTGCGGCTGGTCGACTGGCCCTCGCTGCGACGGCCGCTGGCCACCGCCTTCGCGTTTGCCATGGCGCTGTCGCTTGGCGATCTCGGCGTCATCGCATTGTTCGGCAGTGATTCCGTGCAGACCTTGCCCTACCTTCTCCTGGCGCGCATGGGCAGCTACCGTACCGAGGACGCCGCCGGCCTGGCGCTGCTGCTCGGTCTGGTCTGCCTTGCGCTTGTGGTGGCGGCGAGCGGGCTGGGAAGGGGAGAACGAGACTGATGGCTGCGGGCGCCACCAATGGTGCGACAAGGGGAGCCGAGGTGCGGCTGGACACGGTCTCGTTCAGCTACGGCGACGCGCCGCTCGTTTTCGATGTCGATTTCGCCGCGTCGAAAATTACCGCCATCATGGGGCCGAGCGGCTCGGGCAAGTCGACGCTGCTCAATCTGGTGGCGGGCTTCGAGACGCCGCAGGCTGGCCGCGTGCTGATCGGCGGCGCCGATGTCGGCGCGGCGCCGCCTTCGGCGCGGCCCGTGTCGATGGTGTTCCAGGAAAACAATCTTTTTGCCCATCTTTCGGTCGAAGAGAATGTCGGGCTCGGCCGCTCGCCCTCGCTGCGGCTGACCGAGGCCGACGGCGCTGACATCGCGGAGGCGATCGCGCGCACCGGCCTCGCGGGCAAGGAAAGACGCCTGCCGCGCGAACTTTCGGGAGGCGAACGCCAGCGTGTCGCATTGGCGCGCGTGCTGGTTCGCAACCGCCCGGTGCTTCTTCTGGACGAGCCTTTCGCTTCACTCGGACCGGCCTTGCGCGACGACATGCTCGATCTTGTCGCCGACGTGCATGCCGAGCGGGGCATGACGCTGCTGTTCGTTACGCACCAGCCACAGGACGCACGCCGTATTTGTGAGGAGGTGGTGTTCCTCGACAACGGCATGGTTGCCGCCAAGGGCAAGGCGGATGATTTCTTTGCCGGGGCTGGTCCTGAAGTTTTCCGGCGCTATGTTGGCACAAGCGCCTGGGAGGCTGGATCACGAGATATTGCCCGGAAGCGGACATAATTTACGCTCAAACCGGCTCCTGGCGACGGGGCGATTGCTTGCCTTGACAGAGGTAGTGTGGCTAGGTCCGCCCTGTACCGGTCCGGTGCAGGCCGTGATTTGCCTGCGGCATCCGCCGCGCGTTGGTATGGCGTGGATGCTGTAATGCTTTGATTTGCGCATGAGCCCTTGCGAGGATCGCCCCGATTTTCGCGGGCATGCGCCAGACCCGAAAGGAAGCCGTTCTGCCGACCGGCACGGAAAGACCAAGAGGGAAAATGCTGGCGCGCTTTCTGGCGCTGGCCGGCTTTGTCGTGGCCCTGGCAAGCTGCCAGATGTTCACACCTCCGGAAGTCCAGGAATCCGGCTTCCAGCCTTCCGACAAACCGATCACGGTCGACAATGTCGCGGCCAATAACAAATTGGCCGAACTGGCCAAGGCGCAGCATCCACGCATCCTGGCGACCTATGGCGGCGAATACTCCGATCCCAAGCTCGAGCGCATGGTCGCCAAGGTCGTAGGCAGCCTGACGGTGGTGTCGGCCAACCCGACCCAGACCTATCGTATCACCATCCTCAATTCGCCCAACGTCAATGCCTTCGCACTGCCGGGCGGCTACCTCTACGTCACGCGCGGCCTGCTGGCCCTGGCCAATGATTCGGCCGAGCTCGCCGCCGTCATCGCGCATGAGATGGGCCACGTCACCGCCAACCACGGCCTGCAGCGCCAGCAGCTCGAGGCCGAGGAGGGGCTCGCCACCAAGGTTGTTTCCGACGTGCTCGGCGACAGCCCGACCGCCAAGGCGGCGCTGATCCGCGGCAAGCTGAGACTGGCGCAGTTTTCGCGCAACCAGGAACTGGAAGCCGACGCGATCGGCATCAAGTCGATCGGCGAAGCCGGCTACGATCCTTACGCCGCCGGCCGCTTCTTGCAGTCCATGTCGGCCTACACCGATTTCCGCTCGATCAGCGGCGCCACCGACGCCAGCCTCGATTTCCTGGCAACGCATCCCAATACGCCGCAGCGTATCGACCTTGCGCAACGCCATGCCCGCCAGTTCGGCCCGCCGGGCGTCGGCACCCGCGATCGCGACGCCTTCCTCGCCGGGATAGACGGCCTGCTCTACGGCGACACGCCGGAAGAAGGGTATGTGCGCGGCGAGACCTTTCTGCATCCGGGCCTGGGCGTGTCCTTCTCGGTGCCGGAGGGCTTCATCATCGACAATTCGGCCGCCGCCGTGACGGCGACCGGGCCGGGCGACATTGCGATCCGCTTCGACGGCGTGTCGATCGACAAGAACCGTGCGCTGACCGATTATATCAGGAGCGGCTGGGTGGCCGGTCTCGACGACGCGAGCGTCAGGCAGGAAACGATCAACGGCAACGAGGCGGCGACGGCGCATGCAGGCGCCGAAGGCTGGCAGTTCGATATCGCGGTAATCCGCGCCGGCGGCCAGGTCTACCGGCTGCTGACGGCGGCACCATCCGCCAGCACGTCGCTCGACACCGTGGCGCGTTCCGTCAGCGGCTCGTTCCGCATTCTGAGTGCCGCCGAAAAGGCGGCGCTGAAGCCGCTGCATATCCGCGTGGTCACCGTCCAGCCGGGGCAGACGATGGGTTCGCTTTCGGCGCAGATGGTCGGCGTCGACCGCAAACTCGACCTGTTCCGGGTGCTCAACGCGCTGTCGCCGGGGGCTGCGGTTTCGGCCGGCGACAAGGTCAAGATCGTCACCGACAAATAGCTATTGTCGGCGCTAACTCGCTCTCCCGTTTTCGCAATTCCCGGACGGGAACCGTTACACACTTTCCCACTTAGGCGGCGGCGGCGAGGAATTCCGGGTTCTGCTTCACCAGCGCCACTTTCAGCTTTTCCATGGCGCGGGCCTCGATCTGGCGCACGCGTTCCTTGGAAATGCCAAGCGTCTCGCCGAGCGCTTCGAGCGTCGCGCCCTCGTCGCTCAGCCGACGCTCCTCGATGATGCGCAGCTCACGCGCGTTGAGTGCGGCAAGCGCCGCCTTCAGCCATATCGAGCGGCGTTCGATATCGATGGTGTCGCTGACGACCTCGTCGGGCAAGGGATCGTCCGACACGAGGAAGTCCATCCGCTCGGTCGCGCCCCCATCGTCGGCAAGCGGGACATTGAGGGAGGAGTCGGGCGCCGAGAGCCGCGAATCCATCAGCGCGACATCGGCTTCGGAGACGCCGAGGGCCGCTGAAACCTCGCGGTACAACGTCCTGTTCGACAGCGGCTCCGCGGCGCCGTTCGCCAGCCGGGCGCGCAGGCGCCGCAGGTTGAAGAACAGAGCCTTTTGCGCCGAGCTGGTGCCGCCGCGCACGATCGACCAGTTGCGCAGGATGTAGTCCTGCATCGAGGCCCGGATCCACCAGGTCGCATAGGTCGAAAACCGCACTTCGCGCTCCGGCTCGAAACGGGCCGCGGCCTCGAGCAGGCCGACATGGCCCTCCTGGACCAGATCGCCAAGCGGCAGGCCGTAATGACGGAATTTGGAGGCCATGGAAATGACCAGGCGCATATGCGCCACGGTGATGCTGTGCAGCGCGTTCTGGTCGTTGTCCTTTTTCCAGCGCAGCGCCAGCCGCAACTCCTCGTCGCGTTCGAGATAGGGAGCCCTCATTGCCGCGCGGACCATGATCCGTCCTGCCGTGTCTTCCATCATGAGGCACTCCCTGGCTCTGGCGATACGGATGTCATTTCGAAACCCGGCAGCCGCTCGACTTGAAATGACGGCGTCCTGCCCTACAACGAACGCAAAACGTGCCATGCGCGGGAAAGGTTCCGCCGCCGGCGGCGCGGCGTGGAGGCTGCGCGAAAAAACTCCGGGCGGGTTCGAGGCACCGCCAGAAACGTCAGTGGTAGAATCCGATTCCGAATAATGGATGTTTTTGAAATCTCATTCCTTATTTTTTCAACTCACATCTGTCAATTTCCAGCGCTCACACACCATGCCGGATATCAGGCCAGGACGGGATCACAGAAAAATGAAATGGCTCAAGTCGCTCATCGTCGCCGGAACTTTGCAGGTTCTGGCTGTTACCGCAGGCTATGCCGGCGCCAATCTCGACCAGATCAAGCAGGCCGGCGTCATCAAGGTCGGCACGGAGGGCACCTACGCACCCTTTACCTATCATGATGCCGGCGGAGCGCTGGTCGGCTTCGATGTCGAAATCGCCAAGGCGATCGGCGACAAGCTCGGCGTGAAGGTAGAGTTCCTCGAGGGCAAATGGGACGGGCTGATCGCGGGCCTCGATGCCAACCGCTATGACGCGGTCATCAACGAAGTCGGCATCACCGACGCCCGCAAGGCGAAATACGATTTCTCCGACCCCTACATCGCCTCCAAGGCAGTGCTGATCGTGCGCGGCGACAACACCGACATCAAGAGTTTCGCCGATCTCAAGGGCAAGAAGTCGGCGCAGTCGCTGACTTCGAATTTCGGCAAACTGGCCGAGGCCAACGGCGCCGAACTGGTCGGCACCGACGGGTTCGACCAGTCGATCCAGCTGCTTCTGACCGGCCGCGCCGACGCAACCATCAATGACAGCCTGTCCTTCCTCGACTTCAAGAAGCACAAGCCGGATGCCAATGTGAAGATCGCGGCCCAGGAAGAGAACGCCGACTATTCCGGCGTCATCGTTCGCAAGGGCGATCCGGAACTGGTTGCCGCGATCAACAAGGCCCTGGCCGACATCAAGGCCGACGGTACCTATCAGAAGATCGCAGACAAGTATTTCGGCCAGGACGTCTCGAAGTAATTTACGGCCGGGCCGTTGGCGGCCCGCGCGACATCGCCCGGCGGCGGACCGTTTTGACGGCCCGCCGCCTTTCGCGTGATATACGGCAGTCGCAAGAAGGAGCCTTTCGTGCCGCACTGGCTGCAACTCATGCTGGAATCGCTGCCTTCGCTGCTGTGGGCCGCGTTGATCTTCACCGTACCGCTGACGCTCCTGTCCTTTGTGCTTGGCTTGAGCGTCGGTCTCGGAACCGCGCTGATCCGGCTCTTCGGGCCAATGCCCCTGGTCGCGGTGGCGCGCTTCTACGTGTGGATATTCCGCGGCACGCCGCTCCTGGTGCAGCTGTTCCTGATCTTCTACGGCCTGCCCTCGGCCGGCATCCTGCTTGACGCGTTTCCCGCGGCGTTGATCGGCTTCACGCTCAATATCGGCGCCTATTCGTCGGAAATCGTTCGCGCGGCGATAGGCGCGGTGCCAAAGGGGCAATGGGAGGCGGCCTATTCGATCGGCATGACCTGGAGCCAGGCGATGCGCCGCACCATCTTGCCGCAGGCCGGGCGCGTGGCGGTGCCGCCGCTCTCCAACACCTTCATCTCGCTGGTCAAGGACACGTCGCTGGCCGCCGCCATCACCGTGCCGGAAATGTTCCAGGCCGCGCAGCGCATCGTCGCCACCACCTATGAGCCGCTGATCCTCTATGTCGAGGCGGCTATCCTCTATCTGGCGATGAGTTCGGTGCTGTCGGCCTTGCAGACGCGGCTGGAGGCGCGGCTCAATCGCTATGGCGGGTTCCTGGAGGCGCGCTCGTGATCGACCTTGCCAACATCGAAAAGCGCTTCGGGGACAATCTCGTGCTGAAGGGCGTGACGGTTACCATCGCCGAAGGCAGCGTCACCGCGCTGGTCGGTCCTTCGGGTGGTGGCAAAAGTACGCTGCTGCGCTGCATCAACCTGCTTGAGATCCCAACTTCGGGCACAGTGCGTATCGGCGATCAGGCGCTGGAGTTCCATCCGGGAGCGAAGGTGGCGGCCCGGGACATTCAGCGGCTGCGGCTGCAGACCGGCATGGTGTTCCAGAACTTCCAACTGTTCCCGCATCGCACCGCGATCGAGAACGTCATGGAAGGGCTGGTGACGGTGCTGAAGTGGCCGCAGGCACGGGCGCGCGAACGGGCGCTCGCGCTGCTGGAAAAGGTCGGCATGGCGCACAAGGTCGATGCCTGGCCGGCAACGCTGTCGGGCGGCCAGCAGCAGCGGGTAGCGATCGCCCGGGCGCTGGCGCCGTCGCCAAAGGTGCTTTTGTGCGACGAGCCGACCTCCGCGCTCGACCCGGAACTGGCGCAGGAAGTCGTCGACGTGCTCGGCCGGCTCGCCAGCGAGGGGACGACGATGGTGATGGCCACGCACGATCTGCGGCTTGCTTCAAAGATCGCTCGCGAGGTGGTGTTCCTCGAGGCCGGCATTGTCGTCGAAAAGGGCCCCGCGGCGGTGCTGTTCGGCAATCCGGAGCGCGAACGGACAAGACGGTTCATCGCGACGCTAAAGCAGGAAATGGCGGAGAAGGAGGGTGGGGGAGAAGGCGGCAATTTCTCGTCCTAGGCCTGCGCTGCGCTTGCTCCCTGCCGGGCATTTATCCTCGTGAGCCGCCGTCAGGCACGGTGTTTCTATTTCGATGGACGGGCGTGTCCATGCGCTGCAATAGTGGGGCCGATGGTTCGCAACGTTGCTCTTGTTCTCGGTGGTGGCGGGGCCGCCGGAAATGCCTGGCTGATCGGCATCATCGCGGGCCTCGCCGACACTGGTGTCGATCTGACCGAGGCCGCCGATCTGGTGATCGGAACCTCGGCAGGCGCCAATGCGGCAGTGCAGGTGCGCAGCGGCATACCGCCGGGCGAGCTGCTGGCCGCGGTGCTGTCCCCGCTGCCGGTTCAACCGGCCGGACCGAGCCGTCAACCGCCGTTGCCGCCGATGGATAGTGTATTCGAGCGGATGCGTTCCATTTCCGCCGCCGCTACCTCGGCAGCCGATCTGCAACGGGCGATGGGCGCATTCGGATTGGAGAGCGATGTCAAATTCGGACCTGAAGTGGCCAAACAGCGGCGCGCGCTGGTCGCCGCCAGATTGCCTCGCCATGAATGGCCGGAAAGGCCGATGATCGTGGTGGCCGTCGACGCGCTTACCGGTGAACTGGCTGCGTTCGACCGCGATTCCGGCGTCGATCTGGTTGACGCGGCCACCGCGAGCACCGCGCTGCCCGGTGCGGGGCCTACGCACAGCATCAATGGCGTCCGCTACATCTCCGGTGGCGTGCGCTCCGCCGATAATGCCGACCTTGCCTCGGGCTATGCGAACGTGATCGTGCTCTCGCCGTTCAGCGGACGGAGCGGGCCGCTACCGGAAGGCCAGTTCGAGGGCCTGCGCAGACCGCCGGGCGCGGACCTTGCAAGCGAGGTCGAAGCCCTGCTCCAGCAGGGCAGCCGGGTGGTGGTGATCACGCCTGACGTCGATTCCCGCGCCGCAATGGGCACCAACCAGATGGATCTGGCGACCCGCATCCCCGCGGCCCGTGCCGGTTTCGCCCAAGGCAAGAAGGAAGCGACCCGCCTAACGTTCCTGTGACGATTGCACGCCGAGGGCGTGCACCAACTTTCCAAATATTGCCTGCAACAAAAAACCCGGCGCAAGACCGGGTTTTTCAAAAACTCAAAAGGCGCAAGGCCTCAGGCAGCTTCTTCCTGCTCGGCTTCCTCATTGTCGGCCTTGGCGCCGCGCTTAGGGCCCTTGTTGAGATTGACCTCGATCAAACGCACGGCTTCGGTTTCCGACATGCGGTTGACAGCGGCGATCTCGCGGGCCATGCGGTCGAGCGCGGCTTCGTAGAGCTGGCGTTCGGAATAGGACTGCTCCGGCTGGTTGTCGGCGCGGTAGAGGTCGCGAACAACTTCCGAGATCGAGATCAGGTCGCCGGAATTGATCTTGGCATCATATTCCTGCGCGCGACGCGACCACATGGTGCGCTTGACGCGGGCGCGGCCTTGCACGACCTTCAGGGCGCGTTCGACATAATCCTCTTCCGACAGCTTGCGCATGCCGATCGAGGTTGCCTTGGCGACCGGCACCTTGAGGCGCATCTTGTCCTTCTGGAAATCGATGACGAACAGTTCCAGCTTGTGCCCGGCCACTTCCTGCTCGTCGATCGAGACGATCTGGCCGACACCATGCGCCGGATAGACGATGTACTCGCCGGTCTTGAAACCGTGACGTGCAGCGGTGGACTTCTTCTGCGGGGTGATCGTTGCCATTACGCCCTGAACTCCTTGTTGTGGGCCGGCGGCGGTGCCGGCTGAACTCGCGCGATCGGGTTACCGATCATTAGCCGCACAACAGATGAACCCACCGGAAAAGCCGGGACCGGCAAACCGCACGATTGCGATCGCCTGGCCCAGATCGCTCTGGTCCGATATGGGATTTTCACCTTTCAGTGATTTGGGGCGTTAGCGCCATAAATCGACGTTGTGTCACCGGCATGTTTCGCTCATGTAACACAAAAAGTCGGAAGAATCAAGGTTTTGCTGCATAAGCGAAGGCCACAGGTTCACGCCGCCTGTCAAGGCGGTTAATAGGCCGTACCTCTTACGCCGCGTCATGCCGGTTGAAACGGCAGCGCTGTCAGTCGCCTTCTCCGGGTTCAGCCGAGAAATATTTCTCGAACTTGCCGGCCTCGCCATCGAAGGCCTTGGCGTCGGCCGGCGGCTCCTTCTTGGCGGTGATATTAGGCCATTTCTCAGCGTATTCGGTGTTTATCTGCAGCCATTTGTCGAGGCCCGACTCAGTATCGGGCTTGATCGCGTCGGCGGGGCATTCCGGTTCGCATACACCGCAGTCAATGCACTCGTCGGGATGGATGACGAGCATGTTCTCGCCCTCGTAGAAACAGTCGACCGGACAGACCTCGATGCAGTCCATATATTTGCATTTGATGCAATTGTCGGTCACGACATAGGTCATCGATCTGCTCCGGGACGTCCCGTTTTTGTTGGCTTTTTCCGTGAGGTAACGCCTTTGGCGCCCGCTTGCAAGGGCGGCCATTCCGGCCATGCCGGCATTGCCGGAATGGAATTCCAACGGCTCGGCAATGGCGGGCATCGGTCATGTGCTCGGACCGTTGTGTCGGCGGCGTGGAAGAACATACATGCCTCCGTGCACCGGCGGTCAGTCGTCGCCAAGCAAGCGGTCGGTCTCGCGGCGCTCCTTCTTCGTGGGGCGGCCGCTTCCGGCCTCGCGCAGCCCTGGGATCGCGTCGGGAGGCGCCTCGCCCGTCGGTGCGGCAGGCGGCGACATGTCTTCGTAGAGCGTGCGTGCCTCCACGGCGGGGCCGCGCCGGCTTCCCGCATCGAGCACCTTCCAGATGAAGATGCGCCGCTCCAGCGTGATGGTCAGGACGTCGCCAGGCTTGACCAGGTCGGAGGCCTGCGCTGCTTTGTCGCGATTGATGCGCACCCGGCCGGCCACGACCAGTTTGGCGGCCAGCGAGCGCGATTTCACCGCGCGCGAGAAGAACAGCCATTTGTCGATACGCTGGCGGTCGGTGGCCATCGGGGCGACCATCGGATCCTGTGCGGCTATTTCTTCAGCTGGTCGCGCAAAGCGGCGAGCTTGGCGAAGGGAGAGTCGGGATCGAAGCGCACCGGGCGCTCCTCGCGCGGTTTTGCCTGAAACGAGGGTTTGGCGCCTTGCGGGCCGCCCTTGCCTTCCGGCCTGCCGCCCGGCCGGCCCTCACGGCGGTCAGAACGCTCGCCCTGCGGCTTTCCCTCCCGCCGTTCCCCGCCTTCGCCTTGCGGCCTGGGCTTGAACTTCGAGCGATCGAAACGCGGCTTGCCGGCGCCATCGCGGCGCCCTTCATGGGCGGGCCGGGTGCCGGGCTGGCCGACAGCGGCATCCGCCGGGGCATCGGAGCGCGCCGCCTGGCCGTTGCGCGGCCGGGCGCGGTTCTCGTGGTGACGGTGACGAGGCCGCTGGTCGAAGCGGCCCTGCCGCCACAACAGGATCGGCTTAGGCTCTTCGGCTTCCGCAGCGGGTCCCTGTTGGGGAGCGTCGGCGCTGTCACCCCCCTCGCTTCGCTCCGCGACCTCCCCCGTCGAGGGGGAGGTGAGAGCGTCGGCGCTTTCGGCGGCAGAAGTCTCAGGCACGGCTTCTGCTACAGGCGCAACCTCTTGCGTCGCTTCGGCTGGAACTTCGGGTTGTTCTTCCGCAACAGTTTCGGCCGCTTCCGCAATGGGTTCAGCAGGAATTTCGACGGCGGTCTGGGCAGTCGCAGTTTGCGGATCTTCCGCCGATGTCTCCTCAGGCGTGTCCGTCGCAGCCGCCTCCGCCGCCTTGGCCTGCTCGGCGCGCGCGGCCTCTTCCGCTGCCAGCTTGGCCGCCACGGCTTCCCGGGCGGCATTGTCCTGCGCTTCCAGCCGTGCCTTGACTTCGGCCGCCGGCTTCGGCTCGGCACGGTAGCCAAGACCTTTCAGGATTTCTTCCATGTCATCGGCCGTGGCGCCGAGAATCGACATCATCGGCGGCGTCACCATGAAAGACTGGCCGTCATAGGCGCCATCCGGACGCTGGCCGAGGCCGGGCTTCCAGTTGGTCGCCGGGCGGATCAGGTCGGCCAGCCGTTCCAGAATGTCGATGCGCACGGCGCGGCGGCCGAGATTGCGGTAGCCGGCAAGCTTGTAGAAGGCCTTGTCGAAAGCCGGATCGATGACCACCGAGGTGCGGCCCGATGCCAGCGCATGGACGACGTCGCCGAAGCCGAGCTTGTCCTTGCCGTCGTTTTTCAGCGCCCACAGCAACGTCACCAATCCCGCGGGCGCCGGCTTGATCAGCGCCGGCACGAAGACATGATAGGCGCCGAAGCGCACGCCCAGCCGGCGCAATGCCGCGCGGCCTTCCTGGTCGAGCGACTTCATCTCCTCGGCGATGTCGCGACGATTGATAAGGCCGAAATTCTCGACCAGCTGGAAGGCAATGCCGCGGCCGATACCCGATATCTGCTCGGCATTCTTCAAATCGACCAGCGGCTTCAGCAGGGATTCGATCTGGAAATTGACGAAGCGCTCGGCGCGCGCGGCGACCTTGTCACGCGCCGGGCCGGTCAGCTGTTCGTCGGCCAAAAGCACCAGACGCGGCTTCAGCGCGTCTTCACCGGCAACCAGAGTGCCGATCGGCGCGCCGATCCAGCGCAGCGTGCCGTCGGAACCGAGCGCGATGTCGCCATTGGCGCAGGCGCCGAAGCGTTCGGCGCGTGCCTCGAACTCCGCCGCCAGCGCCTTCTGGGCGGCCGCGCGCACGGCCTTGGCGTCTTCGCCGCCAGCGCTCTGATCGGCGGTGAAACGGAACCCCTGCAACTCGCCGACATGGTGGCCTTCGACGAGGACGGTTCCGGTTGGGCTTATTTCGGCTTCAGGCATGGTATTTTCTCTAAGGCGCCGCATGAGGACGGAAGTCCTGCGGTCTACGAAGCGTTTCGTCAACCGCTCATGCAGCGCATCCGACAATCTGTCTTCGATTTCGCGCGTCTTTTCCTGCCAGTGTGCCTGATCGGCCAGCCAGCCGGGCCGGTTCGACACGAATGTCCAGGTGCGGATCTGGGCGATGCGATGCGACAGCGTATCGATGTCGCCCTCGGTGGTGTCGGCGCGGCGCACCTGCTCGGCCATGTAATTCTCGTCGACATGGCCATGCCTGGCGAGGTCCATGTAGATCGACGCAATGAGGTCGGCGTGCTGGGCCGGCGCTATCTTGCGGTAGTCGGGGAGCGCGCAGGCCTCCCACAGCAGCGCGACGCGCCTTGCGTCGGTGGCGAGCGCCCTGATGTCCTCGTCACGCGACAGGTGCTCAAGCGCCTGCGCATCGACTGCCGGCAGCGCACGGGTCAGGCCCTCCACCGGGGCATTGGTCTCGATCGAGCGCTTCAGCGCGTCGAGGCTGGCGAAATTGAAACGCGCTGTGCGCCACTGCAGAACCTTCACGGGGTCGAAGTCGTGGCTTTCGATCTTCTTGACCAATTCCTCGTCCAGCGGGTCGACCTGGCCGGTGACGCCAAAGGTGCCGTCGCGCAGGTGCCGGCCGGCGCGCCCGGCGATCTGGCCAAGTTCGGCCGCCGTCAGGTTGCGATACTGATAGCCGTCGAACTTGCGGTTCTGGGCGAAGGCGACATGGTCGAGATCGAGGTTAAGGCCCATGCCGATGGCATCGGTGGCGACGAGATAGTCGACGTCGCCCGACTGAAACAGCGCCACCTGGGCGTTGCGGGTGCGGGGCGAGAGCGCGCCAAGCACGACGGCCGCACCGCCCTGCTGGCGGCGGATCAGTTCGGCGATGGCATAAACCTCGTCGGCGGAGAAGGCGACGATCGCTGTGCGCCGGGGCAAGCGGGTCAGCTTCTTCGAACCGGCATAGGCCAGATGTGACAGCCGCGGTCGTGTCACCACCGAGACGCCTTTCAACAGGCGCTGCAAGATGCCGTGCATGGTGGCGGCGCCGAGCAGCAGCGTCTCCTGGCGGCCGCGCAGATGCAGGATGCGGTCGGTGAAGATATGGCCGCGCTCGAGATCACCGGCAAGCTGCACCTCGTCGATGGCGACGAAGGCGGCATCGGTCTCGCGCGGCATGGCTTCGACGGTACAGACCGAATATCTCGCGCCTGGCGGCTGGATCTTCTCCTCGCCGGTGATGAGCGCCACCTTGTGGGGACCGACCTTTTCGCAGACGCGGGTGTAGACCTCTCGCGCCAAGAGCCTGAGCGGCAGGCCGATGATGCCGCTTTCATGCGCCACCATGCGCTCGATGGCGAGATGGGTCTTGCCTGTGTTGGTCGGCCCAAGCACGGCAGTCACGTCGCGACCCGACAGGATCAGCGGCTCGGTGGGTTTCGGATGGATGTTCATCGCTCGGAAATAAGGCTTTCTGGCCTCTCATTGTCGGGAGCACGCCTCGGGTGGCGCGTATGACAGGCGACACATAGGGATTTCAGGCGCGAAGCGAAAGCGGAATGTTCCGCTGGCGGTTCGAAGTCACCTCCGTCGAGCTTCGGTTCGGCTGCTGATTAAGGGTTGGAACGAGTGATTAAGGGTTGGAACGAGTCTGGAACGAATCGGCGACGAATCGCTGACTCGCCCGGATTCAGGTTTTGTTCACGGCTAGATGTGGAGTTTTGGCTGATGATCCTTACCACATGCTGGATCACGGAATTGGCCCGTTTCATGCTAGGCGAGAGCCGCCGTTAACTTTCGCTGGCAAAGCCGTGTGGCAGCCCGCCTTGCTTCATCCAAGCTTATGAAATTGTTGAACTTTCTTAATAGAAATTAACAGTTTGATAGGCGATTGCAACTGCTCTCGTTAACATTGCGGCCAAACATGGAACGAAAGGGCGACGAATCGGCGATGTCGGGATTTTCCCTGTTTGTTCACGACAAGATGTAGTGTTGCGCACAGGTTTTCCACCGACAATGCACAGCTTATCCAGGCAGTTTTGCACAATACCCGCTGCCGCGATTAACCTTTGCGTGCCGGATTGGAACAGCAGGCCGACAGCCGTCATCGGACGGCGTCACGGACATCCGAAGCGGATGGCGAACGAGCCCTCCTTCAATCGGCACCGGGAAGCCGGCAGCCCGGCGAGACCTCAGGCGAAGTACTGGCCGCCATTGGCGGTGATGGTCGATCCCGTGATGAAGCCGGCGTCCTCGGAGGCGAGGAAGACGACGCAGCGCGCGATCTCCTCCGGCTCGCCGAGGCGCCCGACCGGGATTAGCGGGATGATGCGTTCGTTGAGCACCTTCTCATCGATCGCCCGGACCATTTCGGTGGCGATATAGCCTGGGCAGATGATGTTGACGGTGATGCCCGCGCGGGCTCCTTCCTGGGCCAGAGCCTTCGAGAAACCGATGTCGCCGGCCTTGGCCGCGGAGTAGTTGACCTGGCCGGCCTGGCCCTTCTGGCCATTGATGGAGGAGATGGTGATGACGCGGCCGAACTTGCGGTCGCGCATGCCGCTCCACAGCGGATGCGTCATGTTGAAAACGCCGGAGAGATTGGTGTCGATGACCTCCTTCCACTGCTCACGCGTCAGCTTGTGGAACATGGCGTCGCGCGTGATGCCGGCATTGTTGACCAGCACCGCGACCGGGCCCAGATCGGCCTCGACCTGCTTGATGCCGGCGGCGCAGGCGTCGTAGTCGGCGACCGACCATTTGTAGGTCTTGATGCCGGTTGTGGCCGTGAACTTGCTCGCCGCCTCATCATTGCCGGCGTAGTTGGCGGCAACCGAATAGCCGGCTTCCTTCAGCGCCATCGATATTGCCGCGCCGATGCCGCGCGATCCGCCCGTGACGATTGCAACCTTGGTCATGCGCTCCCTCCCTTTGGTTGGGAGAGTGAACAGGGAGTAGCGAATGACGAGCAGGGATCAGATATCCCATTGCGCCGACGCCGTTCTTCCCTATTCGCTACTCCCCATTCACTTCTCTTTTAGAGCGCTTCGACGCACATGGCGACGCCCATGCCGCCGCCGATGCACAGGGTGGAGAGACCCTTCTTGGCACCTCTTCGGCGCATCTCGTGGACCAGCGTGTTGAAAATGCGCGCGCCAGAGGCGCCGATCGGATGACCGATGGCGATGGCGCCACCATTGACGTTGACGATCGAGGGATCCCAGCCCATGTCCTTGTTGACCGCGCAGGCCTGCGCGGCGAAAGCCTCGTTGGCCTCGATCAGGTCGAGATCGCCGACCGACCAGCCGGCCTTTTCCAGCGCTTTTCGCGAGGCGGGAATCGGACCGGTGCCCATGATCGCCGGGTCAACGCCCGCGGTCGCCCAGGAGACGATGCGCGCCAGCGGGGTGATGCCCCGCCTGGCAGCTTCCGCTTCGCTCATCAAAAGCGCGCCGGCGGCGCCGTCGTTGATGCCGGAGGCATTGGCGGCGGTCACAGTGCCGTCCTTGTCGAAGGCCGGCTTCAGTTTGGTCATGGCATCCAGCGTCGCGCCATGGCGGATGTATTCGTCCTGGTCGACAATTGTATCGCCCTTCTTGCCCTTGATGGTGAAGGCGACGATCTCGTCCTTGAACCGGCCGGCCTTCTGCGCGGCCTCGGCCTTGTTCTGCGAGGCCAGCGCGAACTGGTCCTGGTCCTCGCGGGTGATCTGGAACTGGCGGGCGACGTTCTCGGCCGTGTTGCCCATGTGATAGCCATTAAAGGCATCCCACAGTCCATCCTTGATCATGGTGTCGATCATCTTGTAGTCGCCCATCTTGACGCCAGCGCGCAGATGCTGGGCGTGCGGCGACATCGACATCGATTCCTGGCCGCCGGCGACAACCACCTTGGCATCGCCGGTGGCGATCTGCTGCATGCCGAGCGCGATGGCGCGCAGGCCCGAGCCGCACACCTGGTTGAGGCCCCAGGCGGTGGTCTCCCTGGGCAGCCCGGCGAGGATCGAAGCCTGGCGGGCGGGGTTCTGCCCTTGGGCCGCGGTCAGCACCTGGCCAAGAATGACCTCGTCGACTTCGGCCGCCTCGACGCCGGCGCGCGACAACAATTCCCTTACGACGACGGCGCCAAGCTCGTGAGCCGGGGTGGCGGCGAAAGCGCCATTGAAGGAACCGACCGGTGTGCGCGCCGCGCTGGCGACGACGATGGCATTGGAAGCGGGCATTCTGTTCTCCAAACTTCAAGCTGATGTTCTGTCATTGAAGACTTTTCTTGCCCTTTCCCAACCCCGAGTCAAACCGGAAATCGGCAGGGCACCCATGCGTCGCAAGCAAGCTGCGCATGGCCGCGACATCAAGCTGTCCGCTGCTGCGCAGCATATTTCACCGGCCATGCAGCGATAATTAATCCCGCACTGCACAAACTGCTTGGAATTGTGACGCTTTTGCGCATATCCTTTGAACGGGCGCAATCGTTACCGGCGGCTTACTCAGGCGCGCCGGTGTCCGGGGAGGATGCAGATGGCTGCGAAAGACGATCCGATCGTCATCAAGAAATATGCCAATCGCCGGCTCTACAACACCGGCACCAGCACCTATGTGACGCTCGAGGACCTGGCCGAAATGGTCAAGAAGGGCGAAGAGTTCACGGTGCAGGACGCCAAGACCGGCGACGACATCACGCATCCGGTTCTGACCCAGATCATCTTCGAATTGGAGAACAAGGACGGGCAGAACATGCTGCCGATCCCGTTCCTGCGCCAGTTGATCGCCTTCTACGGCGACCAGATGCAGATGATCGTGCCGAGCTTCCTCGAACAGTCGATGATCGCCTTCTCCAAGGAACAGGAGCGCTTCCGCGAGCAGATGAAGGGCGCTATCGGCAAGTCACCACTCGACATGATGAAGATGGCCACGCCGATCAAGGCGCTGGAGGAGCAGACGCGCCGCAACATGGAAATGTTCCAGAATGCCATGCGGCTGTTCACGCCTTTCCCGCCGGCAGGCTCGGCACCTGCGGCGGCCCCCGCCGAACCGGCCAGGAAGGAAACGCCGGAAAAACCCGACGATCTGCAGCAGTTGAAGGACCAGATCGCGGCCATGCAGCGCAAGCTCGACACCATGTCGTGAGCGCGCAGCGCTTTTCTTCCGATCCTACGGCAATAATCCCTCATAGCGACCGCGCGGCCTGATGCTGCCGCCGCTCATTGCCTGTTCGACCATGTGGGCGGCCCAGCCAACGCTGCGCCCAAGCGCGAACAGCTGGAACGGCGCATCGCGCGGCAGGTCGAGGCTGCGCGTCAGAACGGCCAGGGCAAAGTCGACGTTCGGGCGGGCGCCGGTCGCGGCAATGGCGGCGATTTCCAGCGATCGCAATGTTCTGTCGGTGTTGTCGATGGCCGCCAAAAGCGCCGTGGCGCGGGGATCGCCTTCGGGATAGAGCGGATGGCCGAACGCTGGCAAAGGCCTGTCATGGCCGAGCCAGCGCCGGATCGCCGCATCGGCGCCGTGCCGCGCCGCATCGTCCGCGAGTTGCATCACCGCCTCGCCGGCGCCACCGTGCCGCGGACCGGAAAGTGTCGCCAGACCCGCGAGCAGGCAGGCGGCGGGCGAGGCTCCGGTCGAGGCCGCGACGCGCGCCGCGAAGGTCGATGCGTTGAGTTCGTGATCGGCAAGCAGCACAAGGGCGCGCCGGATAGCCTGCGCCCCGCCTTCATCCACCGACCAGCCTCGCGCCAACCGCATGTGCACCGGATCTGATCCCGCCGAGGCGCCAAGAGCGCCGGCCAGCACGCCGATCGCGCGCGCGGCGTCGGCGCACAGCGAGGCGGCGCCGCGCCCTAGTGAAGGCCGCCCCTGGCCGGCGAGCATGGCAAGTTGCATGAAGGCCGGGGCTCGGCCGAGTTGTTGGGATTGATCCGAGGCCGGAGCCTCGAAACCCACCGGCTCAGGCAGGGCCCACAGCACGGCGGCGGTCTCTTCGAGCGTGGCATGTTCGGACAGCGCAACGGCGTCGCGGCCCCGATAGACAAGGTGGCCGTGCGAAACGGTCGAGATCGAGGTGACGAGCGAGGGTTCGCCCCAGGCGATGGCGCTTTCGGCGATGGCCGATGGGCTGCGTCCGCGCTCTCTTCGCATCATCAGGGCCGCGATATCGTCGGCGCGATATTGGCTGCGGCGTGGATCGGCACTGTCCGGGCGCATGCCGATGCGCCCGCGACTGACATAGGCGTAGAGCGTCTGCGGCCGCACCTTGAGCCGTTCCAGCGCCTCGTCCCGCGGCAGCCATTCGGACATGTCGGTCCCATATTGATTATGTTGATCAAGATTGATGCGCGTGTTGCCCATCCTTATCCTTAGTGTCGGAAAAGCTCAAGGAGACAAAGCCATGGCGAACGGGCTCGATGATGTGGTGGCGGCGGAAACGGTGCTGTCCGACGTGGATGGGCTGGGCGGCCGCTTGACGATCCGGGGGTACTCCCTGCCGGAACTGGCCGGGCGATGGAACTATCCGCAGGTCGTTCGCCTGCTTCTCGACGGCTTCTTCTACGACCTTCCCGGAGACGCGGAACTGGCCGCGAGACTGGGCCAGGCGCGCGTCGAGGTGTTCGACCGGCTCTTGTCTTGCCTGCCCCTGCTGGCGCCGCTCGACGTCTATAGCGCCATGCGTGCCGGCATGGCGTTGCTGCCTGACGGCGAGACGCTGACGGACGCGCTTGGGCTGATCGCGGCGCCCGCCGTGCTGACGCCGGCGCTGTTGCGCCTGCGGCGCGGCGAGCAGCCGGTCGCGCCGGATGGGAGGGCCGATCATGCCGCCGATATGCTGAGGATGCTCGACGGTTCCGTGCCGACGCCGGCTCTGGCAAGGGCACTCGACACTTACCTCGTGACCGTCTGCGACCACGGCCTCAATGCCTCGACCTTCGCCACGCGCATCGTCGCCTCGACGCAGGCCGGGCTGACATCGTCGGTGCTGGCTGGCCTCGGGGCGCTCAAGGGCCCACTGCATGGCGGCGCGCCCGGCCCTGTCATCGAGATGCTCGACGCCATCCAGGCGCATGGCGACACCGCCGGCTGGCTGCGCGGCGAGATCGCGCGTGGTGAACGCATCATGGGCTTCGGCCACCGCATCTACCGCGTGCGCGATCCGCGCGCCGATGTGCTGAAGGCGGTGGTGCGGCAACTCGGCGGGGAGGGCGAGACCGGTCGCCGGCTGGCCTTCGCCGAGACAGTCGAACAGGCTGCGCTCGATGTGCTTCGGATTGCCAAGCCGCAGCGCTCGCTGCAGACCAATGTCGAGTTCTACACCGCGTTGGTGCTGGAAGCGGCGGGTTTTCCCAGCCAAGCCTTCAGCAATGTCTTCGCGGCCGGGCGCGTCGCCGGTTGGGTCGCGCATGCGCGCGAGCAGCAGACGACGGGACGGCTGATCCGGCCGCTGTCGCGCTATGTCGGACCGATGCCGGACCTCGTCGCCTGAGCATCAAACCTGTTTGGAAGATACACCGCGCCCTCCGCCACAAGGCGGAGGGCGTTTCCGCATGATCGAAATTTCATGCCATCACGCGACCGTGCTCGTGTTCTTGCCTTGGTGCGTCCTTATATGCTGCACTGCAACATAGGTCTGCCGTGACGCTGACGTCCCGATTCCCGGGCACGCAATAAGTCAGGCACCGGGATCGACAGGAACGCATGACGAAGAACGGCAAGGCGGAGGAAGTAAAGAAGATCAACATCGCGCTTCAGGGCGGCGGTTCCCACGGGGCTTTTTCCTGGGGCGTGCTCGACCGGCTTCTGGAGGATGGCCGGCTGGAGATCGCAGCGGTGTCCGGCACAAGCGCGGGCGCGATGAACGCGGTGGCGCTGGCCGACGGCTTCGTTCGCGGCGGCGTCGAAGGCGCGCGCAAGAAGCTCGACGACTTCTGGCATGCGGTGGCGGCGAAGGGCCGGTTCAGCCCGGTGCAGCGCATGCCGTGGGACGTCGCCTGGGGCAATTGGTCGATCGAGAACACGCCGGGTTATGTCTTCTTCGACACCATGTCGCGCGTGTTCTCGCCCTATGTCGCCAACCCGCTCGGCCTCAATCCGCTGCGCGACGTGGTCGCGCAGGGGATCGATTTCGACAATGTACGCGCCTGCAAGTCGATGGAACTGTTCATCTCGGCCACCAATGTCGAGACAGGGCAGTTGCGGGTGTTTTCCGATGGCGAGATCGACCTCGACACAGTGATGGCCTCGGCCTGCCTGCCGCAACTGTTCCGCGCCGTCGAGATCAAGGGCGTGCCCTATTGGGATGGCGGTTATGGCGGCAATCCGGCGCTCTATCCGTTCTTCAAGACGGCTGCCACCGAGGACGTGCTTTTGGTGCAGATCAATCCGGTCGTGCGCGAGGGAACGCCCAAAAGCGCCAATGAGATCCAGAACCGCATCGACGAGATCACCTTCAACGCCGGGCTGCTGCGCGAATTCCGTTCGATCGCCTTCGTCAAGGAACTGATCGCCGCCGGCCGCCTGCCGCGGGGCGAGTACCGGGACATCCGCATGCACCGCATCGACGCCGATGAGGCCTTCAAGGACCTGTCGGCATCATCGAAGGTCAATGCCGAATGGGCATTCCTGGCCTATCTGCGCGATCTTGGCCGCACCGCCGCCAGCGACTGGCTGGAGGAGAACTACGATGCCGTCGGCAAGCGGCCGACGCTCGACCTCTCCGGCGAGCTCGACGACGGCTTCAAGCCGGTGCGGGGTCCGGCACCTGGCCGACGGGTGAAGGAATTCCTGGCCGCGCGCAAGAACCCCGAAGCGGAGCGTCGCCGGGCCTGAACCCGCATCCGTCACACGGGCGTGATCTGCCGCGCGGTGCCAGCAAGTTCCTTCCGGGCGCCAGCAACAACCATCGCGTGTGAGGCGCGCATCATCATGCTGACGCCTGCTGCCAGTGTCGTGCGGGCGCCGCTGTTGGGCGCCATCCCTCGACCGTATCCGGAACGGTGACTGGCGGGCGAGGAATACTGCCACGAACAGCACCAGCAGGCGTTTTGTTCGAGGCTATATCATGTCTCAAGCCCAGACGGCGGAACGCGATGGAGCAGACGCATCGAGGCGACCCGTCCTCGCTCCTGGAGCATCCGGCTTGACCAGGGAACGACGCTCTGGATCAGAGTTGAACGGTCCGTTCTTCAAGCAATTCCAGTGTGTTGCGTGAAATGTCGCACGCCGGGATGGTCCGTCAGGCCGAGGTTATCATCGTGCTCGAAACCCGCGTGGGGTTGAAAATCGCCTCGCGCCGGCGTCGTGCCTCCGAGAGCAGACGCAGGCCCGGCGGCACCGGGCCTTCAACGGCCGATCATCGGTCGCCAACGAGCCCCGCTAAAGCCGCACCCTAGTTGGGCAAAAAAATGCTTCGCGACGGCTATACTCTGTCCAGCTTCGCAATGCTGCTGCAACTTTCCGACTATATTGCGTTGCAAACTTGATGTAGAAGCGCGCTTCGCCGATCACGGCAATTTGAACACGGCCTGGCGCGCACCCATATCGGCGACGCGCTCCTCGAGGAGGACGTAGTCCCGGCCAAACCCCGCAGTGGAAAAAACGACGATGCCGAAAATCAGGTTTCACAAGCTTGCTGCCATTGTTGTGCTCATCGGTTTCGCCGCCTGGATGGCGACGGGCGAGTTTTCATCCGTTGGCAGTGCCGCCGCCGACGCCCAGAGGGCGGCAGAGGCCGAAAAGGCCAAGACGCCGGAGGCCGGCAAGCCGAACACGGCGCAAGCCGAGCCGAAAGCCGCGCCGCGCACCGTCGCGGTGGTGACGCCGCCGCGCAAGACCTATGCGCGCGCTATCCGCATTTCGGGGTTGACCGAGGCCGACAAGCGGGCGGTGCTAGCAACGCGCGTCGCCGGTGTCATCGACAAACTGCCGGTCAGCCAAGGCCAGCACGTCAAGACGGGCGATCTGGTTCTGATGCTGGCGGCCGAAGAGAAAATCTCGAATGTCGACAACGCCAAGCAGTTGCTGGCGCAACGCAAGGCCGAGCTCGACGCCGCCGAACGGCTGGCCAAGACCGGCAATCTGCCGAAGCTGCAGCTCGACACGGCGCGCTCGAATTTGACCTCGGCGCAATCGATGCTGGAGACCGCGCAGGCTGAGCTCGACCGCAACGAGGTCAAGGCGCCGTTCGACGGCGTCATCGACAGGGTGCCGGTGGAACTCGGCAGCTCGGTCATGCAAGGCGGCGAGGTGGCGACCATCCTCAAGCTCGATCCGGTGATCGCCCGCGGCGAAATCAGCGAACGCGACCTGCGCTATATCAAGATCGGCGAAGAGGCCAATGTGCGCCTGGTCAACGACCAGAAGGTCACCGGCACCGTGCGGTATATCAGCCGCGACGCCTCCTCCCAGACCCGCACCTTCCGTGTCGAAGTGGCGATCCCAAATGCGGATGGCAGCATCCCCGCCGGCATGACGGCCGAGATCACGCTCAGCGCCGAGCCGACCGACGCGGTTCTGCTGCCGCGTTCGGTGGTGACGCTGGGTGACAAGGGTGATCTCGGCATCCGCGCCGTCGGCAGCGACGACAAGGTGGCCTTCTACCCGATCGACCTGGTGGACGACACGCCGAACGGTCTCGTGCTCGGCGGAATTCCGAAAGATGCGCGCATCATTGTCGCCGGCCAGGAACTGGTGAAGGAAGGCGATATCGTCAAGCCCGTCGAGGCCGACCAGGTGACCATCAACAAGCTGATCGGCGAAGCCACCGCCGGTACGCAGTAGCGCAAAGCCCGGCGTCGGGATCTCCGGCGCCTCCCGCCAGTTCGCCGCTTCCGAAGAAACAGCAGGCATCAAGTCATGGATATCGTCAGACTCGCAATCCACAACGCCCGCCTCACAATATCCGCCCTGCTGTTCCTGCTGGCGGCGGGCTGGGTCGCCTATCAGTCGACGCCCAAGGAAGCGGAACCCGACGTTCCGATCCCGATGATGTATATCAGCCTGATCTACCAGGGCATTTCGCCGGAGGATTCGGAACGCCTTCTCCTGCGGCCGATGGAAAGCAAGCTGAAGAGCCTGAAGGGCCTCAAGGAGATGCGCTCGGCCGCCTTCCAGGGCGGCGGCTACGTGCTTGTCGAGTTCCAGCCGCAAACCAATCTGGCCACGGCGCTCCAGGACACGCGCAGCAAGGTGCAGGACGCCAAGGCCGACCTGCCGCAGGCGGCCGAGGAGCCGACGGTCAACGAGGTCAACGTTTCCGAGTTTCCGGTCCTCGTCGTCACTCTGTCGGGCGACGTGCCGGAGCGCGTGCTGACGGCGGCTGCGCGCGAACTGCGCGACCGTATCGAAGAGGTACCGGGCGTGCTGGAAGGCTCGCTGCAGGGCGCGCGCGACGATCTGGTCGAAGTGGTCATCGATCCGGTGAAGCTGTCCTCCTACGGGCTGCAGCTCGACCAGCTGATGCAAGGCGTCGGCGCCTCCAACAGCCTGGTCGCCGCCGGCAATCTCGAAGGCTCGGAAGGCAAATACGCGGTCAAGGTGCCGTCGCTGATCGAGACGCCCGAGGACGTGGCCAACCTGCCGGTCGTCGCCACACCCAACGCCGTGGTGCAGGCCAAGGACATCGCCACCATACGCTCGACCTTCAAGGACGCCGAGACGGTCACTCGCCTCGACGGCAAGCCGGCCATCGCCATCGAGGTGAAGAAGCGCATCGGCGCCAACCTGATCGACACGCTGAACCATGTCAGGGAGGTGTCCGACACCTTCATCAAGACGATGCCCGAAGGCATGCATGTCACCTACACGCAGGACAAGTCGGTCTTCGTCAACCAGCTCTTGGGTGACCTCCAGAACCACGTCATGATCGCCGTGATCCTGGTGTTCATCGTCATTCTCTACGCGCTGTCGGGCCGCGCCTCGCTGCTCATCGGGCTGGCCATACCATCGTCCTTCCTGATCGGCATATTGCTGCTTGCCATGATGGGCTACACGATCAACATGATCGTGCTGTTCAGCCTCATCCTGGCTGTCGGCATGCTGGTCGACGACGCCATCATCGTCACCGAGTTCGCCGAGCGGCGCATGAGCGAAGGCATGCCGAAGGCGGATGCCTTCGCGCTCGCCGCCAAGCGCATGGCCGGCCCGGTCATCGCGGCGACGATGACGCGCATCGCCGCGTTCTCGCCGCTGCTGTTCTGGCCCGGCATCATCGGCGACTTCATGAAATACATGCCGATCACGCTGATCGTCACGCTGTCGGCCTCGATGCTCTATGCGCTGGTGTTCGCGCCGACGCTGGGCGCGATCTTCGCCAAGGCGCCGAAGCATCACGAGGACGACAACCGCGACGGCTGGTACATGGCCATCGTCAAGCAGGCGGTGCGCTTCCCGATCACCGTCCTGGTGCTCACCGTGGCGCTGCTGTTCGGCGTCGGCTACGCCTATTCGAAATACGGCGCCGGCGTCGAGTTCTTCCCCAGCGTCGAGCCGGACTACGGCCTGCTCTACGTGCATGCGCGCGGCAATCTTTCGCTGGCCGAGATGGATGCCGCCACCAGGACGGCGGAGAACAGGCTGCTCGGCTGGCCGGGCGTGAAATCGGTCTATACACGCGCCGGCAAGACTCAGGGCGGCGGCCAGGACATTCCCGAGGACGTCGTCGGCGTGATCCAGTACGAATTCGTCGACTGGCGCGAGCGCAAGTCCGCCAACCAGATCCTCAGCGACCTGCGCGGCGTCATGGCCGGCATTCCCGGCGTCGATGTCGAGGTGCGCGTGCCGGAGGCAGGTCCGCCGACCGGCAAGCCGATCCAGATCAGGCTTTCGGCCGCCGATCCCAAGGGGCTCGACGACAAGGCGCGCGCGGTGGCGGCGCGGATCGCCAAGGTGCCCAACGTCATCGACATTTCGGACGGCCTGCCGCCGCCCGGCGTCGACTGGGCGCTCGAGGTCGACCGCGCCAAGGCCGCCCAATACGGCATCAGCCCGACCTCGGTCGGCACCGTGGTGCAGCTGGTGACCAACGGCTTGAAGCTGTCGGAATACCGGCCGGCGGGCGCCGACGATGCCGTCGACATCCGCCTGCGCCTGCCGGAAGACCGGCGCACGCTGTCGACGCTCGACGAACTCAGGGTGCAGACGTCGCAAGGGTCGGTGCCGATCTCGAACTTCGTCGTGCGCAAGCCCGAGCCGACGGTCGGCATTCTCAACCGCATCGACGGCGCGCGCACCGTCGTCGTGCAGGCCAATGTCGCCGCCGGAGCGCAGGTCGCAGCTGTACAGGAGCAGGTGACCAAGGCGGTCTCGGACATGGATCTCGGCAGCGGCATCCGCTGGAAGCTCGCCGGTTCCAACGAGGACAGTGCGGAAGCGAGCGCCTTCCTCAGCAAGGCCTTCGGCGCGGCGATCTTCCTGATCTTCCTGGTGCTGCTGGCGCAGTTCAACAAGTTCACCAGCGTCTGGCTGGTGCTGTCCTGCGTGGTCATGGCGACGATCGGCGTGTTCCTGGGCCTGCTTCTGACAGGCGAAGCGTTCGGCATCGTCATGTCGGGCATCGGCGTCATCGCGCTGGCCGGCGTGGTGGTCAACAACAATATCGTGCTGATCGACACCTATGACCGGCTGCGCGAGGAGGGCTGGGACAAGATGGAAGCGGTGCTGCAGACCTGCCGTGAGCGTGCCCGCCCGGTGGTGCTGACGGCGGTTTCGGCTATCTTGGGCGTGCTGCCGATCGCCTTCGGTCTCGGCCTTGAAATCTTCCATCATGAGACGACGATCAACGCGCCGTCGACGCAATGGTGGATTTCGCTGTCCTCGGCGATCGTGTTCGGCCTGTCCTTCGCCACGGTGCTGACGCTGGTTGTGACGCCGTCGATGCTGATGGTGTTCACCCGCGCCAAGGTCAAGCCCGGCGCGCGGCGAGGGTGGTTCAGCCGGCTGTTGCGACGCGGCAAGGGAGAGATCTCGCAGGAGCCAGCAGCCGATGGCGACGCCGAGCCGGCAATCGCCTTCCCGAAGGCCGCCGAATAGAGCGGTTTCGCAAGCCCGACCAAAAGGCCGCCCGGGAACTACCGGGCGCCTTTTGCATTGTTCCCTCGGATTCAACCAGACGGCGAGGGCTCTAAAATGACGATCAGCACGATTCTCATCATCATCCTGATCCTAATCCTGATCGGCGCGGTGCCGGCATGGCCGCATTCGCGCTCCTGGGGTTACGGGCCGTCGGGCATCGTCGGCGTCGTCCTCGTCGTGGTGCTTATCCTGCTTCTGATGGGCCGGATCTGACCGGCAACGATTTGCGGCCGGGCCCGCCGTTCCCGTCTTTTCGGCACGCTCGGCAATCACGCTGCTTGGTGCCAGGCCGGCGCGACGGCGATACCGATATCCTGCAAGGCTTCGTGCACCGCCTGGTCCAGAGGGGTGTGCGGGATTTCACCGATGATCTCGTTCAGTCGCGCCGAGGCCAGCCGGTGCGCCTCGAAACGCAGATAAGACATCGAGACGATCTCGCGCCACATCGCCACGAACGGGCTGCCGGCGCGCAGCACCCACCAGGGCATGAAGCTTAGTTTAAGCTTGCGTCCGAGCGCCTTTTCGGCGGCCGTCTTGATCTCGATGTCGGTGACGGCATGGCCCGGAAAATTCAGCGCCTCGTAAGAGCCGAGCTTGTCGAGATTGCGCGCCAGTGCGACGAAACCGACAGCGAAATCCGGCAGATAGGCCCATTCATGCACCAGATCGGCCGGGCCGGGCGCGGTGTAGATGCCCTTGCTCATCTTGGCGGCGACGACGAGGTCGAACCAGGAGCCGTTGCCGGTGCCGCCGAAGAAATCGCCGGCGCGCAGAATGATCGTGCGCACCCGACCCGCCTCAGCTTCACGGCGGAACAGCTCCTCCATGGCGCAGCGGATCCGCCCTTTCTCGGTCGTCGGATGGAACGGCGTGTCTTCCGTGATCACCGCCGGCATCGGCGAGCCATAATTGTAGACGGTGCCGGGGAAGAGATGCAGCGTGCCGTTGGCTCGGCAGGCGGTCATGACATTCTCGGCCATCGGCAGGCACTTGCCCCAGTCGGTGTAGATCGGGTTCAGGCCGTTGAAAATGATGTCGACGCGCTGCGTCGCGCGGATCAGAGACTCGCGGTCCAGCGCATCGCCGGCGACGGCCGTCGCGCCTGCAAGCTCAGCCGGCACCTTGCCGGTGCGGGTGATGGCGCGGACATCATAGCCCGCATCGATGAAGGCCTTGGCGACCACGCGGCCGAGCCGGCCATTGGCGCCGAGGATTGCAATCTTGGTCATTCTTCGTCTCCTGTCTGCTGTGAAGCGACGGGACAAGCCCACCGCCTTGGGGATATCTCGGCGTCTGTTCAGCGGTTGCCGAAGAGGTCGCGGTTGCTGCCTGGGACGACCGGCTTCCGGATGATCGCATTCGACTTCTCGATCGATGTGGTGATCGTCTTGTCTTTACTGGTGACAGGCGTCTGGCTGGCATTGTTCGAGCCGAACTTGTCGCTGCTTGCGAAAGCGGCGTTGGCGGCGATGAGGAGGGCAGCGGCGGTGAGTGCAATCCTGGTCATTTGGGTTACTCCTGATTGGCTTGTTGCAGGGCGTATCGATGTTTGCAGGCCGAATATGATTGCCTCACCAATGAATTGAAATTGACCATGTGTGCGGTTCTGATATTCAGTTGTGAATGGCCGATATCGACTGGAACCTGATCAAGAGCTTCGTCACGGTCGCTGAGACCGGCAGCCTGTCGGCCGCGGCGAGAAAGCTATCGGCTAGCCAGCCGACGCTTGGCCGCCACATCTCGGAACTAGAACAAGCGCTCGGCGTCATCCTGTTCCGGCGCGGGCGAAGCGGCTACGCGCTGACCGAAGCCGGGGCCACTCTGTTCGAGCGCGGCAAGGCGGTGAGCGAGCAGGCGAGCGCTTTTTCACGGCTGGCGCTGGGTTCGGTCGAGGCTATCGAAGGCACTGTGCGCATCGCCGCCAGCGAGGTGGTGGCGGCCTATGTGCTGCCGGACATGACGGCGCGGCTCGGCATCGAGGAGCCTGGCATCGAGGTCGAGATCGTCGCTTCAAACCAGGTCGAGAACCTGCTGCGCCGGGATGCCGACATCGCCATCCGCATGGTCAAGCCGACACAGAACGAGTTGGTGGCGCGCAAGGTCTGCGATATCGCGCTCTGCGCCTGTGCTTCCCTAGCCTATCTCGACCGGTGCGGCCGCCCGCGCGAGCCGGCCGACCTGCTCGACCACGCGCTGATCGGCTTCGACCGGAGCGACGAGATGATCCGAGGCTTTACGCATTTCGGCATACCGGTCACCCGGAACAGTTTTCGCTTCCGGGCCGACAACCAAATCGTGCTTTGGGAGGCGGTGCGGGCGGGAAACGGCATCGGCCTCGGCCAGGAGCCGCTGGCCGAGCGGGACCCCCTGGTGGAGAAGGTGCTAATGGGTCTGCCGCTGCCCAGCTTGCCGGTGTGGCTGGCCATGCATCGCGACGTGCGCACCAGCGTGCGCATCCGACGCGTGGTGGATTTCCTTAACGAGGAACTGAAACGCTATTCTGCCGGCGCCGCGTCGGGAGCGAATTCGGCGCGGTGAGCCAATCCGGCCATCAGCAGGACGACGATCAGCAGGCCCGACATGGCGACGAAGATCGGGCCGAAGCTGGAATGCTCGGCGACAAAGCCGATCGCGGAGGGCGCCACGAGGATGCCGGAATAGCCCATGGTGGTGACGACGCTCATGCCGGTGCCCGATGACATGCCTTCCTGGTTGCCGCCGGCCGAAAAGATGATCGGCACCATATTGGCGATGCCGAAGCCGCACAGAGCGAAGGCGGAGATGGCAAGCCAGGGTGAGGGCGACAGGCCTGCGATCAGCATGCCGGCGGCAGCGATGATCGCCGAACCGCGCAACGTCGTCACGGCCCCGAAACGATTGCGCACGCCGTCGCCGAAGAAACGCATGATCGCCATGACACCGGAAAAGGCGGCGTAGGCGAGACCGGCAATGGCGAGATCGGCGCCGAGTTCCTGCCTGAGATAAAGCGCTGCCCAGTCGAGTACGGCGCCTTCGGAGACCATCGTCAGCAGTGCCATCAGGCCCACGAGGTAGACCAGCGGGTTTCCCGGCAAGGTGAATTTATGATGCTCCGCAGCCTGCGGCCTGCCCTCGGCGACGATATAGGGCACCGCCGCCGCGATCGCCGCTAAGGCAAGCGCCGTCACCACCGCGGCGTGGGCGAGGTGGCCGTAATTCTGGATGGCAAAGCCGCCAAGGGCACCGCCGGCGAAACCGCCGAGGCTCCAGAAGCCATGCGAGGAGGACATGATCGCGCGCGACAGCCGCCGCTCGACCACCACCGCATTGGCGTTCATGGCGACATCCATGCCGCCGATGGAGCCGCCAAAGATGAACATGGCGACGGCAGCCAGCGGCACGTTGGGCGCCAGCGCCACGACCAGCAGGCCGAGGCTGCCGCAGAGGCCAAACCAGCGCAGCACGGTGCGCGAGCCGTGTTTCGAAATCAGGTGACCGCACCAGGTCATGGCGGTGACGGCGCCGGCGCCGAACAGCAGGATCAAAAGCCCCAGAGTGAACTTGGAAATGTCCAGGCGGGTCAGGAACACCGGGATCTGCGGCGCCCAGCTGCCGGTCAGGAAGCCGTTGGCGAGGAAGATGGCCGCCACGGCCCAGCGGCCGCGAATGGCGGTCTGCATTGCATTCGACGCGTTCATAGGCGAATCCGGTCAGAAAGTGCTTTGCGCGGCAAATTAGATCGATTCAATTTTCAGTCAAGCGCTGCGCTCGGGAAGCATTTGGGCCAAACGAACGCCTAGGGTAATCGAGGACGTGAGAGACCACCTAGTGGTCTCTGGGTCGCCTGGCCTCGAATTCGGCCTTCTTGGCGTCGGAGGTTTCGGTCTGGTGCAGCGCCTGCCATTGCGCGTAAGGCATGCCGTAGACGATCTCGCGCGACTGGTCCTTGCTGAGATCGACGCCTTCGGCTTCCGCGGCCTCGCGATACCAGTTCGACAGGCAGTTGCGGCAGAAGCCGGCGAGGTTCATCAAATCGATGTTCTGCACGTCGCCACGCTCACGCAGATGCGCCACCAGCCGGCGAAAGGCGGCGGCCTCGAAGTCGCGTTTCTGTTCGTCGCTGAGTTCGGTCATCGAAACCTCCTCACAACGGCCCGGTGCGCGAGCCGAACATCTTCACTTGGTGTATATCGGGACGGCGCTCGATCGCGTCAACGATCGGCGCCAGACGCTCAGCCCACGAAAGCGCATCCCCGCCGGTCGCGATCAGGTCCTGGCGGATTTCGATCAGCGCGTGGGCATAGCCGTTGACGATGGCGTGCCTGAACATGGTGTCGCCCCGCAGCGCGCCGTCATAGGGCTCGTTGTCGCCGACAACGAGGTTTTTGTCAGCGGCCAACATGTCGATCAGCGGCCGCGCCACGCGGTCGTCGCGGTCCCACAGCACGCCGACATGCCACGGCCGCTGCCTGCCCTGCATGACCGGCGTGAAGGAATGCACGGAGAAGATGAAGGGTGCCTTGCCGGAAGCCTGCGCGACCGAGGCGATCATGGCGCCGACGGCGTCGTGATAGGGCCGGTAGAAGCGGTCAAGCCGCCTTTCGCGCTCCTCCGGGGCGAGGGGATAGTTTCCCGTCACGACCGTGCCGTCATAGAGCTGACGGATCAGCGTCGGATCATCCTCGCCGCGATTGGGATCGATCAGCAGCCGCGAAAAATTGGCGAGCACCGCTGGCACGTCGAGCAACGCAGCGAGTTCGCGCGTCACCGCCTCGACGCCGATGTCATAGGCGATGTGGCGGTCGAACGCCGCCGCCGGCAGGCCAAGGCTGCCATAGTCTTCAGGCAGGTCGCGGCGGGCATGGTCGGCCAACAGCACCATGCCCCGCTTGCGGTCGCCCTCGACGACATCGAAAGGCGCGAAAACTGTGGATCGGGTCATTGGCGGGAAATGGTCTGTTCGCTGGCTTCCGGGGAGGATGCTATCGTCTTTCCACGAAGACGACGCGGGCGCAATGCCGTTGTTTGGCCAAGGTTTCCGCTGAAATCTGGCAAGGGGCGACGGATCGCGCGCCGGGAGCCTTCTTAAATCGATTGGAATTGGACAAAACGGCGCGTTGACATGCGCCCGGACTTTTCCGAAAAGGGGCGCAGAGAGATGCTGATGTGGTTCTTGAGGGGTTTCAGGATGAGTTCCGCCGGCGGGCGGCGCGTGCGCTTCGCCTTCGCCATGCCGCTCCTGACGCTCGCCGTGGGTTTGTCCGCGATGGTTGCGGCCTCGCCCGCCCGCGCTGATTTCCGCGTCTGCAACGCGACGCAAAACCTGGTCGGCGTCGGCATCGGCTATCGTGCCAAGGCCGGCTGGATCACCGAGGGCTGGTGGCACATCGAAGGATCGAGCTGCAAGACGCTGATCGAAGGGCCGCTGTCATCAAGGTTTTACTATCTTTATGCAGAAGACGCCGAACGCGGCGGACGCTGGGACGGCCCGATCAACATGTGCGTGGCTGAAAAAGAGTTCAAGATCGCCGGCGTCACCGATTGCGTCGCCCGGGGCTTCCAGCGCGCCGGATTCCAGGAATACGACACGGGCGAGCAGGCAAGCTGGATGGTCCAGCTAACCGACGACCCCGCAACGGGAGGCGCGCCAGCCGCCCCGGGAACAAACAGTCAATGAGACGCAGCCGCAAGGTCAAGATCCTAGCCACCATCGGTCCGGCCTCCTCTTCCGAGGAAATGCTGAAGAAGCTGTTCGAAGCGGGCGCCGATGTGTTCCGTATCAACATGAGCCATACCGATCACGAGTTGATGCGCACGCTCGTCGGACGCATCCGCGCCGTCGAGGAGACGGTCGGAAGGCCGATCGGCATCCTTGCCGACCTGCAAGGACCCAAGCTGCGCGTCGGCAAGTTCGCCAACGGCAAGGAGGTGCTGACCGTCGGCCAGACCTTCACGCTCGACGACAATCCCGAGCCCGGCACCGCGGCCAGGGTCTATCTGCCGCATCCCGAAATCCTGAGTTCGGTCGAGGCCGGTCACCGGCTGCTGATCGACGACGGAAAGCTGGAGCTGAAAGCGGTGAAGGCCAATGGCAAGGCGATCGTCTGCACCGTCGTTGCCGGCACCACGATTTCCGACAGAAAGGGCGTCAGCCTGCCCGATACCGACCTGCCGGTCGGCGCGCTGACCGAGAAGGACCGCAGGGATCTCGACGCGGTGCTCGCCACCGGCGTCGACTGGATAGCGCTGTCCTTCGTGCAGCGGCCGGAGGACCTGGCCGAAGCGCGCAAGATCGCACGCGGCCGGGCGCTGATCATGGCCAAGATCGAGAAGCCGCAGGCGGTTGCCCGTCTGGCCGAAATCATTGAACTCTCAGACGCGCTGATGGTCGCGCGCGGCGATCTCGGCGTCGAGATGCCGCTGGAAGCCGTGCCCGGGATCCAGAAGCAGATCACGCGCGCAGCGCGCCGCGCCGGCAAGCCGGTGGTGGTCGCCACGCAGATGCTGGAATCGATGATCACCGCGCCCGTGCCGACCCGCGCGGAAGTCTCCGACGTTTCGATCGCCGTCTTCGAAGGCGCCGACGCCATCATGCTTTCGGCCGAATCGGCCGCGGGCGCCTATCCGGTGGAAGCGGTGGCGATGATGAACCGCATCGCCACCAAGGTGGAAACCGATCCGACCTATGCAGGCATCATCAACGCCCAGCGTTCCGAGCCTGAAGCAACCGGCGCCGATGCGATCTCGCTGGCGGCCCGCGAAATCGCCGAGACGCTGAAACTGTCGGCGATCATCACCTACACGGCTTCCGGCACCACGGGCCTGCGCGCCGCGCGCGAGCGCCCGCAGGTGCCGATCGTGGCCCTGTCGCCGATCGTCAACACGGCGCGGCGGCTGTCGCTGCTGTGGGGCACGCACTGCGTCGTCTCCCCCGATGCCACCGATCTCGACGACATGGTCGATCGCGCCTGCCGCATCGCGCTTGAAGAGGAATTCGGCAAGCCCGGCGACCGCGTCATCATCACCGCCGGCGTGCCGCTAAGGACGCCCGGTTCGACCAATATGCTGCGCATCGCCTATGTCGGTTCGGACTTGGGCACCCGATAAGCCCGCCCCAGGGCTTCACCGCGTTGCGATCTTGAGAGCTCTTGTTGCCGCTGCGGCGTGGTCAATGCGCTGAAGGAAGCGACGCGCGCGGGGTATGGGATCTTGCAGGTATTGATCCGGTCCCCGCATCTTTCGCCGATTAAGTTCGGCAGTGTCGAGCAGATCGAAATCGACCTTTTCCAGCGTGCAGTGCCAGTCGGCGCTATGCGAAGCCCATCCTCGTTTGTGGTGTTCCAGAAGCCGTTCGCGGCTGGAATAGCCATGGTAGTCGAAGGCGATCACGCCGTTGGTCACATAGATATGGTTTCCGGGAATCGTTCCCGCTTGGAATGATCCGCTCGCCGTAAAATCCGTCCAGGGGAGGATAGCTGAGAAAGACGCCCGCAAGGATGGGGCAGGCGCCGTAACCGAAGAAGATGCGGTCCGGCAGCGCCCAGAATTTTTCGGGATTTTTCTTTATGCCGTGTTTGAGGACGTACATGCCGCTCTGGCCCCGATACCCTTTTTCGACGACCATTTTCGGAAGACGCACATCAGGTCGGCGCCAACTCCGCTTCGGGTTCCTTGAGGTCGGCGCATTTGCCGACGCCATAGGCATCGCCGGCGATCCGCGCTTCCACCGCCCTTGCCATCGCCTCCAGATCCACACTCCTGCCGGCGGCCTTCTCGATGGCGCCAACGACCAGATCAGACGCGATCCAGTCCGGCTTGTGGCCGAGATTGCGCACCCAGACCAGTTCGGCGCTGGCAATGTTGCGCTCGAGGCCGACCGAATGGATATGGGCGTAGACGACCTTGTCTCGATCGCCCGAGATGACCACGGTCGGCGCCTTGATCTCGGCGTAGCGCGGCGCGGCCCCAAGCGCATAGCGGTAGAGGCCGGCGACATCGCTGGCATTTGCGCGGAAGGCCGACGGTCTCAGCACCAGCGGGATCGAGGCCTCGGCGACATAATTGTCCGGCACTTTGTTGGGCGAGAAGACGCAGGTCGTAGCGTCGGCGATCCGCAGCATTCCTGCCGGATAGCTCAGCGTTTCGGAGAACAGCCGGCCGATCACCGGAATGGTGGTCAGGTCGTAGTACCAGGCGGTTGCGCCGCCGGGCCACGGATGGGTTGCCGGTGCCAGGAATACCAGTCCGAGCGTCTTGTCGGCATGCTCGCGGCCGAAGGCGGTCGTCACCGCGCCACCGAAGGAATGGCCGACGATGATAGCCTGCTTCATGCCGAGATGGTCCATCAGCGCGGCGACGGTGTCGGCCTGCGACCACGGATCCTTGTTGTTGCCGGGCCCGCGTCCCGACCAACCGAATCCCGGCCGGTCGAAGAACAGCAATTCGGCGCGCCCTTCGAGCAACGGCCTGAGCGGCAGCATCTGATCCCTGAGATTGGCGCTGGCGCCGTGGATGAAGACAACAGGCGGCAGGTCGGCCTTGGCGTGGCCAGGAACGTGGACATAATGGATGCGCGCGCCATCGATGTCGATGAATTCGCCGACGGCCGGGTTGCGGCGCTCGATCAGCCAGGAGCCGACGCGGGTGATGCCGACAAGGCCAAAGACGAGCGCCAGAAGGAAGGCGAAGACGGCATAGAGCAGGTTCATGTGGGATATACGAGAGGGAGTAGGGGAGTAGGGGAGTAGGGGAGTAGGGCAAGTATTTCCGGGCGATCTCTTTCCTACTGCCTTACTGCCTTATTCCCCTACTGCCTTAAATATCAAATGCCTTCGCCGGCGAGTTCTTCCGAAAGCGTACCGACTTGATCCTGGGCGCTGCGCAGCATCGGATAGATGGCAAGGACCTTCTGCCAAGCCTCGAGCGCCGATTGCTTGCGTCCGGTCACGGTCATGATCTGTGCCAGGCCCGACAGCGCGCCGAAATGGCGTGGTTCGAGTTGCAACGTATGGTCGATGTCGGACATCGACTTGCCGTAGTTCTTCATCATGAAATGCACCGTGGCGCGCCGGTTCCAGCCCTCGGCATAGGCCGGCTGCAAGGTGACCACCTGGTCGAGGAAATCGAGCGCTACGTCGAATTTCTGGTTCTCGAGCGCCTTCTGCGACCATTGCATCATCAGGTCGATCGAGGCGCTGCCCGACTGGGACCATTCGCTCCAGATGATGCCGGCGATACGCTCTGCCGCCTTTTCGTTGCGCTCGCGCTTGAGATCGGCAAACAGCTTGTCGAGGCGGGCTTCCCTGTTCATTGCGGGAGGCGCGGCTTGCGGCACTGGCTGGGCATCCGGAGGCGCCGGCTCCGGGGCCGCTTGCATGACCGCCCGATCATCGGCCCGCGCCGGCAACGAGATGGCGCTGCAAAAGAGAAGGACCGTCAAAAATGCAAAAAGAATCCGCATCGCCCGAATCTAGTCCCGGGCGGCGGAACGTCAAACTGATTTTAGCGTGAACGGCCGGCGGACCGACGACAAACACCAACTGCGGAGGCAAAAAGCCTCGCGACGAAGCTCAGCCCTGGCGCGCCTTATAGCGGGGGGCGGTCTTGTTGATGATGTAGACGCGGCCCTTGCGGCGAACCAGACGGTTGTCGCGATGACGCGCCTTCAGCGCCTTGAGCGAATTCTTGATCTTCATGGTCTTGCCTGTCGGTGTGGACCCGGTCCGGGTCGAAATTTTAAGGCGCGCCAGAAGACGCGCCTTTGAACTGTGGGTGGCTCATAAACGAGGAGCCTTGTCCGTGTCAACCGCAAGCATGCCCGGTAGCGGAGATGAATGCCCGGTGTCGTCAAATATCCGCAATCGGCCAATGGCTCGGCACCGGCTGGTATGATGTGGTGGTCGCCACGTGACTTGAGAACGCCATGCGCCGAGTTTTCCTGCCCGGTAGCTCGCGGCGTCGAGATTGCTGTCAGGCGCGGCGGCTGATCCGGGTGAAATGGCCCATCTTGCGGCCGGGCCGCGCTGCGGCCTTGCCGTAGAGATGCAGCATCAGGTCGGGCTCCGCCAGCAATTCCGGAACGCGCGAGATATTGTCGCCGATCAGGTTCTCCATCACGCAGTCGGAATGGTGTCGCGGGTCGCCGAGCGGCAGGCCGGCCACGGCGCGGATATGCTGCTCGAACTGCGAAACGGTGCAGGCGGCTTCCGTCCAGTGGCCTGAATTGTGGACGCGCGGCGCGATCTCGTTGGCCAGCAGCGAGCCATCGGCCAGCACGAAGAACTCGACGCCGATGACGCCGACATAGTCGAGCGCCGACAGGATCTTCACCGCCGCTGTCCGGGCCGCCTCGGCTGTCCGGGGCGCGATCGCGGCCGGCACGGTCGATGTGTGGAGAATGCCGTTGCGGTGGACGTTCTCGGCCGGATCGTAGGCGGCGACGACGCCATCGATGCCGCGCGCGGCGATGACGGAGACTTCGCGCTCAAAGGAAACGAAGGCCTCGAGGACCAGCGGCACGCTGCCCATGGCCTCGCAGGTGCCGGCGAAGCCGCCGGCTTGCATGTCACGGAAGACGCGCTGGCCCTTGCCGTCATAGCCCATGCGCCGCGTCTTCAATATGCCGCTGCCGCCAAAGGATTTCAGCGCTGCGGTCAGCTCGCCGTCATTGTCGACCGCGCGGAAATCCGCCGTGGCAATGCCGATGCCGTTGAGAAATGTCTTTTCGGTCACCCGGTCCTGCGCCACATCAAGCGCGCGCGCAGGCGGATAGACCGGCACCTTTGCGGCGAGCGCCTCGGCGGCGGCAACCGGAACGTTCTCGAATTCATAGGTGACGACGGCACTTGCCTCGGCCAATTCGGCAAGCGCGGCGGGGTCATCGTAGGCGGCCGTGACCTGACGGTTGGCGACCTGTGCCGCGGGGCAATCCGGCTGCGGCTCCAGCACCACGGTGCGGTAGCCGAGGCGAGCGGCCGCCATTGCCAGCATGCGGCCGAGCTGGCCGCCGCCGATGATGCCGATGGTCGATCCGGCGGGCAGGCTCATTGCGTGTCCGTGGGTTCGGCCGCGACCTTGGCGGTCTGCGAGGCGCGCCAGGCATCGAGCCGCCCGGCAAGCTTGTCGTCGTTGAGCGCCAGCACGGCGGCGGCCAACAGAGCCGCATTGGCCGCACCAGCCTTGCCGATGGCCAGCGTTCCCACCGGAATGCCGGCCGGCATCTGGACGATGGACAGCAGCGAATCCTGTCCCGACAGGGCCTTGGATTCCACCGGCACGCCGAACACCGGCAGCGGTGTCATCGCCGCCGTCATGCCGGGCAGGTGCGCCGCACCGCCGGCACCGGCGATGATGACCTTGTAGCCGGCGGCCTTGGCGCCCTTGGCGAAGGCGTAGAGCCGGTCGGGAGTGCGGTGCGCCGAGACGATCAGCCGTTTGTGCGGGATGCCAAGCGCCTCCAGTGTCTCGGCGGCATGGCGCATGGTCGCCCAGTCGGACTGGCTGCCCATGATAATGGCGACGTCGGCGCGTTGATCGTCCAAGCTTCTGCTCCCGGCGACAAAGGCGCGCCTTAGCGGAATTCGGCGGCGGCGGCAAGGATGCGGGGCATTGCCGGGGTCCGGCCGGGAAATCGGCCTATGCTGCAGCCTTGCGGAAGCGGGCAACGAAATCGTCGAGTTCGGGCCGCTCCATGTCGGAGATCGCCCAGTAGGAGAAGGCGCCGTCGCTCCACTGCACCAGCGAAAAGCCGCCCGAGGAAAGATCGTCAGGCTCGCTGACCTTGCCGCCCTGCTGCGGTTCGGCGACCAGCGTGATCAGATGCTCGCGGTGGCGGTAGACAAGTGCCGGCACCGGGCGGCCGGAAATCACCTCGACCCGGCCGCCGATCAGCGCAAAACCGTCCTTGGCAAGATCCGGTGCCGGCGGCGACACGCCGATCCGGGCGTCGAGCCAGGGCTTTACCGTGTGGCGGTCCGACGAGACGATATCGATCGGGCTGGCGGCAAGCAGGCTGCGGCGATGGCCGCTGGCGACCGCCGCGGCGAAGCTGTCGGACGCGCCGTTGACCATCACCCATTGCGTTGCCCCGCTGGCCAGCACCGCGCTGATCATGATCGAGGCGGCAAGAGCGCGCCAGTCGAACGAACCGAAGCGGCGCGCTCGACTTGGCGACAGCCGCGTATCGGCGTTTCGCCTCTGGCCTCTCCCGCCCGGGGCAAGCACCCCCGGGAGCGCCGGCCGGCCCTGCTGCGGCTTGGCCGTTTCGCCTGACTCCGGCTGCGCGGTGGCCGCAGTGCCAATGGCCGCGATGCGCGCGCGAAAGGCGTCGCCGACATCTGGGCGCGGCAGGCGGCTGACCGCGCCCCGCAAGGCCACGATGCGGGCATGCTCCGAGGCAAGCCGCGGATCGGCCGCAATGCGCCGCTCCACCGCAAGCGCGGCCGCTGCATCAAGTTCGCCATCGACGAGGGCGTGGATCATCAGCCTGATGCCTTCCGGATCATTGGGCAGTCCATCGTCATGCATGGTCATGGCGCTCTCCCCAGGTCAGACATAAGCAGGCTCCGCGCGCGAGCCAGCCTGGACATCACCGTGCCCATCGGCACGCCGAGCATGGCCGCTATCTCGCGATAGCTGAGGCCGCTGATGTCGCGCAGCACAAGCGTCTCGCGAAACGGCTGCGGCAGGGCTGCTATCGCCGTTTCAAGCGCCACCGTGTCGGCCTTGGCGATCAGGCTTGCCTCCGGACCATATTCGTCCGGCACGCTGATGCCGTGTGCCGCCGCCATCTCGTCGAGATCGCCGAGATCACCGACGGCCAACATGCCGCGCGGCCGGTTGCGCGACATCCAGGTATAGGCGGTGTTGCGCACGATGGTCAGCAGCCAGGCGCGGGCATTGCCGCCGGCATAGCCTGATATGCCCGCATGCGCCTTTATGCAGGCGTCCTGCACGACGTCCTCGGCATCGGCGTCATTGCCGGTCAACCAGCGGGCAAGCGCCAGCGCGTCACCGAGATGAGGCAGCACCACCTCGCTGAAGCGCTCGGCTCCGGCCTTCTCGCTCAAAGCAGCACCATCCGATACTCCACGAGGAACAGGCCGTGCGCTTTCAAGCAATACCGGCGGTCTCGCCCCGCCCGTGCGGGCGAAACCCTCGGCAACAGGCAAAGCCGCCTGCCGTGGCGAAAGTGAATTCATCTGCGTCACCAGTGTCAAGCGCAATGGGAAAGCCGTGCATCATGGGAGAGAGGCCGGTTGAGGTCATGCGCTCCAGCACATGGCGGCCGACGCCGCGGCCATGTTCGCTGTCGTGTTCATGATGACGGACATGCGGATCTCCTCAACGCCTGTAGCGGCCTATGTCGAGGAGACCCGTTGCGGCCGAGATTTATTCCCGCCGCGTACGCATCCGGCTGTTCACGGTTACGTGATCAGCCGGTGCTTTGGGTTCGTTGGTCCGCTTGGCGCTCAATCCGGCCAGCGCAAGGCGCCGGAAGAGTCCTTGCGAGCAATCTTCATGGCGTCGGCGGGCCGGTCCTTCGCGGTTAACAGGGCGCGCAGCCGTTCGGCGACGCTCTCCGCCTCTCCGGGATGAAGATTGCAGGGGTCGAGGAAGAAATGGCCGCGTTCGACCTCGTGATTGCGCACGATGATGGGCGGCGATCCACCGGCAAGCGCCGAGGCTAGGCCGGCAGCGGTGAAGCGGCTTTCCGGCAGCACGAAGACCTGCAGGCGGTCGAGCGGGTTGGAGGTCGGGTCGGGAATGATCTCCGCGCCAATGCCCGGGATACCCTGCAGAGCATCCTTCCAAAGGTTGAGGGCGGCCTCTTCGCGCCGGCGGATGCCGGCGTGGTCGCGCTTCTCCCAGGCTTCGAGCGCTGCCATGGTGCCGGCGATACTTTCCTTCCCGACCTTCATGGCGCGGGCGACGCCGCGGTTCTGCAGATAGGCGGCGCGCACCAGATCCTTGCGTCCGGTGACGATGCCGCTGGTCGGGCCGCTCAGGAATTTGTGGCCGCTGTAGATGACGATGTCGGCACCGCGCGCCAGGAAGCCGCGCAGGTCATATTCGGAAGCCGCGTCGACGATCACCGGCACGCCCCTGGCGTGGCAGATTTCACAGAACTCCTCCAGCGACAGCATGCCGTATTGTACGGTGTGATGCGCGACGACATAGAGCCCTGCCGCCGTGCGGTCGTTGATCGCGTCGCGCACATGATAGTCCTGCGTGACGCTGACCGTGCCGGCGGGCACCACCTTGGCGCCGGCAACGCGGACCGACTGGTCGATCGGGGCACCGTAGTTGACGATGTGGCCAAGCTGGATGATCACCTCCGACTTGAGGTCGCCGGTGTCGTCCGGCAGGCGTTCGATGGCGAGCAGGTTGGTTTCCGTCATCGCGCCGGCGATCGCCATGGTGATGCCGCTGGCACAGCAGGCGGTGATGAAGCCGGCCTCGCCACCGGTGAGGCGCGCGACGACGGCGCTTGCGGCGCGCTGCAGATCGTCCATTTCCACCCATTGCGATGCCATTTCAGACATGGCGCTGATCGCTTCAGGCACGATGATCGACGCGCCGAGCGCCGTCATCGTGCCGGAGACGTTGATGATCGGGCGAAGGCCGAGCCGTTCGCGGATCGTGGTGTTGGAGCCGGTGTCTGAATATGTTTTCATGTGAGCAATCCCGTGGATGACAGATCAGGCAGCGATCTCGACGACCGCTTCGATTTCGACGGTGATGTTTCCCGGCAAGGAGCCGACGCCGATCGCCGAGCGGGCATGCCCGCCGATCGTGGCGAAAACGTCGGCGAAAAGATCGGAGCAGCCATTCACCACTTTGGGGTGGTCGCTGAAGGTCGGCGTGGCGTTGACGAAGCCGAGCAGCTTGACGACGCGCACGATGCGGCCGAGATCGCCGGCGGCAGCATGCATGACGGCAAGCAGGTTGAGGCCGGTGAGGCGGGCATGCTGATAAGCCTCCTCCACCGTCACATCCTCGCCCACCTTCCCGGTGCAGAGCGAGCCGTCGGCCCGAAGCGGTCCCTGGCCGGACAGGAAGATCAGCCGGCCGCTCTCGGCATGGGTAACGAAGTTGGCGATGGGCGTCGGCGGCTCGGGCAATGTGAGGCCGAGTTCGGTGAGCCTGGTGTAAGGCGTCATGGAAGAAGGCTCCTTGGGATGGTGTCAACCATCCAATGTCAGAAATGCGAGGCGCGGAAGCGCGCCAGGAAATTGCGCAGACGCTCATTCTCGGCGTCTGCTGCGAGAATCTCCTTCGGCGGGCCGACCGCGCCGACGCCGCCATCGGCCATGAAGACGATGCGGCTCGAGGCGTCGCGGGCAAAGGCCATCTCATGCGTGACCATCACCATCGTCATGCCGTCCTCGGCGAGGCTGCGCACCACTTCAAGCACCTCGCCGACGAGTTCCGGATCGAGGGCGGAGGTTATCTCGTCGAGCAGCAGGATTTTCGGCCCCATGGCCACGGCGCGCGCAATTCCGACGCGCTGCTGCTGGCCGCCGGAGAGCTCCGCCGGCAGGCTGTCGGCCTTATGGGCAAGACCGACGCGGCCGAGCCAGTGTTCGGCAATCGTGCGCGCCTCCACGGTGCTTTTGCCGCGCACCTTGGTGAGGCCGAGCATGATGTTGCCGGCGGCGGTGAGATGCGGAAACAGGTTGAAGCTCTGGAACACCATGCCGGTCTCGGCGCGCATCGCGGCAAGGTCGCGTTCGCTGCGGCGCTGGCGGGCTCCGGTTTCTCGGAAGCCGACCTCCTTGCCGTCGATGCGGATGGACCCGCTGTCATAGCTCTCCAGGAAGTTGACGCAGCGCAGCAGCGTGGTCTTGCCGCTGCCCGAGGGCCCGATGACCGTCACCACCTCGCCGCGCGCCACGCGCAGGCTGACCGAGCGCAGGACCTGGACGGCGCCAAAGGATTTGGACACATCGCGGATGTCGAGAAGGGCCGGGGCATCGTTCGAGCTTGTGGACATTGCTATTCCCGGATGAAGGAGAAACGCCGCTCCAGCCGCCTGCTGGCAAGCGAAAGCGCATAGTTGACGGCGAAGTAGATGAGGGCGCCAAGGATGTAGAGCGGCATGGCCTCATAGGTGCGGCCGATGACCTGGTTGATGGCCTGCATGAGATCGGTGATGCCGAGCAGCGAGACCAGCGCGCTGCCCTTGACCGCGTCGGTGACGCCATTGATCCAGGGCGGCAGGAAACGCCTGAACGCTTGCGGAAAGATGACATGGGCCAGCCGCTGGCGGAAGGTCAGGCCGATCGCCATTGCCGCCTCCGATTGTCCCTTCGGGATGGAGCCGACGGCGCCCCGGAGATATTCGACGACCTGGGCTGTCTTGAACAAGGTCAGCGCCAGCACGGCAGCCCAGAAGGACGGCAGGTGAAGCCCGACGGCCGGCATCCCGTAGTAGACGAAGAAGATGAGCACCAGGATCGGTATGCCGCGAATAGTGTCGCTGAAGATGCGCACCGCCCAGCGCGCCGGCGCCGGGCCATAGACCAGGCCGACGCCAAGGACGACACCGGCGACGAGCGAGAACGTCACGACCAGCAGCGACACCCAAAGCGTCAGCGCAAAACCCTGAGCCAGGAAAGGCAAGGCGTAGGCGATCTGGCCAAGCATGCTAGTGCACCACCTTGAACCATCGTTCGACGAGCCGGAGCGCGTAAAGCAGGGCGTAGCCGGTCAGCAGATACATCGCCGTCACGACGAGATAGACCTCGACGATGCGGAAGGTGTTGAAGTTGATCCATTGCGCGCCGAAGGTCAGTTCGGGCACCGAGATGACCGAAGCGACGGAGGTGTCCTTGAACAGCGATATGAAAGTGTTGGAAAGCGCCGGCAGCGTGATGCGCAGCATGGTCGGCAGGCGCACATGGAGCAGCCTTTGCCAGGGCGTCAGGCCGATCGCCTTGCCGGCGTCTAGCTGGCCGCGCGGCACCGCTTCGAGACCGGAGCGGAACACCTCGACCAGATAGGCGCCGCTGTAGAGCGCCAGCGTGGCGACGAACGAGGTTTGCGCGCTGTAGGCGATGTCGACCACGGTCGGCAGACCGTAGAAGACGAGATAGACGAGCAGGATCAGCGGCACGTTTCGGATGAATTCGACATAGGCGGCAATGATGCCGCGCACCATGCGTCCGGCCGACACGTACCAGACCGCCAGGACCAGGCCGATGACGATGCCGATGGCGATCGAGATGACGGCGAGCTCCAGGCTGAGCAGCAGACCGCCCCACAGCTTGTCGAAATGCCGCCAGATCAGGTTGAAATTGAGCGCATAACCCATGCGTCGGCCTCAGTGCTCCCGATGTGACGCAAAGCTGGCCGCGTCGCCAGGAAAAAAGGCGGAAGGGTCGGCGCCCTTCCGCCGATGACGTCAGATAACCGGGAAGCCGGGGTGGCGCGCCGGCGGCTCCTGCCCGAAATAGTCCTTGAACGCGGCGTCATAGAGCGCCGTTTCATGGCCGAACATGGCGATGGTGAAGGTCTGGTTGACGAAGGTCAGCCAATCGAGATCGCCTTGCCGGAGCGCCGCGCCATAAAGCATCGAGTACCAGCTCTTGCCGGCATCGAAGTATTTGTCCGGATTGCGCGAGGCGAGCCAGCGCACGGTGGAGAGGTCGACGGCAGCGGCATCGGCACGCTTGGATTCCAATGCCTGCAGCACGTTGGCCTGTGTATCGATCTGCATCACCTGCGCCTCCGGCAAGGCAAAATGCACCGAAGATTCGGCGTCGACATTCTGCAGGATGGAAACGCGCGTCGCGGAGCCTGCGGCAAGCAGCTTGTCGAAGGTCTTGTTCTCGGCGCCGGGCAAAGTCAGCAAGGCGACGCCCTCGACGTAGTAAGGCCTGGAGAAGTTGATCAGCTGCGAGCGCTGCGCGGTCATGGTCATGAACTGGATGGTGATGTCGACCTTGTTCGTCGTCACGTTCGGAATGCGCTGCGCCGGGTCCTGCATGACAAACTCGACCTTGGCCGGGTCATCGAACAAGCCCTTTGCCAGGATGCGCCCCATGGTGATGTCCATGCCGACGAGTTCGCCGGCATCGTTCTCGAAATGCCATGGCGCATTGGTGCTTCCGGTGCCGACAATCAATTTGCCGCGCTCCAGCACGGTGCGTAGCAGGCTATCGGGCGCAGCCTGCGCCGCCGCCTTCTGGACGTCGACCGTTGCCGCCGCGCTCATGACGCCGGCCGTTGCCAGTCCGGCCATACCCAGTTTCAGAAAATCACGCCTTTTGGATGTGTCGTCCACAGCGACCTCCTTTCGTGTTGTGTTCCCCTACGCACAGGCAATACGCGCACCCGGATCGTTACAGAACTTGTCTCTTACAAGGGACGAGTGTATCCTGTACAAGACAGATACTAACATCAGGAATCAACAATGCAAGATGGCAGCGCCTTGGCGGTCTCAGCGGACGCAAAGATTTCGGTCTCTCGGGAGAAGGGCCTCAACCGGGTGCTCGAGATTCTGGAGTTCCTTCATTCGACGCAGCGCGCCATCGGTATCGGCGACCTCGCCAAGGGGGTCAACGCGCCGCGTTCGACCACCTACACACTGGTGCGATCGCTGGTCGATGCGGGCCTCCTGGAGATGGCCGGCGACGGCAACCGCGTCTATTTCGGTAAGAAGCTCTATCTCTATGGAATGGATTATGTGCGCGGCAACGACCTCTTGAGGCGAGGACGCCAGGAGGTCGACAACCTGTCGCGCGAGACCGGTGAGACCTCCGAACTGTGCATGCTGCAGAGCGGCCGCTACACGATCGTCCACTCGAGCCCGGGCACCCGGCCGTTCCGCATCAGCTCCGCCACCGGATTGCAGATCCCGCTGCCCTGGACCGCGTCAGGCAGGCTGCTGCTCGCCGGCCTCGAACAGGCCCGGATCGAAGCCATGATATCGGAAGACGACCTTATGCTGCCCGATGGCCGCAGATTGCGTCTGGACGATTTCATCGCCGACATAGCGACGGCGCGAGCCACCGGCTATTGCATCACTTCGGGGCTCGTCGACGCCTATACGAAATGCCTCGCCGCGCCGGTGTTTTCAGCACCCGGCACCGTCGAGGCGACGATGTGCCTGGTGGTGCCCATCGACACGTCGCAGGAGAAGACAGGCGAACTCCTGGCCCTGTTGCGCGAACGCGCGGCGCGGCTTTCGATCGCGGCCTGGACCTGAAGTCAGGCGATGATGTCCGGGATGATCCTGTCTTCCAGCTTCATCAGCCGATCCTTCAGCGCAAGCTTCTTCTTCTTCATGCGCTGGATCTGCAGCGGGTCGCAGTTCATGGCGATCATCGCATTGATCGCGGCGTCGAAATCGGCGTGTTCCTGCTTCAGCCGGGAAAATTCGAGGCGAATATCGGCCTGTTCCTGATCGGACATTCTCTACCGTCTGCACGTCTGCGGCGCCCAAAGCTGGGCCTGATTGGGCGGGGGGTGGCACTCTCTGCCACCGGCGCGCAGCCCATATCACATTTCACGTTGTCGTGGAATGCTACCACGGATCATTCGACATCGCTGCGCGAAGGTGGCACACTGTCATTGTGCCGTCACAGAGCGAGCCTGCGGTGGACGCGCCTTTGGCGGCTGCAATCGAGGAAATCATGAAAGGGAGAACCAATCATGTCTCTTGCATCCCATCTTGATGAGTTGCAGCGGAAACACGGCGACATCGAACGCGAGCTCGATGACGCGATGAATCACCCGTCGGTGGACGACCTGGAAATCGTGAATCTCAAGCGACGCAAGCTGGCAATCAAGGACGAGATTGAAAAACTGAGGGCCAAACCCACGACGCATTGATGCCCCACTGACATAACCGCTCACCATTCGGGTCTTTCCTGCCGGCGGCAATTGCCGCCGGACTGGTGGTTTTGATCTTCGGTTTCAGGTCGACCATCACAGATATTCGTACCAGGCAGAGGCCTTCCGACTTCCTAGTCCCAGGACGAGCAGGGACGAAGCTCGGCGCGGGCCCCTCCTTTAATCTATGCCATAACCCTTGACCGAAGAGTGCAGCGGAGCAGAATTCCGCCTTGCCGCGGCGCTCTGAGGTCAGGGCTTGGATTCTGGGACTGCGCTGCGTCGCTCTTCTCCTTGCTCCTCCCCGAAATGACGGACTCGTTCCGGGAAAGACAAAGCGATGGGGCCTGCCAATCGCCAGGTAGCCGATTGGCCGACGCAAGCGAGCGATAAAAGTCGGGCGCCGAGCAACCGGCGGCGGCATCGATTGCGGCCAGTGGCGACCTGTCGCCATTGACAAGCCATCTTTGCTCCTCCACCTCATGCCCGGACTTCAGCGCATCGGCCCGGAGCGCGCTTTTGTGCGTCCAAGTGGACGCGCGGCGCTCCAGAGATTAAAGGCTGCCGGCATGACCGGATATTATTCCTTTCCCTTCCCGCGCCGCACCTCGGTTGGCGTCGATGTGGGCGGCGTGGTGGTTGGCGGCGGTGCTCCCGTCGTCGTGCAGTCGATGACCAATACGGATACCGCCGATGTCGACCAGACGGTCGCCCAGGTCGCGGCGCTGCATCGCGCCGGCTCCGAGATCGTGCGCATCACCGTAGACCGCGATGAAAGCGCCGCCGCCGTGCCGCGCATCCGGGAGCGGCTGGCGCGGCTCGGTATCAACGTGCCCATCGTCGGCGACTTCCACTATATTGGTCACAAGCTCCTGGCCGATCATCCGGCCTGCGCCGAGGCGCTGGCCAAATACCGCATCAATCCCGGCAATGTCGGCTTCAAGGACAAGAAGGACCGGCAGTTCGCGGCAATCGTCGAGATGGCGATCAAACATGACAAGCCGGTGCGCATCGGCGTCAACTGGGGCTCGCTCGACCAGGAACTCCTGACCCGGCTGATGGACGACAACCAGGCTCGCGGCTTTCCGTTAACTGCACAGCAAGTGACGCGCGAGGCGATCGTGCAGTCGGCGATCCTCTCGGCCGAGATGGCCGAGGAGATCGGCCTTGGCCGCGACAAGATCATCCTCTCGGCCAAGGTCAGCGGCGTGCAGGACCTGATAGCCGTTTACACCGAGCTCGCCAGCCGTTCCGACCATGCGCTGCATCTCGGCCTCACCGAAGCCGGCATGGGCTCGAAAGGCATCGTCGCCTCATCCGCCGCCATGGGCATCCTGTTGCAGCAAGGCATCGGCGACACCATCCGCATATCGCTGACGCCGGAGCCGAACGGCGATCGCACGCGCGAGGTGCAGGTGTCGCAGGAATTGCTGCAGACCATGGGCTTCAGGCAATTCGTGCCGATCGTCGCCGCTTGCCCCGGCTGCGGCCGCACAACCTCGACCGTGTTCCAGGAACTGGCCCAGAACATCCAGGCCGATCTCAGGAAGAACATGCCGGCGTGGCGTGAGAAATACCCAGGGGTCGAGAACCTCAAGGTCGCCGTGATGGGCTGCATCGTCAACGGCCCGGGCGAGTCCAAACATGCCGATATCGGCATTTCGCTGCCAGGCACCGGCGAGACGCCGACGGCGCCCGTTTTCGTCGACGGCAAGAAGGCGGCGACGCTGCGCGGACCGTCGATCGCGCAGGATTTCGAAAAGATGGTCGCCGACTATATCGAACAACGATTTGGTCGCGGCAAGGCCGCGGCAGAGTAGGTCGAATGCTGCGCTTCCTCCCGGTGGCGCTGATCCTGCTGTGCGGGTGGCCCACCTTGGCCCAGGCCGATCCGCCGCAATCGGCCAAGCAGCGGCTGATCGACAAGGTCTGCAACCTGATCCAGGCCCATGCCGACCAGAACGGTCTGCCCAGGGATTTCTTCGCCCGGCTGATCTGGAAGGAAAGTCGATTCGATCCCAACGCCGTCAGTCCGGTTGGCGCCGAAGGAATCGCCCAGTTCATGCCGGGGACCGCCAAGATGCGCGGGCTCGCCAATTCCTTCGACATCAACCAGGCGATCCCGGCCTCGGCGAAATACCTCGCCGAGATGAAGACCAGCTATGGCAATCTCGGCCTGGCGGCCGCCGCCTACAATGCCGGCGAAAACCGGGTCTCGCGCTGGCTGGGCTCGGGCGGCTTCCTGCCGATGGAAACCGAAAGCTATGTCTTCGACATCATGGGCGAGCCGGTCGATAAGTTCGCCGACCGCGCCTATGCCGGAAGCGTGCGACCGCTCGACGCGAAATCCGATTTCGTCGCGGCCTGCCGTAAGCTCCCGGTGATCATGTCGCGGACGGTGGCGATGGCTTCCATCAACATAAAGCCCTGGGGAATCCAGGTGGCCGGCAATTTCCGCCGCAGCGCCGCGATCAACCAGTGGCTCAGGGTGAGAGGCCGCTTCCCGGCCCTGCTAGGCGGGCATGATCCGGTGGTCAGCCGGGTGCGCACGCCGATCGGCCGGCGCGGCATCTACGCGGTCAGGATCGGGGTCGACGACCGTGCCGCCGCCGGCGCTATCTGCCAGAAACTGCAAAGTGTCGGCGGGGCATGCGTGGTGGTGCGCAACCGATAGCGGGTGTGTCGTTGCGGGTGAAGGGGCGATAAAAATGACGGCCGCGGCTATAGGCGACCCTGGATTGGCCGGCATTGCCCTGCCTTCAACGAGCAATGAGGGCCGCAGGATGGTCGACGCATATGTTATCTGCGGCACGCCCAGGACCGGAAGCACTTTGCTGTGCAAGCTCCTGGCCTCCACGAAGGCGGCGGGCGATCCTCATTCGTTCTATCGGCGGCAGGACGTGCCCGAATGGGCCGAAGAGTGGGGGCTGCCCGGCCGCGACACGATGGGCGAACTCGAATTCAATGCCGCCTATCTCAATGCGGCCATCGCCGCCGGCAAGGGTGGGACCGGCATTTTCGGCCTGCGCCTGATGCGAGAGAATCTGGATGAGCTTTCAGCGATACTCGACCGGATTTTCCCGGGGCTTGTCTCGGATAAAGCTCGTTTCGAGAGGGCTTTTGGCCGTGTTCTCTACATACATCTGTCACGCGAGGACAAGCTTGCGCAGGCCGTATCGCTGGTCAAGGCGCAGCAAACCGGCCTTTGGCATGTCGCTCCCGATGGCACCGAACTGGAAAGGGTGGGACCTCCCGGAGAACCTCGATATGATTTCGGGCGGATCAAGGATGAGGTTGCCGGGCTCGATGGTTATGACACTGCCTGGAACATGTGGTTCGCGGAGCAAGAGGTAATCCCGCTGCGGATCGGCTATGAGCGCCTGTCGAGCGATCCGGTTGCAACGTTGGCGTCCGTTTGCGACGCCTTGGGGGTTCAGGCACCGGATGCTGGGGATATAAGACCCGGCGTCGCAAGGCTTGCCGACGAGACAAGCCTCGACTGGATGCGCCGTTATCATCTGGATGCGGCGTCCGAGGCGTCGACGGTATAGCTATGCCGTCTTCGCCACCACCGTTTCGCTGAGCCAGGTGCCTATCTTGGCGCCGAGGCGGTCGGGTGAAACCGGCTTCGGCAGATAGTCGTCCATGCCGGCTTCGATGCACTTGTCGCGGTCGCCCTTCAGCGCATGCGCGGTGACGCCGATGATCGGAATGTGGCTGCCATCCGAGGCCTCCGTCGCCCGGATGGCGCGGGTCGCCTCGTAACCGTTCATCTCCGGCATGGAGACGTCCATCAGGATCAGCCTCGGGCGCAACGAGCGGTACATCTCGACCGCCGTGCGGCCGTTGCCGGCTATGCGATAGCTCAAGCCCAACCCGTTGAGAATCTGGCCGAACACCAACTGGTTCACCTCGTTGTCCTCGGCGATGAGGATGTCGATCGGACCGTTCGGCGCGACCGTCGGTTCCGGCACGGGGACGGCCGGCATTGCCGGGCCGCGGATGACGGTAAAGGCGGGCGGCGCCGCCTGCGGCAGCGCCGGTACAGGTTCGCGAACGAACTGCGCCCTGCCGACCTGCGAGCGGGCTTTCTGGACGACCGAGATGACGGTGCCGAGCAGGACCGCGGAGCGCGCCGGCTTGGTCAGGTGCGCGGCAATGCCGAAATCAATGATCATCTTGCCGAAATCGACCTGGTCGACCGAGGTCAGGAGCACGACCGGTATGGCCGACAGCCGGCTGTCGGCGGCGATGGCTTTCGCGACATCGGCGCCGTTCATACCGGGCATCTGGTAATCGAGGATGATGCAATCGACGGCGGCCCCCAGCTGGCAGGCGCGGTCGAGGAAAGCCAAGCCGACCGCACCGCTTTCGGCGGCGGCGCAGTCGAAGCTCCAGCTCCTGAGCTGTTCGAGCAGGATCTCGCGGTTGACCGGATTGTCGTCGATGACCAGAACGCGGGCGCCGGTGACGTCGACCGGCACGATCTCGTCGCGAGCCTCGGCACGATGCACGGGCAGGGGCACCGCGAACCAGAATACGGAGCCGCGGCCGATCTCGCTCTCGACGCCAATCTTGCCGGCCATCAGGTCGACGAGGCGGGCGGCGATGGCGAGACCAAGGCCGGTGCCCTCGTGACGGCGGGTCGAGGAGCCGTCGACCTGGGCGAATTTTTCGAACACGTTCTGCAACTTTTCGGCCGGGATGCCGATGCCGGTGTCCTCGACGCGCAACTTGAGCTGGACGACGTCATTGACGGTTTCGCCGCCGACGTCGATCAGCACATGGCCCTTCTCGGTGAACTTCACCGCGTTGCCGAGCAGGTTGGTGACAATCTGGCGGAACCGCCCGGCGTCGCCGACGACGTAGGCCGGCAGGCGCGGGTCGACGCGCACGATCAGTTCGAGGTTCTTTTCGGCGACATGGGCGGAGACGAGCGTGGCCACATCCTCGACCGCCTCGGCAAGGCGGAACGGCGCCGGGTCGAGCGTGAGCTGGCCGGCATTGATCTTGGAGAAATCGAGGATGTCGTTGATGATGGTGAGCAGCGCATTGCCGGATTTGACGATGACGTCGGTGAAGGTCTTCTGGCGCGCGGTCAGCTCAGTCTTGGCCAGCAGCTCGGCCATGCCGAGCACGCCGTTCATCGGCGTGCGGATTTCGTGGCTCATATTGGCGAGGAATTCCGATTTGGCGCGGTCGGCCGCCTCGGCCTTGAACAGCGACTCGGCGGATTCGGCGAAGGCGCGGCGGATGGCTTGCTCCATCGGCCGGAAGATCCAGAAAGCGGCGATGGAGAGCACCGCGAACAGCAATCCGCTCGCCCACAGCAGCAGCCGGTCACTGGAGGCATCGGCCAAATGGCGCTCGTCGTCCATGGCGGTGCGGACGCGGACCAGCATCGGCTGGGCAAACAGGTCGTTCTGGTTGCGGATTTCGCGATAGCTCCACTCATCGACCTTCTGCGCCACCGACATCAGGTTGAAGTTTCGAATCATGTCGCGCGGAGACCAGAAAAGGTCGCCATTGACCGAAGCGGATTCGAGCTCGTTGATCGTCTTTGTCGACAGGCGTGGACGCAATGCGGCGATCTGGGTCGCAAGCGTCCCAATCTCGCTGGTCAGGCGTTCCGAATGGCCGCGCGCCGACGCGGTCAGCGCATCGCGCGTCTCCGCTCGCCAGGCGGTTCCCGTCGTCTCGGCGAAGCTGGTCGCGTTGCGCAGATCGCGGGTAAAGATGACAAGGTTGCTGCTCAGGGCATCGATCTGGTGGCGGAAGGAATTGACGCGATCAAGTGCGAGCATGATCGCCAGCGAAGCCAACGCGAAGATCAGCAATCCTGAGAGATAACGGCTCCGGATGGACCGTATGAAGGAAGAATATTCCGGCATGCGCAACCCCAACACATACGCATTATTTTAACGGTCGGGATTACGCTTGATTTACATTAAGATTTCGTTCTGGCGACCGAGAATTTCGGATTCCCGCAGCCTCCCATGTAGCCTGCCGGCTGCGCCGAGATGAAGGGCCGCGCCACTTCAAGGGACGGTCAAGCTTCGGATATTATTTCAATCCGCGGGCCGTTTGTGATGCCGGGATTCCTGGTTCGAGCCGCGAAGCATTTCACGGTCATCGGCATCGACCAGATCGACGTCGCCGCCCCTGAGCGACTGGCCCTGCTGGCGAGCCGTTCTTTCCTGCTTCGACCGCTTCAGTTCGTCCTCGGCGTTGAAATTCTTGTCCGCATTCTTGGTGTTCACCCGCTCCTCGATGATTCGCACCTGCTGTTCGTGGGTCTTCTTGCCGGTCATGGGATATCTCCCTCTATTTGTTCGTCCGGCCGGTCTGGTCGGGGTTCACACCGCCTTGCGGGGTGGTGTCGTTCTCGACATCGCCCCGAAAAGTATTTTCGCCATCGAGTTCCTCGTCGTCGTCAAGAATGTCGCCACCCTTGATGGTGCCTTTGGATGCGCCGATGCCGGGATCGTTGCGCAAGTCGCGATCGCTTGGCCTCGGCTGTTTGCGATGCTTGTTGTCGTTCATGGGTTGCCTCCTGCTTCTGGTCCCGAACGTCGCGACGGGTGCAATTGTTCCCGAAACGCAAGGTCCCCAAACGCTCTGGCCGGGAGTGAGACCACCGCAGCCGCGTATCTTCGAACAGCGGAATGCTGCCACGAGTGATGTCAGCTCCGCGTCAACCGGTTATCGATCGGGCAGCATTTGGCGCGCCTGCCTGTTCGGCGCGGCGGATCAGATCGACGCTGTGATGCCGCCGTCCACATAGAGAATATGGCCGTTTACGAAAGAGGAGGCCTCGCTGGCCAGGAAGACGCAGGCGCCGACCAGTTCCTCGACCTTTCCCCAGCGGCCGGCTGGCGTGCGCTTTTCCAGCCAGGTGCTGAACGCAGGGTCGGCGACAAGGGCAGCGTTGAGCGGCGTATCGAAATAGCCGGGTGCAACGGCATTGCATTGCAGGCCATGTTTGGCCCAATCCGTAGCCATGCCCTTGGTCAGGTTGCCGACCGCGCCTTTCGTCGCCGTGTAGGGCGCGATGCCCGGACGGGCGAGCGCGGTCTGCACGCTGGCGATGTTGATGATCTTGCCGCGGCCGCGCCTGATCATATGGCGCGCCACGGCCTGGCCGACATGGAAGACGCTGGCGACGTTGGTCTGCAGCAGGCGCTCGAACGCATCGGCGGGAAACTCCTCGAGCGGCGCGCGGAATTGCATGCCGGCATTGTTCACCAAAATGTCGATCGCTCCGCCGTCCAGTTCGAAACCGTCGACCGCCGAGCGAACCGCTTCATGATCGGTAGCATCGAAGGCCAGCTTTTCCGCTCCGGGAATCTGCCTGATCGCGGTGGCGAGCCTTGCCTCGTCACGGCCGTTGAGGATCACCCTGGCGCCGGCTTCGGCCAAACCCTTGGCCAAGGCGAAGCCTATGCCTTGCGAGGAGCCGGTTACGAGGGCGGTGCGCCCGCTGAGATCGAACAATTTGGTCGACATCGAACCTGATCCTCCCGATTGGCCCGTTAAACAGAGACCTTCACGCCAAGCCCCGGGGTCTGCCCGATCTCAATTGTTGCGCGTCGCCACGAAGGTCGCGGCTGCCTTCAGCAGGCCGGCCTGCTCGCCATAGGGTTCGAGCAGCGCATGCGCCTGATGGACAAGGCCATGCAACTGGGCGCGTGCCCATGCCTCCCCGTGCAGCGCCACCAGCGTTGCCTTGCCAGCGGCGGCGTCCTTGCCCGTCGCCTTGCCCATCTGTGCGGCATCCGCGGTCAAATCGAGAAGATCGTCGGCAAGCTGGAAGGCAAGCCCGATCGCCGAGCCGAACTCGGCCAGTCTTTCGCGATCCCCGGCAGGCACGCCGGCGACGACCGCGCCCGCCTCGCAGGCAAAGCGGATCAGCGCACCGGTCTTCATCGCCTGCAGCCGGATGATCCCGGCCTCGTCCGGGGCGATGCGCTCGGCCTCGAGGTCCAGCGTCTGGCCGCCGACCATGCCGCCGGTCCCGGCGGCGCGGGCGAGCGCCAGCACAAGGGCGGCCCGCCGCTCCGCCGGCAGCGCCGTAGTCTCGTCGGCGAGGATGTCGAAGGCAAGCGTCAGCAGGGCGTCGCCGGCGAGGATGGCAGTCGCCTCGTCGAAGGCCCTGTGCACGGTAGGCTGGCCGCGGCGCAGATCGTCGTCGTCCATCGCCGGCAGGTCGTCATGGATCAGCGAATAGCAGTGCACGCATTCCAGTGCGGCCGCCACGCGCAGTGCCGCTTCGCCGTCGGCGGAAAACAGGGCCGCGCTTTCCATCACCAGAAAGGGGCGCAGGCGCTTACCGCCGTTGAGCACGCCGTGCCGCATCGCCGCCATAAGGCGCTCGGGCCGCGCGATCTCGCCCGTGAGCGCGCGGTCGTCGAGCAATCGCCGCAGCAACGTCTCGACGGCGGCGGCCCGTGCGACGAGCGCCGTTTCGAACGCCATTTCATCGTCATTCGTCATGGCCCGGACCGGTAGCCGACACTCAGACGTTGCGCAAGAAGACAAGCGCCATTATGCCGGGGGAGGGAGAGACACGGGTTGGGCGACTTGGCGGAACCGATCGTCGATCATGAAACCGAAAAGCTGGACATGGCGACGAGATCCCGTGGCGTGAACCGTCGTGCTCTCAAACGCTGGGTCCGGCGCGGTATCGTCGTGGCTGCCGTGCTGGCGCTTATCCCTACGGTGCTGACCTTTCTCTATCTGCCGTCTTTCGTGCATCCGGTGTCGACGCTGATGCTGAAGGATCTTGCCACCTTCTCCGGCTATGACCGCCGCTGGGTGTCGATCGACGACGTGGCACCGGTGCTGGCCAATTCGGTGATCATGTCGGAGGACGGACAGTTCTGTTTCCATCGCGGCGTCGACCTCGGCGAATTGCGGGGTGTCGTCGACGACGCGCTGGCCGGCGAGGGGACGCGCGGCGCCTCGACCATCACCATGCAGACGGTGAAGAACCTGTTTTTGTGGTCTCGTCCGCTGGGCACGGTTCGCAAAGTCGTCGAGTTGCCGCTGGCCGTCTATTTCGACGCGGTGATGTCGAAGCGGCGGATCATGGAAATCTACCTCAACATCGCCGAGTGGGGGCCGGGCATATACGGGATCGAGGCGGCCGCGCGGCACCATTTCGGTATTTCGGCAAAACAGCTGTCGCGCCGTCAGGCCGCGCTGCTTGCCGTCAGCTTGCCAAATCCGATCGCCCGCAACCCGGCCAAGCCCGGGCCGGGGCTGAGGAGGCTGGCCAACCTGATCGAGCGGCGCGCCGGCCGATCCGGCGCTTATGTCGGCTGCCTCCAGTAGCCGACATAAAAAAATTCGCGGGCAGCGCTGGCCAAAACGGCACCGGGCGTGTATAGGCACCCGACTTTCTCAGATTCCGGCCCCTGACACGGCCCTTTCACGAGGGCGGGCGGGGCTTTTGACCATGTAGTGGAGCATATCCATGGCCGTTCCGAAACGAAAAACCTCTCCGTCCAAGCGCGGCATGCGCCGCTCGGCAGACGCCCTCAAGGCCCCGACCTATGTCGAGGACAAGAACTCCGGCGAAATGCGCCGCCCGCACCATATCGACCTGAAGACCGGCATGTATCGCGGCCGCCAGGTGCTGACGCCCAAGGAAAGCTGAGACCAGCTTTCCTGATGTTTGAGCTAAAAAGACCGGCCGCTGGCCGGTCTTTTTGCGTCTGGCGGGACCGACGACCGACAGCGTAGCTGCGTCTCCAGGCCTTGATCTCCGATCGGCCCGGACGCCGCCTCATCGTGCATCCTCGAGGCATGGCCGATTGCATACCGCACATCGCCTTCGACTCGGTCGACACGACTTTTCCCAATGATCGAACCGTGAGCCCGATGCGCGGCAATCGCCGGAGGCAGCGTCGCTGGTGTTTTTCGCAATCTGTGGGATTGCCATAGACGGTTTCTTATGCGATTTTTGAATTTATAGTCGGAAATCGACACAGATTGGGAATTCGATGTGGGATTTCGTCAGCACAAGTGATCTCGACGATACCGAGCAGGCCGTCCTTTCCCAACTCAAAGTCGATGGGCGGATGTCGAGTGTGGATATCGCCAAGCGCATCGGCGTCACCGAAGCGACGGTGCGGCGGAAAATGGCCCGTGTGCTCGAGGACCCGGATATCTGCATCCAGGCGGTCGTGCGCCCTTTGCGCAGCGATGTCGGCATTGCGGCCATTGTCGGGCTCGACGTCGACCGCGAGCACATCATCAGCGTTGCTCGAAAACTGTCGGAATACTCGTTCGTCGACAGCGTTTACGCCATGACCGGGCCGTTCGACATCATCATCCAGCTCACTTTGCCATCCACGACCAGCCTGCACGATTTCCTCGTCAGTGAACTGGCCAACGTTCCCGGGATCAAGGATTCCGAGAGCTACATGATCGGTCGCGTCTTCAAGCATAGCGGCCGGGCTTACCAGCACAGCAAAACCGAAGAAAAAAGAGGGTAACAATGGGTGAGTTTCTTTCCGCTTCGCGCCGCCGCGTCCTGACCCTTCTTGCCGCCGCGCCGCTCCTCCTGCCGTTCACTGCCACCGCCCATGCCAATGGGCTGGTCGACCAAATCAAGCAGCGCGGCACCATCCTTGTCGGAACCGAGGCCGCGTTCGAGCCGTTCGAATTCGTCCGCGACGGCCAGATCGTCGGCTATAACAAGGACATTCTCGACTATGTGGTCAGCCAGCTCGGCGTGAAGCTCGACCAGCTCAACCTGCCTTTCCAAGGCTTGCTGCCAGGGCTGCTGGCCAAGAAGTTCGACCTGATGGCGACCTCGACCGGCATCAACGCCGAGCGGGCGGCGAAATACGCCTACACGCGGCCAACCGGTTCGTTCGAGAACGTCGTCGTCGTGCGCGTCGACGAGGAGCGCATCAAGAAGCCGGAGGACATCAACGGCATGGTGGTGGCCACGCAACTCGCCTCCTCCGTGCAGCCCATCATCGAGGCCTATGACAAGGAGCTCAAGGATAAAGGCGGCAAGGGTGTCGGCGAGATGAAGCTGTTCACCTCCTTCCCCGAGACCCATGTCGCTCTGGCCTCCGGCCAGGTCGACGCCATCGTCATCGCCTCGCCTTCGGCGGCCGTTCTGATGAAGAACGTTCCCGATACCTACAAGGTCGTCGGCTCGATCGGCGAATTCTCCTATCTCTCCTGGGTGGTGCGGCCGGAGGACAAGGATCTGCGCGCCTTCATCAACGCCAAAATCGGCGACTTGAAGGACAGCGGCAAGCTGAAGGAGCTTCAGCTCAAATGGTTCGGGTTCGAGATGAAGACGCCCGACGAGGGTTATCTGCCGCCTGGCGCGCTCTAAGCCCCCAACCAGGCGCCCGGCGCTGCCGGACCGGTGGTTCCAGTCATTGGACGCGCCGGTCTCGGATGGCCCGGACGTCCAGGGATCATTCGAGCTGAAAAATGTTCCATTTTTCAAAGACGCTGACCTTCCTGCCGGAATTCCTGGCCGGCGCCGGCATCACGCTGAGCGTCTCGGCGCTGGGGTTTCTGGTGGGCACATTGATCGGCTTCGGCCTGCTCGCATGTGGCAGGTCGCGCTGGCGCGTGATCCGCTGGATCGGCGCGGTCTACACCAGCTTCATCCGAGGCACGCCGCTGATCGTGCAGATCTTCATGGTCTACTACGTGCTGCCGGGCCTCGTCGGTATCGACCTGCCGCCGCTCCTGGCCGGCGTGCTGGCGCTCAGCTTCAACAGCGCGGCCTTCGTCGCCGAAATCCTGCGCGCCGGGCTGACGCGCATTCCCGCCGGCCAGTACGAGGCGGCCAAGGCGCTCGGGCTGAAGCCTGCCGTGACCTGGTTCAAGGTCATCCTGCCGCAGCTCTTCCGCGCCATTATCCCACCGATGGTCAACGAGTTCACCATGCTGGTGAAGGCATCCTCGATCCTGTCGGTGATCGCGGTGGTGGAACTGACCCGCACCGCGCAGAACATCATGAACGTCACCTACCGGCCGGTCGAGGCCTTCTGCATCGCGGCGGTGCTGTATTTCGTCGTGCTGCTCTCATGCAGCGTGCTGACCAAGCGCCTGGAACGCAAGGCGCAAGGCGTACGCGCATGAGCTTCGATTTTTCCGTCATAGCGGACAACTGGCAGATCCTCGCCAAGGGCTTCGGCAACACGGTGCTGATGTGCGCTGTCGCATTGCCGTTCGGCTTCGCGCTCGGCACCGTGCTGGCGCTTATCCGGCTGCGCGGCGGACGGGTGCCGACGGCGATCGTCTCAGCCTATGTCGAAATATTCCGCAATATCCCGTTCCTGATCCAGATATTCCTTTTGTTCTACGCCTTGCCGATGTTCGGTGTCAGGCTCTCGCCCGTGGTCGTTTCGATCGGCGCGCTGTCAGCCTATGCCAGCGCCTATTCGGCCGAGATCATCAGGGGCGCGATCCAGTCGATTTCGTACGGCCAGGTCGAGGCCGGCTACGCGCTGGGGCTGCGCTACCTGACTATCTTCCGTAAGATCCTGGTTCCGCAGGTGCTCGGCTACATCCTGCCCGCGGCCACCAATCTCACCATTACGCTGATCAAGGAATCGGCGATCCTGTCGGCGATCACCGTACCGGAACTCACCTACATGGCCCAGAACATCATTGGCCGCACCTTCTCGCCGGTGGAGATCTTCACCGCCATCGCATTGCTGTACTGGGGGCTGACGGCCTTCGTGGCAGCGATCTCGCGCAGCCTGGAGCATAGGCTGCAGCCCCATCTCGCAGCCCGCCGTGGCGCCTGATCCAAAAAAGCTTCAACGCAGAGGAGACCCCATGTCCAAACTCACCACCGCGCCGCGCGACGTCTTCCAGACGTTCATGAACTTTCCGCTGGTCGATGACCTCGACACGCTGAAGGCCGATGTCGCCATCATCGGCATGCCCTATGGCGATCCCTACACGATCGACGAGCTGATCAACGACCAGACCAATGCGCCGACCGCGGTGCGGCGCGCCTCGCAGCGGATCAGCCAGGCGCTCGACCGCTATGATTTCGACATCGGTGGGCCAGTCTTCGACGGCAAGGACATCAAGGTGGTAGACGTCGGCGATGTTCCCGGCGCGGCGGCCGATCATGTCGGGCACTACGGCAGAGCCGAAGCGGCGATCCGCAAGATCCGCGCCGCGGGCGCACTGCCGATCACAATCGGCGGCGACCACGGCATTCCGATCCCGATCTTCCGGGCGCTTGACGGCGAGGGTCCGATCACGCTGGTTCAGCTCGATGCCCATCTCGACTGGCGTGACAACGTCAACGGGGTCAAGGAGGGCTATTCCAGCACCATCCGCCGGGCCTCAGAAATGACGCATATCAAGGACATTTTCCAAGTCGGCGTTCGCGGCCAGGGCAGCGCGCGCACCGAGGAGGTCGAGGCCGCCCGCGCCTATGGCGCCAACATCATCACCACCAATGAATGGCAGGACATCGGCACCGCGGCGCTCCTGAAGCGAATTCCCGACGGCGGCCGCTACTATCTCACCATCGATGCCGACGGCCTCGATCCGGCGGTGATGCCGGCGGTCGAGGGGCCACAGCCGGGCGGCGTCAGCTACCGGCAGACGATTGAACTCATCAAGGGGCTGGTCGGCAAAGGAAAGCTGGTCGGCATGGATATCGTCGAGATCGCGCCGGCGCGCGATGTCAACGAGATCACCTCGATGACGGCCGGCCATATCATCCTCAACGTCATCGGCGCGGCCGTGCGCGCCGGCTACTTCAAGCGCTGATCGCGAGCGGGGTGCGCGGTCACGCATCCCGCGGCTCGATTTCTAAGATGTCGGCCGGACAACCGGCTGACATCGTTGTTGCATTCGGTCTTCTAGCGTGTTTGGGGCGTGCTGCGAAAATTCTTGACGGCGTGCCGGTGGCGCACTCTACAAAGGGGTGCCCCCAAATGGAGACGCCAGATGTTCGGTGCCGTCCCGCTGCTGATCGTGCCCTTTGTCCTCTACAATCTCGGGCTGCTCGGAATATTCGGCAGCGGTGACGATCCCTGGGCAAGCGAGGTCTTTTCCGTCGGCATGATGTCCGGCGGGGTGTTCTCGATGACGCTCGGCGACCTTATGGTGCTGATCGGGCTCATCTTCCTCTTCGTCGAGATCGTGAAATCGGCGCGCACTACGAACGCCTCGATCATGGACCATCTGTTGTCGACGCTGGTCTTCGTGGCCTTCCTGGTCGAGTTCCTGCTGGTCAAGGGCGCCGCGCACTCGGTCTTCTTCACGCTGATGATCATCGCGCTGTTCGACGTGCTCGCCGGCTTCTCGGTGTCGATGCGGTCGGCGAGCAGGGATATCAACCTGAATTAACCTCAGCCCGGATCGGCGGTGAAGCCGGCGGCCTCGATGCCGGCGATGGCGGCGGCTTCGTCATTGTCCGAGCTGTCGCCCGAAATACCGACCGCGCCTATGATGCTGCCTGCCTTGTCGCGGATCAGCACGCCGCCCACGACCGGCAACACGCGTCCGCCCGAGACGTCGGAGATGCCGGTCATGAGATGCGGGCGCTCCTTGGCGAAGGCCTCGACGCGGCGCGAGCCCATGCCGATGGCGAGCGCGCCATAGGCCTTGCCGGCCGACATTTGCGGGCGCAGGAACGAGGCGCCGTCCTGGCGCTGGAAGGCGACGAGATGGCCGCCGGCGTCGAGCACCGAGACGCCGAGCGGCCTGAGCTTGAGCTCCGCGCCCTTGGTGAAGGCGGCATCGATGATCTCGAGGGCTTTGTCGAGCGGCAGTGCGGTCATGGCGATCTCCTGTTTGAACGGATAATCATCGGCAGCCAGCCGGACGAGGCAATCCAGGTTCCGGTTGAAATTGCTTCGTGGAAAGCGGGGTGAACGCGCCGATCCGGATCGCGCCTATGCCGCGATCCACCAAATGCGATCAACGGCCACCGGCTCAGGGCCGGCAACGAAGCAACCGGGAGCGGCGTGCTACTTCTTCTTGGCGCGGGCGGGCTTCTTGGCGGGCACTGCCGGCGCGTTGGCAAGGTCTTCGGCTTCCTTGGCCAGCCGCAGCGCCCGCAGCTTGTCGGTCTTGACCTTGCGGGCATCGCTCTCGGCGACATACTCGGCCATCGCCTTCTGTCGGACCGTGGCCGCTTCCTCCTGCTTCTTGAAGCGCAGATCGGCGCGCGCGCGGGCAGTATCCCTAGAGTTCTCAACCAAGAGTCTGTTCCAATCTCGTGACGTGATTTTCGGCCTCTTGTAGCAGAGCCGGCCATTCAACGGGGAAAATAGTTGGTCACGCGGCCGGGTTGCCGCCGAGAGCCTTGCTGGCGAGCACGGCCTCATAGGCGGCCTGCAGGGTCGCGCGTACAGAGGGGCCGGACGCTGCATCGAGGGGCGTGCCGAGATGCTCGTGGCGCAACTCACCCATGAATTTCTCCCATAGCGGCGGCCCGCCCTTTTCCAGAAGCTCGGCCCGGATCGACAATTCCTCGCTGACCGGCAGCCAGACGCGGCCCCAGGCGCCGAGATGGGCCAGGATCGGCACCAGGGTGATCGCCATTTCGGTCAGGCTGTAGATCGCCTTCTGCTTGTGCGAAGGATCGTCGGCCTTGGTCAGCATGCCCAGATCCATCAGCCGCCTCAGCCGGTCGGCCAGTATGTTGGAAGCAATGCCTTCCATCGACCCGTTGAGCAACTCGCGAAAATGGCGCCTGCCGCCAAAAATCATGTCGCGAAGGATGATCAGGCTCCAGCGGTCGCCGAACACTTCCAGCGAAAGATTGATCGGGCAACCCGAGCGGCGATCGATGTTCATTCGACTTCTCCAAAACCGGTTGCATTATTGTATCGGTTTTATTATGGTGCAACCGATTGCAAAATGCAAGCAGATGAGGAGGCGACGCGATGACGAAGACTGGACGCCCCACTATCATATCCGAAGCCTTTGGCGACCCCGCCGACCCCGCTCTGCTGCTGATCATGGGAGCGATGGCCTCAATGCTGTGGTGGCCGGAGGCGTTTTGCCGGAAACTCGCCGCCGCGGGACTGTTCGTAATCCGCTATGATAATCGAGATACCGGCCGCTCGACCAAATATCCGCCGGGAGAGCCGCCCTACACGTTCGACGACATGGCCGACGATGCGATCGGCGTTCTCGACAGCCACGGCCTCGACAAGGCGCATATCGCCGGCATGTCGATGGGCGGCATGATCACGCAGCTCGTGGTGCTCAAGCATCCGTCCCGCGTCGCGTCGCTGACCGTGATCAGCAGCTCGCCGATGGGAGTGGACACCTCGAACCTGCCGCAGACCAGCGATGCCTATATCAAACATTCGGCTGAAGGCGCGCACATTGACTGGTCGGATCGCCGCCAGGTCATGGACTTCATGATCAAAGATGCCAAGGCGATCGCCAGCACAGCGCATCCCTTCGACGAGGGCCGCATGAGAGCCTTCATCGAGCGGGACTATGATCGCTCCGGCGGCCTGCTCAGCGCGACCAATCATTTCCTGCTCAAGGGCGATAGTGATCGATGGAGGGGCCGACTGCACGAGATGAACGCGCCGCTGCTGGTAATCCATGGTACGGCCGATCCCATCTTTCCGGTCGAGCATGGCGAAGCGCTGGCCGGGGCGGTCGCCGGCGCGAAACTCCTCCGGGTTGAAGGCGGTGGCCACGAACTGCATCCGGACGATTGGGATGTGATCGTCACCGGCATCGTTGCTCATATCCGGGCCGATTGGCACTCAAAGCGCGGTCCTGACGCCACAAGTTTGGGCAATAGTTAAGTAAACATTTCGGTACTAGACGACGTGAACCCCGAGACAGGTAAGCAAAAATGTCCCTGACGCTTCACTATCATCCGCTGGCCTCGTTTTGCTGGAAGCCGCTGATCGCGCTCTACGAGAACGGCACGCCGTTCGCGTCCGTCATCGTCGATCTCGGCGACGAGCAGTCGCGAGCGGCCTTCCTGAAGATAGCGCCCTGGGGCAAGATGCCCGCTTTGCGTGACGATGCGCGCGACCGCACCGTGCTGGAGTCGACCCTCGTCATCGAGTATCTGGCCGCGCACTATCCCGGACCGGTCGACCTCGTCCCCGCCGATATCGACCTCGCAATCGCGGTTCGCCAGGCCGATCGCTTTTACGATCTCTATGTGCAGGAACCGATGCAGAAGATCGTCGGGGACCGGCTGCGCCCGGAACGTAGGACCGATCCGTTCGGCGTCGAACAGGCGCGCGACCAGTTGCGCAATTCCTATGCGATCATCGAGCAGGAGATGGCGTCGAGGAACTGGGCTGTGGGCGACGCCTTCACCATGGCCGATTGCGCGGCCTCGCCGGCCCTGTTCTACGCCAACAAGGTCGAGCCATTCGGCGACAGATATCCTGCCGTGAGTCGCTACCATGACCGGCTGTTGCAGCGGCCGGCCTTCGCCCAGGTGATTGAGGAGGCGCAGCCCTATTTCAAGCTCTTCCCCTATAATGATGGCTGATCGTGGTGCGTGACCGGTCGTTTGAACAGGAACGATCAAGTCTCCCAAAATTGGTCGAGCCAGATGTTGAGTTTCAGGAAGCCGGCATTGCTCACCGTATAGACGCGCCGCGTGCCTTCGGCCTTGGCGTGGACAAGGCCGGCATCGAGCAACACCTTCAGATGCTGCGATACGGCCGGACGTGAGACCGGCAGCCCGGCTGCCAGTTGATTGACGGTTTTGGGACCGCGTCGAAGTTCTTCCAGGAGATGGCGCCGGTTGGGATCGGCGATCGCCATGAAGGCGTCGGAAAGCATCATGCCTCATTTGTGGGGCAAAGTTCTTCGAATCTCAACCGTTTGCTTCTGCTTTTCTTCGTGGGTCAAGCCGCAATGCTTCCGGCGTCACCGAACGGTCGGCGGGCTGCGTCTTGAAGGCGTCGCGGTCCTCGATCGGCACCGGCGCGCGGCGGCTGATGCGCAGCAGCGTGTAGCCTGCCAGGGAAAGATGCGCGAAGGCGGTCGCCAGAAACAGGCCCTCCGGACGCATCCAGCCCATCAGGGCGGCCGCCAGCAAGGGTCCGATCATGGTGCCGAAGCCATAGAGCAGCAGCAGGCCGCCCGAAACCTTGACGAAGTCCTCGGCACTGGCGTGGTCGTTGGCATGCGCCACGGCGATCGAATAGAGCGTATAGGCGAAAGCACCGTAGGCGGCGGTGAAGACGATGACGAAGACGCCGGAGCGCGGCTCGAACAGGAAGATCAAGAGCGCGAACAGCGCAGCGCCGAAAGCGGCACCCGCCAGCACGAAGCGCCGGTCGGTCTTGTCGGAGAAACGCCCGGCCGGAAGCTGCATGGCGGCACCCGCCACCACCACCAGGCTCATCATCAAGGCGATCTCAGCGGTGGAGATGCCGATGCGGGCGCCATAGACGGCGCCAAGCGTGCCCCATGCGCCGTTGGCGATGCCGATGAGGACGCAAGCGATGGCCGAGACCGGCGAGTTGGCGTAGAGCCCCTTGACGTCGAGCTTGACGTCCTGGAGCGGCTTGGGGTGCGAGGCGGTCGAAACCGCGGTCGGGATCAGCGAAAGGCAGAACAGGATGCCGGTGATCATGAAGAGTGAGGCCGATTTCACGTCGCCGCCGGCGACGATCATCTGCCCGCCCATGATCGAGGCATAGGTAACCATCATATAGAGGCCGAAGACGGTGCCGCGATTCTCGTTGGTGGCCTTTTCGTTCAGCCAGCTTTCGATGACCATGAAGGCGCCGGCCATGGTGAAGCCGGTGAAGGCGCGCAACAGGATCCAGACATATTCGTCGATGACCAATCCGGTGAGCAGCGCAACGATGGCGCCGGACGCGGCGAAGGCGCCGAAGGCGCGCACGTGGCCGGCACGGCGCACAATACGTGGTGCAAAGAAGCAGCCGGTGACGAAGCCGCCGGCCCAGGCTGTGCCCATCAGGCCAAGCGATGCGGTGGAGAAGCCTTCCACCTGGCCGCGCAGCGGCAACAGCAAGCCGTGCAATCCCGACGCTGCCAAAAGGAAGGCGGTGCCCCGAAGCAGCGAAAGGATCGGTCTGTAGGCTGCGAGCATTTTTTGATCCGGCTGAAATCGAGGAGAGACGCAGAGTCTGAAGACAGTCGCATTCGGGCTTTTCGGAGGCGGGTCTTTTCGGCCTTATCCGCGGCGGAACAGCGCCTCGGCCGCGGATTTGGTGCTGTCCTTCGACTTGAGTTCAGCCTCCAACCGGGCGATCTCGTCACGCAGGATGCCGATCCGTTCCGACAACTCGCCGACGGAGAGCAGCGACAGGTCCTGCCCGATCTCGTGCGGACGCGCCTTCTTCTTGGGTTCGTCGTCGAAGATCGCCATTTGTGCTCCTCCTCCGCCATACCGATTGGCCATTTGCCTGATTTGCCAATGAGCATACATAGGGCAGGGGCGTCGATGCAAACAGCCGGCAAGAATGCGGCGAGGAAAGACGGGAGATTTCATGGCGAGCGGATCTAAAATTCCGGCAAGGATGACGGCCATCGCGATCTCCGAGCCGGGTGGGCCCAGGGTGCTGAAACCGGAGACGCGCGATGTGCCTGTGCCCGGTCCCGGCGAGATATTGATCAAGGTGCGCGCCGCCGGCGTCAACAGGCCCGACGTGCAGCAGCGGAAGGGCGCCTATCCGCCGCCGCCCGGTGCGTCGGACCTGCCGGGCCTGGAGGCGTCGGGCGAAGTGGCCGCGCTCGGCGACGAAATCTCTCGCTGGCGCCTTGGCGAGCGCGTCTGCGCGCTCACCCCCGGCGGCGGCTATGCCGAATATGTCAAGGTTCATGCCGGCAGCGTGCTGCCGCTGCCGGCCGGTTTCACCCACACGGAAGCGGCGGCCGTGCCGGAAAACTATTTCACCGTCTGGCACAATGTGTTCGAGCGCGGCGGCTTGAAGAAAGGCGAAACGCTGCTGGTTCATGGCGGCTCTTCGGGTATCGGCACAACGGCGATCCAGCTTGCATCGGCCTTCGGTGCCCATGTCATCACTACGGCCGGCAACAAGGAGAAATGCGATGCCTGCCTGAAGCTCGGAGCCGACCGGGCGATCAACTACCGCGAGGAGGATTTCGTCGCAGCGGTCAAGGAAGCGACGGGCGGCAAGGGTGCCGACGTCATCCTCGACATGGTCGGCGGCGACTATGTGGCGCGCAACTACGAGGCCGCGGCGGTCGAGGGCCGGATCGTCCAGATCGCCCTGCAAGGCGGCGCGGTGGCGAGCGCCGATTTCTCGAAAATCATGGTCAAGCGGCTTGTTCATACCGGTTCGACACTGAGGCCGCGCACCGTCGAGTTCAAGGCGGCGCTGGCAGCCGCGCTCGAAGCGCAGGTGTGGCCGTTGCTCGGCACGCGCCGGATCGCGCCCGTCATGGACATGATCTTCCCGCTTGCCGATGCCTGGCGGGCGCATGAGCGTATGGAGGAAGGCGATCATATCGGCAAGATCGTGCTCGACGTCGGCTGACGGGAACATTGCCGATGCCCGGCTGGCCGAGGCGGGCTCATACCCGCGACCCGGCCCCTGCCTGCAAGCTGAATAAAAGCTTAATGGTGCAATGCAGCATTTGCATCATTGCTATGCAAAATCAGCCATTCAAGTGCCGCTCGATGATGACTATTTGAGCATCATCGAAACGAACACCCCATTTGGAGGACTGACATGAACCCGATCCGCGCTTTCCGTAACTGGCGTATGTACAACGAGACCGTGCGCGAACTGAACCGCCTCAACGCGCGCCAGCTCAGCGATCTCGGCATCAACCGCGCCGACATCGAAAAGATCGCCCGCCAGGCGATCTGACTTCAAGAACCGCCCCGCCGCAAGGCGGGGTCGCAAAGCAGAGCCGCCGCAGACGCTTGCTCGTCGCCGGTTCCGAACCCGCCGGACCTGTCCGGCGGGTTTTGTCTTTCTGGACCCCAAACATATTCGCGGCACCATTTTCATGCCGCCCGTGATTGATCTGCCCCGGTGTGGTTGCCAGATCGACGGGCGTTCCCAAAAACGCCTTCCCAAAAACATGTCGGTAGCTAATCAAGTTGTCCGGTTTGGTAGCACATGATCTGTCCGCTTCTGTTTTGGCGTCGAAGCGGTTCAC
>NZ_VFWR01000019.1:0-107494 GCF_006443035.1 Mesorhizobium sp. B1-1-6 | reverse complement strand
CAATCCAGCCAGCATCTTGAATCACAAACATCCGGTTTTGGGAATCCTACGATTCTCCCAAAATAGGAAATGCTCTAGAACCCGTTTTCAATGCGCTCGAAGACGACGTTGGTGAAGGCCGATATCTGGCTGCCGATGAAGGGACCGGTCAGCGCCGCCACGAGCATGATGGCGACGATCTTCGGCACGAATGTCAAGGTGATCTCCTGGACCTGCGTCAGGGCCTGGATCAAGGCGATGCCGATACCCACCGCCATGGCGACCAGCACCACCGGCGCGGATGCGGTCAGCACCGTCCACACCGCGTACTGGACGATGTCGAGTGCGTCGGCCTCGTTCATGGGATCGGCCTGCCGGAGCCGTCAGCTTGCCGCCTTGACCGAGACGCCGGGGCCGACCGCGATCTCGGTGCCGTTGTCCAGCACGGCGATAAGGCCGCTGCTGGCAAGGCGCACGGACGCGACGGTGCCCGTCGTGTTGCCGTCGGCGGAGGTTATCGAGCGCCCGATCAGCGCATCGGCCTGCGACAGCGCCGAGGACTGCATGATCTGGTCCAGCTTGGTATTGGTCTGCACAGACTGCTCGACCTGCGAGAAGGTGGCGAGCTGGGCGACGTACTGTGTCGAATCCATCGGCTTGGTCGGATCCTGGTTCTTCATCTCGGCGATCAGAAGCTTCAGGAAGGACTGGTAGTCGACAGCGGTCTTGGAGGTCTGCTGGCTGGCCTGATTGGCGCCAACCGGTATCGTCGTCGTCATGTCCACGGTCATCAGCGTGCTCCCACAGCCAGCGGACGCGAGGCGCCCGGAACGTCGTCATTGCCGCCAAGCGCGCGGCGTTCGAGCGGATAGAGCGACCGGATCGCCTTTAGCGCCTCGTAGATGTGATCCTCGCCGACCATGCGGTCGATCTGTTTCAACGCACTGCCGATCTCGGCGTCCTCGAAACTTGCAAGCAGCAGCGGCAGGGAGCGGCGGAACATTTCGCGCGCCTCGCCGGCGCCGGCCGGATTCATGAGCATCACCTGGAGGATGAAATACAGCTGCTTGAGCGGCGTCGAGGCGTCATCGGCCTGGATCACATGGCTTTCGAGCAGGAACTGCACGTCGTTCATCAGTTCGACGGTGACCTTGCGGTCGACGCGGATGACGGCACCGTTGATGTAGATCTTCTCGTTCGGCTTCAGCGATATCTTCAGCGTGTTGGTCATTGAATGCCGTCGCGGATGATCTGGGATACCTCGATCAGTCCCTCGAAATTCTGGGTGCGGCCCTGGCGGATGTCTTCCGCCTCGCGCAGCAGCCAAAGGCCGATCGAAATCAGGTTGGCGCGCAGTTCCTTGGGAAGCGCGTTGTCGTTGGAGCCGAGATCCTCGACAAAGGCGGTCCAGACGCGGTTGGTGAAATGCAGCGCCTCCACTGCCTCCATCGAAGCGGGGCCAAGGGCGGCGGCCGCCGCCAGCATGTCGATCGAGCGGGTCAACAGCTCCCGTTCACGGTCCTTCGCATCGGCGACAGAGGTGCTCTGGATGTCGGCGTAGGAGAATTGGTACATCGTTGGCTCTACCGTTCCGGTTCAGAGTTGTCAGGTCAGGTAATTCAACAGGCTGAGCTGCTGGAGCCGCGCCGTCAATGCGAAGGAGGTCTCGATGTGCTGCGTCAGGTCGGCGACGCGGGTCGCGGCTTCGGCCGGGTCGACCGCTTCGAGATCGAGGATGTGGCGCTCGAACAGGTCGACCTGCGTCTTCATGCGGTCGACGGCGTCGGACACGCGCTTCTGGACGATACCGGTTTCGGACTGAACCTGGCCGATGCCGCTGAGCGCTTCGCCAACCAGCGACTGCGAGCGGCCGACGATGGTGTCCTTCGCCGCCTGGCTGATGTTGGTCGACATCAGGCTGGAGACCATGGCCGCCGCCATGGCGAGCTTCTTGATGCCGTCGCTGTTGGCGCTGGTCGAGGTCGCGGTGGTTTCGTTGAGCGCGATGCGGCTGACGATCTGCTGGTCGGTGGCGTTCGACCAGTTGGCCTGCCAGCCCGAACCGAAGAACTGCGGCTCGACGTCGTTGGTGATGAAATCGTCCATCTGGGCCGCAGTGATGTTTGCCGCGGCGGGGTCATCCGGCGTGAAACCGAAATTGGCGACGAAGGAGGCGTCGAAGGCAGCCTTGGCGGGTGATCCGGCCGCTGTGAAATCGTTGATCGGCTTGACGTCGGTGTTGGTGCCGGCAAACAGATACTCGCCGTTGACGCTGGTGTTGAGGATCGAGGCGAGCTGCTGGACGGCCGTCTTGCCGGCCGACTGGGTGAGGTTGGCGGAAGAATCGCCCGACGTTGAGGTGGTCAGGCTCGACAGCAAGGTCTGCGCGACGCTGGAGAGCTGGCCGAGCGAGGTCTGCGTCGAGGAGAGCCGGGCGGCCACCAGGCCGTTGGAATCGATAATGACATTGAGCCGGTCGAGATCGCGCGAGAAGGTTACGGACTGGGCGGTGCGTCCGCCCAGTGCCAGGCCGACATCGGCGACCCTGCCGGTCGAGGACTCCTTCGTGGCTTTGACGAGTTCGGCCTGCATGCGCATCTGCTGATAACGCATGGCGTTCGAGAGGGCGGCCGAAGAGACTGAGGTCATGGATTATCCCACCGCGCTGAGCAGAGCCGCCAACATGTCGTCGACGGTTTTCATCATTCGGGCCGATGCCTGATAGGTATGTTCGAGATCGAGAAGCAGTGACATTTCCTGGTCGACATTGACGCCGGTCGCGTTGGACAGCGCCTCGGCGCTGCGCGACGCCAGGGCTTGCTTGGCGTCGGCTGCGGTCGACGCCTGCTGGCGCACGCCCTGGAGCCAACCGATCGAATTGGCGGCATAATCGGCAACGCTCGACGTCGCCGAAATCCCGGCGGCGGGGTCGAATGTCATCGGCTGATCGAGCCGGTCGCCATAGGCGACCAGAAGGCTGGAATAAGAGGCGCCGCCAGTGTTGACGACATAGGCCGCGCCGTTGGCGCCGCCGTCGCGCAGCAGTGCCGGATTGCCGCCGACACTTGGATCCATGGCGGCATTGACGCTGATCGTGCCGGCAAGGCCATTGACCAGCGTGCCAGCGGCCGGCACCGCCGGCGCGCCCGACCAGGTGAACAGCCCGGCGGCGTTGGGCATTGACGGCGCGGTCTCGGCGAAGGCCGTGATCAGGCCGCGCGCGGTCTCGTCGAGCTGGCTCTGCATGGTCGAGGCTACGCCATCGCGCAATTGCAGCAAACCGGCAAGCTTGCCGCTGGCGCTGGTGTTGCCGCCGGTTCCCGCCGAGATCGGCACATTATCGATGTAGAGGGCATTGCCGACGGTACCGGCGCTGTAGCCGGAGGATGGGGCGAAGCTGACCGTTCGCGGGATGGTTTCGAACAGTGTCGTGCCGTCACCCGTGGTGATGACCATGTCATTGTCGCCGCGCGTGAAGGTGGAGACCGGAACATAGTCCGAGATCTTCTTCAAAAGCGCGTCGCGCTGGTCCAGCGCATCGGACACGTCGGTGCCGGAGCGCGTGCCTGATATGACAGCCTGGTTGGCATCCTGGAACTGGCTGAGCAGCGAGTTAAGATCGTCTACCGCGGTGGCGATCTGGCCGTCGGTCTGGGTGCGAAAGTCCTGAATGGCCCTGGAGCCTTCGTTCAGGGAACGCACGACCTGCTTAGCTGCGTCGATGACGCTGGAGCCGAGATTCTGGTTCGAGGGCGAGGTGGCATAGAGCTGCAGCGCCTGCTGCAAATTGCCGATCGCGGTCGAGGGAGAGGACGCATTGTCAACGCCATTGACCGAAACATCCAGCTGATCCAGGCCGCTATAGAGTGCGTTTTGGCCGCTGTACGCCGACAGGGCGCTGAGATTCTGGCGGAAGAGCAGGTCGTTGGCTACGCGCTGGATATCAACCGAGCGCGCGCCCGGCGCCGTGCTGGTGACGACGGCGATGCGGCGCGTATAGTCCGGATTGGAAGCGTCGGCGACGTTGCGCGAGACAACGCTGGTCTGCCGAGCGGTGTTCATAAGCGCCGATTGGGCGATGCTCAATGCGGTGGAAAGCGACATGCGGGTCTTTCACGGGCGTTGCCCGGTTTTATCTCTTCAGGTTAACAAGGACGTCCATCAGGTCGGAACCCGTCTGGAAGACTTTCGAATTGGCGGTGTAGCTGCGCTGCGCCGCGATCATGTTGGTCAGTTCCTCGGCGATATCGACGTTCGAATTCTCGAGCGCGCCGGAGATGATGGAGCCAAGCTTGCCTTCATTGGCAAAGCCGACGCGGACCGCGCCGGATTCTGTGCCTTGCGAGTACACATTGCCGGGCAGCGCGGTGAGCTGGTCGGGACTCTGCACATCGGCCAGCGGGATCTTGTAGAGCGGCTTGGTGGAGCCGTCCTTGTACTGGGCGTAGATGGTGCCGTCCTTGCTGATCTGCACCTTGTCGATGGTGCTCGGCGCGTTGCCGTTGACCTGGGCGTCCGAAACCGTGAAGCCGGTGCCGAGCTGGGTCAATGCCGACAGATCCAGTGAAAAGGTGCTGCCGTTGGGCACGGTGAGCGAGACGCTGTCGACGGCGCCGGTGAGCTTGCCCGTGGTCGTGTCGAAGGTCAGGTTGGCCGAGCCAAGCGCGCCGCCGGTGTAGGGGAATGACGTTCCGGCGGTCGCCTTCGACTGGTCGAAGACCGACACCTGCCAGGTGCCGGCGCCGGTGTTGGTGAAATAGACGTCGAGCAGCTTCTTGTTGCCGAGATTGTCATAGGCGACCATCGAGGATTTCGAGGTGTACTGCGCGCCTGCGGCGTTGGTGGTGGGCAGGTTGCCGGCCGCGACCGGCGTCGCGCCTGCGGGCAGGTTGCCGCTGTAGAGACCCTCGGTGCTCGGGGTCGCGGTCATTCCCTGGTCGGAGATGACGACCGGGACCAGTCCTTCAAAACCGTTCACCGTCGCCGCCGGCACGCCATTTTCGTAGCTGTAGGCCATCAGCTGGAAGCCGGCCGAGTTGACCAGCCTGCCCTGTCCATCGGGAACGAAGGCGCCGGCGCGGGTCAGGAAAGGCGTGCCGCTCGGGTCCTGGACGACAAAGAAGCCGTCGCCGCTGACGGCAAGATCGGAGACAGAGGTAGTGTATTGGAGCACGCCGGGATCGCTGACCGCCTGCCGGATCGTGGTGGTGATGCCGCCGGAATTATAGGCGCCGCCCGTCGAGGGCATGACCAGCGTTGAAAATTCGGCGGAGGACCGCTTGTAGCCGGTGGTATCGGAATTGGCGATGTTGTCGGCTGTCGTCGACAGACGGTTGGCCTGCGCGTTCATGCCGGAAACGCCGGTCCGCATCATCCCGTAGAGGCTCATCGAAATGTCTCCGCAATGTCCATGCCACTGGCAGCGAGGCTACGCGTCCTGTCTTGCGCGAGGCTGGCGCGGCGGTGCATCAGAACACCAGCCGGTAGCCGAGGAAGCGCTTGGAATCGATCGGATCGGTGCCCAGCTTCTCGCGCAGCTTCTTGCGCAGCTTGCTGATGTGGCTTTCCACCACGTTCTCCTCGACCTCTTCGTCGAAGATGCCGTAGATGGCGTTGAATACTTGGGTCTTGGTGACGCGGCGGCCGCGATTGCTTGCCAGATATTCGAGAATGCGGCGCTCACGGCGCGGCAAGGGAAGCGGCTGGCCATTGATTTCAGGGTCGCGGCCATCCATGAAGATGCGCATGGCGCCGATCTCGGTAAAGGCGGCATCTTCGTTGGCGCGGCGGCGGATGGCTGTTATGCGAGCCAGGATCTCGCGGATATGGACCGGCTTGCGGATGACGTCATCGACACCGCTCTCGAATAGCCGCAACGTGTTCTCCAGCGAATGCTGCTCGCTGAGAGCAATCACCGGGGCTCCGGTGCGGTCGCGGATCTGGCGCGGAGAGATCGCGCCTTCGCGGCAGTCGCCGATGAGGAAGGCCCGGACCGAGCGCAGATCGGCATCGGCCGCCGAGTTCACCCACTCGCCGAATTCGCCGGAAGCGAAGCCCGCGCAGGCGATGCCCTCGCGGTCAAAAAGTGAATTGTATCCGTCTGTCACGAGCTCTCGCTCGTCAACGATAACGATCATCGGCCCCGCCTCCGAATCAGCTCATCTGCCCCGTGGGGGAAAGCCGTATCCGCTGGCAGGAATCCTGAACAACCGTCATTTCTTGTAACTAGTTTCTTGGGAGTCTGGAATCGCATCGGTTGCATTAGCATGGGGTTAGATATGCTTGGTGCTCCAAGTCCCGGCCAAGTCGAAGCGCAACGCCGAGACTTTGCGACTGATTGCATGAGATGCAAGAATACGCTCATGGGTTGCAGAACGTGCGGGCGTTGCCGGTCCATTTGCCGAAGCCGGTGGCCACCATGTTTGATATCACGCGGCAGACATAGACCTTCTGCGCCGGGTCGTTGTCGGGCCCCGCGTGATAGCGGGCGACGGCCATCGACCAGGTCACGTGACGGGCATGAAGGCTGGCCAGGAAACGCGCTGCATAGTCGACGTTCTGACGCGGATCTAGCATGTCCTCGACGCTGCGGAAATGCGCGCCGTGGTAGTGGTGATTGATTTGCATGCAGCCGAGATCGATCAGCGTCTTGCCCTCGCGTCGGGCATTGGCGAAGGTGGCAAGAGCTTCGGCGCGGCTTGTCGGGAAGACTGCTTTTCCTTCTATATTCAATGCGTTGGGCTGCAAGCTTCCCTTCTTGCCGGTCTCGGTCAAGCCGACGGCATAGAGGATGCCGGCCGGCACGCCATAGTGGTCGGCGGCGCGCAGGATCTCCGGTTCGCAAGCATTGGCGGCGGCAGCGGCGGCGCTCGCAAGACTAGATAAAGATATCGCCGCCAGCGCGCTCGCGAGAAGGCGAAGCGGGGCGGCCGTGTGCTTGCGCGTCATCATTGTGTCTTCCGGCGGATTGCTGGCCCGGTTGCTGGCCGCCAGCGCCGCTGTTGCCGCCGCCGGAATTCCCGGGTTGAAAGGACGACTGGTCGCGGCCCGCCGCCGTCTGCAAGGATGCGGTCGCATCAGTGCGGGTCGTTGCGGGGACCGCTACCGAAGGTTGTAGTATCGTGACCTTGTCAACCTCGAAGCCGAGTCCGCGCAGGGACTTGACGATGGCATCGCTATCAGAGGACAGCCGGTGGTAGGCGTCATGTGTTTGAGGCTTCAACTCAATCGAAAGTTGTTCTCCGGAGAGGCGAAGATTGGCGGTGACCATGCCAAGCTCGGCCGGATGAAGTTCGATCTTCAACACATGTGTCGCGGCGGCAACAGGGCCTGTCAGTTGCGCGGTTGCGGAGTGTGTCGAAAGCGTCGTTTTCGGGCCGCCATCGGCTGTTATGGCGCCGATCACGTTGAGGGCGGCCTGGCTCATCGGCGCCTGCGGCGGGGCAGGGAAGCTGCGCTCGGAGACCACGTCGATGCGCCCTGCCGCCGACAGTTGTTTTCCGGGCTCGTGCCGCAACGAGGACTGAACATCGGCCATGGATTTCAGCTGCGGTGCCGTCTGCTTCGGATCCACGCCCGGCACTTCGCGTTTTGGCGTGCCGGCGGCGTCGTGGACGGTCTGGCCATCGAGCTTGGTCAGCGACCCATCGACGAGCGATGTCCGCTCGGGCTTCGAGATCGGGTCGAGATCGTCATGCCCGGCGGCGGATTTCGGCCGGTAGGCCTTCGGCAGGAGCTGCCCGTCGAGCGCCGGTTCCTGTCCGGTTTCGTTCGTATCGGCCGGTCTGGCCGATGTCGAGAAATGGCGCAGGTCATGCAACGCGATCAGCAACGGCAGATGGTCTTCGAGCGGCGTCGCACCTGTCGCGGCCGCTGCGCCATCGGAGTCCTTGTCCGGCTCGGCGGTCTTGTCGTCCCTGGCCGTTTTCGTGGCCGGCATTCCGCTGGATGGGATCCTTGCCTTGCCAGCCGGCAGTGGCTCGTCCTTCTGCCCGGCAGGACCGGCGGCAAGCCTGCTCCAGCGCTCATCGCGCGATCCGGCCCCGGCTGCCGGATGCTTGTCCGGGTGGGCCGGGCCGGCCTTGTCGTCGAGCATCTTGCCGAAACCCGTGTCGTCATTTTTTCCGGTCGCCGCCGGCTGTTCCGCCGTCGTGCGCGCGGTGGTGATTCCCGGCAGCGCCGGACCGAGGCTGGGGGTCATTTCGGAGCGGCTCCAAGCATCTGGTCGATCAGGTCGAGCTGTCGACGGGTTTTGACCATGGCGGCATCGGTTGGGTCTGACGTGTCGGTGCTGGCCGCGGCCGCCGGCGCCGATGCCGGCAGGACAGTTGCCGCATCGCCCGGAGCCGGCGCGTTCGGCGCAACTGCCACTGTATCGCCGGATGGCGCGACGGCCGGCCGTTCGGACACAGCACCCTCGACGGGCGGCAATCCGGCGGCGTCGGCCGTCTGCGCGGCGGCAGGCTCGGGCTCGTGCGATGGCATGACCTCGGCAGGTGCCGGGCTGGCGGTCGGAAGGGAAGCGGGCGGCGCCACCACTTCGCCGGCGATGGCCTCGGCGGCGTCGAGCAGCGCGCGGTCGCCGTCCGACAGCCGGCTGCGGTCGATCTTGCCCAGCTTGGCGCGCACGTCCTCGATGGTACCCGATGTCACGGTGGACAGGCTTGAGTAGAGCAGGGCGCGCGGATCGCCCTGATTGGTGTTGCCGTCGCGGCCTTGCTCGGCCCGCGCCGAGGCGAAGGCGGACAGTTCGTTCAGGCCGTCGATCGCGGCGCGGCGGGCGATGCGCAGATAAATGACCTTCTCGCGCTCGGGATCCATCATCGAGGTGATATCGGCCAATTTGTCCTGGCTGATCGACATGTGCAGCTCAATCACGCCCGAGACGAAGGAGTCGGCGAACTGGCTGGCATAGGGCGAATAGAGATAGCGCTCGACATATTGTGTGGAGGCAAGCGCAAAGCGCGCCGCGTCGCGCTGCGCGACCGCAATGCCGACCGAGCGGCGCAATGCCGCCTCCTCGACCAGTGTCCCGGGGCCGAGCAATTTCGCCTCGTCGAGCAGCACCAGCGCCGCGGCCGGCTGGTCGCTGGCGAGCAGCGAACCCTTGACCAGGGCAAGGAAGGCGCCGAGGTCGCTGGGCTGCGCCATCGGATCGACCGGCTTCAAGGCTTCGATGGCCTCGCCGGGGCGGCCGTTCAGGTAATCGATGACGCCCCTGGCAAGGGCTAGATCCCGCGCATCGGCGGTGGCGCGCGACACGGCCGCCTCGACGGTCACCGGGTTGCCGCCGCTCATGCCGTAGACCAGCAGCGCGCGAAAATTCTTCGGATCCTTGAAATCGTCCTTGTCCGCCTCGCGCAAGCGCGTATCGATCATCTCCAGCAGCTTGGACTGCATCGGCAGCGCGGCGTGGTCGCCGACGGCGATACGGTCCTGAATAAGCTGTAACGAGCGCACCAGCTGATAGGGCTGCAACGAATCCTGCGCGAGGGCGGCCGTAGGCTGGCCGGCCAACAGCAAAAGGCCCATCAAGCGGCTGGTGAAGACCGCCCGCCTCATCCGCCGGTCGCCATCAGTATCTCGATGCGGCGGTTCACCGCCGACAGCGGATCGGCGGGGTCCTTCGGCTGGCGGTCGGCGAAGCCGGCGACTTCGGTGATGCGGCGCTCGTCGACGCCGCCGCGCACCAGCATGTAGTACGCCGAATGCGCGCGCGCCGTCGACAGCCGCCAATTGTCGTAGCCGGCGCTGCGGAACGGCCGCGCGTCGGTGTGGCCGTTGATGCTGATCGTGCCCTTCTGGCTGTTGACGATGCGGCCGATCTTTTCCATCGCCAGCACCAGTTCGCGGCGCGGCATCGCCGACCCGACCTCGAACATGCCGAAGTCGAGCTGGTCGGTGATCGAAATGACGACGCCCTTGTCGGTGGCTTCGACGGAAACCCCATCATGCAACTTGTCGCCAGGTTTGAAGGCATCGGCCAGCTGCTGCCTGACATCGGCCGCAGCCTTGAGCGCGGCCGCGCCCGGCTTCTTTTCGCCGGCATCGGGCTTGGCCGCCTCCTGGGCGGCGGCAACCTTGGCGTCTGCGGGTCCGGCGGTGCCGGCTTTCGCATCGGTGGCCTCGGCGATTGCCGTTGCGGGCTTGCCGTCCTTTGCCAGAGGCGCCGCGATGACCGGCGGCGCAGGCGGCACGGCCTTGACCTTGGCGACCTGCGCCTCGGCGGCCTTGTCGCCGGGCTTCACCGGATCACCTTCGATCCTGGCGCGCTGCGCGCTGGCCTCGGCGCCCGGCGAGGCCACCTGCTGAGACCAGAAATCAGGCTCGAACGGATCGCGATAGGAGGCGCCGCCGGAAGCGCCCGTTGCCGGGCCGGCACTCTGCGCGCCGCCATCGCCCTTCTGGCTGACGTTCTGCATGATGCCGGTGTTGGTGGCGATTTCCGAAAGCACCGCGTAGGGATCGGCGAACAGGTGTTCGTCGGACTGCTCCGACTGCTGCGGCTCCTGCTTTTCCTTTTTGGGATCGGATGAACCCGCGCCGCCAGCTCCATCCTGTCCGGCCTTGGTGGCCGCCTCTTCCGGATTGTCGGCGGTCAGCCCGATGGCGCGCGGACCGTCGCCGAGATCCTCCAGGCCCTTGCGGCTCGAGGTGCGGTCGACCAGCTTGACCGGATTGAAATAGCTGGCGACCGCCGCCTTGGTCTGTTCGTTGGCGGCGTTGATCAGCCACATGACCAGGAAGAAGCACATCATGGCCGTCATGAAGTCGGCGAAGGCGATCTTCCAGACGCCACCGTGATGGCCCTCCTCGTGGTCGTCATGGCCGCGACGCACGATAATGATCTCGTGCCTGGCCTGATCGGCATCGGCGACGCTCATGCCAACACCTGAGAGAGCGTTGCCGACCATTCGGCCATGCGCGTCTCGAACACCGCTTCGTCGATGGAGACCGTGAGATCGAAGCCGGGAGCTTCGATGAAGTCGAGATTGGCGGCGCGCGCTCCGAGCGACGCCTTCAGCGCTTCGAAAAGGGAAAGCGGGCCGCGAACGACTATGCGCACCGCTTCGCCATCGCCGACCGCTTCGCGGACCGCACCGGCAAGCGCTTCAAGCGAGCGCTTTTGCAGGTCATCACTGACGATGCCGCCGATGATGCGGGCGACCGTGGCGGCGACGAGGTCCGTCACGCGCGCCTCCATGGCATCAATGCGCAGCGAGACCGCCTCGCCGACATCGCCGCCGAAGCTCTCGAGAAAGGCCTTCGCTTCCTCGGCATTCGCCCGGCGTTCAGCGTCCATCGCTGCTTCGTGGGCAGCCGCAAGCCGCTCGCCAAGCGCTGCCTCCGCCTGGGCGACCGCTTCGGCGATCAGCGTGCCGATATCGGCTTGAGGCACGGCTGCTTCCGGCTCGTGCTCTGCGGCGGCCCTCGGCTGGCTGACACGTTGCGGGCGCGGGCCGAAATCCGGCAGGAGATCGAAAAGGGCTAGGGAAGGCATGGACTACACCGCAACTTCCTGGGCCGCCCATTTGCGCAGGATCTGCGCTGTGCGCTCCTCGTTGAGGTCGACCATGCGGGCAAGCCGCTCCTGCGGCGCGGGCCTGATCTTCTGGCGCAGGTCGTCGAGCGGCGTGGAGCCGGCCCGCACGCCCGGCAAGGCGCCGACGGCCGAGCCGGCTTCGGCGGAAGCCGTGCCCTCCGGCGTCGGCAGCGAGCGCTGGACCTCGTCGAAATTGGGACCGGCTATGGACGGCGTCGCCTTTGCTGTCAGGGCCGCCGCCATCGGGCGCAGGCCGAAGAAGGCCACCAGGAACACCACGACGATGAAGGCGCCGGCATTGATCAGCGTGCCGGCATGCTGGCCGACGGAATCGAGCATTCCGGCCTGCGGGACCGCCTCGCCGTCGAGCCCGTCGATGAACTCGACCGCCGAGACGTCGATGACATCGCCGCGCTTGTCGTCGAAGCCGGTGGCAGAGGTCACCATCTTCTGGATGTCGGCGACGCGCTTGGCGATCTGTTCGGGCGTGGCGTCCTTGCCCAGGATCGCCTTCAGCCGATCCTGGTTGACGACCACGGCGATGGACATCTTGGTGACGCTGTAGCCGTTGGAGACGGTGGCGATCTTCTTGGAGTTGATCTCGTAGTTGGTGATCTCTTCCCTGCGGTCGTTCTGCGAGGAGGATTGCGGACCCTCGGTGGCGGTCGTCTGCGTCTCGGGCAGGTTCTGCTCGACGCTGGCCGGCGTCGAGGCCTGCTTCTGGTTGTTGTTCTCGTTGGCGCGCACCGACTGCACCGAACGCTCGACGCGCGACTCCGGATCGAAGATCGTCTCCTCGGTCTGGCGGGTATCGGTGTTGACGTCGGCCTTGACGCTGGCGCGGAAATTGTCCGGGCCGAGATATGGGCTGAGGGCGCGCCGGATGTTGTCGCCGATCTGCGCCTCGACGGTCTGCTCGACGCCAAGCGTGCGGGCGGCACTTGTGTTGGAGGGATCATCTCCCGCCGCCAGCAGATTGCCGTTGGAATCGAGCACCGTCACCTTGTCGGCCGACAGGCCGGGAACGGCGGCGGCGACGAGATGGCGGATCGACATGGCGCTTTTCTCGGCGTCGATGCCGGCGTAGCGGATGACGACCGACGCGGAGGGCTGCTGCTCATCGCGGCGGAAATTGGCACGCTCGGACATGACGATATGGACGCGCGCAGCCTTGACGCCCGCGATCGACTGGATGGTGCGCGATATCTCGCCCTCCAGCGCGCGCACTCGCGTGATCTGCTGCATGAAGGAGGTCAGGCCGAGCGAGCCGACATTGTCGAACAGTTCATAGCCGGCATTGGCGCTGGTCGGCAGGCCCTTTTCGGCCAAGAGCATGCGCGCCTGCGCGGTGGTGCCGGCCGGGACCAGGACCGAGGTTCCGTCGGAGCCGACGTCGAAGCCGATGCCGGCCTCGCCCAGCACGAGGCCGATCTGGTTCACGTCGGCGCGGTCGAGCCCGACATAGAGCGTGTCGTAGGCCGGACGGTTGAGATAGACGGAAGCGACACCGATGACGCTCATCACCAATGCGGCGATGCCCGCCAGCATGGCCAGGCGCTTCACGCCAAACCCGCGGAGATTCGCGATGATGCTCTGGATCTGTTCCGGCACGGTCGACTACTCCCAGCATGACTGTCCGCTGGAACACTAGCCCTCGAAGCTTGTGCGAAAATGAAATCGGGCCGCGCTCGGCGCGCGGCCCGTCAACCTTGAGGTGAAGACGTCGAGTGGGCGGTCAGCTCTTGAACAGCGACAGGATCGACTGCGAGGAACTGTTGGCGATCGACAGCGACTGGATGCCGAGCTGCTGCTGCACCTGGAGCGCCTGAAGGCGGGTCGATTCCTTGTTCATGTCGGCGTCGACGAGCTGGCCGACACCGCGGTCGATGGAGTCCATCAGGCTCTGCGTGAAGGTCTTCTGCAGGTCGATGCTGCTCTTGGCCGAACCGAGGATGGTGGCGGAATCGGTCAGCTGGCTCATGACGTTGTCGATCTTGGTGATCATCTGGGTGATGATGTCGTCGGTCACGCCCGCCGCAGTGATGTCGAGATTGTAGGCGGAAATATTGTCGACCTTGGCAACCGCCCCCGCCGCGGTCTGGCCGGCGGTGTTGGCTGCGATATCCGTTGATCCACCCGCGATCGATGCCGCATAGGCGGTGTCATACAGGGTCTGCGCGGCCGCGGTCGAATAGACCGATGTCTTGCGGTCGAGAATGCCCTGGTTCTTGACCTCGCCGGCGAGACCGGAATCGAAAAGCTTGGTGCTCTCGACATCGATGTCAATCGTCCCGAGTTGGACGGCGCCGGACGAGGTGCGGTTGAACGAGGACACGATCTTGGAGTCGGGCTGGACGCCGTCATTGGCGGCCGACACCTGCTTGGAGATCACCGACAGGAAATTCGAACCGGAGAAGGTGGCGGCGTCGGCAAAGGATTTCATCTGCGCCTGAAGCGCCGTGATTTCGGTCTGCGTCTTTGCCTTGGCGGCATCCGTCTGGCCGACGGTCGAAAGCAGCTTGGTTTTGATCTTGCCGATCGTGTCCAGCACATTGTTCATGCCGGTATAGGCGGTGTCGACCTTCGAGGCGCCGAGGCCGAGCGCATCCTGCACGGTCGAGAGCGCCTGGTTGTCGGAGCGCATGGTGGTGGCGATCGACCAGTAGGCGGCGTTGTCGGAGGCCTCGGAGACGCGATAGCCCGTCGAGACGCGGGCCTGTGTCTGCTCGAGCGACTTGTTGGTGGCGTTGAGGCTTTGAAGTGCAGTCAACGCCGCAGCGTTCGTCATGATGCTCGCCAAGAAACTCGCTCCTTCTCTAAGCCGGCATGCCCACAGGCCTGGTCGGCCTGCCCATCGGCTGCGATCGTGCCGGTCGGGCCGATTCGACAACCTGTCGTAAGCTATTGGTTAACCATAGCTAGCGCGATATGGTTAACGCCCTGTTAAAAGTCAGCTTTCGACAGTTAAGGAACGAGGATTGCGCGGGGCTGGAGCAAACGCAATCGGGCCGCGCTTTTGGCGCGGCCCGATATCTTGGTGCTGTTCGTGGATGGTGAAGGCGATCAGCCGCGGAAGAGCGACAGGATCGACTGCGACGAACCGTTGGCGATCGACAGCGCCTGGATGCCGAGCTGCTGCTGAACCTGCAGGGCCTGGAGGCGGGTCGATTCCTTGTTCATGTCGGCATCGACGAGCTGGCCAACGCCGCGGTCGATGGAGTCCATCAGGCTCTGCGTGAACGTCTTCTGCAGGTCGATGCTGCTCTTGGCGGCGCCGAGCGTGGTGGCGGCGTTCGTCATGTCCTTGAGCGCGGCGTCGACGACGTTCATCATCCCCGAGATCTGGTCGTCGCTGAAGCCCTTGCCCGTTGCGGAGTCGAAGATCTTCAGGCTGGCGACCGAATAGGTGTCGCCGGCCGCAACGGTAGCACCAGCAGCCGGAGTAGCCGCCGTGGCGGTGACGCTGCCGTCGGTGCCCAGACGCGCGGCGTCGAGGATGCCCTTCGCGGTGCCGGCCGTGGTACCCGCCTCGTACAGCTTGGTGCTTTCCACGTTGACGTCGATCGTCGAGATCGATACCGCGCCGGAAGCGTCACGGTTGAAGGCCGAAACGATCTTGATGTCCGCCACGGACGTGCCCGTGCCGCTGTCCACGGACAGCATGTTGGTGCCGGAGAAGCTGGCGCCATCGGCATAGGCCTTCAGCTGCTTCTGAAGGGCGGCGATTTCGGTCTGGGTCTTTTCCTTGTCGGCATCCGTCTGGCCGTAAGAGGCGGTCAGCTTGGTCTTGATCTGGTTGATGGTGTCGATCGCGCTGTTCATGCCGGTGTAAGCGGTATCGACCTTCGAGGCGCCGAGGCCGAGCGCGTCCGAAACGGTCGACATCTGCTGGTTGTCGGAACGCATCGTGGTGGCGATCGACCAGTAAGCGGCGTTGTCCGAAGCCTGGGAAACGCGATAGCCCGTCGAGATGCGGGCCTGGGTGGTTTCGAGGTTCTTGTTGGTGGCGTTCAAGCTCTGCAGCGCGGTCAGCGCCGAGGCATTGGTCATGATACTGGCCATGTCTACTCGTACCTTATTTTTACAGGTGTTTTTTGACATACCGGATTGGCCGGTATGACGGAGCGGCATCATGCCAATGATCTGTCTGAGACCCGATCACCCGCCATCTGCGGGGAATATGGCGGCAAGTCCCTACCAAAGGACTAAACCGGACGGTTAATCGAAAAATATTGTCGAAAAAAACGGGAGGGCGCAGTTCGGCGCCGGGCGCGATCAGTTGAAGGAGCGCACCAGGCTGCCGACGAGCAGGTTCCAGCCGTCGATCAGGACGAAGAACAGGATCTTGAAGGGCAGCGACACCACCGTCGGCGGCAGCATCATCATGCCCATCGCCATTGTGATGGTGGCGACGATCAGGTCGATGACCAGGAACGGCAGCACGATCAGGAAGCCGATCTCGAAGCCGCGCCTGATCTCGGAGATCATGAAGGCGGGCACCAGGATGCGCAGGTCGACGGTTTCCTTCGCAACGGTCTGGCCGCGTTCGCGCGCGAGGTCGGCGAACAGGTCGAAGTCCTTGTCGCGCACATTGTGCAGCATGAAGGTGCGGAAGGGATCGGAAATCTTCTCGAAGGCCTCGGTTTGGCTGATCTGGTTGTCCATCAGCGGCTTGACGCCGGTATTCCAGGCCTGGTCGAAGGTCGGCGCCATGACATAGAAGGTCATGAACAGTGACAGCGAAATGAGGATAAGGTTCGCCGGCGTCGACTGCAGGCCGATGCCGGCGCGCAGGATCGAGAAGGCGATGACGAAACGGGTGAAGCTCGTCACCATGATCAGCAGGCCCGGCGCCACCGAAAGCACGGTGAGCAGGCCGAACATCTGGATGATGTAGCCGACGGTGGTGCCGTCGGCCTTGCCGATGCCGCCGAGGTCCAGTTGCTGGGCCGTCGCGATCGATGTGGCGGCGCCGAGCAGCGCCGCGGCAAGAAGAAATTTCTTCATTCGAGCAGCAACGTCCTGATGAGTACCTGCTTGGCATGCCCCTGGCTGCGGATCGAGGCGCGCTCCTCGATATCGGCCTTCAGGTGCTGATAGCCGCTGGCGCCTTCTATCTGGTGCATCTTCAGGGTGCGCACGAAGGCCAGAAGATCCTGATGGATCTCATCCGACATTGCCGGCGGCTGCGGCGCGTCGTAGACCACCGACACTTCCATCCTGATCCAGGTCTCGGCGGGCGAGGCGATGTTGGTGGTGATCGGCGCCAGCGCGACGAGTGACGGTCCCGTGCCGGGCTCTTGCGCGTCGGCGGGCTTGGGCACCTTGCCCTCGTTTTCCGGCGCGACGGGTACCGATGCCGGTGCCCCCACACCCTTGAGATAGCCGCCGGACAGCCAGCCCATGCCGATGGCGGCAGCCGTCACCAGGAGCAGCATGGCGCCCTGGACGGCAAGGGAAGGACCCTTGCGAGACGGAACCTGTTCGACGCTGGCCACGGTGCTGCGGTCTCCAATGCCTTAGAACGGAAGAACCTGGTCGAGGATCTGCTGGCCGTAGGCCGGCTGCTGGACCTCGCTGACGCGGCCGCGGCCGCCATAGGAGATGCGCGCCTCGGCGATGCGTTCATAGGAGATGGTGTTCTCCGCGCCGATATCCGACGGGCGCACCATGCCGGCGATGGTAAGCACCCTGAGCTCATAATTGACACGCACTTCCTGCGAGCCCCTGATCATCAAATTGCCATTGGGCAGGACTTCGGTGACGACGGCAGCGACGTTGAGCTCCAGGTTCTCCGAGCGCTTGATCTCGCCGTCCGCATTGGTTTCGGTGCTGGAGCTCAGGCCGGCGTCGCCCTTGCCGCTCGTGCTCTTGTCTTCCCATCCGAGCGTGACGTCGTAACCCAGCTTGCGCGAGGCGGTGCGGCTCCTGTCGTTCTGGTTCTTGAAGTTGGCCTTGTCGTTGAGCTTGATCCTGACGGTGAGAATGTCGCCTTCGCGCAACGCCCTGGGGTCGGTGAACAGCCGGCTCTGGCGATCGTCCCACAGCGAGAATTTCTTGACCGGCGCGGCAGGCGGCTCAGGATAGCTGTAGGGCGAAGCTCCTTCACTGCCGATGCCGGAACCGACCGGCGACAGTGAAGGCTCCCTGCCGATCTCCTTGAGATTGGTGCCGCAGCCGGACAAAGCTGCGACCGCGCACAGGATGAGCGTTCTGCGGATCATGACGGATCTACCCTTCGGGCTGCGCTGGCCATGATGCCGGTGAGCGTCGCCGCCGCCTTCTGGTCCATTTCGTTGAGGATGACGCCGGCCTTGCGCGAATCCAGCTTCATCAGGATGGCCGCGGCGAGATCGGCATTGACGATGGCCAGGCGCTCGGCCGCCGCGTCGGGCTTCATGCCGGCATAGATCTTGACGACGCTGTCCTCGGCCCGGGCCAGGAACACCTCGCGCCGCTTCAGCCAGGTCTCGTATTCGGCCCGCTTTTCGTCCAGTGCCTTCATGCGTTGGTCGATGCCGGCCTGGAGCTGTTTCAACTCCTCCGCCTGCAACACGTAGCGGCGGTCGCGGGCGGCGTCGGCTATGTTGGAGCAGAAGCGCTCGATCTCGCTTTGGTCGGGAGCCTTCTCCCGGGCCAACAGCTGCGGCGCGGGTGCGGGCGGCGCCCCCGGCAGGACCTGGCGGACGGCTTCCTCGGCATGCACGCCGCTGGAAAAGGCCGCCAGAGCGCAGGCCGCGAACAGGATCGCGGCGGGGCGGCATCCTTGATGGAATGAGGGGAAGAAGATCATCGGCATCGCCTATTGGAGAACCAGATCGGCTTGCAGGGCGCCGGCCGACTTGATGCCTTGCAGGATGGCAATGATGCCGTCGGGCTTCACGCCGAGGCGGTTGAGGCCGGAAACAAGGGTTTGCAGGTCCGGGCCGTCGAGCACGGCGACGCGCGCGTCGGGCCGGCTGGCGTCGATGGCGGTGAACGGCTCGACGGCGGTTTCGCCCTTGGAGAATGGTTCGGGCTGCACGACGCGCGGCGCTTCGGTGATGCGCACCGTCAGCGTGCCGTGGCTGATGGCCACGCGTGAGATCTTGACGTCGTTGCCGATGACTATGGTGCCGGTGCGCTCATCGATGACGACGCGGGCCGGCGTATCGGATTCGACCACGAGGTTCTCGATCTCGGCGTAGAAGCGGGCCGCCGATACGCTTTTCGGCCGTCTGATTTGCACGGTGCGGGAATCGCGCTCGGCCGCCACGCGCATGCCGAAGCGCTGGCTGGTGTAGTCATTGATCGCGTCGGCGATGCGAATGGCGGTCGAGAAATCGGGATTGCGCAGCTGCAGCGTCAGTATCGGCTGGTCATCGAACTCGGCCTTCACGGCACGCTCGATGATGGCGCCGTTCGGCACGCGGCCCGCGGTCGGGACGCCTTGCGTCAACTGCTCGGCCTGGCCCTGGGCGGTGAAGCCCGAAACGATGACCGCGCCCTGGCCGACGGCATAGATTTCGCCGTCCGCCGCCTTCAGCGGCGTCATGATCAGCGTGCCGCCGGCGAGCGAGGTAGCGTCGCCCATCGAGGAAACGTCGATGTCGATGCGCGCGCCCGACTGCACGTAGGGCGGCATGTTGGCGGTGACGATGACGGCGGCCACGTTCTTGGCGCGCGCTCTGCCGCCTTCGGTGGCGATGCCGAGATTCTCCAGCATGGCGCGAATCGACTGTTCGGTGAACGGCGAGTTGCGCAGGCTGTCGCCCGATCCGGCGAGGCCGATGACCAGGCCGTAGCCGACGAGCTGGTTGTCGCGCGAACTTTGCAGCTGCGCGATGTCCTTGATGCGCGAGGCGACCTGGCCCGGCGGCAGCGAGCTTGGCCCGGGCGAGACGCGGAACATGCGCGTGGTGGTGGCCGGATCATATTCAGGATCGTCATAGACGCCGCCATTCCTGGCGGCGAGTTCGCGCTTGGCCTTGGGCGTGAGGCCGTCGGCCAAGGCAGGCTGCAGGCCGAGCGCGGCCGCAAGCAGAAGAGCAAGCGGACGCATCATGAAGCGCTGACCTGGATGGTTCCGTCAGCCATCACCGTGCCGGAGAGAATTTTCCCGCTGTCGCTGTTGCGAACCTTGATGAGATCGCCGGCCGAGCCTGGCTGCAAGGTCACGGCGGTGGCCGATATCGTCAATCCGCCGGCGATGAAGAAGACCTGCACGGCTGCGCCCTGCTCGACCAGCCAGGCGTCGCGAATGGCGGCGGCGGGGATGTAGCGGCCGGGCAGCAGCGTGCGCTTGGCGATCTTGCCCTGGAGTTCCTCGGCAAGGGTGGCCACCGCGTCGGGCTTGTGCTTGCCGGGGATGAGGGTCACCTGCTTGAGGGCCGCGAGCTCGATGGTCTCGCCGGGATAAATGACCCGGTTTGGGATCAGCACGACCTCGCCGGCAGGCTGGCTGCTGGCGATCTGCGTTGCCGACCGGTTGGCCGCGTCCTGCGCGAAAGCCGGCATGCCGCCGGTCACCAGCGCAAGGACGAGCGCGGTGCGGCGGAACGCGGAGCAGGAGACCGGACCGGCCATTGTCGTTACCTGATGTTCTTGGAGACGACCGAGGCCATGTCGTCGGCGGCCTGGATGACCTTGGAATTCATCTCATAAGCGCGCTGCGCCGAGATCAGTTCGGTAATTTCCTTGACCGGGTCGACGTTGGAGGCCTCGAGATAGCCTTGCTGGATGGTGGCGAAGCCGGGATCGCCGGGCACGCCGGCATTGGCCGGGCCAGAGGCGGTCGTTTCCTGGAACAGATTGTCGCCGAGCGGCGCCAGTCCCGCTTCGTTGGCGAAGTTGACGATCTGGAGCTGGCCGAGATTCTGCAGGTCGGTCTGGCCATCGATGCGGGCGAAGACCTGGCCCGTCTTGTTGACGATGACCTCGACGGCGTCGACCGGGACGTTGATCGCTGGAATGACGCTGGCGCCGTCCACCGTCACCAGCTGGCCTGTGGCGTTGGTGTTGAAGGCGCCGGCGCGGGTGTAGAGCGTGCCGCCGTCGGCGCCTTCGATCTGGAACCAGCCCCTGCCGGTGAGCGCCATGTCGAAACTGTTGCCGGTGCTGGTCAGTTCGCCCTGGGTGTGGACGTTGCGCACGGCGGTGGTCTTGACGCCGAGGCCGATCGAGACGCCCTCCGGCACCAGCGAAGCGTTGGAGCGGTTGGGCACGCCTTGCGTGCGGTCGACCTGGTAGAGCAGGTCGGAGAATTCGGCCCGCGCCCGCTTGTAGCCGGTGGTGTTGATGTTGGCGATATTGTTGGCGATGACTTCCAGATTGGTCTGCTGGGCGTTCATGCCGGTGGCGGCGATGGCGAGTGCTTTCATGGCCGAACTCCTCAGATGCCCATGCGGCTGACTTCGAGATAGGCCGAGACCACCTTGTCGCGGATGGCGACGGCGGTCTGCAGCGCCTGCTGGGCGCTCATCACGGCATCGACGACCTGACGGGTGTCGGCGTCGCCCTTAAGCGCCTGGACCGAGACCTGCTCGGCGTTCTGCAACGTGTTGACGGTCTTTGTGGCCGCCTGGCTCAGCGCCTCGGCGAAGGAGGTGCCGAGGTTGCCTGCGGTCGCGGGCGCAACGCCGCCCTGAAGCAGCTCAGTCGCCGTGTCGCCAAGTCCAGGCTTCAGGTTTAGCGCGCCGATGCCGTTCACGATCATTGGTTCCTCATCAGGTCGATGGTCATTGAAATGAGATCGCGCGCCTGCTTCACGACTTGCAGGTTAGCCTCGTAGGAGCGGTTGGCCTCGGTCATGTCGGCCATTTCGATCAGCACGTTGACGTTGGGCATCTTGACGTAGCCCTTGTCGTCGGCGGCCTCGTTGCCGGGCTGGAATTCCACGGGAAAATCGCTGGGATCGCGGTCGATCGAGTTCACTTCGACCGTTGAGCTGCCAGTGGTCCGGTCGAGCTCCGAGACGAAGCTGATGGTCTTGCGGCGATAGGGGTCGGAGCCGGGGGTGGTGCCGGTCGACTGGGCATTGGCGAGGTTTTCGGAAACTACGCGCAGCCGCTCCGACTGGGCGCCGAGGCCGGAGGCTGCTACTTTGAGGGCTGCTGTGAGCGCGTCCATGGTCAGCTCTTCACCGCCATCATCATCATCGAATGGAATGCCTTGACGATTGCCGTGTTGAGCTCGAAGGAGCGGCGCACCTCACCGGCCTTGAGAAGCTGGTCCTCGAGCACGACGGTGTTTTTTGACGGCATGACGACGCCGTCGTCTTCCTGTGGCTTGATCGCGAAACCGGCATTGGTCGCGGCGCTGCCGAGGTGTCCGGCCTGTGTCGTCTGCAACGACACCGCCGCGCGGTCGAGCACCTTTTCGAACGGCTCGACATCGTTTGCCGTATAGCCCGGCGTGTTGGCGTTGGCGATGTTGCCGGCGACCGCCGACTGACGCACGGCCAGCCATTGCGCCTGCTTGGCGGCGAGATCGAAAAGAGAAACGGGGTCCATGGGAATCTCCGGGCGTGTGCCCAAAGACTAGGCCGCCAGTCTTGCGCGGACCTTGCGGGCGGACGCAACCGGCAAGCGCGGCGAACTTATCTGGAAAGCTCGATCACCTGGTTGGCGCTGGTGACCATCACCCATTTGCCGTTGCGTTGCTCGATCGACGACACCTTGTTGGAATCCGGCAGTATCGAGCCGCGCTGGACCATCCACAGCCCGGTGTCGTCCTCGATCATGGCGCGGCCATTGGCGACGTGGACCATGCGGAATTTGGTGACGTCGGCCGGAAAGGGCTGGTCATCTGGTGTCGGGGCGGCGCTGGGATCGTCCTGCACGGTTCCGGTGGCAAGCAGGTCGATATTGGCATTCGGAACGTCCTTGGCCGTCAGCGGCGCGCTGCGCTCGGCAACCACGCCGCCGCCCTCGCGTCCAGAATTGGTGCCGGTGCCGCCGAACTTGATTGCCTGGACGCCGAACTGTTCCTGATTGAAGAAGATATACCAGGGGAACAGCGCGCAGATCAGGCCGAGCGTGATGCCGAGCGCGGCGATGACGAAATCGCTGCGCCGGCCGACCTTCTTGCCCAGCCTGGGAAACGCGGTCTTGGGCGGCTGCGGCCATTGCGGCGCGGCGAAGAGCCCGTCCATGGCCGAGTTGCGGCTGGCTTCGATCTCTTCTTCGGCTTTCGCCTCAGCGATCATTTCGCGCAGGATACGCTCGGTATGCTGGAGCTCAGTCCCCTTGTTCGGCATTCTGCTTTCCCTTGAGATGGCGGGCGAGATCGGAGAACGGATCAGCGGACGGGCGGTCCTTCGGCGATTGCATCAGCGCTTCGTAGATCAGGGGTACCTGGCGCACCGCCATATCGAGTTCCACGTCGGCGCCGCCCTGGTAGGCGCCGAGCAGGCGGATGTCGCGCGTGTCCTCGAAGCGGGAGATCATCGACTTCAGCCGCGTCACCAGCGCGCGCTGCTCGACGCTCCAGGCCTTGCCGGCCAGGCGTGATATCGACGACAGCGGATTGACCGGCGGATAGCGGCCCTGTTCGGCGATCGCGCGGTCGAGCACGACATGGCCGTCAAGGATGCCGCGCACGGAATCGGCCACTGGATCGTTGTGGTCGTCGCCGTCGACCAGCACGGAAATGATCGCGGTGATCGATCCTTTCCCTTCCACTCCCGGCCCGGCGCGTTCGAGCAGCTTCGGCAGCTCGGTGAAAACCGAAGCGGGATAGCCGCGCGCGACCGGCGGCTCACCCGTTCCCGTCGCCACTTCGCGCAGGGCGTGGGCAAAGCGGGTGATCGAATCCAGCACCAGAAGCACGCGGTGGCCCTGGTCGCGAAAATGTTCGGCGACACGCATCGCGGTGTCCGGCGCCCGCCGGCGCATCATGGCGCTTTCGTCGCTGGTGGCGACGACGGCTACGGTCTTGGCCATGCTGTCGCCGATCGTGTCCTCGAGGAATTCGCGGACCTCGCGGCCGCGTTCGCCGATCAGCGCCACGACCACGGTGTCGAAGGCGTCTGCGCCGGCGAGCATGGCCAGCAGCGTCGACTTGCCGACACCGGAACCGGCAAAGACGCCCATGCGCTGGCCGAAACAGAGCGGCGTGAAAATGTCGATGATCTTGACCCCGGTCATGAAGGCGGTGCCGACGCGCTGGCGCGCCATGGCGCCGGGCGTGGCGGCCCCGGACATGCCGTCGCCCCTGATCAATGGCGGGCCACCGTCGATCGCCCGGGTGAGCGCGTCGATCGTGCGGCCGCGCCACGAGGCATGCGGCGCCACGGCGAGCGGACCGCGACGGAAAACGGCGTCGCCTATGCCGGCATCGGCACTGCGTTCGAAGGGGGCCACGACAATCTCGTCGCGGCTGATCTTGACGATCTCGCCGCGGCGCGTGCCGGCATGGCCGCGCTGTTCGACAAAATCGCCCAGCCTGGCGAAATCCGAAAGGCCGCGCACCTTGTAATGCGTCGATGTGACTTCGGTGACGAGGCCGCCGCGTTTGAGCAGTCCCTCGGCATCGCTGAAGCGCCGCCATATCCGCTCCAGCGCGGCAAGCCGGTCTTCCGGCGTTGGCTGGGGCAGTCTTTCGGGTGCGCGCAGGGTTGGCTGGTCGAGCGACATGTTACTTCGAGCCGAGCGTCTTGATCGCCTCGTCGGTGGAGGAATCAGTCTGCCGCATCAAGGCGGCGGTGTTCTCGAAAGCGCGCTGGACCATGATCAGCCGCGTCATCTCCAGCACCGGATTGACGTTGGATTCCTCGACGAAGCCCTGGGCGACGCCGATATCGGCGCGATCGGTCACCGGCTCGGGCGTGCGCGCCGGCACGATACCGGAATTGCCGTAGCGCACGAAATTCTCACCCGGATCGAAATTGTACAGGCCGATGGAGCCTACCAGCTGATCGTTCTGGCGCAACGATCCGTCGGCTCCGGCCTTGGGCGGGCCGTTGCGGGGGTCGAGCTGGATCGGTGCGCCGCCGGCGTCGAGCACGGGATGGCCCTCGACCGACATCAGCTCGCCATTCTCGTTCATCGAGAAGCGGCCATCGCGGGTCATGACGGTGCCGACCGGCGTCTCGATGGCGAACCAGGCGTCGCCCTGTATGGCGAAATCGAACGGATTGCCGGTCTCGGTCAGAGAGCCATGGGCGCCGGAAAGGTAGGTCTTGCCCGAGGAGGCGAAGGACACGGATTTCGGCCCGGTACCGGACACCACGTCCTCGAACTTCACGCCGGTGGCGCGAAAGCCGACGGTCGAGGCGTTGGCGACATTGTCGGCGATCGTGTCGAGCCGACGCTCGAGCGCGATCTGCGAGGAAAGGGCGACGTAGAGACTGTCCCGCATGGTCAGAACTTCAACTTCTGCATGGCCATCATCAGGTCGGTGGAGATCCCCGCCGTGACCGGCTTGGCGAAGAGCACGCTGATCGACGACACGGCTGACGAGGTCGGGTGGTTGATCTCGTACATGGAGGTGAAGCGGGTCAGGAACTTGCCGAGCTTTTCGGGGTCGGAGAAATCGGAAATGTCGAGCTTCTGCTCGAACAGCTGCGCCTGCTTGTCGACGTCGGCGGTGGCGAAGGAATCGGGCAAGCCGAGCACTGTGCGCACCACACTGGCAAGAGCGGTGTCGGCGAGCACATTATACCAGCTGGTGATATCAGGCGCCTTGCGCTGGAAATAGAGCGCCAGCCGTACGCCCTCGTTTGTTTGGCCGGCATCCTCCTCCAGCGTCTGGCGCATGTATTTGTCGACGGTCGGCTGCTGTGCCGGATTGGTCGTGGTGGCCGCTTCGCCGTATTGTTCGAAGTTGAAGGCGGAGGCGAGCCCGGCATAGGCTTTGTTGGTCATCTTGTTGGCGACGCTGTCGGGGTCGCGGACGCCACCGGCCAGGACGCTGCGGATGAGATCCTTGCTCTCTGTCGCCGGATCGAGCGCGTAGGCCGACAGGGCATAATTGTACAAGCGGCTGTTGGCCATCAGATCGTCGATGGATTTCACGTTCGTGATGTTGGCCAGGTAATATGCGGTCTCCGACTTGATGTAGTCCGCATTCGGCTTGATCAGGCCAAGCGCCGACTCTGTCGTGTAGATTTTCGGCGTATCTTTCAGCACTGCGTCGCGCGAGGTTGTCTGATCGCCGTATTGGGCAAAATCGAAGGCCGTGACAAAGTTGGCGTATCGTTTATCGGTCAGCTTGTTTGCAGGGCTGTTGGGATCGCTCACGCCGCCCTCGAGCATGGCGCGGATCTGCCGCGGGGTTTCGGTTGACGCATCCAGTCCATAGGACGCCATGGCGAATGTAAGCAGGCGCTTGTCCGCCATGAGGTCGTCAATCGACTTCACCTTGGAAACGTTTGCCGCGTAGTAGTCGGCCTCGCCCTTGACGTACTGCGCGCTCGGCTTGACCAACGTCAGCCCGGCTCCGGCCATGTAGCCCTTAGGCACCGCCTGCTGGACGTTGTCGCGCGTGGTCGTCTGATCGCCATACTGGGCGAAGTCGAACGTCGAGACGAAGTTGGCGTAACTCTTGTCGGTCAGCTTGTTGGCGGGACTGTTGGGATCGCTGACGCCACCTTCGAGCATCGCCCTGACCGTTGCGGCCGGTTCGGTTTCGGCGTCGAGCCCGAATGCGGCCATCGCGTATGTCAGCAGGCGGCTGTCGCCCATCAGGTCGTCGATCGACTTAACCTTGGAGATGTTGGTGACATAATAGGCGGTTTCGCTCTGATAGTAAGAGAAGCCCGCCTGCGAGGCGCCGATCTGGACTTGCAGCGCATAGTTGCCGGTCACCAGCTGCTGCGACTTGTTGTAAACGGTGGTATTGGCGCCGTTGGCTGCGAAGTTGAAGGCGCTGACAAATTCGGCGTAGCGCTTGTCGGTCAGCTTGTTGGCGAAACTGTCGGGGTCGGAAACGCCTTCCTTGAGCGCCTTGACCATGAACGCCTTGGCGTAAGCCATGTCCTCCAGGCCGTAGGCCTTCATGGCATATTTGAACAAACGGTCATTGTTGACGAAATCGTCGATCGATTTCACCTTGGTGATGTTGTCCAGATAATATTTGGTGTCGCGATCGACCGTCGGCTGCTTTTCGATGCGGTCGATCGACTTGTCGATGTCCCTGGTGATCAACTGGTAGCTGGTGTAGGTACTGAGCAAGGACGCGCCTCCGGCCGAAGCTATGCCAGCACAATAGACTCACTTCCTTGCGCGAAACTGAATCGCGCCGATCGGCTCGATACCGCTCCGATTCAAGCCTCACACAAGGCACGGGGACTATCCCTTGCACCTGACTTGAAATGCGGAAGGACCTCTCGTGGGCATTCTGATTGGACTGGTGGTGACGCTCGGCTGCGTCCTTGGCGGCTTCATGGCCATGGGCGGGCATCTGCATGTGCTGATGCAGCCCTGGGAAGCGGTGGTCATCTGCGGCGCCGCACTCGGCACCTTCCTCGTCGCCAATCCGATGAAAACGGTCAAGGACACCGGCAGGGGCATCCTCGAAGCCTTCAAGCAGGCCGTGCCGAAGGAGCAGGATTATCTGGAAACGCTCGGCGTGCTGCACAGCCTGATGCGTGAACTGCGTTCGAAGTCGCGCAGCGAGGTCGAGGCGCATATCGACAATCCCGAGGAATCGGCGATCTTCCAGGCATTCCCCACCGTGCTGAAGAACCACGACCTGACGCATTTCATCTGCGACTATTGCCGTATCATCATCATCGGCAACGCCCGTTCGCACGAGATCGAGGCGCTGATGGATGAGGAAATCCAGACCATCAAGTCCGACAAGATGAAAGCCTACCACGCGCTGGTGGCGGTCGGCGACGGCCTGCCGGCGCTCGGCATCGTCGCCGCCGTGCTCGGCGTGGTCAAGGCGATGGGCGCGCTCGACCAGTCGCCGGAAATCCTCGGCGGCCTGATCGGTGCCGCCCTCGTCGGCACCTTCCTTGGCATCTTCCTGTCTTACGCGGTGGTCGGGCCCGTCGCCACCAAGATCAAGACGGTACGCGAGAAGAAGAACCGCCTCTACATCATCGTCAAGCAGACGTTGCTCGCCTACATGAACGGCGCCCTGCCGCAGGTGGCGATCGAGTTCGGCCGCAAGACCATATCGTCCTATGAGCGGCCGACCATCGACGCCGTCGAGCAGAGCACGATGAACACCGGCTCCGCCGAGAAAAGGGCCGCCTGAGCGATGCGCGACAGATCGGTGCCGACATTGTCATGACCAGTCCCGGCAGTCCCTCACAAGCGCGCTCGCTGATCATCGAGCGCCTGGTCGGCGACAGCGGCGAGGCCGCCCAGGTCATCGGCACCGGCCGGGGCATGGCAGAGCGCGCTGCGCCGCTGCTGCAGAAGAGCCTGACCAGTGAGCTTGGAGTTCCTGTCACCGTCGATCTCAGGGGCGTCGAGGTCAGCCGCGTCGCGGAGGCCCGCTCCCGTGCCGGCGAAACGTTTGCCATGACCATCGTTGCGTCAGCCACGTCCTCCGATGCCATGACCCTGGTGATCGATGCGCCGGCGATCGCGGTCACGCTTTGCACGCTGTTCGGCGGCGACCCGGAGATGCCGGCATCGCCGATAGAGCGTGATCTGTCGCAGATCGAGGTCGATGTTTCGACCATGATGTTCCAGCAGGTCGCGCAGGCACTGAACGGATCGGGACGACGGTCGCTCGACCTGCGCCTGCCAGTGCCGCGGGCGATGTCGGGCAGCGAAGCCAAACGACACGTGTTGCGCGACGGCGCTGCAATCCGCATCGTCTTCGGCATCTCGACGCCGGCCGACAGCGGCACCGTCACGGTGACGATGCCGCAGCGTGTCGTGCTGGCCAGCCGAGACAGCGCTGCTGCCGGCGGCGAGAACGATCAGGGCGCCAGCTGGCGCGCGCGCTTTTCGGAAGAAGTGATGCGCTCCACGGTAGCGCTCGAGGGGACCATGCCGCTGGCCCGACTGACGCTCGGCGATCTTGCCGATTTCGAAATTGGCCAGATCATCGAATTCGAGGCAACGGCGCAATCGCAAGCGCGTCTCGGCGCGCGCGGCAAGACGCTGTTCGTATGCGAGTTCGGCAAGCTGGGACAGAATTACACCGTCCGGATCAAGCATCCCTATGATGCCGGACAGGATTTTATCGACGGGCTCATGCCGGCTGGTGCCGGGCACGCCTGAGCTTTTGGAGACGATGCATGGCCAAGACCAAGGCAGAAGCCGAAATCGACCAGCCGGACGAGCAGCTCGACCGCGCCATCGAGGAATTGCGCGGGGTTCTGCATGAAGAGGAACAGCGCCCCGATATCGCGTTCAAGGCCGCGTCCGCGGCCAATTCGAGCGTCATCATGAACATCCCAGTCGACGTCCAGATCATCCTCGGCAGCACCGAGATGCCGGTGTCCGACCTGATGGCGCTGCAGAAGGGCTCCACGGTGGCGCTCAACCGCCGCATCGGCGAACCGGTCGACGTGGTGGTCAACGGCCGCAGAATAGCGCGCGGCGAGATCACCGTGCTCGAAAGCGACCCGTCGCGCTTCGGCATCAGGCTGACCGAAATCATCGCCGGCACGAAGGGCGCGTGAAGATGCGTCGCGGGTCTTGCCGGCGGCAGCGGGAGCGAAAGGCATGACAACGTCCCTTTCCCTGACGCGTCCGCAGAAGGCGGCCGCCATACTGGTGGCGATGGGCAAGCCGTCGGCCAGCCGCCTCTTGAAATTCTTCAAGCAGGAGGAATTGAAGGCGCTCATCGAGGGCGCCCGGCTGCTCAGGACCATTCCGCAAGGCGATCTCGAGCGCATCGTCGCCGAGTTCGAGGCGGAGTTCACCGAAGGGGCGGGACTGCTCGATTCCGCCGACAGGATGGACACCATCCTCAATGAATCGCTGTCACCCGAAGAGATGAGCGCGATCATGGGTGACAAGAAATTCGAGGTTGCGCCGGAAGGTCCGCCGCCGATCTGGCCCGAGCTCGAGAAGCTCGAGCCGGTGCGGCTTGGTACTTTCCTGGCCGGTGAACATCCGCAGACTGCGGCCATGGTGCTGTCGAAGCTGGCGCCGCAGGCGGCGGCGAGCGTGCTGTTGACGTTGAGCAAGCCGACGCGCGGCGAGATCATCAAGCGCATGGTGACGATGGCCAATGTTCCCGACGCCGCCAGCAGGATCGTCGAAAATCGGCTGCGCACCAGCGTGCTGGCGGAAACCGCGACCAAGGATACATCGGCCGGACAGGCGCGCGTCGCCAGCGTTCTCAACGAATTGGACAAGCCGCTGCTCGAGGAGGTCATGCAGGACCTGGAGGCCGCCGGCACGCCCGATCTCGACGGCGTCCGGGCTCGGCTGTTCTCCTTCGACGATTTGCCGCTGCTTACCCAGAAAGCGCGCGTGCTTCTATTCGACGGGCTGTCGACCGAACTGGTCACGCTGGCGCTGCGCGGCACTTCGGCGATCCTTGCCGAAGCGGCGCTGTCGGCGATCGGCGCGCGCTCGCGGCGCATGATCGAAGCCGAACTCGGACAAGGATCCGAAGGGGTTCCCCTCGCCGACATCATGGCGGCGCGCAAGACGATCGTGACGACGACAATCCGGCTGGCGCGCGAAGGCGCGTTCGAGCTTCCCGCGACCCAGAACGCCGCCGCCTAAGGCCGGATCATGGCAGAGGCGGTCGACAAGGATTCCAAAACCGAAGAAGCGACGGAAAAGAAGATCCGCGACACCATCGAACAGGGCAAGCTGCCCCATTCGAGGGAGACCGCGCTCCTGGCCTCCTTCGTCGCCATACTGGTGTTCACCGTCTTCTACGCCAAGGATGCCATTGTCGATCTCGGCATGTTCCTGTCGATGTTCCTGGAGAAGCCGGAAGCCTGGCCGATGGACACCGAGACCGACGTCATCGCGCTCTACAAGATCGTCATGCTGGAGGTGGGCCGTGCCATCCTCAGCCTGCTGGTGCTCCTGACCATCGCCGGCATCGGTGCCTCGGTGTTCCAGAACATGCCGCAGTTCGTCGGCGAACGCATCAGGCCGCAGCTGTCGCGCATCTCGATCGTCAAGGGCTGGAACAGGCTGTTCGGGGTGCAGGGCTGGGTCGAGTTCCTGAAGGCGCTCGGCAAGGTGGGCTTCGCCATCGTCGTGCTCGCCTTCACGCTGTCCGAGGATCACCGCAAGCTGCTCGCCGGCATGATCACCAATCCCGTCGCCTTCGGCCTCGTCATCCGCGGCATCGCGGTCGACATACTGGTGGCGATCGTCTTCGTCATGGGCCTGATCGCGGCGATCGACATCGTCTGGTCGCGCTTCCACTGGAAGCAGGACCTGCGCATGAGCAAGCAGGAGGTCAAGGACGAGTTCAAGCAGTCCGAGGGTGACCCGATCGTTAAGTCGCGGCTGCGCTCGCTGGCGCGCGACCGCGCTCGCAAGCGGATGATGACGGCGGTGCCGCGCGCGACGTTGATCATCGCCAACCCGACGCACTTCTCGATCGCGCTTAAATATGTGCGCGACGAGGATTCGGCACCGCTGGTGCTGGCCAAGGGGCAGGATCTGGTGGCGCTCAAGATCCGCGAAATCGCGCGCGAGCACAACATCCCGATCTTCGAGGACGTGGCGCTCGCCCGCTCCATGTACAAGCAAGTTTCGGTCGATAGTGTGATCCCGTCGCAATTCTACCAGGCCGTCGCCGAACTGGTGCGGATCGTCTACTCGAAAAAGGCTGAGCGCAGACAGATTTCATGAACCGCCAACCGCACGCCAACTCCCGCGAGATCATCGTCGCCAGCGCCATCGAGCAAGTCGTGGCGGAGCTCAGGCTGATCGATGTCGCCGATTATATCGCCTTCATCCGGCTGGAGCATTTCGCCTGCCTGTCGGACCTGGTCGATTCCGCGGCGGAGCTGTTCTTCAAGCCGGGCACGCTGAGGCTCGGCCATGGTGGCGAGGCGCATGTCGACTGGAGCGGCAGCCCGCGCATCGTGCTCGATCTCGAGCTTCGGCCGCCCGGCGTCACGGTCTATTTCCAGCTGACGCTGAGCGAAAAAGGCGCCTCGGTCGCGGTCAACTACGTGTCGTTCGAAAAGCCCGGCGAGGACCCCGAGCACAACACCGCCCTGCTCGAGGCGGTGGTCGAACAGGCGCGTATCCGCAAGGTCGAGCCGCTGGCGTTCTAACTATTCGATCAGGCCGAGCCGCAGCGCCTTGGCGACCGCCTGGTTGCGGTTGACGGCGTTGAGCTTCTGGGTCGACTGGGTGAGATACTGGTTGGCGGTATGCACCGACAGTTTCAGCAGCCGCGCTATCTCCTCGCTGGTATTGCCGTTGGCGGTCAGCTTCAGGCATTCGAGCTCGCGCTTGGAGATCGCGCGCGTCTTGCCGACATCGCCCGGCCGCATGCGGGCGACAGCGGCGAACAGCGAAAAGCAACGGGCGTGGATTTCATAGAGCGCGTCCTGCGGCAGGGCGATCTCCGAGCCGAGGAAGACGACGAGGCCGCACTGGCCGCGATCGGCGTGGACGGGAAAGGCGATGCCGCTGCTGCCGGGCGCCAGCGGCGCCATCTGCTCGGTCCAAGCAAGGCCGCCGAACATCTCGCTCATGGCCGCCACACCGTCATCCGTCCACCAGCGCGGTTCGGTCGAGATCCTGCTATGGCGCACGATCTCCTCGCCATTGGCGCCCGAGATGAACTTGGTCGCCACCGATATGCCGGGATAGTCGGAATCGAAGCACGGCACCAGCCGCGCCCGCTCGAGCGACGGGCTGACGAAGAACAGGCCGAAGGCCGAGGCATTGATGTCGACGGCGATCCAACGGCAGCGCCGCACAGCATCGGGAATGGTCACGGCGTGATGCGTTTCGGAGCCGAGCGAGAAGGCACCGAACGGATTACGCTGGTCGTTGAAAAGGGCCTCGGCGGCCTGCTTGACGTCGGCCTGTTTCAAATGATGCCGCTCCTGATCGCCGTGGCGATGGCCATCGCGCGGTTGCTGGCCGCGAATTTCTGGATGGCGTGGGTGATGTAGCTGTTGACGGTGTTGGAGGACACGCCAAGGATGACGGCAACCTCGTCCGTGGTCTTGCCTTCCGAGACCCAGAACAGGCATTCGCGCTCGCGGTCCGACAGCGGATCCTGCATGGCGGCGGCGGCGATCAGTTGCGGAATATGCGAGAGCGCGTAGCAGCACTTCAGCTGCGCCTTCATCAGCGCTGGCTGGTCGATCCGGCCGGCGGCTGCCGCCGAGAACAGCGCGAACAGGCGTTGGCGGCCGACATTCAGCCTGAGCGAATAGATCTCGGCGTGGCCGAGCACGTCGAGCAGACGTGCCTCTTCGCCGGAGACCAGCCCCTCGGCCTGTGGTGCCTGCGCCGACACCAGCGGCCTTGGACGCATGCCCGGCGCAACGGTGAGCGCGCCCTGGGCAAGGCCAGCGATCAGCCGCTTGCCGATCAGTTCGATGGCGTCGAAAATCCAGTTGGACGAGACGATGCGCGCGTCGTTGCGGTCCTGATCGTGGACGATGGCGACCAGCATATAGCTGTCGGCACCGATCTCGGCGGTCAACTCCATGAAAAAGCTGGTGAGATCGCCGCGCGACGTCAGGCGCGAGCCCAATGTGTCGGATTGAAGAAGCGCGGCGGGACTGCTCATTGCTGTTTTTGGCCGGAATCGATGCTGATGTCCGGATGCTGGAGAGCCAGCCGCCGAACCTGAAAACGCGTTACATTTACGAGACACACACAAGCGCGGGGTCGCGCCCGATCAGACGGAATCCATTCAGGGAACGCGAAGCCGTCCGCGTCTGGCGCCAGAAAATTCCGGCACTTGAGACTTTGGGTGGTCGCCGCGCCCCCCGAGGACCGGCTGATTCGGGTCTAATCTACCCGTAGATGAATCTGACATCAAACGCGATTTGACAAAATCGAATCGAGTGGACTCAAGCTGCGACTCAGGCGCCGATTTTCGCACGTTTCGGTGCGTGAAAATGTTCGAGCCGTGCAAGCCAGTCTTCTCGGCCGGGGCTGTTTCGGTCGCGCCCACCAAGGGGCTAGAGGATGTCAAAGAGCGGCTGACGCCGCCCTTTTCCGTGGTTTCCCTGAGAGCTGCCGCGCTTCGGGCAGCCGGTGTCACCGGCCCTCGAAGCCGGTCAGCACGCCGACGGCATTGATGCCGATTTCCTCGACGGCGTAGCCGCCTTCCATGACGAACAGCGTCGGCAGGCCGAGCCTGGCGATGCGGCGGCCGATCATGGGATAGTCCGACGACTTCAGCTTGAACTGGCTGATAGGATCCTTCTCGAACGTGTCGACGCCGAGCGAGACGATGACGACGTCTGGCGCGTAGGCGGCGAGCCTGGCGCAGGCGTCTTCCAGCGAGGCGCTCCAGGCGTCCCAGCCGGTGCCGAACGGCATGGGATAGTTGATGTTGAAACCTTCGCCCGCGCCGGCGCCACGCTCGTCGGCATGGCCGAGGAAGAACGGATATTCGACCATCGGGTCGCCGTGCAAATTTAGGACCTGCACGTCGGCGCGGTCGTAGAAGATCTCCTGTGTGCCGTTGCCGTGATGATAGTCGACATCGAGGATCGAGATGCGGCTGGCCCCCTGGTCGCGGAACCACTGCGCGGCAACGGCCGCGTTGTTGATGTAGCAATAGCCGCCCATGAAGCCGGCTCCGGCATGGTGGCCGGGCGGACGGCAGAGCGCGAAGGCGGAGGCTTCGCCGGCCTTGACCAGGCCCGCGGCGGTCAGCGCGACGTCGTAGGAGGACTTGATCGCATCCCATGTTCCTTCGACGAAGGTGGCGCCGCCGTCGAAGGAATAATAGCCGAGCAGGGCGTCGACGCGCTTGGGCGGCACGTCGCCGCGCAGGCCGCGTGTCGGCCAGGTGAAGGGCATGGCTGTGCCTGTGTGGCCCTCGGCGATCCATTGCGGCCAGACCGTCGGCAGGAAATCGACGTAGTCGGCCCTGTGGATGCGCTTGGCGGCGGCAAGATCATGCTCGGCCGGCGCGATGATCGCTCCGAGTTTCTCGCTCTCGATCCGCGCCTTGATGAACTCGGCGCGCGAGGGTTTTTCGAAACCCGGCACGATCGCCGATGTGACCAGTTCCATCTGGCCGGCGTGGCCGGCGTGAAGCGGCGAATAGACAGTCTTCATGAAATTCCTCTCGAATGCGAAATCAGTCAAGGTTGAGATAGGGGGTCACCAGAGCGAGCCACATGGTTTCGACATCGTCCTCGATGAGGTCGTATGTCCGGCGATCCCTTTTCAGGCCGACAAGACGGCAGGCGTGCCCGACCTCCATCATCAGCAGGCCGAGCCGGCTGGCGACCTTGTCTTCGAGAGCCGGGTTCACGTGCCGCAGCCATGCCGCATAGAGGGCGATGATCTGGTCGTCATATTCGTTCTGGATCGGCCTCAGGTCGGCGTTGCCTGAAATCGCCTCGATCACCGGCATCAGGCTGGCATTGTCGAGATAAAGCCTGGAGGTGTCCGTGAAAAGCCTGCGTACCTCCCGCCGAAACTCCTCCCGGTTGGTGGGCGGGTCGACCCTGATGCGCCTCGCGATCACTTCGGGAAAGGATGACAGCCAGCGCCGGGCGAGGTCCAGGAGAATGGCTTCCTTGTTGGGGAAGTACTGGTAGACCGAACCAACCGACAGGCCCGCGCGCTGCGCTATGGCGAGCGTGGTCGGCGTCCTTGTGCCTTGCTCGCGGGTCAGGATCAGCGCCGCGTCGAGGATCCGGTCCACCACCTTGCTCGACCGTTGTTGGCGCGGCTGCTTGCGCGGTTCGAGCGCTATCCTGGTTTTGCGATCGAGACTGCGCTTCACGGCTTGACGTCCTCGTTCCCCGCCCAGTCCCAACATCGGCGCAGAGTGTTGTCCACAATACATTGCAAATTCCGCATGTTGACAAACGCGAATGATTAGTCGCATTCTTTTATCCACGCTGCCTTGGGGATAACAAGGGGAATTTCGAAGACAGCGCGCCGGCATCATCTTTCCCCATCGCCCCTCCCGCGGAGCGGCAGCTCGTGGGCAGTGGTTGTCGGTCTCAGTCAAAAGCGCGGAGTCGCGATGTCGGTCACGGGTGCGGGTCACAAGGCGGATCTGATCGTCATCAATGGTCGTGTGTTGACCATGGACGATGACAATCCGACCGCCGAAGCCGTTGCCGTCAAGGATGGCGCCATCGTCGCTCTCGGCAGCCACGCCTCCATCGAAGAGTTCAAGGGGCCGGCCACCAGGGTCATCGACGCCAGGGGCGGTTCGGTGATCCCGGGTTTCATCGAAGCCCACATGCATCTGTTTTCAGGCGCGGCCGAGCTTGCCCATCTCCAGTTGTCGGGCGTCCACGGTTTCGAGGCGCTGCAAAAGGCGATCCGCGACTACGCGTCGACGCACCCCGATGCCAAGATGCTGGTCGGACAGGGCGTCGACTACACCGTGCTCGGCGACGAGCGGGTGACGCGGCACCATCTCGACGCGATCCTGCCGGACCGGCCCTTCGTCATGGCCGCGCCCGATCACCATACGATGTGGGCCAACACCAACGCGCTGGACTTGGCTGGCATCCTGAATGGGCGCACGCTTGGCCCCGGCAACGAAATCGTCATGGGCGACGATGGCCTGGCCAATGGCGAATTGCGCGAGGGCGAGGCTTTCGGCCCGGTGCTCGATCTTGCCGGGGAGGGCCGGGTGCGGCTCGGGCTGGCGACGGGCGGCGAGCCAAACCCGATGCCATCGGCGGAAGAACGCGCCGCCGACCGCGACATCATGCGGCGAGGCCTCGCCTGGTGCGCGCGCCACGGCATCACCTCGATCCAGAACATGGACGGCAATCTCTACCAGCTCGAACTGCTGGCCGAGATCGAGGCCGAGGAGGGGCTGCCCTGCCGGGTGCAAATACCCTTCCATTACAAGAATTTCATGACGCTCGACATGCTCGACAAGGCGTCGGCGATGGCCGAGTGCTACAATGGCGAGTGGCTGTCGTCGGGCATGGTCAAGGTGTTCTACGACGGCGTGCTCGATTCCTGGACGGCCGTCATGATCGAGCCCTATGCCGACCGTCCCGACTGGGTGGGCGAACCCCTGTTCACGCCCCAGCAATTCATCGATCTCGCTGTCTCCGTCGACAGGCGCGGCCTGCAGATCGCCGTGCATTCGATCGGCGACGGCGCGGTGCGCGCCGTGCTCGACGGCTACGAGGCGGCGCAAAAGGCCAACGGCAAGCGCGACAGCCGGCATCGTGTCGAACATATAGAGGTCATCGCGGCATCTGATGTGCCGCGTTTCGCCGAACTCGGCGTCATCGCCTCGATGCAGCCGCCGCATCCGCCCGGCGCCATGGATTTTCCGCTGGAGCCGACCGTGTCACGCATCGGGCCGGCGCGCTGGCCGGTGAGCTATGCCTGGCGCACCCTGAAGAATGCCGGCGCGCATGTCGTGTTCGCGTCGGACTGGCCGGTGTCGCCGATCGATCCGATCCTGGGCATCCAGGCGGCAGTGATGCGCAAACCATGGGCATCAACCGATCCGGACCAGAGCTTCTCGCTGCGTGAATCGCTTGCCGCCTACACGGTCGAGGGCGCCTATGCCGAATTCGCCGAGCACCGCAAGGGCACGCTGAAGCCGGGCTATATGGCCGATCTGGTGGTTTTGTCGGCCGACATCGAAAAAACGGCACCGGCCGACCTGCACAAGGTGCGCCCGGTAACGACGATCTGCGGCGGCAAAGTCACCTACCAGGCCTGACATGGCATGCGGCTTGCCTGCTGAAATGGCGGACTGAAATGACCGACTGAACTGTGATTCAATGCCGGACTTGCCAACCCACCGGCCGTGTGGTCACATCCAACAGGGGAAAAGCTCCGCCAGCAAGAGCGGGGTCAACAGTGAGGCGTAATCGTGCCGGACAAACCGGATCGGAATGCGATTGAAGTAGTAAACGTCAGCAAAATTTTCGGATCGGGTGAGGGGCAGGTCGCTGCCCTCGACACAGTCTCGGTATCCATCCGCGAGAACGAATTCTTCACACTGCTGGGACCATCCGGCTGCGGCAAGACCACCTTGCTGCGGCTGATCGCCGGCTTCGACTTTCCAACCGCCGGCGAAATCCTGCTTTACGGCCAGGACATCGCGCCATTGCCGCCCTTCAAGCGGCCGGTCAACACCGTCTTCCAGTCCTATGCGCTGTTCCCTCACATGACGGTGGCAGACAATATCGGCTTCGGCCTGGAGATGCTGGGCAAGCCCAAGGCGCAGATCAAGGCGCGCGTTGCCGAGATGCTGAAGCTGGTCAAGATGGAGGCGCTGGCGGGCCGGCGCACCGGCCAGATTTCCGGCGGCCAGCAGCAGCGCGTGGCGCTGGCCCGGGCGCTCGCGCCGCAACCGAAGGTGCTGCTGCTCGACGAACCGCTCTCCGCCCTCGACTACAAGCTGCGCAAGGAGATGCAAATCGAGTTGAAGCGGCTGCAGCACGAGACCGGCATAACCTTCATCTTCGTCACCCATGACCAGGAAGAAGCGCTGACGATGTCGGACCGCATCGCGGTGATGTCGTCGGGCAAGATCCTGCAGGTCGGCTCGCCCTGGGATATCTACGACAAGCCTGCCGAACGCTTCGTCGCCGACTTCATCGGCGAGACCAACTTTCTCACCGCGGCCATATCGGGCACCGGCAACGGCAAGGCGCGCGCGACGCTCAAATCCGGCACCACCATCGAGGCGACCGTCGCCGAAGGTTTCCAGCCGAAGGACAACGCCACCGTGGTGGTGAGGCCGGAGCATGCCAAGCTGACCAAGAGTAAGGGCGACCTGTCGGGCACGGTCGACAACATCGTCTATTTCGGCACCGACACGCATATCCATGTCCAGCTCGACAGCGGCGAAGCCTTCACCGTGCGCCAGCAGAACACGCGCAGCGCCGGCTGCGGTTTCGAGCGCGGTGACAAGGTCGGCATCCTGATCGGCAACGACGCCGCGCAAGTGCTGAGGGACTGATGGCCACCGCCGAAGAAGTCGCCAAGGCAGCGGAGCGGCGCGACGTCCGCGACCGCTGGCTGCTGTCAGCGCCGGCGCTGCTGGTCATTCTGCTCGCCGCGACCGGCCCGTTGCTGATCGTGCTCGTCTATTCGTTCCTGACGCCCGGCGCCTATGGCGACGTGAAGTGGCAATTTTCGCCGGAAGCCTGGGTGTCGGTGTTCATGGAACGCGACATTTTCGACGACACGCTGTCGCTGGCGGCCGCCCACGTCACCATCTTCCTGCGCTCGATCAAGCTCGCGGTGGTGACGACGCTGGCGACTTTGGCGCTCGGCTTCCCGACCGCCTATTTCATGGCGACGCGCAGTGAAAAGACCAGAGATCTCTGGCTGTTCCTGATCACCATCCCGTTCTGGACTAACCTTCTGATCCGCACTTTCGCTGTTCTGCAGATCATCCGCAACGAAGGCATCGTCAATACCATCCTTCTGAAGCTCGGCATCGTCTCGGCGCCGGTGCAGATCCTCTACACCGACACGGCGATCCTGATCGGCATGGCCTATGTCTACCTGCCGCTGATGGTGCTGCCGATCTATGCCAGCATGGAAAAACTCGATTTCCGGCTGGTCGAGGCCGGCTACGATCTCTACGCGACACGCTTCAAGGTGCTGCGCAAGATCATTTTCCCGCTGGTCAAACCCGGCGTCATCGCCGGCTCCATCCTTGTCTTCATTCCGGCCCTCGGCGCCTATGTGACGCCGAGCGTGCTTGGCGGCGGCAAGAACATGATGCTGTCCAACCTGATCGAATTGCAGTTCGGACAGGGCCGCAACTGGCCGCTTGGCTCGGCGCTGTCGATCACGGTCATGATCATCGTCATGGTGGCGCTGCTGGCCTATGTGCGCAACGCCGGCAAGTCAGGGGTGCGTCATGGCTAGCAACTTCTCCATCAAGCACCAGCCGGGCTTCACCGCGATCGCGGCGACCTGTTTCGTGGTGCTCTATCTGCCGATCATCGTGCTGGTCATCTACGCCTTCAACGCGGCGAGCTCGACCTCGGAATGGGGCGGGTTTTCGCTCAAATGGTTCCAGTCGGCCTGGCAGAACACGCAGGTCATCGATGCGACGATGCGTTCCTTCCAGATCGGCGCCATAGCGGCGGCCCTTGCCACCATCTTCGCCACGATGGCCGCGCTCGCCACCACGCGCACACCGCCCTATCCCGGGCTGACCTTCAAATACGCGGCCATCAACCAGCCGCTGATGGTGCCCGAAATCGTCACCGGCGTGGCCCTGCTGATCTTCTTCTCGCGCATCAAGATCTTCACCGGCTATTCCGGCCTTGGCTACCTGATCGCCGCGCATACGGCGTTCTGCATCCCGTTTGCCTACCTGCCGATCCGGGCGCGGCTGGAGAATATGGACCTGACGCTGGAACGCGCCGCTGCCGACCTCTATGCGACGCCGTCGAAGACCTTCCGCCGCATCACGCTGCCGCTTTTGTGGCCCGGCATCCTCGCCGGCCTGATGCTGGCTTTCGTCATCTCGCTCGATGACGTCGTCATCACCGAATTCGTCAAGTCGGGCGGCCAGGACACGCTGCCCACCTACATGCTCGGCCAGATCCGCCGCGGCATCACACCCGAGATCAACGCGATATCGACCGCCTTCCTGCTGCTTTCGGTCGCGATCGTCACGTTGTTTTTCTTTGTCAGCAGGAAACGAGACTGAAACCGATAATGGGAGTTAAAACGATGAACTGGAAGACAACAGCGTCCGCCATGGGGTTGGCGTTGCTCGCTTCGACGGGCCTTGCCCGCGCCGACGGCGTGCTCAACATCTACAATTGGGGCAATTACACCAGCCCCGACGTGATCAAGAAGTTCGAAGCCAAATACAACGTCAAGGTGACCATCACCGACTACGATTCCAACGATACCGCGCTTGCCAAGGTGCGCCAGGGCGGCACCGGTTTCGACATTGCCGTGCCTTCGCAGACCTATGTACCGATCTGGATCAAGGAAGGCCTCGTTCAGGAAACCGATCCGGGCAAGATGGAGAACTTCAAAAACGTGGCGCCGGAATGGGCCAATCCTGAGTTCGATCCGGGCCGCAAATACACGGTTCCGTGGGCCTGGGGCACGATCGGCGTCGTCGTCAATACCGACGCCTACAAGGGCCCGGCCAACACGTGGGGCATCATCTTCAACACGCCCGACGAGTTGAAGGGTAAGGTCAACGTCGTACCGGAGATGGGCGACGTGATGTTCGCCGCGATCAAGTATGTCGGCGGCCAGCAATGCACCAACGACAAGACGGTGCTGAAGAAAGTACGTGACCTGCTGGTGGCGGCCAAGCCGAACTGGATCGCCATGGAATACAACACTATTGAGAAGATGGGGGCCGGCGACTTCAAGGCAACCAGCGACTGGAATGGCTCGGCTTTGCGTCAGCGCCTCGCCAACCCGGCCATCCACTTCAACTACCCGAAGGAAGGCTATGGCCTGTGGAGCGACAACGTCGTCGTCCTGAAAGAGGCCAAGAATGTCGAGAACGCCAAGCTGTTCCAGAACTTCATCATGGATCCGGAAAACGCGGCCGGCCTCTCGGCCTTCCATCGTTACGCCAATGCCATCGCCGGTTCGGACAAGTACATGCCGGCCGACATGAAGGACGCGCCGGAAGTCGTCATTCCAGCCGACGCCAAGCCGCTTGGCGAACTGCAGCAGATGTGCGCGCCAGAGACGCAGGAACTCTACACCAAGATCTGGACCGAACTGCAGAAGTAATCGCTACATGAACGGACCCGGTGGCACATGCCGCCGGGTCTTTTCCGTTTCCGGGAATGGCTTTCATGGACTCCTATCGCAACAGCGATCCGCGGCCGCCGATCATGCAGGGCTCGCCGCCCGCCATGGTGCCACCAAGGCTCGACTGGGACAGGCCGCCCTGGAACCGCTGGGCTTTCCAGCACATCAGGGAAATTCTGCCGACCGTCGAAGTCTGGCGCGGCAATGGCCACCGTCACCGCCTCGAACGCGCCGAGGTCGATCTCGACGGGCTGCCGGTCGAGGACAGCGATGGCAAGGCCTCGACGCTCGCGGGCCTGCTCGACGAGACCTACACGGATGGTTTCCTGGTGCTCAAGGACCGCAAGATAGCCTATGAGCGTTACTTCAACGGCATGGACGAGCGCACGCTGCATCTGTCGCAGTCCATGGCCAAATCGGTCACCGGCTCGGTGTTCGGCATACTGGCCGGGCGCGGGCTGGTCGATCCGACAAAACCGCTTGCCGACTACCTGCCGGAGCTGAAGGCAACCGGGTGGGCCGGCGCCAGCGTCCAGCACGTGCTCGACATGACGAGCGGAGTGCGCTTTTCCGAGGAATATACCGATCGCTATTCCGATATCGGCCAGGTCGATGTCGCCACCGGCTGGAAGCCGGTGCCGCCGGGCAGCGACCCGGACTTTCGCTGGCCCGCGCACATGTTCGAGCTGATCCTAGGCTTGAAGGACATTGTTCGGCCACATGGGGCGGCATTCGAGTACCGCTCGGTCGAAACCGATGTGCTCGCCTTCATCCTGGAGCGCGTCACCGGCAAGCGACTGGCACAGCTGGTTTCGGAAGAACTCTGGCAAAAGCTCGGCGCCGATGAAAGCGCCTGCTTCACCGTCGACAGCGCGGGCTACGCACTGGCCGATGGCGGCTTCAACGCGACGCTGCGCGATTATGCCCGCTTCGGCCAGCTGATCCTCGACAATGGCGGTGGCATCGTGCCTGCCGATTGGATCGAGGCGACGCGCAGCGGCAGCCACGGGCCGGGCTTTAGTCCGAGCCTGCCAGAGGGCAGCTATCGCAACCAGTTCTGGATCGAGAATCCGCATTCGCGGGCGCTGATGTGCCGGGGCGTGTTCGGGCAGATGATCCACATCGACTGGAATACGCGGATGGTCGTGGTCAAGCTTTCGAGCTGGCCGGATTTCAGCAACGTCGCCTATTCCATGGCGACGCTGAAGGCCGTGCATGCCATCGCCGCCGCGCTGAGCTGAACCCCCACAAGACACGACCTGGAAGGAAATGCCATGACCGGCAAGACCGCGTTCGAGACCCGTTACGGCTTCCGCCGCAACCAGGTGCTGCTCGCCAACTGGCGGGAAAATCCGTTCAACCGATGGTCATTCCAGAACGTCGGCGAGCTGGTGCCGAGCGCGCGTGTCGCCGCCCTGCCGGTCAACGAGGCGCCGGCCGAGGATTTCGGCGGATTGCTCGACGAAAAGATCGCGGTGGCGAGCACGCCGGAAACCGTCGCGGCTTTTCTCAGCCGCTCGCACACGGATGCGCTGACCGTCATGAGAGGCGGCAGGATCGTCGGCGACTGGTTTGCGCCGCATATGGATTTCGGCGCCCGCCACATCATCTTTTCGATCAGCAAGTCGGTGACCGCGATCATGGCCGGCATATTGGAAGGCGAGGGCGTGTTCGATCCGGAAGCGCCGGTGACGGCCTACATACCGGAAGCCGGCGATTCGGCCTATGGCGAGGCTACCGTGCGGCATGTGCTCGATATGAGTGTCAGCCTCGATTTCGAAGAAGCCTATCTCGATCCCGAAAGCGCCTTTGCCCGCTACCGGCGCGCCACCTTGTGGAACCCCGGCGGCGGCACGGAAAGCCTGCGTGAATTCCTCCTGACGCTGCAGCGTCTCGCCGAGCCGCATGGCCAGACCTTCCGCTACCGGTCGCCCAATTCCGACCTGCTTGGCCTGCTGCTCGAACGGGCGTCCGGCCAGCGCTTCGCCGACCTGATGCGCGAGAAACTGTGGCTGCCGCTGGGCGCCGCCAGCGAAGCTTCGGTGGCGGTCGACATGGAGGGCACGGCGCGCACTGCCGGCGGCATCTCGGTGACGCCGCGCGATCTGGCGCGCGTCGGCGATATGATGCGGCAAGGAGGCACTGCGAATGGCCGCCGCATCGTGCCCGAGGCCTGGGTGCGCGACACCACGGTAACCGGCGGCAGTTCTGAAGCCTGGCAGCGTGGCGCCATGCTGCCGCTGTTTCCCAAGGGCCGCTACCGCAACAAATGGTACCAGACAGGACATGAGAACGGGGCGTATTGCGGCATCGGGATCCATGGCCAGTGGCTCTATGTCGACCCCCGGACGGAAGTGGTGATCGCCAAGATGTCGTCGCAGCCCGAGCCGGTCGACGATCCGCTCGATCTCGAGATCGTCGCATTCTTCGAAGCGCTGAGCCGGATGGTCTGAGCGGCCGCAACATTAGGGCGCGCTTTCCTGTGGACCTCTGTCGCCGGCGAAACCGCGAAGGTTGGCGGGCAGGATATCTGCGCCTATGGTCGCCGCTCTTTTCGAGAAGAGCAGGAACGGCATGGCATCCGACATCAAGCGCATCGCAGCCATTATCGCGACCGAGATCACAGCGCGGCCCGAACAGGCCGCCGCTGCCATCGGGCTGCTCGACGAAGGCGCGACCGTGCCGTTCGTGGCGCGCTACCGCAAAGAGGTGACGGGCGGGCTCGACGACACGCAACTGCGCCTGCTGTCGGAGCGTCTTGCCTATCTGCGCGAGCTCGACGCGCGGCGTGACACCATCCTTGGCTCGATCCGGGAGCAGGGCAAGCTGACCGACGAGCTTGAAACCAAGCTCGCCGCCGCCGTCACCAAGGCTGAGCTGGAGGACATCTACCTGCCCTACAAGCCCAAGCGCCGCACCAGGGCGGAGATCGCCCGGGAGCGTGGGCTGGGACCGCTGGCGGAAGCCATCCTGGCCGACCGTTCGCTGGTGCCGGCGGAACTCGCACTGGCCTATCTGACCGAGGACGTGGCCGACGCCAAGGCGGCACTTGAGGGCGCGCGCGACATAGTGTCGGAGCAGTTCGCCGAGAATGCCGACCTGGTCGGCAAGCTGCGAAGCTACATGAAGGAACGCGCCTTCATGCGCGCCAGGGTGGTCGACGGCAAGCAGGAGGCGGGTGCGAAATTCTCCGATTATTTCGACCATGTCGAGCGCTGGGCCACCGTTCCGAGTCACCGCGCGCTGGCGATGCTGCGCGGCCGCAACGAGGAGGTGCTGTCGCTCGACATCGAGGTCGATGCCGACGACTCTTCACCGGTGAAGCCGGTAGAGCGGATGGTCGCCAATGCCTACGCCATCGGCGGCAGCCTGCCGGGCGATCGCTGGCTGATGGAGGTCGCAGGCTGGACCTGGCGCATAAAACTATCCCTGCACCTGACGCTCGATCTGATGCGCGACCTGCGCGAACGGGCCGAGGAAGAGGCGATCCACGTCTTCGCCCGCAATTTGAAGGATCTGCTGCTCGCCGCCCCCGCCGGATCGCGGCCGACGATGGGGCTCGACCCTGGCATCCGCACCGGCGTCAAGGTCGCGGTGGTCGACGGCACCGGCAAGCTGGTGGCGACGACAACGGTCTATCCGTTCCCGCCCAGGAACGATGTGCGTGGCACGCAGGCGGAGCTCGCCAAGCTCGTTCGCCTGCACAAGGTCGAGCTGATCTCGATCGGCAATGGCACCGGCAGCCGCGAAACCGAGAAGCTGGTGGCCGACATGCTGTCCGACATGCCTTCCGACGGCGGGCCGAAGCCGCTCAAGGTGATCGTCAGCGAGGCCGGCGCTTCGGTCTATTCGGCTTCGGCGACGGCGGCGGCGGAATTCCCCGGTCTCGACGTATCATTGCGCGGTGCGGTGTCGATCGCGCGCCGCTTGCAGGATCCGCTGGCCGAACTGGTCAAGATCGAGCCGAAATCGATCGGCGTCGGCCAGTATCAGCACGATGTCGACCAGTACCGGCTTGGCCGCTCGCTGGAGGCGGTGGTCGAGGACGCCGTCAACGCGGTTGGCGTCGATCTCAACACCGCCTCGGCGCCGCTTCTGGCCCGCGTGTCAGGCCTCGGCGCGTCGCTGGCCGACGCCATCGTCGCGCACCGCGATGCCACCGGCCCGTTCGCCAGCCGCAAGGACCTGCTCAAGGTTTCCCGCCTCGGGCCGCGCGCGTTCGAGCAATGCGCCGGCTTCCTGCGCATCCCGAACGGCTCCGAGCCGCTCGACGCCTCGGCCGTGCATCCGGAAGCCTACGGCGTGGCCAAAAAGATCGTCGCCGCCTGCGGACGCGATGTGCGTTCGCTGATGGGCGACAGTGCGGCGCTGAAGGCGCTCGATCCGCGCGTTTTCGTCGACGAGCGGTTCGGCCTGCCGACGGTGCGCGACATTTTGGCCGAGCTGGAAAAGCCCGGCCGCGATCCGCGCCCCGGCTTCAAGACGGCAACCTTCGCCGATGGCATCGACGACATCAAGGATCTGAAGCCCGGCATGCTGCTGGAAGGCACCGTCACCAATGTCGCCGCCTTCGGCGCTTTCGTCGACATCGGCGTCCACCAGGACGGGCTGGTGCACGTTTCGCAACTGGCCGACCGTTTCATCAAGGACGCGCATGAGGTGGTCAAGGCCGGCGACGTGGTCAAGGTGCGGGTCGTCGACGTCGACATCAAGCGCAAGCGGATCGCGCTTTCCATGCGCAGGGATGGTGGCGAGGGCGGCGCATCGCGCGGCCCGCGCGACAATGGCGGCGGCAGGCCGGCGCCACGCTCGCCAGCGCCGCAGCGCCAGCCGGAGCGACCGGCGCAGCAAGGTGCGTTCGGCGCGGCGTTGGCGGATGCGCTGAAACGGAAGTAGCTACCACGCCAGAACAGCCGGGTCCTTTTCAACCTGGCTCGTCAGCCAATCTCGAAAACTCGCGACCGGCGGATGGCCGCGCTTGTCGTGCGGGACGACCAGATAATAGGCGCTGCGGCTGTGCATAGGCTGGCCGGGCGCGGGCACCAGCTGGCCGCGCTGCAACTCGCCTGAGATGAGGATTTGCGGCAGCAGAGCCACGCCCAGACCCGCCATGCAGGCCTGGGCGGCGGTGCCGAACTGTTCGAACTGCATACCCGGTCCGGTCGGCGCGCTCAGGCCCTGATGCTCAAACCATTCTGTCCAGGCGCCAGGCCGCGTCGCCATGTGCAGCAGCGGCAGACGGCCGATGTCGGCCGGCGTGGCGATGGAGCGCTCGGCGAGAAATTCGGGCGACACCACCGGGGCCACCACCTCCCGCACCAGCAGCGTCGAGTCTGCCTCGGGCCAGTCCGGCAGGCCATAATGGATGGCGGCGTCCAGCCGCTCTCTGGCGAAGTCGAAGCGGCCGACGCGGGTGACGAAGTTGATGGTGATGTCGGGATTGTTGTCGACGAAGTCTGGGATCATCGGCATCAGCCAGCGCGTGCCGAAGGTCGGCAGGATTGCGAGGTTCAGGATGCCGCTATGCCGATTACTCATCAATCCAAGCGCTGCGTCGCGCAATTGGCCAAGTGCCGAACGGACCACTTCGGCGTAGGTTTCGCCCGCCGCCGACAGCCGGACATTGCGGCTGTCGCGCTCGAACAGCCGGCGGCCAAACTGGTCCTCGATCAGCCTGATCTGCCGACTGACGGCGCCCTGGGTTAAATCCAGCTCCTGGGCTGCAGCGGTGAAACTGCCAAGCCGGGCCACCGCTTCGAAGGCGGCAAGCGCGTTGATGTTAGGCAAAAGACGACGTTGGACGCTCATGATCTATTCCTAACGCTCATTGATCGGTGAAGCAATTTCGTTTGATTTTTTCAGGCCGTGGGCCGATAAGCCGGGCTTCACCCGTTTTTAAGGATCGAGACGCCATGGCTGCCGACAAGAATGCATTCGTCTGGGAAGACCCGTTCCTGATCGAGGACCAGCTTTCGGAAGACGAGCGCATGGTGCGGGACGGGGCGGCGGCCTTCGCCGCCGACAAGCTCGCGCCGCGCATCGAGGAGGCCTATCTCAACGAAACCTTCGACACGGCGATTTTTCGCGAGATGGGCGAGGCCGGCCTGCTCGGCATCAACATTCCGGAAGAATTCGGCGGCCTCGGCGCCAACTATGTCACCTACGGCCTGGTCGCCCGCGAAGTGGAGCGCGTCGATTCCGGCTATCGTTCGATGATGTCGGTGCAGTCGTCGCTGGTGATGTATCCCATTTATGCCTATGGCTCGGACGAACAGCGCAGGAAGTATCTACCCAAGCTCGCCAGCGGCGAGTGGATAGGCTGTTTCGGCCTGACCGAACCGGATGCCGGCTCCGACCCCGGCGGCATGAAGACGCGCGCCGAGAAGACCGCCAATGGTTACAAGCTTACCGGCTCCAAGATGTGGATCTCCAATGCGCCCGTCGCCGACGTGTTCGTCGTCTGGGCGAAGCTGAAGGGCGAGAACGGCAAGGATGAGATCCGTGGCTTCGTCCTGGAAAAGGGCATGAAGGGGCTTTCGGCGCCGAAGATCGGCGGCAAGCTGTCGCTGCGGGCGTCGATCACCGGCGAGGTGGTTATGGAAGGCGTCGAGGTCGGCGAGGATGCTCTGCTGCCCAACGTGTCGGGGCTGAAGGGGCCGTTCGGCTGCCTCAACCGGGCTCGCTACGGCATTTCCTGGGGCTCGATGGGCGCGGCCGAAGATTGCTGGCATCGCGCGCGCCAGTATGGCCTCGACCGCAAGCAGTTCGGCAAGCCGCTGGCCAGCACGCAGCTCTACCAGAAGAAGCTCGCCGACATGCAGACCGAGATCGCGCTCGGGCTGCAGGCCTCGTTGCGCGTCGGGCGGCTGCTCGACGAAGGCAAGATGGCGCCGGAGATGATCTCGATCGTCAAGCGCAACAATTGCGGCAAGGCGCTCGACATCGCCCGCCAGGCGCGCGACATGCATGGCGGCAACGGCATCCAGATCGGCTATCACGTGATGCGCCATGCGCAGAATCTGGAGACGGTCAACACCTATGAGGGCACGCATGACGTGCACGCGCTGATCCTGGGACGGGCGCAGACGGGGATCCAAGCGTTTTTCTGAGGTTCGGTAGCCGTTTAAGTTAGGTGCAGCGCAACATCCGCTTGGAGAATGACGGCCAGATGTGTCAGGGTTCGGCCAGCTAAACGCCGATCTTCCGGGGCTCCATGGCAATTCTGGCCGCCGTCTATCACCTGACCCATTACAAATACGACCGGCCGGTGGTTCTTGGTCCCCAGGTGATCAGGCTCCAGCCGGCGCCACATTCGCGCACCAAAGTGCTCAGCCATTCGTTGAAGGTCGAGCCGGCGAACCACTTCGTCAATCTCCAGCAGGACCCCTACGGCAATTTCCTCGCCCGTTTCGTCTTTCCCGACCCGGTGAGCGAACTCAAGATCGAGGTCGACCTCGTCGCCGACATGACGGTCTACAACCCGTTCGATTTCTTCGTCGAGGAGACGGCGGAAAATTTCCCGTTCGAGTATCCGGAAGAGACACGCAACGACCTCGCCATCTATCGCACACCGGAACCGGCAGGCCCGCTGCTGTCGGCGTTCCTGAAAACCATCGATACCAGCCCGAAAAACACGGTCAATTTTCTCGTCGACCTCAATGCCCGGCTGCAGCGCGAAATCGCCTATATCGTGCGCATGGAGACCGGCGTGTTCTCGCCGGAGGAAACGCTGGCGGCCGCCAAAGGGTCGTGCCGCGATTCGAGCTGGCTGCTGGTGCAGATCCTGCGCAATCTAGGCATCGCCGCGCGCTTTGTCTCGGGCTATCTGATCCAGCTCAAGCCCGACCTCGTCGCGCTCGATGGGCCGGCCGGTACATCAGTGGATTTCACTGACCTGCACGCCTGGTGCGAGGTCTATCTTCCCGGCGCTGGCTGGATCGGTTTCGACCCGACTTCGGGCCTGCTTACCGGCGAGAGCCATGTACCGCTTGCCGCCACCCCGCATTTTCGCAATGCAGCGCCCATTTCCGGCATGGCGAGCTTTGCCAATGTCGAGTTCGGCTTCGACATGCGGGTCGACCGCATCGCGGAGCATCCGCGCATCACCAAGCCGTTCTCGGATGAAAGCTGGCATGCGCTTGATGCGCTCGGCAACAAGGTCGATGCGGCGCTGGCGGACGGGGATGTACGGCTGACCATGGGCGGCGAGCCGACCTTCGTGTCGATCGACGATTTCGAGTCCGCCGAGTGGAACACCGCCGCCGTCGGCCCGACAAAACGCGAAAAGGCCGATGCGCTGATCCGGAGGCTGCGCGAGCGCTTCGCGCCTGGCGGCTTCCTCCATTATGGCCAAGGCAAATGGTACCCCGGCGAAAGCTTACCGCGCTGGACCTTTTCGCTCTACTGGCGCACCGACGGCCAGCCGGTGTGGAGCGACCCGTCGCTGATCGCGCGGGAGAAAAGCGAAGCCGATATCGGTCCGAAGCAGGCCGAGAGCCTGCTGACCGCGATCGCCGGCGAGCTCGGCATCGAAACGTCCATGGTCAGCGAAGCCTATGAGGATCCGGCCGAGTGGCTGCTCAAGGAAGGCAAGCTGCCGGAGAATGTCGATCCGTCCAATTCGAAGCTGGAGGATCCCGAAGAGCGCAGCCGCATGGCGACGGTGTTCGAACGCGGGCTAACCAAGCCGTCGGGCTATGTGCTGCCGGTGCAGCGCTGGAACAGCCAGGCGTCGGGCCAGCGCTGGCGCTCGGAAAAATGGACGACGCGGCGCGGGCGGCTGTTTCTGGTGCCGGGCGATTCACCGGTCGGCTACCGCCTGCCGCTCGGCACGCTGCCTCACGTGCCGCCGGAGCAGTTTCCCTATATCGTTCCGGTCGATCCGTCGCAGCCGCGCGGTGCGCTGCCCGTGCGGGAGGCGATCTTGCCCATGGCGGCTCCGGCCGATCCTCAGGGCGCCGATGAAATGGCACGCCGCCAGCAGGCGGCATCGTTCACGGCCGCGACCGCCCAGCAGGACCGGGTCGAGCAGGAGATCACCGAGATCGGCGGCGCGGTGCGTACCGCGCTTTCGGTCGAGCCGCGCGAGGGACGGCTCTGCGTGTTCATGCCGCCGGTCGAGGCGCTGGAGGATTATCTTGAGTTGGTGGCGGCAGCCGAGAACGCGGCCAAGGCGATCAGGTTGCCAGTGCATATCGAGGGCTACGGCCCGCCGCATGATCCGCGCCTCAACGTCATCCGCGTCGCGCCGGACCCTGGCGTCATCGAGGTCAACATCCACCCGGCTGCCAACTGGCAGGACTGCGTGGCGACGACCACGGCGATCTACGAGGAGGCGCGGCAAACGCGGCTTGGCGCGGATAAATTCATGATCGACGGCCGCCACACCGGCACCGGCGGCGGCAACCATGTTGTGGTCGGCGGCGCGACGCCCAATGACAGCCCGTTTCTGCGCCGCCCCGATCTTTTGAGGAGCCTGGTGCTGCAATGGCAGCGGCATCCCTCGCTGTCTTATCTCTTCTCCGGCCTGTTCATCGGCCCGACCAGCCAGGCGCCGCGCTTCGACGAGGCGCGCCACGATTCGCTCTACGAGCTTGAAATCGCCATGGCGCAGGTGCCGCGTCCGGACCAGGGCAACGTGCCTTTGCCATGGCTGGTCGACCGGCTGTTCCGCAACCTTTTGACCGACGTCACCGGGAATACGCATCGCTCGGAAATCTGCATCGACAAGCTGTTTTCGCCTGATGGACCGACCGGACGGCTGGGCCTGGTGGAATTCCGCGGCTTCGAGATGCCGCCCAATGCGCGCATGAGCCTGGCGCAGCAACTGCTGGTCAGGGCGATCATCGCCCGTGCCTGGAAGAACCCGCTCGACGGCCGTTTCGTGCGCTGGGGCACGTCGCTGCACGACCGCTTCATGCTGCCGCATCATGTCTGGGCGGATTTTCTCGACGTTCTCGACGACCTCAAGCTCAACGGTTTCACGTTCCGCCCCGAATGGTTCGACGCGCAGCTCGAGTTCCGCTTTCCCTTCTGCGGCGAGGTCCAATATGCGGGCGTCAAGCTGGAACTGCGGCAGGCCCTGGAGCCGTGGCATGTCATGGGCGAGCAGGGGGCCATCGGCGGCACCGTGCGCTTCGTCGATTCCTCGGTCGAAAGGTTGCAGGTCAAGACCGAAGGGCTCAATCCGGAGCGCCATGCCGTCGTCTGCAACGGCCGCATCGTGCCGATGAAGGTTACCGACAACAGGGAAGTCGCGGTGGCGGGCGTGCGCTTCAAGGCGTGGCAACCCGCTTCGGGCCTGCATCCGGCACTGCCGATCAATACGCCGCTGGTGTTCGATATCTACGACCGTTGGTCGGGTCGGGCGATTGGCGGCTGCGTCTATCATGTCGCGCATCCGGGCGGGCGCAGCTACGACACTTTTCCGGTCAACGGCAATGAGGCGGAAGCGCGCCGGCTCGCCCGCTTCGAGGCGCGCGGCCACACGCCGTCGACCTATGTGCTGCGCGAAGAACAACCCACGGAAGATTTCCCGGTGACGCTTGACCTTCGGCGTCCACCAAGATTCTGATCTGACATGGCAAAGGGGAATCACAAGCGGGTACGAGGCAAGGCGCAGATCCATCGCCTGCTGGAGCACTACCAGCCGATCGACGGCGTCGTCGACGAGATGGTCGACGCGTCGGGCAATCCCCGTCCGGCCTGGAAGCATTTCATCGAGGCGCTCGATGATCTCGGCGCCGAAGAACTCGCCCAGCGTTTTGCGCGTGCCGACCAGTATCTGCGCGACGCCGGCGTCTATTACCGCGTCTATGACAAGGCCGGCGCCAACGAGCGCGAATGGCCGCTGGCGCATGTTCCGGTGCTCATCGAGGACGCCGAGTGGGCAGCGATCAGCGCCGGCCTGGTGCAGCGCGCCGAGCTGTTCGAGGAGATCATCGCCGATATATACGGGCCGAACCGGCTGGTCGAGAAGGGCATCCTGCCGGCCGGACTGATCGCGGCGAGCCCCGAATATTTGCGGCCCGTGGTTGGCACTCGTCCGGCCGACGGCCATTTCCTGCATTTCTGCGCCTTCGAACTCGGCCGCGGGCCGGACGGCCGCTGGTGGGTGTTGGGCGACCGTACTCAGGCACCATCCGGCGCCGGTTTCGCTCTGGAGAACCGCGTCGCCACGACCCGCGCGCTGTCGGACATCTATGGCGAGATGCATGTGCATCGCCTCGCCGGCTTCTTCCGGCGCTTTCGCGATGCGCTGATCGGCATGGCCAGGGAAGCTGACGGCCGCGTCGCCATATTGACGCCTGGGCCGCTCAACGAAACCTATTACGAACACGCCTATATCGCCCGCTATCTCGGCATCATGCTGCTCGAAGGCGAGGACCTGACCGTTTCCGGGGGCAGGCTGATGGTGCGCACCGTTTCCGGGCTGATGCCGATCAGCGTGCTGTGGCGACGGCTGGACGCGGCGTTCGCCGATCCGTTGGAACTGCGCTCGGAGTCGCAAATCGGTACGCCGGGCCTGGTCGAGGCGATCCGGCAAGGCAGCGTCTCCACCGTCAATGCGCTCGGCTCGGGCCTGATGGAAACGCGCGCGCTGCTTGCCTTCCTGCCCAAGATCGCGCGCGAATTGCGGGGCGAGGAACTCGAGCTGCCCACCGTCGCGACATGGTGGTGCGGTCAGGCATCCGACCGAGCGCATGTGCTCGCCAATATCGACCGCATGGTGATCGGGCCGGCGCTGTCGACGAGGCTGGCCTTCGAGGACGACGACCAGACTAGGCTTGGCTCCGCGCTGTCGGCCGGGGAGCGGGCGGACCTGGTGGCGCGCATCGAACGCGACGGCGACGCTTTCGTCGGCCAGGAAGCGGTGACGCTTTCGACGACGCCCGTCTATGTCGGCGGCTGGCTGGAGCCGCGGCCGGCAAGCCTGCGTGTCTACCTGGCGCGCACGCCCGAGGGCTGGACGGTGATGCCGGGCGGGTTCGCCCGCGTCGGCCTGTCGCTCGATCCGACCGCGATCGCCATGCAGCGCGGCGGCCAGGCGGCCGATGTCTGGGTGGTCAGCGACCGGCCGGTGGAGCGCGAGACGCTGCTGCCACAAGAGGGCGACAGCTTCAGCCGCACCAGGCCGGGCAGCCTGCCCAGCCGCGCAGCGGAAAACCTGACCTGGCTCGGCCGCTACATCGAACGCTCGGAAGACACGGTGCGCATCCTGCGCGCCTATCATGTGCGGCTCGCCGAAACTTCCGATCCGGATATGCCGCTGCTGGCCGACATCAGGGATCATCTCGAACCGTTCGGCATCGATGTCGAAACAGCGATCCCATCGGGGCTGATCGGTACGCTGGACAGCGCGGTCTACAGCGCCGGCCAGATCCGCGACCGTTTCTCGCCGGACGGCTGGCTGGCGCTCAAGGACTTGTCGAAGACCATCCATCAGTTCGCGACGACGGTGGCGCCGGGGGATGACGCGACGCGGGCGATGACCGTCATCCTGCGCAAGCTCGCCGGTTTTTCCGGCCTGCTGCACGAGAACATGTACCGCTTCGCGGGCTGGCGGTTCCTGGAGATCGGCCGGCGGCTGGAACGCGGCATACAGATCGCCAGCACGCTCGCCCGGCTGACCAGCGACAAGGCGCCGGACGGCGCGCTCGACATGATGCTGGAGATCGGCGACAGCGTCATGACGCACCGGCGGCAGTACCCTGTGCAAGCCGGCCGCCGCACGGTGATCGACCTTCTGGCGCTCGATCCGCTCAATCCGCGTTCCATCCTGTTCCAGCTCGAACGGCTGAAGGCCGAGATCGGGCTGCTGCCGGCGATCGGCGGCGAGGGGCACATGTCGCCTGCGGCCAAGGAAATCCTGCAGCTCAACACAGCCATCGCCATCAAGGAGCCAGCGGACATGACTGTGAAGGCGCTGAACGATCTCGCCGGCGAGATAGGCGGGCTCTACAGCAGCCTCGCCAAGGCCTATTTCGGTTAAGGCGGCGCTCCGGCATGCTCTACGACATCAGGCTTCACCTTCACTACGACTACGCCGCCGTCGCCGGCGGCGGCCGTCACCAGGTCCGCGTGTTGCCGCCGACCATCGACGGCGTGCAGCGCGTCGTCGCAGCGTCGCTATCCTTCGCGCCGGCGCCAAACGAACGCTCGGATTTTTCCGATTTCTTCGGCAACAACGTCACCTCGATCGCCTTCCGCGACGCGCATGACGCGCTCGACATCAGGATGAGCGCGCGCGTGGCGGTGTCGCGACCGGAACTCGGGCTCGACGTGTCGCCCGATCTTAGCCGGCTGCGTCAGGAGCTCGCCGCCATGCGCTCCCTGGCGCCGGATACACCGCACCATTTCCTGGCCGCCAGCGGTCACGCCGGCATCGATGCGGCGATCACCGCCTATGCGCGCGATAGCGTCGGCGGCTCGGCCGCCGGTACGGCGATGAACCTCTGCAATCGCATCCACCGCGATTTCACCTATGATGGCGAGGCGACAACCGTGCGGACCCTGGCTGGCGACGCATTCCGGCTGAAGCGCGGGGTGTGCCAGGATTTCTCGCATATCATGATCGCCGGCCTGCGCGGGCTTGGCATACCGGCCGGCTATGTCAGCGGCTTCCTGCGCACCATTCCGCCCAAGGGCAAGGCCAGGCTGGAGGGCGCCGACGCCATGCATGCATGGGTCAAGGTGTGGTGCGGGCGCGATGCCGGCTGGCAGGAGTTCGACCCGACCAACGGCATGCGGGCCTCCAACGATCACATCACCGTCGGCTATGGCCGTGACTATTCGGATGTCGCGCCGATCGTCGGCGTTCTCAAGACCACCGGCGGACAGGTCGGAGAGCAAGCCGTCGACGTTATTCCGGTGGTGCTGGAGAAGACCTGACGTCAGGCCTGCTTGCGCAAAGCGCCTTGCAGGGTTCCGCCCGACGTGGGTGGCCGCCGACTTTTCGGACAGGAATGGAACCAGTGCTCGGCCCAGAGGCTTATCTACGGGTGTTTCCGTGGGGCCAGCATGCTGCAGAAATCCGGATTGACTATCGACGGCGAGGCCGCACCAAAGAACGGCGCTCAGATCTCTGCCGAGGATGCCGCACTGATCTATGTCAGCGATACCGAGCCCGGTATCCGCCGACTGAAAGCGGGCAAGGGATTTTCCTACAGGGGACCTGACGGAAGGCCGGTCTCGGATGCCACCCGAGCGCGCATCGAGGCGATCGTTATCCCGCCGGCCTGGACGGATGTGTGGATCTCGCCCGAGGCGGACGGCCATATCCAGGCAACCGGCAGGGATCAGCGCGGGCGCAAGCAATATCGCTACCATCCGCGTTGGGCCGAGGAACGCGACAGCGCCAAATATTCGAGCCTTGTCGCTTTCGCCGAAAGCCTGCCGGAGCTTCGGCGCAGGATCGACAGCGACCTGCGCCGCCATGGCCTGCCGCTCGAACGCGTCGTCGCCGCGATCGTCTGGCTGCTCGACAACACCATGATCCGAGTCGGCAACGCCGCTTACGCCCGCGACAACAAGAGCTTCGGCCTGACGACGCTGCGGGACCGCCATGTCGACATCAAGGGATCGAGCCTGCGGTTCGCCTTCAAGGGCAAATCGGGCAAGGAATGGAAATTGAAGCTGGTCGATCGCCGCATCGCGCGAATCGTGCGGGGCGCGCAGGACCTGCCGGGCCAAAAGCTGTTCCAGTATCTCGATGAGGACGGCAACAGACACCCGGTGCGCTCCGAGGACGTCAACCGCTACATCCGCGAGGCCATCGGCGATGCATTCAGCTCGAAACATTTCCGTACATGGGGCGGCACCATTCACGCCGCGTCGCTGTTCGCGCAAACGGTGCTGCCCGACAGCCAGGCACAGCAGAAACGGGCGATGAACAGCGTCATCGACAGGGTCGCCGAGCGGCTGGGCAACACGCGCGCCGTCTGCCGCCAATGCTATATCCATCCGCAAGTCTTCGAAGCATGGCTGCAGGGACGGCTGCTTGCCGAAATAGCGGAAGCCAACAAGCGCAAACGGTCGATAGACGGTCTCGATGACGAGGAAGCGCTCGTGCTGCGATGGCTGAAGACGCACGAAAGCGGACCCGCGGCAACCAGCGGCCGCTGAATCCGCGGCGCCTCGATTTTTTTATCGACGCCGTGTCGGGATCGGTCCTAGTGTTTCGTCCTTTGACACAGAAGAGGACAAACCATGCTCTACGCGATCTTGTGCTATGCTTCCGAAGACGTCGTCTGCTCCTGGAGCAAGGAACAGGACGACAAGGTCATGGCCAACATTCTCGATGTCCAGCAGAAATACGCGGACGCCGGCCGGCTTGGCCCGGTGGCGCGGCTTTTGCCGACGACGGCGGCGACGACGCTGAGGAAGGTCAAGGGCGAATCGATCGTCATCGACGGGCCGTTCGCCGAGACCAAGGAACAGTTCCTCGGCTTCTACACGCTCGAATGCGCCGATCTCGACGAGGCGGTGGAGTTCGCGCGCGAACTTTCCGAGGTCAATCCGAGCGGCGGCTCCTACGAAATCCGCCCGGTATCCATCTTCAATCCCACTAGGGTCGCCGTATGACCGAACTTGCCTGGATCAGCTCAGCGATCAGCGCCGCCCGCCCGCAGGCGATGGGTGCGCTGCTGCGCTATTTCCGCGACCTCGATACGGCGGAGGAAGCTTTCCAGGACGCTTGCCTCAGGGCGCTGAAGAACTGGCCGCAGAACGGTCCGCCGCGCGATCCGGCGGCCTGGCTGATCTTCGTCGGACGCAACAGCGGCATCGACGCGGTGCGCAAGCGCGCCAAGCAGGCGCCGATGCCGGAAGAGGACCAGATATCTGATCTCGAGGACGCAGAGAGCGACATCGCCGAGCGGCTCGATGGCGCGCACTACCGCGACGACATATTGCGACTGCTGTTCATCTGCTGCCATCCCGACCTGCCGGCAACGCAGCAGATCGCGGTGGCGCTGCGCATTGTCTCCGGCCTTACGGTCAAGCAGATCGCGCGCGCCTTCCTGGTCGGCGAAAGCGCCATGGAGCAGCGCATCACCCGCGCCAAGGCACGTATCGCCGACGCCGGCGTGCCGTTCGAGACGCCGGGCGCGGTGGAGCGCTCGGAGCGGCTCGCCGCAGTCGCAGCCATGGTCTACCTGATCTTCAACGAGGGCTATTCGATCAACAGCGGCGAGGCGCCAGCCCGCGCGCCGCTGTGCGAGGAGGCGATCCGGCTGGCCCGGCTGCTGCTCAGGCTGTTCCAGACCGAGCCGGAGATCATGGGGCTGACGGCGCTGCTGCTTCTCCAGCATGCGCGCGCACCGGCCCGCTTCGATGCGGACGGAGAGATCGTTCTGCTCGAGGATCAGGACCGCAGCCTGTGGAGCCGCAAGATGATCGATGAGGGGCTGGCGCTGGTCGACAAGGCGCTGCGCCACCGAAAGCCCGGCCCTTACCAGGTGCAGGCGGCGATTGCCGCGCTGCATGCGCGGGCTGAAAAGGCCGAGGACACGGACTGGGTGGAGATCGACCTGCTCTACGGCCTGCTCGAACAAATGCAGCCGTCGCCTGTCGTCACCCTCAACCGTGCGGTTGCGGTCTCCAAGGTGCGTGGCCCGGAGGCCGCGCTCGCCATGATCGAGCCGCTGGAGCAGAGGCTTTCCGGCTATTTCCACTTCTTCGGCCTCAAGGGCGGGCTTTTGATGCAACTCGACCGGGGCGAGGAGGCGCGGGTCGCCTTCGATCGCGCCATCGCGCTTGCCAACACCGCGGCGGAAGCGGCCCATATACGCATGCACATCGACCGGCTGATGAAGGACAGCGCAGCGCGCACCGCAAGCTGACCCTGGTTCAATGGTCTGGCCCGGGCTTGGACCATGCCGGGGTGGCGATTTTTTCCTGAAACCGCTATTGGCACGCCAAGACAGCGCCACCCTGCGCCTGACCGCACAGGGAATGCACGGCGCAATGCTTGACCACGCCACATGAATGGCGGGATCTGAAAGGGACAGACATGACGACAGCGAAGGAAACCGCCGAGCTGCTGGCGAAACTGGGTGTTGCCAAGGAGGCGCTTGTCGGCGGCGACCTGATCGTGCGCAGCCCGGTCACGGGCGAGCAGATCGCGGCATTGAGCACGATCTCACAGGCCGATGCGGCCAGGACCATCGATGCCGCGCACAAGGCGTTCCAGGCCTGGCGGCTGGTACCGGGCCCGAAGCGCGGCGAGCTGGTGCGGCTGCTCGGCGAGGAATTGCGCGCGCACAAGGCCGAACTTGGCCGGCTGGTGTCGATCGAGGTCGGCAAGATCCCCTCGGAAGGGCTCGGCGAAGTGCAGGAGATGATCGACATCTGCGACTTCGCCGTCGGTCTTTCCAGGCAATTGTACGGACTGACCATCGCGACCGAGCGCCCAGGACACCGGATGATGGAAACCTGGCATCCGCTCGGCGTGGTCGGCGTCATCTCCGCCTTCAACTTCCCGGTCGCGGTGTGGTCGTGGAATGCGGCGCTGGCGCTGGTCTGCGGCGATGCGGTGGTATGGAAGCCTTCCGAAAAAACGCCGCTGACGGCGCTGGCCTGCGAGGCGATCTTCAAGCGCGCCGTCAAGCGCTTCGGCACTGATGCGCCGGAAGGGCTCGCGTCGGTGCTGATCGGCGACCGCGCCGTCGGCGAGATTCTGGTCGATCATCCCAAGGTGCCGCTGGTCTCCGCCACCGGCTCGACCCGCATGGGCCGCGACGTCGGCCCGCGCCTGGCCAAGCGCTTTGCACGCGCGGTGCTGGAGCTCGGCGGCAACAATGCCGGCATCGTCTGCCCGACCGCCGATCTCGACATGGCGTTGCGCGCGATTGCCTTTGGCGCGATGGGCACGGCGGGCCAGCGCTGCACGACGCTGAGGCGCCTGTTCGTGCATGACAGCATCTACGACGCCTTGGTACCGCGGCTGAAGAAGGCCTATCAGAGCGTCTCTGTCGGCAATCCGCTGGAGACGTCGGCCCTCGTTGGGCCGCTGATCGACAAGGCAGCCTACGAAGCCATGCAGAAGGCGCTGCAGGAAGCGTCCGCCCACGGCGGCAAGGTGACCGGCGGCACGCGGGTCGAGAATGGCCATCCGGACGCCTACTACGTGCATCCGGCGCTAGTCGAAATGCCCAGCCAAGTGTCGCCGGTGACCGAAGAGACGTTCGCGCCGATCCTCTATGTGATGAAGTATTCCGATTTCGACGCCGTGCTTGACGAGCACAATGCGGTGGGAGCGGGGCTGTCGTCGTCGATCTTCACCCGCGACCTGCAGGAGTCCGAGCGCTTTCTCGGCGTCGACGGCTCGGACTGCGGCATCGCCAATGTCAATATCGGCACGTCGGGCGCCGAGATCGGCGGAGCCTTCGGTGGTGAAAAGGAAACCGGCGGCGGCCGCGAGAGCGGCTCCGATGCGTGGAAAGCCTATATGCGCCGCGCCACCAACACGGTGAACTATTCCAAGGCGCTGCCGCTCGCCCAGGGTGTCTCCTTCGACATCGAGTGACATTGCGGGTTCCGGCTCGGGTGACCTTGCGCACCCGGGCCGTTCTGCGGCCTGAGGTTCACTGCTGAGGGCAGTTATGCTGTCATTCTTCGTATGGTGCTGACGTCCCGCCGCCGAGGCGGTTTTTTTGTTTCAAAGGATACACAGCGGCACGGACCGCCTTCATAGCCTGGGCAGCGGCGAGTCTCTCAGTGGTCGGTGGAAAAGCATGCTGCGAAGGCGGCATCCACGATGGCCAGCTTGGCGGCCTGGACGGTCATGTATTCCTGAAAGAAGCGGTGCGAGACCCACATCACGGAATTGCCGCGCTGGCCCAGCCAGCCGATGCTGCCGAGCGCCTCGGCATCGCGTAGTTTTCGGGCGAGGTGGGTGCGCGACAGTTTGAGCCAACTGGCGAATTCCGCCACCGAGACCACGCTGGTCGGAATCCGATCTAGGCCGGCATGGTCGGGGTCGATGCCGGACATGAGCCGATCCATGACGATGCCGCCATTGTTGAGCCAGATGAACAGGGAAAAGGTCTGGTTGGGTTCGCGCACCGGTTTGGACGAAAGCAGGCCGTCGGCCACGAGGGGCTGCAGGGCGGCGAGCATATCGGGCCGCTCCAGGTATCTCGCCAGCCGGTCCGCGCCGTCGAGTCGGTCAAGGGTCCGTAGATGTGCGTGCACCCATCCGGTGAATGTCCGCACCGTGTCCGCTGTCGGCTGCAACGGGTGGGTGCGCCCGTCTCCGCCCGCGACGTATTCGGCGATGCGGTAATTCAGCATCTCCTTGATGAAAGCGTCGGCGGTGTTGCGGCTGGCGACCTTGTGCTGATGCACGAACTCGATGAAGCGCGACACCGTCAACGCGGTGCGACGGTCGCCCGGGTCGCGCCTGAAATGCATGGCAAGGCCGACATGGCCCATCAGCCAGCGCTGCTGCGTGGCGAATATGGAAGCAAGCCGCGGGCTGGCTTCGTAGATGTGGATCAGCGCCAGCGACTGCTCCTGGACGTGGCGGTGCAGATCCGGATGAGCGGCTATGTCCTCGATGTCCAGCATCCGCCTCCTTCTGGTTGGCCAAGCTTACTGCGCTCCAAGAGCGGGTCGCGTCGAAGCGGATTCATGCGACGCGCTTTTGGCTTTTTTCGTGCATGTCGTCCTCCCAAAACCGAGGTTACTTTTGGGCGACATGCATTAAGACATTTTCAGCCTTGCGCTTTTGTGTCCAGATGAGACAGCTCGGACTAAAGTCCAGTTCTGTAGCCAATGATGGCGGCGAGACGTCGGCGGCAACCCACACGGCGGCAAGTACGGCGCGCTTAGCGATCTGGACAACCGCAGCTACGCCCCGGGTGTCGTCCTGCCGCCCGGCCATGATGGGCTGACGCGGGGTCCGCCGGCGCATACGCATCGGGAGGCCGCCGATGGCGGGTTCTGCCGCCTACTCGGCCGCCTGAACGCGATGTGCCTGGATGATGGCGCGGATCTCGGAGCGGCAGGAGCCGCAATTGGTGCCTGCCTTCAGCGCGGCGCCGATGGCTTCCACGTTCGTGCAGCCGGAAGCCACCGCCGCCGTGATCTGCTTGATCCCGACGTTGAAACAGGAGCAGACGGTCGCGCCGGCATCGGGCCGTTCGGCGCCGGCGCGGCCGGCGACGATGCGGAAGCGCTCGCGTTGGCTGGCATGGGCCTCTTCGAGCTGTTGCGTTGCCCATCCGCGCGACACGGCGACCGGGCCGGGAGCGACGAACAGGGCGCCCGCGAGCTGTACGCCATCGAAGGCGGCGATGCGATGCTGGCCGGCATCGCGGTCGTGATAGGCGAGTATTTCGGCATCGGTCGAGGCGCCGAACAGGGATTGGGCAAAAGTCGTCCAGTCGATTTTGTCGTCTGCAAAGGCGAGCTCGACCCGCCAGCCATCCCTGCAGCGGGCCACGGCCCAATAGTCGACGGCGATCGCTTCGGGCCTTTGTCGGGTCACGGCGAAGCCGAACGCCATCGCGGCGAATTTCTCGATGTGCACCGCGACGTGCTTCAGTGCCGGCTGGCCGGAAACTGGGTCGGTGAGTGGCGCGGTGAGCGTGTCGAGCCGGCCCTTGGCGGTGAACTGGTCCGTCCAGTGCATCGGCGCGAAGATGCTGCCCCGGCGCTGGCGGGACGTGATCAGCGCGCGCACGAGCACGGCGCCGCGCGGGCTGGAAACGCGCGCGATGTCGGCGTCGCCGATGCCGTATCGCGCGGCGTCGTCGGGATGAATCTCGACGAAGGGTTCGGCGATGTGCTGCGACAGACGCGGGCTTTTGCCGGTGCGTGTCATGGTGTGCCAATGGTCGCGGACACGGCCGGTGTTGAGGATGAGGGGGAATTTCTCGTCCGTGCGGGTTTCCGTGACAGGGCGGACGGCGATGAAGCGCGCCTTGCGGTCGGGCGTGTAGAAATTGCCGTCGGCGAAGAAGCGGGTGTTCGGTGGCCCTGCTTTATCGTTCTCCGGTTGGGGCTCAGCTTGAACGTTCCCCTCCGAGAGATGTCGAGCCCAGGCGCCCCCCTCTGTCCTGCCGGACATCTCCCCCTCTAGGGGGGAGATCGGCAGTTTTGTCGACGGCGCTCGTCCTGCGGTATCGGCGATTGGCGAAGGCCGTCGTGGCATCCAATCTCCCCCCTTGAGGGGGAGATGGCCGGCAGGCCAGAGGGGGGCGCCTGGGCTCGGCGCCGGCCATTGGAATGGCGCAAGCGCTTCGTAAGCTTTCTCATCGACACCGGCATACCAACCAATATCGAAATCGCGCGCGCCATCATTCTCGAAGCCCGACAGCGCCGCGTGCTCGGCGAATATCCCGGCCGGCGCGTCATAGGAAAACGCCTCGCCAAACCCCATCCGCTGCGCCACTTCGGCGATGATCCACCAATCTGGCCGCGCCTCGCCGGGCGCGGCCAGGAACGGGCGCTGGCGCGAGATGCGGCGCTCGGAATTGGTAACGGTGCCGTCCTTCTCGCCCCAGGCGGTGGCCGGCAGCCGGACATGGGCATGGCGCACCGTGTCTGTGTCGGCCTGCACGTCCGACACCACCACAAACGGGCAGGCCTTGATCGCTGCTTCGACGGCGTCGGCATCGGGCATCGAATCGACAGGATTGGTGGCGAGGATCCACAGCGCCTTGATCCGCCCGTCGGCGACCGCCCGGAACATGTCGACCGCTTTCAGGCCGGGCTTTTGCGCGATGTCAGGTGCATTCCAGAAGCGCTTCACGCGTTCGCGATGCCCCGAATTTTCAATCTCCATATGCGCGGCCAGCATGTTGGCCATGCCGCCGACCTCGCGTCCGCCCATGGCGTTGGGCTGGCCGGTGACCGAGAACGGCCCGGCGCCGGGCCTGCCGATGCGACCGGTGGCGAGGTGGCAGTTGGTGATGGCGTTGACCTTGTCGGTGCCGGACGACGACTGGTTGACGCCTTGGCTATAGACCGTGACGGTCTTGGCGGTCGCGGCGAACAGGCCGTAGAAGCGGGCGAGCTCGTCCTCGCTCAGGCCCGTGGCGGCAGCGATGCCGGCAAGGTCGAGTGCCGAGGCGGCGAAAAGGGCTTGTCCGAAGCCGGTCGTGTGAGCGGTGATGTAGGCGCGGTCGAGCGCATTGTGCTGGCCGAGCCAGGCGAGCAGGCCGGTGAACAGGGCGACGTCGCCATCCGGTGCGATCGCCAGGTGCATGTCGGCGATATCGGATGTCATGGTGCGGCGGGGGTCGACCAGGACTATCTTCATTTCCGGGCGCTTCTCACGCGCGGCAGCTATGCGCTGGTAGAGCACGGGATGGCACCAGGCGAGATTCGAGCCGACCAGCACGATGAGATCGGCAAGCTCCAGATCCTCGTAGGTTCCGGGCACCGTGTCGGAGCCGAAGGCGCGGCGATGGCCGGCGACCGAGGAGGCCATGCAGAGGCGCGAATTGGTGTCGATATTGGCCGAGCCGATGAACCCCTTCATCAATTTGTTGGCGAGATAATAGTCCTCGGTCAGCAACTGGCCGGAGACATAGAAGGCGACCGCATCCGGCCCATGTTCGGCAATGGTTTGCGAGAAGGTCGACGCGACAAGATCGAGTGCCTCATTCCAGGAGGCGCGGCGGCCGTGGATCTCGGGGTGGAGCAGCCTGCCGTCGAGGCCGATGGTCTCGACAAGAGCAGAGCCCTTGGAGCAGAGCCGGCCGAGATTCGCGGGATGGTCGGGGTCGCCGCGGACCGACACCTGTCCGTCCGCGGCGACCTTCGCCAGCACGCCGCAGCCTACCCCGCAATAGGGGCAAGTGGTCCTCACCTCGCGTGCTTCGCCAATCTGCATGGGTCAGGCCGCGCGGCTTGCCAGCGCTTCGAGCGCGATGAACAAACGCTCGCCCTCGATCTTCACCGGAATGGTGCGCACCGCGCCCTCGTCGGCGCCGAGCGCCTTGCCGGTCTCCAGCGAGATGACCCAATTGTGCAGGGGGCAGGTGACCGCCGCGCCATGCACGATGCCCTGGCTCAGCGGCCCGCCTCTGTGCGGGCAATGATCGTCGATGGCGAAGACCTGATCCTCGGCGGTGCGGAAGATAGCGATCTTGCCCTGCGGCGTGGCAACACAGCGCGCGCCCCGGCGGGGGATGTCGGACAGGGAGCCGATCGGTGTCCAGGTCATTGGGTCGCCTTTACTTGATACGAATGCGCCCAGGCGCCCCCCTCTGTCCTGCCGGACAATTCCCCCTCAAGGGGGGAGATCGGCAGTTTTGCTGATGGCGTCCGTTCTGCGAAGTTGGCGATTGGCAAAGGCCGTTGTGGCATCCAATCTCCCCCCTTGAGGGGGAGATGGCCGGCAGGACAGAGGGGGGTGGCTCGCGCGAACATCTCCATCACTCCGCCGCCTCCGCGAACCCGACCGAGGCCATCGGCCGGAACTCGTGCTTGTCCTTGCCTGACACGCGTTCCGACCACGGATCGACCTGGGCGAATTTCTGGGAAAAGACGAAGCGGTCGTAGAAGGCCTTGCGCTTGTCGCCATCGTTCATGATCTGGCGCTTGATCTCGGCGATGCCGACGCGCTTGGCCCATTTGTAGATGCGTTCGAGATAGCGGGCCTGCTCGCGGTACATCTGCGTCAGCGCCACGATATGCTCCAGCGCTTCGTCCTCGGTCTTGACCAGGCCAAGCACTTCGGTGCCCTTGATGTCGAGGCCTGCCGCACCCGCGAAGTGGATCTCGTAGCCACTGTCGACGCAGATGACGCCGACGTCTTTGCAGGTCGCCTCGGCGCAGTTCCTCGGACAACCCGACACCGCCATCTTGACCTTGGCCGGCGTCCACGAGCCCCACATGAATTTCTCGATGCGGATGCCGAGGCCGGTGGAATCCTGCGTGCCGAAGCGGCACCAGTCGGAACCGACGCAGGTCTTCACCGTGCGCAGGCCTTTGGCATAGGCGTGGCCGGAGACGAAGCCGGCCTGGCCGAGATCGGCCCACACCGCCGGCAGGTCTTCCTTGCGGATGCCCAGCATGTCGATGCGCTGGCCGCCGGTGACCTTGACCATCGGGATATCGAACTTATCGACGACATCGGCGATGGCGCGCAGTTCGGCGGCATTGGTGACGCCGCCCCACATGCGCGGCACCACCGAATAGGTGCCGTCCTTCTGGATGTTGGCGTGGACGCGCTCGTTGATGAAGCGTGACTGGTAGTCGTCCGCGTATTCGTCCGGCCAGTCGCAGACGAGATAATAGTTGAGTGCCGGCCGGCATTTGGCGCAGCCGCAGGAGGTTTTCCATTCCAGTTCCTGCATGATCGCGGGAATGGTCTTCAGCGCCTTGGCCTTGATCAGCCGGCGCACCTCGTCATGGCCGAGCGTCGTGCAGGAGCACATGGGCTGTACGGCGGCCGGGTTGTACTTGTCGCCGATGGTCAGCACCATCAGTTTTTCGACCAGCCCGGTGCAGGAGCCGCAGGAGGCCGACGCCTTGGTGTGCGCGCGCACGTCGTCGAGCGAAGTCAGCCCCTTGGCCGCGATCGCGCCCGTGATCTTGCCCTTGCAGACGCCGTTGCAGCCGCAGATTTCCGCATCATCCGGCAAGGCTGCAACGGCCGCCATAGGGTCCAGTGGGGCACCCCCCTGGTAGGACTGGCCGAAGATCAACGTATCGCGCATTTGCGATATGTCTGTTTGCTTCTTCTTGAGGTCGTTGAACCAGGCGCCGTCCGCGGTCTCGCCGTAGAGCACGGTGCCGATGATGCGGTCGTCCTTGAGCACGAGGCGCTTGTAGACGCCGGCCGCCGCGTCGCGCAGCACGATCTCCTGGCGGTCCTCGCCCTCTGCGAAGTCGCCGAGCGAGAACAGGTCGATGCCGGTGACCTTGAGCTTGGTCGGCGTGTCCATGTGGACAAAACCGACCGCCTCGTCGGCGGCGAGCTGGCGGGCGGCGACGCGGGCCATCTCGTATAGGGGGGTGACCAGCCCATAGATCTGGCCGTTGACCTCGGCGCATTCGCCGAGCGCGTAGATGTCCGGGTCGTTGCTGCGCATGCCGGCATCGACGACGATGCCTCTGTTGACGGCGATGCCCGCCTCCTTCGCCAGCGCTGCGTTCGGCCGGATACCGACGGCCATCACCACCAACGTCGCGGGGATGACGGTGCCGTCGACGAGTTCGACCTGCTCGACCTTGCCGTTGCCCGTGATCGCCTTTGTATTGGCCTTGGTGACAACCTTGATCCCGCGCTGCTCGACGGCGCGCTGCAACAGATAGCCTGCCGCCGGATCGAGCTGGCGCTCCATCAGCGTCGGCATGACATGCAGCACGGTGACGTCCATGCCTTGCGCGTTGAGGCCCGCTGCTGCTTCCAGTCCGAGCAGTCCGCCGCCGATGACCACAGCCTTGGCGCGCGACTGGGCCGCGAGCATCATCGCCTGGACGTCGTCGAGGTCGCGATAGGTGAGAACGCCGGGCAGGTTGTGGCCGGGCACCGGGATGATGAACGGCACCGAGCCGGTGGCGATGACGAGCTTATCGTAGGGTTCGGTGACGCCGTGGTCCGACGTGACGGTCTTCGCTGCGCGGTCGATGGCGACGATCTTGTGGCCCTTGTAGAGGGTGATGTTGTTGGCGATGTACCAGCCGTCGCCATGGATGATGATTTCTTCGTAGGCCTTCTCGCCCGAGAGGACCGGCGACAGCATGATGCGGTCGTAATTGACGCGCGGTTCCGCGTTGAAGATGGTGACGCTGTAGCGGTCCGGCGCCTGTTCCAGCAGGTGCTCCAGCATGCGCCCGGGGGCCATGCCGTTGCCGATGATGACGAGTTTTTGGGTCATGTTCCTAATCCGCTCCGGTGTCACTCTGCAGCATAGGAAAGGGTCGACGCCTTGGTTGATGCGGCCCGCCCCATCCGCCTGACGCTGACATGCATCCAGGCAAAGCAGGCGACGACGAGGACGAAGAGCAGCATGAAGCAACTCGACCAGACGCCGGTGAGATCGTTCAGCGCGCCAAAGGCGATCGGCAGGATGAAGCCGCCAAGGCCGCCGATCATGCCCACGACGCCGCCAACGGCCCCGACGCTCTGCGGATAGTAAGCCGGGATATGTTTGTAGACGGCGGCCTTGCCGAGGCTCATGAAGAAGCCGAGCACGCAGGCGACGGCGATGAAGGCGAGCGGGCCGATCTCGAAATGGAAGGCGATCGGCCCGCTGATGCCGCGCACCACATAGTCTGCCGAGGGGAGAGACAGCACCAAGGTCGCGACGGCACAAACGGAGAAGGTCCAGTAGAGTACGGTACGAGCGCCGACGCGGTCGGAAAGCACTCCGCCATAGGCGCGGAAGATGCTCGCGGGAATCGAATAAGCCGCGCCGATCATGCCGGCGGTCGCCAGCCCGAAGCCGTAAACGCCGATCAGGTAGCGCGGCAGCCACAGCGACAGCGCCACGAACGCACCGAAGGAGAAGAAGTAATAGAAGGCGAAGCGCCAGACCTGCGGGTTCTTCAGCGGCGCGAATTCCTGCCAGAAGCTCCTCGCAGGCGTGGTCTTGCCGGCGCGGCGCTCGCGAATCACGGGATCGTCGCCGGTCGTGAACCAGAAGATGGCGGCCATGATGACGAGTGCTGCCGCCCAGATCAGCGCGACCGATTGCCAGCCCCAGGCGAGAAGCACGAAAGGCGCCAGGAATTTGGTGACAGCGGCGCCGACATTGCCGACACCGAAGATGCCGAGCGCCGTGCCCTGCCTGCCCGCCGGGAAGAAGCGCGAGACATAGGCGACGCCAACGGCGAAGGAGCCGCCGGCAAGCCCGACGCCGAGTGCAGCGATCAGCATCTGTCCGTAAGTGTGCGCAAAAGCGAGCAGGAAGGTCGCTACCGCCGCAGCGAGCATGGTGGCGGTGTAAACCAGCCGTCCGCCATAGCGGTCGGTCCAGACGCCGAGCACCATGCGCACGAGGGAGCCGGTGAGGATCGGCGTGCCGACGAGCAGGCCGAACTCCGTCTCGTTCAGCCCAAGTTCCTGCTTTATGCGCACGCCGATGATGGAAAAGATCGTCCACACCGCAAAGCAGACTGTGAACGCGATGGTGGACATCACGAGCGCCTGCCGGGGGGCATTGTCCTGGCTGGGCGCGGCTGGGAGGATTGCGGTCATGTCAGGCTCCGGTTTGCGATGGAGAAGCACCGCGCGTGTTTTCTTGATCGATGGTCAGCGGCGCGGCATCAGCGCGGCGAGCTTGGCGCGTTCACTTGGGCACCTTTGCCCTCGGCCACGGCGCCAACCGGGAACAGCATCTTCGCTGCGACGAACAGCGCCGCCGCCAGCGCGCTGCTGGCGACAAAATCGCGGCGCGTGAAATCCTTGAGGGTTGTTCCAGTTCCGATCCGTTTCGTCATCGTCGTCTCCGGTTGGGCGCTGCCTGGGACCAGCACCGTCGATTGCGTGTTCGGCCAAACAAAAAAGCCGCCGGCCAGGTCTTCGCGTCCGGGAATCCGGATCGCGTCTTGACCTGAGCGGCAGCTTTGCCTGTGGGCGCCCGCCATTGGACGCCTGTTCCGTGACCCACTAAGGGTCCGGTTATTTCAATGCAGGAACCGTGCCAGTCTCGCCTTAGAAAGGAATTTCGAATGAATTCAGCTGAATAGCCGATTCACGGGCAGATCCGGCCACCAGGTGACAAGGCCAAACATTGGTCAGCTACGCGATCAGTCCGCATAAATTTTGTGCAATGCACAAGAATGGCGCGGAAATGATCACCCTGGCCGCTGCGCCCCGATATAAGCGTCGATCTGGTCCGGATCGAAGATGCGGCCGTCGAAGAAACCGTCGGGGCCGAGCACCAGGCTTGCCCCGGCCGAGCCGACGGGCGTTGCGATCTTCAACGCCCCCTCGACCTTGGCATTGGCGCCCGGCAGCGCTACGCCGAGCGGCTTCAGCGCCGCCCGATAGAGGTCGGGCCGGTAGCAGTCGCGGGCGACGGCGAGGTTTTCAGGCGTGTGCGCGATATCGCCCCAGCGCACCATCTGGGTGTAGAACCACAGCGCATGGCTCTTCCAGGGAAAGTTCGCCGCCTTGTCGAACGGAACGAAGAAGTCCTCGACGTTCCGCTCGGCGGCGCTGCCGAGGCGGAGATGTCCGGTCAGGACCGGCATCTGGATCTCGGTGGACTGGCCAAGGAAGCCGGGCTGCGCCATCAATGCCGCCAGTTCGCCTCGATTGGCCGGGTCCTGGCACCAGCGGGCGGAGTGGTGCAATGCCCTGAGCAGCGCCGCCAGCGCCTCCGGCTGCGCTTCGGCCCAGGCCTTGCGCGCACCGATCACCTTTTCGGGGCTGTTGCGCCACAGCAGCGCCTTGACGGTGACGATATGGCCGGTGCCGGCCGAGACGGAGGCGCTGTTCCAGGGTTCGCCGACGCAATAGCCGTCGATGCGGCCGGCGGCCAGCGCGTCGGCCATGAAGGGCGGCGGCACGATGACGATCTCGATCTCGCCGTCCGGGTCGATGCCGCAGGCGGCGAGCCAGTAGCGCAGTTCGTAATTATGCCCGGAATGCGGATGCACGACGGCGAAGCGCAGCGGGTCGCGGCCGGCCGCCGCGCGTTCGCGGATAAACGCGCCGAGCGCCGCGCCGGCGCGGGCCGGATCGAGATCCGATACGGCGCCGTGCGCCGCCATGCCTTCCCAGACGGCGTTGGAGATGGTGACGCAATTGCCGCCGAGGCCGAGCGAAAAGGGCACGATCGTCTCGGATGCCAGCGGCGTGAGCCCGAGGTTGCAGGCGAGCGGCATCGGCCCAAGCATATGGGCAAGGTCGAAATGGCCAATGGCGATGCGGTCGCGGATGTTGGCCCAGGAGGTTTCGCGGTGGAGGACGAGATCGACGCCTTCGCGCGCGGCAAAGCCCATTTCGCCGGCCGCGACCAGCACGGCGCTGTCGAACAGGGGCATGAAGCCGGCGGTGATCTGATGCGCAGCTGTCATGCTCATTCATCCTCCAGCGGCCCGAGCAGCCCGGCTGTCGTCACCAGGCTATGGGCGATGTCGCTGATCTTGCGGTTCTGGTTCATCGCCGTCTTGCGCAGCAGCGTGTAGGCCGCGTCTTCGCTCAGACCCCGCGATTTCATCAATATCCCCTTGGCGCGGTCGATGACCTTGCGGTTCTCGAGTTCGCTGCGCGCTTCCTCCAGTTCGCGTGCCATGCGCGAAAAGGCGTTGAAGCGGCTGACGGCCATGTCGAGGATCGGCTTCACGCGTTCCTGCCTGAGGCCATCGACGACATAGGCGGACACGCCGGCATCGACCGCGGCCTCGATAGAGGCCTGGTCGGAACGGTCGACGAACATGGCGATCGGGCGCTTCACCGCGCGCGACAGCTGGAACATGTTCTCCAGCATGTCGCGGTTGGGGTTTTCGAGGTCGATGACAATCACGTCGGGTTCGATCTCGGCGATGCGGCGCGCAATGCCCGCCACGTCATGGACGACGGTCACCCGCTGATGGCCGGCCTCGCGCAGTCCCGCCTCGATGATCGAGGCGCGGATACGGTTTTCGTCGATCACCAGGACGGCTAGGGAGGATAGGACCATGCCCCGCATTGTGGGCAAGGTCGCGGAATTGTGCAATGCGGCATAGCCAGTGCAGCGGAAGGGGCGTGGCCGCAGCTTACCGCATTGCAATCAGGCCACGCAGATGCACTTCAGCGATCCTCGGTCAGGTGCAGACACGAACCTCTTCGATCACCCTGTGATGGTGGCGCCAGTGTTTCACCAACTCGATGTGGCAGCGGTGGTGACGATGGTAGCGGCGGTATTCGCGGTCGCTGTAACGAACATCGCTGTCCTCGTCGTCGTTATAGCGATTGTCGATATAACGCTGGCGATCGTGATGGCGGCGCACGACGACCTCGCCATTGTCATAGTCGTCGTCGGGCGAATACTGGGGCTCGTCGCCGGACTGGATGGTGACGCTCGCGGCCTGCGTCGGCGCAATGACGGAAGCCGAAGCGGCCAACGCCATCATCGAGGCCAGGAAAAAGCTTCTCATGTCTCGTCCTCCTGTTGTCCAAGCCATATCAACTCGCAAAAGGAGCCGCCGTTCCGATACCGCCCTACACGCTTTCCAACGCGGTCGACATCAAGGCGTTATCGGCGCGTGGCTACAGGCGGACAAAGGCGGTCAGCGGCAGATGGTCGGAGGCGACCCGCGACAGCGGCGTGTCATGCGCTTCGACGGCCGCGATCATTCCGTGCCGGTTGGCCATGATGCGGTCGAGCGCCAGCAGCGGCAGGTTCGAGGGGAAGGTGGGAACAGCCGGAGGCAGCGGTCCAAACGTCAGATGCAGCGTGTTCAGCGCGGAGCGGTTTCCGAGGCGCCATTCGTTAAGGTCGCCGAGCAGCAGCGTCGGCTTCTCGTCGGGGCTGTTCATGATATCCAGGACGACCTGTGCCTGCTGCGACCGCGAACGGCGCAGCAGGCCCAAATGCGCCGCGATGACGCGCAGGGACTGGCTTCCGTCGAGGTCGATTTCCGCCACCAGAGCGCCACGCGGTTCCAACCCGGGAAGCCTGATCTGATGCACGTCGCGCACGACGCCCTTTTTGAAAAGCAAGACGTTGCCGTGCCAGCCATGGCCCTTGCCGGTCGCCGAAATCGGCACCGGCACCAAGCCGGTTTCCAGTTCGAGCCGGGACAGGTCGAGAAGTCCGGTCCGGTCGCCGAAACGGTTGTCCGCTTCCTGCAGGGCGATGACATCCGGGTCGATCTCGCGGATGACGCGGCTGGTGCGGTCGGGATCGAACTTGCGGTCGACGCCGATGCATTTGTGGACATTGTAGGAGGCGACCAGCGTTCCGGTGGCGTCCGCCTTGTTGGTCGACGTGGCATTGGCCTTCCGCATCCGCTTGTCGCGAATGGACAAAAGCATGCTTGCCGGCAGGCTGCGCCCGTTCACCCGCATCGTTTGCCCGCCATTCCTGCTGCTTGCACCATGCACCTCAAAGAATAGAACCTTTCGGCATCTGTTCCATCATCGATTTCAAGCTATCTGGCAAACACGTCCTTTTGTTAAAGATAGGGCGAGCCCAGCCACAGGATGCGATCGAACAGACGGATGACGAATGGCCGCGCCCGCAATGCTTCCAGCGTGACAGGGACGGCTGTCTCGATCGCCGCCGCGATCCGCTTTTCGACCTCGCTGGCGAAGCCGGCGTCGAGTACCTCCAGGTCGATCTCGAAATTGAGCCGTAGCGACCTGGCGTCAAGGTTGGAAGACCCGACATAGGCCCATGCACCATCGATCGAAAGCAGCTTCGAATGGTCGAAAGGTCCTTCCGTGCGCCAGACGCGGCAATAGTGCTTCAGAACCTGGTCGAACTGCGCCGTCATCGCACGGTCGACAAGGAAAAGATTGTTCACCGCCGGCACCACGATGTCGATTTCGACACCGCGTCTTGCCGCGGTCGTCAGGGCGCTGATCAGTTCGCGGTCCGGCAGGAAATAGGGCGACATGAGGCGGATCGATTTGCGCGCGACGGAGAAGGCGCCGATCAGCAGCTTGTGATTGGTCTCGACGCTGGCGTCCGGGCCGGACGCGACCGCCCGCACCAGCATGGGCGTGGCGGGCGCCGGCGACAGCGGGGCAATTCGCCAGGCATCGCCCTTCAGCGCCTCGTTGCTGGCGAAACGCCAATCTTCGGCGGCAACCGAAAAGAGGTCGGCTACCACTGGACCGGTCACGCGAAAATGCGTGTCCCTGGAACTGTTGGAGCCGGCAAACTCGGCGGAAAAACCCTTGCGAATGTTCATGCCGCCGGTAAAGGCAACCGTGCCGTCGACCACCAGGATTTTCCGGTGGGTCCTCAGATTGGCATAGGGCAGGTGCAGGCCCATGACGATGTTGCCGTTGAAGAGCCCGGCGGTGATGTCGGCGCCGCGCAGGTGGCCCAATATGCTGGGCACGGAATAGCGGGCGCCCACGGCGTCGATCAACACGCGCACGCTGACGCCGCGCCGGACGGCCCGGGCAAGGGATTCCACGAAGAGCAGGCCGACGGGGTCATTGTCGAAAATATAGGTTTCGAGCAGGACGCTGCGTTCGGCGCCGTCGATGGCCGCGCACATCGCGGTATAGGCTTCGTCGCCTGTTTCCAGGACCGTGATGGCGTTTCCCGGATGAAGCGCGCGCCGCGCGACCCTGTCGCCCAGCGTCCTGAGGCCGATGAAGCGCGGCCCGTATCGTTCGATGATCAGGGCCTCCTCGGCGGCAATGTCGCGGTCGTGCCTGGCGGACGCCAGATCGCCGGCAAGCGAGCGCTGTGCGCTGATCGAGGCGCGACGGATGCGGTTGATGCCGGCCACGGCATAGATCAGCACCCCCAGGATCGGCGACAGCACCATCACGCCGACCCAGCCGGTGGCGGCCCGGACGTCCTCCTTGGTCATGACGGCATGGGCAATGCCAACGCTCGCGATCATCACCGAGATGATCGCCAGGATTTGAGGCCAGTGAGTCGTCAGGCTCTGCAGCATGGCCGGAACTATCCAGCGAGCGGGTACAGAAGGCAATGCGGCGGGTCATTCGCCCGTTCTCATGCTTCCGCGGGTCATCGCGTCCGCACGCCGGCTACGCGCTGGCCATTCCTGATCGCGTCAGACCGCGCGGCCCTCGCCGTCGAAGAAGTGCAGGTTCGTCGGGGCTGCGTCCAGGCCGATCTCGGCGCCGATCTCGGGCGCCGTTCCTTGATTGTGGATGACAAGACAAGTCTGGCCCGCGTCCAATTCCACGTGGATGAGCGTGACGGCGCCGGTGTATTCGGCAAGCTTTACCTTGCCGCGCAGCGTGGCGGACGAAGGCTGGGCCAGCGACAGGTGCTCGGGCCGAACGCCGATCGAGACGGCCGCCGCAGGCACGGACGCCCCGTGGGTGATTGGCCGCCCATCGGCGAGCGGCAGGATGTTCATCTTCGGGCTGCCGATGAACTGGGCGACGAAAATGGTTCGGGGGCTGTCGTAGAGCTCGCGCGGCGAGCCGACCTGTTCGATCCTTCCGTCGCGCAACACGACGATCTTGTCGGCAAGCGTCATGGCCTCGATCTGATCGTGGGTCACGTAGATCATCGTCGTCGACAGGCGCTGGTGGAGCGCGGCGATCTCGGAGCGCATGTGCACACGCAGTTCGGCGTCGAGGTTCGAAAGCGGTTCGTCGAAAAGGAAGACGTCGGGATTGGCGACGATGGCGCGGCCGATGGCCACGCGCTGGCGCTGCCCGCCCGACAGCTGACGCGGGAAACGGTCGAGCAACGGCTCGAGCTTCAGCGTCGCGGCGGCCTCCGAGACGCGCCGGGCGCGCTCGCCGGCCGGCACTTTGCGGACCTTGAGGCCGAAGCCCATATTGTCGCGGACGGTCAGGTGAGGGTAGAGCGCGTAGGACTGGAACACCATGGCCACGCCGCGCCTGGCCGCCGGAACCTCATTGACCAGACGGCCGCCAATGTGGAGTTCGCCCTCGCTGAGATGCTCGAGGCCGGAGATCAGCCGCAACAGCGTCGACTTCCCGCATCCCGACGGGCCGACGAAGACCACGAACTCGCCATCCTCGATCTCGAGATCGACGTAAATTCGAGACCGTTCCGGTCGCCGACTACACGCAGAAGCTCACTTTCCAGGTCGCCGGGGGCAACGCCCCCGACATCGCCTGGATGATGGAGGATGCCGCACCCGCCTTCGAGAACGCCGGGCTGCTAATGGACATCGGCCCGACGCTCAAGGCGGCTGGCGCTGTCCAACTTCAACGACAGCTACGGCCTGCCCTTGTGGAATCTGCAATTGGCGGCGACCAGCCTGGCCGTGGTTCCCATTCTCATCATCTATCTGATCGCCCAGCGCCAGATCATCGAGAGCTTCGCCCTCTCCGGCGTCAAGGGATAAGGGGAGTCATGACAAAGCTTCTGCTCAAGGACATCCGCAAGCGGTTCGGAACGGTCGAGGTCATCCGTGGGCGACCGAGGGATACAATTTCGACGATTTCTCCCAACCGGCCATGGCGCTCTGGCAGAAGGACGGCAAGGTCTACGGCGTGCCCTTCTCCACCTCGCCTTTCCTGATCTACTACAACAAGGACATGTTCGACAAAGCAGGTGTCGAAGATCCCAACCAGCTCGCCGCGAAAGGCGAGTGGAACATGCAGAAATTCCAGGAGGTCCTCTTCCTCGAGCCGCTGATCTTCCTCAGTTCGCTCGAAAAGTTCACGTTGCCGCGTCGCTCTCCAGGACGCTCTTGCGGGCCGGCGGAAAGAACTGGGCCATGACAGCCACATTGTCCTTGCTGGTCATGTCGGCCACCAGTTGCGCGGCAAGCTCCTTGTTCTTGCCGGACGCAAAGACGGTCAGCGCGGCCTGGCCGATGACCGGAGCCTCGCCGGCCGGTCCCGAAGGCAAAGGGGCGATGCCCCATTTGAAGCCCGCCTCGGGCATCTTCGAGGCTCGCGAGATCTGGTTCACGGTCATCGCCGAATTGCCGGAGAAGTAGTCGCCCTGCTCTCCCGGCGGCACGATCGACTTGTCCTTGAACACCATGTCGTGGAGCTGCTTGATGGCAGCCACCGCTTCAGGCTTGTCGAGGCCGCACTGGCCATTGGCCCAAAGATCGCCGCCATAGGCGCGCACAGGGGGCAGCAAGGCGTGCGTCATGCGCGATGCGTAACCTTCGCCATCCTTGAACTCGAAGCCCCATTTGCCGGGATTGGCCTCGGTGACTTTCTTGGCAGGTTCCACGAATGCAGAAAGGTGATGATCGCAACCGCGGCGAGCGCCGGCCGCGCCATGGGCAGGGCGATCTTCAACCAGACCGCCGAACCGCGACAGGCCATCCATCTTGCCGGCTTCTTCGAGTTCCCTGGGTAGCGCCAGGAAGAACTGACGCATCAGGAAGGTCGCCACCACGCCCTGCGGGCCGAAGACCGGCAGAAGGATGAGCGGCCAGTGCGTGTCGATCAGGCCCATGGCGCGGATCAGGAAGAAGTTAGGGATGATGGTGACCTCTTCCGGCACCATCAGCGCCATCACCAGGAACAGCATCAACAGCCCGGCGCCGGCAAAGCGGATGCGCGCCAGCGCGTAGCCCGCGAGCGAGGCAATGAACAGGGTCAGCACCGTCGCCGTCGCGGCGATATAGAGCGAGTTGAAATACTGCCGCGCGAAGGGCTGATAGGTGAACACTTCCGCGAAGTTCTCGAAGCGCCAGACGCGGGGAATCAAGGTCGGCGCGCCGAAGATTTCGGTGGTGCTCTTGAAGCCGCCGGAAATCATCCACAGGAACGGGAACACGAAGGGCACGGCCAAAAGTAGCAGCGCCATGGTCCAGCAGATGCGATAGAGAATCTCGGTCCGGGGCGGGGTCACTCCATCTCCTTCCGCCGCAACATCACCTGCACGAGGGTCAGCGCCATCACGATGACGAACATGATCAGGGCGAGCGCGGCCGCGTAACCGACGTTGAAGAATTTGAAGCCTTGCTGATAGATGTAGAAGGCCAGCACCAGGGTACCGTTTTCCGGGCCGCCGCCGGTCATCTGGTAGATGTGGTCGAACACCTTGAACGAGCCGATCGTCGTCAGAACCATGATGACCAGCGTCGTCGGCGCGAGCAGCGGCCAGGTGATCATGCGAAAGATCTGCCAGCGCGAGGCACCTTCCAGCGCGGCTGCCTCCTCGTAGTCGCGCGGTATCGACTGGAGCGCCGCGATGTAGAGGATCATGTTGAGCCCGACCATCTTGATGACGCGGGTGACGATGACGGCCGCCATCGCCCAGTTGGGCTCGCGCAACCAGTTCGGGCCATCGATGCCGATCCAGGCGAGCATCTGGTTCACGGCGCCGCCTTCGCCCTGCAGCATGAATTTCCAGACGATGGCCCAGGCGATCGCCGATGTGACCACCGGCGCGAAGAAGACCGTGCGAAAGAAGACGACGCCGAAGAACGGCCGCGAAAGCGCAAGCGCGAGGGAGAGCGCCAGCGCCATGTTCAGGGGAACGAGCCCCAGCGCGAAGATCACGGAATTGCGCACGACATGCCAGAAGTCGGGGTTCTCCAGCAGCGCATTCTGGAAATTGCGAAGCCCGACGAAGGCCGCCTGCTGGCTGAGCAGGTTCCACTCGGTCGTCGAATAATAGAAGATGGCGACCAGCGGCCCAAGGAAGAAGACCAGGAAGCCGATCAAGGTCGGGCTGACGAACAGCCATGCCTCCAGCATCTCCCTGGCCTTCAAGCTCAGCCACGGCGCGCTGGCAGGGCGCGCCGCATTGTCCCGGGATGCCATGCCGGCCATGAACCGAGATCCTGTCAGAGCAATGGCTGAATGGCGGCGCAGACGCCCTTCAGCGCCTCTTCGACATTGGCGTCGGCCCGCCACAGCGCGTCGACGCGCGGCGCCATCGCGGCGAATATCTGCGGCACATGCTCATGCGAAGGGTGAACGCGGCCGTTGACGATCGCTGCGGCGATGCTTTTCATCTGCTCGGGCGGGATCAGCTTGTTGGAGTTGACGAAGGCGCCGTGACGCCCGGATGCTTGGCGATGAAGCCCTGGGCGATGCCGTTCAGCATCTTGAGGTGGGCCTCGCTGCCCGTCCACACGGTCACTCGGAGTTCCTGGGCCAGCGAGTGCGCCGACAGGGCGCACAGCGCCAAGGTCGATAGTGCAAGTTTGATTGCGGTCTTCATGGTTTCCTCCCGAAACGCCGATGGTCCAATCAACAACTGCGGGCGCGCAACGAACGGGCCGGCAGGCGGCGGCGACTTGTCATGCTGTTGTCCCCGGCAGCGCGCTGGGCGCGTCGCCGATCGTCCAGCCGCCGTCGACGGGCAGGTCAGCCCCGGTGACGTAGCGGGCGGCGTCGCTGCACAGAAAAACGAAGGCGCCGACGAGGTCGTCGGCCTGGCCGTGGCGGCCGGCGGGAATCTTCGCCGCGACCGCTTGGCGGAAGGCTGCGTCCCGGTAGCGCTCGGTGGTTGCCTCCGTCTCGATCGCGCCGGGCGATACCACATTCATGGTGACGCCATGCGGCGCAACCTCGCGTGCCATGGCGCGCACCGCCGTAAGTTGCGCCGCCTTCAGCGAAGCATAGACGATCGTTTCCGCGCGCGGACGCCTCGCCATCACGCTGCCGGTCGCGACCACGCGTCCCCATCCGCGCTTGGCCATGGCGGGAACGAGCCGCGTGGCCAGGGTAAGCAGGGCCGTGAAGTTTGCCGCCACATGGGCCTGGATATGCGCTTCGTCGATCTCGCTCCATGCACGGCGCCGCTCGATCGCGCCGTTCGAGACGAGGATGTCGATGGGCCCGGCGCCGGCGGCTTCATCGGTAAAGGCCGACATTGACTTGCTATCGGTGAAATCGGCCTCGAGAACCGCGGTGCCCGGGCCGATAGCGGCAGCCGTTTCGCGCGCGCCGGCGGCGTCACCGAAGTGATGCAGCGCGACGCTGGCGCCATGCTGCGCCAGGGCGATCGCAACCGCGCGCCCGATGCCGGAGCTGGCGCCGGTCACCAGCGCCCGCCGTCCGGCAAGGGAAAAACGGTCCTTGCTCACGGCGACGGCTCCCCGAGCTTGCCGGCCACCTCGAACGAGGCGATGTCGGCCGCGTCGAAATGCTCGTGAATGCGCCGGTCCGCGAGATCGGTGTCGCCCGTCACGATCGCGTCGTAGATCGCCTGGTGCCGTTCGACGGTCGCCCGCCAATCCGCTTCCGTGCGGTTGGAGCGCTGGGAGAACAGTTCAGAAACCTCGCGTTGGACAGACCGCATCCCTTCCATCTGAATACGGATCATGGAGTTGCCCGTGGCCGTCGCGAGGCCGAGGTGGAACAGAATGTCGGCTTGCGTGAAATCGCCGGGCCTGCCGATGCCGGCGTGCATGTCGAGCACGGCCTGGCGCATCATTTCCAAGCCGCGCGGATCGCGGCGCTCGGCGGCCAGCTTGGCTATGCCAACCTCGATGACGCGGCGCATCTCGTTGGCTTCCTGAAGCCGCGTCAGGCTCGAACGGACCGCATAGGCGTAGATGCGCTCCATCGGCTCGCCGCTGAGTGCCTTGGCGCGGGCAACTTTTCCTTGCTGCGTCGAAACGAGGCCGGCGCTGGTCAACTGGCGCAGCGCCTCGCGTGCGATGGGCTTGGAGACGCCGAATTCCCTGGCGATCTCGCCTTCCGGCGGCAGCGCTTCGCCAGGCGCGATGCGTCCGTCGAACAACGCCGCGGCGATCGCATCCGAGACGCCGTCCGCGAGGCGGGAAGGGCTCGCGAGTTTCGCAGAGAAAATCGGCTTGCGTGCTTCGTCCAGGGGCATTCGGAATCCTTTCCGAGCTCACTAGCACGGTTTTCCCGAACATAGCAACTAAGTTTTTTGGTTGCTAAGTTTACAAGTGAAAGCTATGAAGGCGGTGCGAGAGGACCAAGGGAGAAATCTGGAGCCGATGCACGTGAGCGATCCAATCGCGGCGGGGCCGCTGAAGATTGCCGAGGTGATTGCCCATCCCCTCAGCCAGACATTGCCCCGGCCCACGGTCACGTCCTGGGGCGTCTATGAAAAGGTCTCGCTGGTCCTGGTCGAAGTGCGCACGAGCGAGGGCATTGTCGGCGTAGGCGAAACCCTGGCGCGGTTCTCGCCCAAGGCTTATGTCGAGCTGATCGAAAGCTCGCTCAAGCCGCGCCTGCTCGGCCAGGACGCGCGCAACATCGGCGCCCTATGGCAGTCCATGCGCCGCGCGCTTTCGGGCAGGGCGGGCGGCGTGCTGATCGAGGCCATCGCCGGCGTGGACATCGCGCTATGGGATATATTGGGCAAGGCGACCGGGCAGCCGATCGCGAAGCTTCTCGGCGGTGTCGGACGCGACCGCATCGACGTCTATGCCGCCGCGGTCAACTGGGTCGACGACGATGCCGCCGACGCTGAACTCGATCGTTATCTCGGCGAGGGCTTTACGCGCATCAAGGTTAAGATGGCGCGGCCCGTGCGCGAAGCCTGCAAACGGATCGAGCGCATCCGCAAGCGCGCCGGCGATGCGATCGGGCTCTGCGTCGATGCGAACTGGGCCTACAATCTGGACGAGGCGGTCGAGGTAGGTCGTGCGCTTTCGGCAAACGGCTATTTCTGGTTCGAGGAGCCGCTGCAACCGGAAAACGAGCAGGGTTATGAGGAACTGCGCCGGCGCTGCGACGTGCCGCTGGCCGCGGGCGAGAGCAATTTCACGTTGGACCAGGCGCAGCGCCTGATCGCCAACCGGACGTTGTCCGTGCTGCAGCCCGACGTGGCGCGCGCGGGCGGCATCTCCGAGACGCGTCGCATGGCCGACTACGCCGCGGCGCATGATGTCCGCTACGCGCCGCATATCGGCATGTCGGGCATCGTCTGCGAGACCGCAAGCGTCCATCTGGCAGCCGCGATGCCGAATTTCGGCGTCATGGAGTGCGAGTGCGACGCCAGCCCGTTCAAGACCAGTCTGGCCGATCTCGCGCCCGGTTGCGTCAGGCAGAAGAACGGCACGCTGGACGTCCCGCAGAAACCGGGGCTCGGCATAGAGATCGACTGGGACGCCGTCAAGAAACTGAAAGCCGGATGAGGCCGAGATGAAGAACCAGGTTCCAAACCAGGGCGCTGACCTCGCCGAGGCGATGCGGCTGGCGTTGTTGCGCGCGGACCCCGCGCTCAGCCGCTTCGACCCGCTGCCGCGGATATTGTCGTTCGACGATTTCGCGCGCGGCCATTGCGGCTGGTCGCAGCTTGTCGGCAACTATGAGGACGATCTGGACACCATGCTGCCGGGCTACGCGCAACATACCAGCGCCATGCTGTCGACGCTCGCGCACTGGGACGCCGGCTCACACGGGGGGATGGATTCATCCTATGCGTTGAAGGTTGCGACACGTCCCGCGCCGGGAGCCCGCAACGTCGCCATCAAACGCCACACATTCAGGAAGCGCGGACCGATCCGCTTCGAAATGTATTTCACCTTCAAGCCCGAAGCTAATGCGCTGAAGCTGTCCGAAACCGATGTGCGCTCCGTCGGCTTCCTGTTCGACCTGCAGGGCGGAGACCAGGATGGCAACAGCGATCGGGTCATGCCGCATCTGCGCTTTTTGAACGCGCTCGACGGCCAGCACTTGCAAAAATGGCAATACAAGCGCGAGACCGAGAAGATCATCCCGATCGGCAGCGACGACAAGACGATCAGCCACTATCACCTGTCGCCGGAGGGATGGCTCGACCTTCCCGGCGGATCGCAGCGCCTGTGCTACAACGAGATCCCCACCAAGGTGAACTGGACTTATCTGTGCTTCGATTTCGATCTGGAATCGATGACGGCGCTCGGGCTGCGCTGCAACGATCGCAGCTTCGATCTCTCGGGATTCGATTCGATCCGCATTCCGGCGATGAAGAACCTGTGGTGCATGCTCAATTTCGGCCTCTTCGCTGAAACCGACGTTGCCAAACGGGCCTTCCTCTATGTCGATTCCATCTGCATTTCCGGAGACTTCTGATGCTGCCCGAGAACATCACCGCGGTCGTCTCGCGCAACGAGCGCTGGCGCGGCGAGGCCGCCAGCGAGCCTTACGAGGCAGGATGGGCGCGCGAGGCGATCTTCTTCGTGCGCGCGTTGAAGCAACCTGTCGGCCCTGCGGCAACGGCGTGGATCGAGATCTCGCCGGATGGAATGCACTGGCTGCGCGAAGGCACCGAGTTTGTCATGCCGGCCGAGCGCGACGGCATGGCAATGGCGCGGCTTAGCCATTTTGGCAACTGGCTGCGCGTCGCGGCGCGTTTCGACAGCGGCGCGGAGTGCAGCGTGCTCGTGACGCTGCACCTGAAGGCCTGAACACGCCTCGCCAACCTTACCGCCGGCCAACCCTTACTGTTCACGGAGACATCATGATGGGCCCCTATGCGACGTTTGCCCAGGACAGTTTTGCTGGCAAGACCGTGCTGGTGACCGGTGCCGCGAGCGGCATGGGTTTCGAGACCGCCCGTGCCTTTCTCTCCAAGGGCGCCGAGGTCGTGATGTGCGACCGCGATACCGAGGGGTTGGCGAAGCGCCATGACGAATTGAGCGGAACGGCCGGGACACCACCGCACAAGGTGGTGGCCGACATGGGCGACCCCGACAGCATCGCGCGCATGTTCGACTATTGCGACGCCAGGCTGGCGCGGCTCGACAACGTCGTGACCTGCGCGGCGATCATCACTGCCAAGAGAATCGCGGAGCAGGATTGGGCGCACTGGCAGCGCGTCCTCGGCGTCAATCTGCTGGGCACCTTCTTCACCGTCCAGGGGGCGGTGCAGCGCATGCAAGGCAATGCCGGCGGGGGGAATATCGTGTGCGTGGCCTCCGACGCCGGTGTGCATGGCGGCGGCGGGCTCATCGCCGACACCGCCTATGCGGCGTCCAAGGCCGGCACGCTGTCGCTGGTGAAGTCGGTTGCGCGCGAATTGGCGGGAAAGAAGGTGCGCATCAACGCCCTCAATCCGGGGCCGACCGATTCGCCGATGCATTCCCATATCGACCAGGCTCTCAAGGACCGCATCGCGGCCAATTTGCCGATGCGCCGCATGGGCCGGCCCGACGACATGGCCGCCGCGATCCTATTTCTTTGCTCGGACGCCGCGAGCTTCGTCTATGGCGCGGCGCTCGACGTTGATGGCGGCTCGATGTTCCGCTGACCGGCACCGCCAAGCATGGTGACCGGCGTTAGCACCGGTCACCGCGCCCTGCCGGCGGCACGACCTACGGAATTAGGCGCTCTCCATGACTTTGCTCGGAACCTGACATACTTGAAACCGAAGGTTCGGCGAACGTTCTCCTCAGGCGGAAATGCCGCCTCTGCCCGTCTTGATCCCCGCCATCCAGGGTATGCAGGTCGAGACGTCTTCAAGGATCCTGGCCGAGCGCGCAAAGCCGGCAAAAGCATCGCGTGCCAGCGAGGCTGGGACATGGCCGTCATAGGCGCGTTGACACGCGCGCAGGGCGGTTTCGAAAATCGGGCCTCTGCGGTTCCGGGGCCAATTCTGCAGAAACTCGAATGCATCTTCGAGGCACGCTACTTCCTCGATCATGAAATCCCCGTTCTTCACCAGAACAGGCTGCTCGAACATTTTGTCATTCATGAACTTCCTCCATTGGCTGGATGCTTTGAGGGGTTGGCCCCAACCCCTTCATTGGGGCAGTTCATCGTTTCACGAGACGCCGAACTGCTCTAACTGTTTGTTTCTACGTAATTTCCAGGGAAAAAGCGGTATGCGCTTTTCCCGGGATTGCTCTAGGCTGCTTCAGGTTCCGGCAGGGAAAATGCCCCGCCACCGCCTGCCCTCGGCGGGATCGCCGCGCAGACCGGGCTCGGAGGTGGATCGTCATCATCGTCTTCACCTCGGATGCCCGCGATCCAGCGGGACCAACTCCCTCGACGGAAGCGGCCGAAAGAACGCCGCTGGGACCGAGACGCCGCCCTGTGCGGCGGATGCCCTTGCTCGCGCTCATCCAGTGCCTTCAGCGCGCGAAGGATCTCATCCACATTCATGACCGAGCCGTCATCCAGCCTGCGCAGCGACGGAGCGTCGTCAACCGCATGCGCGTGCGAGGCCCATGAGGCAAGCAAGGCACGCTTCGCCTCAAGGCTCATGGTTGAGCAGTTGAGAACGTCGCCGGGGTTTTTCGGCACCGGCGAGACGTCGATGCGGGTCGGTTTTCTTGTGCCGGCTTGAAGAAAGATATCAGCTTCGCTTCTCATCTCCGTTCTCCGCAATCTTGGCTTCTCGGCGTTGCCGGGAGGCGGACCGCAGGTTGTTGCGACATTCTAGGCCGCCTTGCGCGACACATCCTGGCTTATCGACTTCGGTATATTTTCAGGGTCGCGGACGCCAATCTCGATGCGACGCGGCTTGCGTTCTTCGGGCACCTCACGCACGAGCTCGATGGCGAGCAAACCGCAGTTCAGCGTCGCAGCCTTCACCCTTACGTGGTCGGCCAGCCTGAAGGCCTGTCTGAAATTACCTATCGCAAGGCCTTGGTGGAGAACTTGCCGCTGCTCTGGATCTGGCTTCTTGCGTCCGGTAACGCACAGTTCGGCGCCGTTCTGCACGAGTTCGAGCTCGTCCAGGTCGTAGCCTGCTACCGCCATGGTGATGCGGTAATTGTTCTCATTATTCTTTTCAATGTTGTAGGGAGGCCAGTCCGAGCGAATGCTGCTGTCGAGCATGTCGAAAAGACGGTCGAAGCCGACCGTCGTGCGGTAAAGGGGTGCAAAATCCACGCTTCTCATATCCATATCCTCCGAAAAGCAACATGGGACGCCGCGGGTGTCGCGACGCCTTTTTCATCGAGCCGAAGCCTCGACGCGAAACGATCTGGGAACGGCCAGAAATCTCTTCAAGAGGGGTCCCAAAGATTTTTTGATGCTAAGTTGCCATGCAAGAACAGTGGCTTGCGGTAGTTCTGCCGCACAACCCTTTCACTCTCGCAACAGCAGGATCTGCCCCGAAGCGGTACATGGCCCGAGACTTCCGCGATGGTCGGGGCGCCGATACCGATCCCACGGACTCGGTAGAAGTATCCCTATGCAGTGTCGCCGCGCACGTCGCCATCCGTCGCGGACGTGGGGCGAGATCGGCTGTGCCTACGCTTCCTCGGAAACTTCGTTCATCATGGACTTCAGCGGCTCCTCGCCGACATTGTCCTCGATCTGGTCGTGTCCAGGCGTGTCCGGCAGCGCCTTGCGGAAATTCCTCGCATAATCCGGCGGCATCCTGGGCGGCATCATTGGCTCATAGGCGTCCACGACGGCCTCGATGATCACCGGTCCCTGCGTGGCGAAGGCCGCCTCAAGCACGCCCTCGACCTCTTCCGGCCGCGAGACGCTGTAGCCGATGCCGCCCATGGCCTCGGCGGCCATGGCGAAATCGATGGGCTGCAGCTCGCAGCCGAATTGCGGATTGCCAAGAAACATCATCTGCTCCCAGGCGATCTGGTTCAGCATGCCGTTCTTGAGCACGAGGACCTTGAGCGGAATGCCGTGCCGTACCGCGGTCGAGAATTCGCCGAGTTGCATGGCAAGCCCACCATCCCCAACCACTGCGAAGATAGGGCGCCCCGGAAAGGCAATGCCGGCGGCAATCGCATAGGGAAGGCCGCAGGCCATCGAGGCGAGCGCTCCAGAAACCCCGAATGCCTGTCCGGCCTTCATGTCGATGTGCCTGGCAGCCATCTCGGTATTCTGTCCTGAATCGGCTGCCAGGATCGCGTTCTCGGGCATACGCCTGCCGAATGCCTTGACCACGAGTTGCGGCTTCAGCGGCACATCCGGCTTGGCTTCGGATAATGCCATTGCATCGCGCCAGCGGGTCATTTCCTGCCGCGCCTTTCCCAGGAAGGAGCGGTCGCTCTTGCGCTCGAGGCGTTCGTTGAGAAGACGCAAGGTTTCGGCGGCATCGCCTACGAGCCCTGCCTCGACGGGATACCGCAGGCCGATCCTCTGCGCGTCACGGTCGATCTGGACGCCGCGCGCCTTGCCGGGTTCGGGATAGTATTCGATGTAGGGGAAGGTCGATCCGATGATCAGCAGGGCGTCGCATTCGCTCAGCGCATCCTGCGAGGCGCGGGTGCCGAGAATGCCGATGCCCCCGGTCGTATTCGGATGGTCGTCGGGCAGCACGGCTTTGCCGAGCAGCGCCTTGGCGACGGGCGCCGCCAGCAGGTCCGACGCGCGTTCAAGTTCTTCGCGCGCGCCGAGTGCGCCGCGCCCGGCCAGGATAGCGACTTTTTTCGCCGCATTGAGAATCTTAACCGCCTGGTCGAGCTGGTCGGCAGCCGGAAGCCGGCTGCCTTCGAACCATCGATCGGGGGTGTGCGAGGGCCGGTTTCGCTTCGAGCGGTCTGCCTCGGGCAACTCGTTTTCCTGTACATCGCTGGCAATCGACAGATGGGCGACGCCGCGCCGGGCAAGAGCCGAGCGGCAGGCGAGACCCGCCAGGTTTTCCATGTGGGCGGCATCGGAGACCTGTGCGTTGAAGATGGCGACGTCGTTGAAGGCGCGGGTCAGGTCGACGTCCTGCTGCGTAAAAGTCTCGATAAGGTCGTGGAACTGCATGCCGGTGATGGCAAGCACGGGAGCCTGGTCGAGCTTGGCGTCATAGAGGCCGGTAAGGAGGTGTGTGCCCCCCGGTCCCGAGGTGGCCAGGCAGACGCCCAACCTGCCGGTCCATTTGGCATAGGCGCACGCCATGAAGGCGGCCGATTCTTCGTGCCTGACCTGGACGAACCGGATGCGGTCCTGACGGGTGCGCAACGCCTCCATGATGCCGTTTATGCCGTCGCCCGGCAGGCCGAAGACGACCTCCACTTTCCAGTTGATCAGCGTGTCGACGAGGATTTCGGCGGCATTGGGCATGGCGGATTTCCTTTATTGAGCACGCCGCCCTCTCGAACCGAGAGGAGGTTCAGTGTTTCGTATCGGGATCGGGACAGAGCTGCCGTACGTCCTCAGGCAGCGAGGCGCGGACCTTTCTGATCTGACCGGGGTCGATATGATGAAAGAGGACCTTGAAGACCGATTGAACCGCGGCTTTCGGGTCGACGGGACGCGTATCGTTCATGCCCTGCTCAACGGGGCCGAGAAACTCTTCAAGAGAACGGCTCTTTTGCGGCAGGCGTGACGGCTCGAACTGCTCATAGTAGGTGCCGCGCACGAGCAGCGGCAACTGCGCTCCAAGATGCGAAGCCATGTCGACCGGCAGCCGGTCCCTGACGGTGCGCAGGACGACGCCGAGCAGGTGCCAAGCGAACTGGCGATCCTGTCCGTGGTCGGCCATGATCTCGTCCAGCCAGACGTTGGTGGTTTGGGTGGTCTTGTCGAAAATCTCGAGTCCGGTAGCGCTCATCGCCGCCTCCTCAATCGAATCGCTCACCCGCAAAACCCGTCGGCAAAACCATCGGTGGCAGGGAAAGTTTCATGCCCGGCCGAAATTTCTTCGCTTCGGCAGTTCACGCGAGATGCTGCACCGGCTGTCGCAGTCGCTGTCCGACGATCACAACGGCCGGAGCGTCCGCAACGTGATCGAATAGCGATGCTCTTTCATCGGCGGTATGCTGTGCTCCCACTCGGTCCGGGAGGCGCCCGCCATCAGATATGCGGATCTCGGCTCGACCGTGACGGTTTCGCGGTCCCATTTCGCACCGTTCCTGCGGCGCAGGCGGAAACTGCAAGCAGCCAACAGCGACACTCCGGCGACAATGCCGAAGTGCGGCTTGTCGCGATGCCATCCGATGCCGGCGCCCGGCCGATATTCGTTGATCAGGACCTGCACGAAATCGGCGGCAGGCAGGCCGGCAAAGCCGGCTACCTTGTCCCTCAAGGGCAGCAAGAAACCTGGTATGGGCGGCGCCTCCATCACCTGGCGCCGCTCATAGTCGTAGCGCAGGCCGAAGCCTGCCACGCGCCTATTGGCGAGATAGCCGTGGAAATCGAATGGCTGGAAGGACAGGCTCTCGAGCTCCCGCACCAGTTCAGCTTCCTGCGCCGGCGTGATCAGTTCGGGCCGGTAACGAAATCCTTCCGGCAAGCTGTCGGGCGCACCAAAGAGGTCGTCCTGGCGAGGATCCGTGGGATTGCTGGTTCCGGGCGATGGCATCGCCTTTAGATGGTGAAATCCGCGGCTGAGGCAAGATTTCCCCGGCCGGCCGCGTGGGGCGGCTCGCATTTGATGGGAACCTCGACTTCGCTGTCGGATTATTCAATGCGGGCGGGACGCATCGTATTACAACCAGCTTTGCCAAGGAGAAACTCGTGCGGGCAATGCGTAGCCGGCCTGAACAAGGAGAGCTCGATCTTATCGACCGTTATTGGCGGGCGGCGAATTTTCTGTCGGTCGGGCAGATCTATCTGATCGACAATCCGCTGCTGAAGGAGCCGTTGCGGCCGGAGCACATCAAACCTCGCCTGCTTGGCCACTGGGGTACTACGCCCGGCCTGAATTTCATCTACGTCCATCTCAATCGCATCATCAGGCAGCGTGCTGCCGACGTGATCTACATTTGCGGCCCAGGCCATGGTGGACCGGGGATGGTCGCCAATACCTATCTCGAAGGGACCTACAGCGAAATCTATCCCGAGGTCAGTCGCGACGAGGATGGGCTGCGCAAGCTCTTTCGCCAATTCTCCTTTCCGGGCGGCATCCCGAGCCATGCCGCCGCGGAAACGCCGGGGTCGATCCATGAGGGCGGCGAACTCGGCTATGCGCTGGCTCACGCCTATGGCGCCGCGTTTGACAACCCGGACCTCGTCGTGGCCTGCGTGATCGGCGACGGCGAGGCGGAAACGGGGGCGCTGGCAGCCTCCTGGCATTCGAACAAATTCCTCAATCCGGTCCATGACGGCGCTGTCCTGCCGATCCTTCATCTCAACGGCTACAAGATCGCGAATCCGACGGTGCTCGCCCGGATCGACGCGCAGGAGTTGCGAAGCTTGCTGACTGGATATGGCTATGAACCTTTTTTCGTCGAAGGCGACGAACCGCGGGCGATGCACCGGCTGATGGCCGAAACGCTCGATACTGTCTTCGATCGGATCGATGAAATCCAGAAGGAAGCGCGCGAGACCGGCAGAGTGGATCATCGGCCCCGCTGGCCGATGATCGTGCTGAGAAGCCCGAAGGGCTGGACCGGCCCGAAGGAGCTGGATGGCAAGAAGGTCGAGGGTTTCTGGCGCGCGCACCAGGTGCCGATCACCGACCCGCGAAACGATGCAGGCCATCTCGCAGCTCTGGAAAATTGGATGCGCGGCTATCGGCCCGAGACGCTTTTCGATGAAGCGGGCAGGTTTCGAAACGAGCTACAGGCCCTGGCGCCGGACGGCGAGCGGCGCATGGGCAGCAATCCACATGCCAATGGAGGGATGCTCAAGCAGGAGTTGCGATTGCCGGATTTCCGCCACTTCGGGGTCGCGGTCCCGAAACCCGGCGGCGCAAGGGCCGAGGCGACGAAGCTCATGGGAGCGTTCATCGAGGAGGTCATACGGCTGAATGCCGATGCCCGCAATTTCAGGCTCATGGGACCGGACGAGACATCGTCCAACAGGCTGGATGCGGTCTTCGACGCGACCGAGCGCGTCTGGATGGAAAAGATCGAGCCTTATGACGAGCATCTGGCGCGCGACGGCCGCGTCATGGAGGTGCTGAGCGAACATCTTTGCCAAGGCTGGCTGGAAGGATACCTGCTGACCGGCCGGCACGGCCTCTTCTCATGCTACGAGGCGTTCATCCACATAGTCGATTCCATGTTCAACCAGCACGCCAAATGGCTGAAGGTCTCGCGTGAACTTGTCTGGCGGCGGCCGATCGCGTCGCTCAACTATCTGTTGACCTCCCATGTGTGGAGGCAGGACCACAATGGTTTCAGCCACCAGGATCCCGGCTTCGTCGATCTCGTCGCCAACAAGAAGGCGGACATCGTGCGCATCTACTTCCCGCCGGATGCCAATACGCTGCTCTGGGTCACGGATCACTGCCTGCGAACCTACAATCGGGTCAACGTGATCGTTGCCGGCAAGCAGCCGGCTTCCCAGTGGCTGCCGATGGACGACGCCATACGTCATTGCGAGGCCGGCATCGGGATCTGGGATTGGGCGGGAACCGAGCGTGGAGGGGAGGATCCCGACGTGGTGATGGCCTGCGCGGGAGACGTGCCGACGCTGGAGACGCTCGCCGCTGTCGACCTTCTTCGCCAGGCGATACCGGATCTCGCGATACGCGTCGTCAATGTAATGGACCTGATGGCGCTGCAACCCAAGGAGCAGCACCCCCACGGCCTGGCGGACGCGGAATTCGACAGGCTGTTCACGACCGGCAGACCGGTGGTCTTCGCCTACCACGGCTATCCCTATCTCATTCACCGGCTGACCTACAAACGGGCCAATCACGACAACTTCCACGTTCGCGGCTACAAAGAAGAGGGCACGACGACCACGCCCTTCGACATGGCGGTGCTCAACGAACTGGACCGTTTTCACCTAGCCATCGAGGCGATCGACCGGGTGCCGGGGCTGAGCGCCAGGGCAGCCGATGCGAGGGCCCGATTTGCCGACGGCCTGAACGAGCACACGCGCTATGTTCGCGAACATGGCGAGGACATGCCCGAGATCCGGAACTGGGCCTGGCGCGACAAAGCGGGCGCGGCGGATGGTTAAGGCTGTGCCCGCCGGGGAGTGCCGCTCGTGACCAGCGCAATACTCGCCCTCAATGCAGGCTCGTCCAGCCTGAAGTTCGGCCTGTTCGAAGCCGGATCACAGGAGGGGCCGGTGCTCACGGTGAGCGGTGCGTGCGAAGACTTGGATGACGAGCCAAGCCTCGTCGCCAAGGACGCGTCGGGCAAATCCATCTTCAAACGCGCCGTCAAGCCCGCAAGCCCGCCCGTAGAGGTTCTCCTGCGGGACTTGTTCGATGTCCTCGATCCGTATCTTGCGCAGGCTCCGCTGAGCGCGGTCGGCCATCGCATCGTCCATGGTGGCAAGCGGTTTTCGACTCCGGTCCTGCTGACCGGCGAGATCGTCGAGGCGCTCGACGCGCTGACGCCGATGGCACCGCTCCACCAGCCGGCCGGCCTGGCGCCGGTTCGTGCGATCTCCAAACTGCTGCCCGGCCTACCCCAGATCGGTTGCTTCGACACCGCCTTTCACCGCACGCTGGAGCCGCCCGTCAACCGCTATGCGCTGCCGCGCGAGTTCGAGGAAAGCGGGATCCGCCGTTACGGCTTCCACGGCCTTTCCTACGAATTCGTCGCAGGCCAGCTGCAGGCGCTTTCGCCCGGACTCCGGGGCAAGCGTTGCGTGGTCGCGCATCTCGGCAGCGGATGCAGCCTGTGCGCCATGCGCGAAGGCAGAAGTCTCGACACCACCATGGGGTTCACCGCGCTTGACGGGTTGATGATGGCCACGCGGCCGGGCGCCATCGACCCCGGCGTGCTTCTCTACCTTCAGCAGGCGCGCGGCATGTCCGTGAAAGAGTTGGAGACCTTGCTCTATCACAAGTCCGGCCTGCTCGGCGTTTCGGGAGTGTCGGCAGATGTGCGGACATTGCTTGGCAGCAAGGATCCTCGTGCGGCGGAGGCGATCGATCTCTTCACGTTTCGGATCGCCCGCGAGATCGCGGCGATGGGAGCCACGCTCCAGGGTATCGAGGCGCTGGTGTTCACGGGAGGGATCGGAGAGCATTCCTGGCAGATCCGTGAAGCGGTTTGCGAGCGCCTGCGATGGCTGGACGTGTTGCTCGACGCGAATGCAAACCGGTCGGGAAAAGGGCGGATCACCGGCGAGGGCAGCGCAGTCGATGTTTACGCAATCGCCACTAACGAAGAATTGATCATCGCCCGCCAGGTGCTGGCGACCGTGCCGATCTGACCGCTGAACTCGGTCCGCGGCGACCCGCCGGGACCATCAGGCAGGAACCTCCGGCCTTGGGGATTGTTTATGGGCCAACCAAGAGTTGATATGGAAGGACTTCCTCATGGCAAGGGAGAATCCGGCTTCCACGGCCAGCATCGCCGGCCATCCCATCCATCCGATGCTCGTGCCCATTCCCATCGCCTGCTTCGTCGGCGCATTGCTGACGGACCTGAACTACTGGCGGACGGCGGAGATGATGTGGGCGAATTTCTCCGCCTGGCTGCTGACGGTCGGGGTGATCGTCGGCGTCCTAGCCGCCATTGCCGGCTTCACCGACTTCCTGGGCGATCGCCGGGTGCGCGCACATAAAACTGCGTGGCTGCACATGCTGGGCAATGCGCTGGCGGTCATACTCTCCTTCTTCAACATGCTCATACATACCCGTGATGCCTGGACCTCGGTCCTGCCCACAGGCCTGATCCTGTCGGCGCTGGTGGTACTCATCCTGATATTCACCGGCTGGCTGGGCTGGGCCCTTGTCTACCGCCACCACGTGGGAGTGGCCGATGAAACCGTTTGATCGATCCGGCAAGCGACGCGCTTATGGTACAGGGCTTGCGTTCCTTTGCTTTGCGACGCTCGGCGCCGCGGGCTGCAGCAACGATGCCGCCGACCCAAGCACTCAGATAGGCCCCAACCCGAATTTGCCGGAGATAAAGCAATATCTGTTCCCGCCGATGCATCTTGCATCCGTGGTCGGCTGGAAGAAGGATGAAACGCCGACGGTAGCGCAGGGCCTGCAGATCCATGCGCTGGCGACCGGGCTTCAGCATCCGCGCTCGCTCTACATCCTGCCGAACGGCGATGTGCTGGTCGTCGAATCGAAGGCCCCGCCGGAACCGCCAGCCAAACGGCCGAAGGATATCGTGATGGGCCTGATCGAATCGCTTGTCACCTCGGGCGGCGATACGGGACCGAGCAACCGCATCACCTTGCTGCGTGACAGCAATGGCGACGGCGTGCCTGACGTCCGGGATGTGTTCCTCGATCACCTGAATTCGCCCTTCGGCGTCGCCCTGGTGGGAAACGACCTCTATGTTGCCAACACCGACGCGATCATGCGCTACCCCTACAAGCCAGGCGACACCAAGATCACCGCGCCGGGTGTCAGGTTGACGGAATTGCCGGGCGGTCCGATCGATCATCATTGGACCAAAAGCCTCGTCGCCAGCCCGGACGGTTCGTTGCTCTATGTCGGCGTCGGTTCGAACAGCAACATCACCGAAAACGGCATCGGCGCGGAAAAGGATCGTGCCGCGATCTGGCAGGTGGACAGGGCCACCGGACGATCGCGCATTTTTGCCAGCGGATTGCGCAATCCGAACGGCTTGAGCTTCGAGCCGCAGACCGGAGCACTCTGGACTGTCGTCAACGAGCGCGATGAACTTGGGCCAAATCTGGTTCCAGACTACATGACATCGGTGAAGGATGGCGGCTTCTACGGCTGGCCGTACAGCTATTACGGCCAGCATGTCGATCCCCGGGTAATGCCGCAGCGCCCCGATCTGGTCGCCAAGGCGATCGTTCCCGACTATGCGCTGAGCTCGCATGTGGCACCGTTGGGCATGGCCTTCTACACCGGAACCAGCCTGCCGCAGACTTATCGAGGCGGCGCCTTTGTCGGCGAGCACGGCAGCTGGGACCGTCCCGGGCTGAATGGCTACAAAGTCGTCTTCGTGCCATTCAGCGGTGGCCGTCCGAGCGGCATGGCTCAAGACGTCGTCACAGGTTTCCTCAACGACCAGGAGGAGGCGCGTGGTCGGCCGGTCGGCGTTGCCATCGACAAAACCGGAGCGCTGCTGATCGCGGACGATGTCGGAAACACAGTGTGGCGCGTCACACCCTCGGGGTGATGATCGCTGCTTCAGGCATGTCGCTCTCCCGCCGGTCGGCATCAAGCTCGGTCCGCCTTCGTCCCTTTGGCAGGATGTCACGAAATATTACGTGAGGGAACGTCGGCGCCGAAATCTGCATTCTCCGGGGGAGACGACCGTCGTCTCGAAGTTGGATTGAAAGGAGAATTACCATGCCCAATCAAGGTGGTAGCCACGAGCAACATGTGAAGGCGGGCCAGCAGAGCCACAAGAACACGGAAAACAAGAACCGCCAGCAGCAACAGGCCGCAGGCAACAATGAGCGGCAACAGGGCGACGGCTCCAACATGCGGGGCGGCTCGCACGAACAACATGTAAGAGCGGGCCAACAGAGCCACAAAAACCGCTAGGCATTTCAGCCAGGCGCGCTGACGCTCGCTCCGTATCATGACATGAGAAAGGTCCATCCCGAGGAATCGGGATGGGCTTGCGTCTACCCCGGCTCAAGGTCAGTCCGCGGGAGCAGTGTAACGGCGGCCAATGGCCTCGGCGATGGCCGCGCGGCTCTCCTGCATGTCCGTGCCGGTATCCGTTTCTATGTCCGCCACCTCGTCGGCGAGGTTCTTGTCCTTGATCTTGCTGCGGAACCATTTCGAATAATCGCCGGCGCGCAGGTGATGTTCCCAGGTGCGATCGTCGATGCCTTCTGCGATGTGAAGGAACATCATCAGGTTCTGCGCTTTCAGGTTAAGCGCTCCGTCCGGCCCCCGGAAATAGAAGCTGTTGTCGCCAAGGTCGCCCTCGGCATATTTGCGCATGTGCCGCTTGCGAACCTGGCGAGGCCGTTCGACCTTGACCGTCCTGATCGGCTCGCCCGATGATCGGTTCCAAAACAGGACTTCGTCCTTTGGAGGCGGCACGGCGCCGTCGGGGACGTCGATGCCGGTGGCGGCACAGAAGCTTGCGACGATCTTGTCGGCTTCCGGTCCAAGCGCCAGGACGGTTTCGACGCCAGCCAGGACGTCGCGCGAAACCAGATCGGGGTGCACGGTGATCAGGATGGTCGCGGGGAGGCTCTTGGGCAGCGCGAAAGACGCGCCGTCACGGGCTTGGGGCAAGAGATGATGCGCCTCATCGATGATCAGCCAATGCGGTCGGCCGGTGCGCGCGCGAATGCTGGCCATGTCCGGCAGCAGCTTGGCAAAATTGCCGGGCCGTTCGGCGGTCTTCAGCCCCAGCATGTTGACAGCGACATTGTTGGTTGGCTTGGACAGAAGATCGAAGACCTCACGCGAGATCGGCGGGGTCTTGGCGTCGCCAACCACCACCACATTCTCGAGTTCCTGATAGTCGCCTTCGGGGTCGAGAACGCAAAACTGAAAGCCCTTCTCGACAAAGCGCTCGGTCAACGCGGTGGCAAGCGTGGATTTGCCGATGCCGGACGTGCCGGCCAGCAGCACGCCGCCGCCATGCGGTGAAAGGTGCACCTGCGCGCCCGCTATGTCGGTTCCCACTTCCACGTGTTGGCGAGCCGTCTCCACGAAGCCGGCATCGCGCGATATGAGCTGTTCAATCAGTTCCACCACGCCGGCACCTCGAGGGCTGGCTGTGACGAAATCCGCCGTCTCCTTAACGGTCGGCAATGCGTTGGCCACGGCGACGCCGAAGCCGACGGCGCGCAGGAATGCATGGTCGTTCTCGGCATCGCCGACGCCGACGACGTTGTGGGCGGAAAACCCCAATTCCTCGAGTGCGCAGGCAAGGCCGGTGGCCTTGTTGACCCCGCTTGGCAGCACCATCACCGCGCCCTTGTTGAAGATGATCTCGAGCTCAAGTCCAAGCTCCTTGATCTCCGACAGCACGGCGGCTTCCTGTGGTTCCCAGGTGGCCACGACGCAGCGTCCGACCGACAGGGGCGCGACCCCGCGACGCTTCAGCCGGTCGACGAATTCAGCCGGAGGCGCCGGCGCCAAAAGCCGTTCCTTCTTCGAAGCGGGCGTATAGATCAACGCGCCGTTTTCGGCGACCACCCTGTCGAAGATGTCGAGTGCCGGAAAGACCCGCTCAAGATCGGCAAGCTCGCGGCCGGTCACCATGATCAGCTTGCGGCCCGTCTGCTTCAGCCGTTCGAGCGCAGCATAGGTCGCATCGGAGACGACCCCGTCTTCGGCGAGCGTGCCGTCATAGTCTGTCGCTAGGGCAAGAACATACATCCTGGATATCGTCTGCGCTTGAAACCAGACACCCCGATCGCCCGAAGGCAGCTTCGGCTGTCCGGGCTAACGATGCCGAATGGCGATGGTTCCATGCAGGGAAACGGCCCATGCAACCATATTGAAACCCAGGACTCCGCGGGTAATTTTGCCCGTCGCGCCCGATTTCCTTCAGGCCGCAACGCGACCGTGGCGGAACCAGGCAGGGTTCCCGCTGTTAACAACGCGGGCGATCAATCGGTTGCCGATGTGTGGGAGCCATGCGTGCCATGATCAACGATCCGTTGCCGGGAACTGTTCCGGCATCCCTTCCCGCGATCGACGCAAAGGCCGCCCCGACGCTCAAGAACGCCGAGGCGGAGGTGTTCTATACCGAAGCCATTCGCGAACTCGCCGCCACCGACATTCCTTTCCTTGTCGCCGGAACCTATGCGGTAAGCGCCTACACCGGCGTCATCCGTCAGACCAAGGATCTCGATATCTTCTGCAAGGCAGGCGACTTCTCGCGCATCCTGGCCCATTTCAAGCAGCTCGGCTATGCGGTCGAAATCGAGGATGACCGGTGGCTTGGGAAGGTCTTCAAGGGCACGCATTTCTTCGACATCATATTCGCCTCGGCGAATGGAACGATGCCGGTAAGTGACCAGTGGATGGAGCATGCCCGCCAAACCGAACTGCTGGGAAGCCGGGTGAGGATCGTCGGCCCGACCGAGCTCATATGGTCCAAATGCTTCATCCAGGACCGAGGGCGTCATGACGGGGCGGACATCGCCCATACGATCCTCAAGGCGCAGGACCAGATCGACTGGCACAGGCTGCTGTCCTACCTGGAAGTCCACTGGGAAGTGCTGCTGATGCAGATTCTCAGTTTCAGATGGATCTATCCGAGCGAGCGCGACCGCATCCCCACATGGCTGCTTGACGAACTGCTCGACCGCCTTGCCAAGCAGCGCCAATTGCCTTCCCCCAGAATGAAGATCTGCCGCGGGCGCCTGCTTTCGCAGACCGACTACGAAATCGACGTCAAGGAATGGGGCTTCGCCGGCGTCGGCGGTACAGGAGAATTTCGTGATGGCTGAACGGACCGAAGACGCTCCGGCGATGGAGGGCACCGCCACGATCAAGGTGGCGGCCGTTGGCGACCTGCATGTGAAGGAGGACGCCCAGACATCGTATCGCGATCTCTTCGGCGAAATGTCGCGCGAGGCCGATATCCTCGTTCTTCCAGGCGATCTGACCAATCTGGGCAAGCCCCGCGAAGCCGAGATCCTCGCCGAAGACCTGCGCGCCTGCTCTATCCCGGTGGTCGGCGTGCTCGGCAACCATGATTATGAATCCGGTGCGGTCGAGGACGTCGCGGAAATCCTGCGTCAAGCGGGCGTCCATCTCCTCGACGGGCAGACGACCGAAATAGAGGAGGTCGGTTTTGTCGGCGTGAAAGGGTTCGTCGGGGGGTTCGGTTCACGCATGCTCGGCTCCTTCGGCGAGCCGGCCATCAAGTCGATGGTCGCCGAGAGCGTCAGCGAGGCCATGCGGCTTGAGAACGCGATGCGCCAGGTTCGCGCAAAACGCACGCTTGTCATTTTGCACTACGCTCCGATCGTCGAGACCATCGCCGGCGAACCCCTGGAGATATTTCCGTTTCTGGGCTCGTCGCGGCTGGCGGAAACGATCGACCGGTTCCAGGTCAGTGCTGTCGTGCACGGCCATGCGCATCGGGGAAGCTATGAGGGCCGCACGCCCGGCGGGGCGAGGGTCTACAACGTCGCCATGCACGTTTCCAAACCGACCGGCCGACCCTATGCCTTGCTTGAAATCTGACGGAGTCGGACGCCGTCCCGACGGTCAGCTTACCGCTTTGATAGATTTTGCCAGTTCTTCGAGCTTGTGCGGATCGTTGCCGTGACGGCGCACGAGCTCGCGTGCCTGATTGGACGGCAGATCGGCTGTCGCCACCAGTTGCCGGACCTGTTCACTGTCGACCGCGACTTGGGGCAAGTTGCTGCCGGAAATTCTCTCGTCACCAGCCATCGTCTTTCTCCTCGATCGATGTCGAGACAACGGATTGGAAAACCGTCCGGTTCCGAAAGACGGGGCTGAAGTCGACCGGCGGATCCGATCGGCAGCGCGCCGTCTCGATCCGTGGCGGCAAGGCCGGAGGCGACCGCGAATTGGCCATGGAACAAATGACGCCGGCCAGGAGTTGCGTCCCGAATGAAGGGAGGTGATCCCGATGCCAAACCCAGGAAAACCAGATCCCAATCGCGACGTGCCGATGCCGGCGCCGACCTGGAAGCCCGAACCGATCGAGGAGCCTGATCCGGAACAACTCCCGGACGAGGCGCCTCTGCCCAATCCCGACGAGAACGAAGAGTCGCCGATGCATGCCGGCAGCCGCGTCGTCTGAACGTGCGACGCATGAATCCCGATCCCGTGGCAATGGAACCTCTTGGGCCGGCGCCATTGTCCCTCCATCGTGTTTCCATCACAGCAACGGCAAGGGGCGCTTCAACCAAAGGAGAACATCATGAAAGTTGGCAACTGCATGACGCAAGGCGTTCAGGTCGCCAGTCCGGACCAGACCCTGCGGGAGGCCGCCGCCGCCATGGCCAGCCTCGATGCCGGCGCTCTGCCCGTAGGCGAGGACGACCGGCTGGTCGGAATGATCACTGATCGCGACATCGCCGTCCGTGGCGTCGCCCAGGGTAGGGGCCCGGATACGCGGATACGCGAAGTGATGAGCGCCGAGATCAGGTACTGTTACGACGACGAGGAGATCGAAGACGTGCTCCAGCAGATGGGGGACCTTCAGGTTAGACGGCTGCCGGTGATCAGCCGTGAAAAACGGCTGGTTGGCATCATCTCGCTTGGCGATCTCACGAAAAACGGCGAGGCAGCACGAGCCGGCGAAGCGCTGAACGGCATCTCACAGGCAGGCGGCGCGCATTCGCAGACGGCACACTGACCATCGATGACATTGCGAGAGCGCTGCCCGCGTCCCGCGGGCGGCGACGGCGGTTCAGCGATCGATCTCTCCAAAGACGATGTCGAGGGAGCCGATGATCGCCGAGACGTCGGCGATCATGTGCCCCCGGGACAGATAGTCCATCGCCTGCAGATGTGCGAAGGACGGCGCGCGAATCTTGCACCGGTAAGGAACATTGCCCCCATCCGAAACCAGATAGACGCCGAACTCGCCTTTCGGCGCCTCGACGGCGGCATAGACCTCGCCCTCGGGCACGTGATGGCCTTCCGTGTAAAGCTTGAAATGGTGAATGGTCGCTTCCATGGAGCGTTTCATCTCCGCGCGGCGTGGCGGCGTGATCTTCCGGTTGGGAATTGCGACCGGTCCTTGGCCTTGCGGCGACCGTAGCTTGTCAAGACATTGCCTCATGATCCGTACCGACTGGCGCATCTCCTCCATTCGTACGAGGTAGCGGTCATAGCAGTCGCCGTTCTTGCCGATGGGAATATCGAAATCCATCTGCGGGTAGCATTCGTAAGGCTGCGCCTTGCGCAAATCCCATGCCGCGCCCGACCCACGCACCATTACGCCCGAAAATCCCCAAGCCCAGGCATCGTCGAGACCGATGACGCCGACGTCGACATTGCGCTGCTTGAATATGCGGTTTTCGGTGAGCAGTTCTTCGAGATTGTCGCAGACCTTGAGGAACGGATCGCAGAAATCCCACATATCGTCCAACAGGTCCGGAGGAAGATCCTGATGTACGCCGCCGATCCTGAAATAGTTGGCATGCATGCGGGCGCCCGATGCCCGTTCATAAAACACCATCAGTTTCTCGCGTTCGGCGAAACCCCAGAGCGGCGGCGTGAGGGCGCCGATATCCATCGCCTGCGTGGTGACATTGAGCAGATGGGACAGCAGCCGGCCGATCTCGCAATACAGCACGCGAATGAGCTGGCCGCGCTGTGGAGCCGAGATCCCGAGCAGCTTCTCCGCCGCCAGGCAGAAGGCGTGCTCCTGATTCATCGGCGCCACATAGTCAAGCCTGTCGAAATAGGGCAGGGCCTGTAGGTAGTTCTTGTACTCGATCAACTTCTCCGTGCCTCGATGCAGCAGCCCGATATGCGGATCGACGCGTTCGACGACTTCGCCGTCGAGTTCGAGCACCAGCCGCAGGACGCCATGCGCCGCAGGGTGCTGCGGCCCGAAGTTTATCGTGAAATTGCGGACCGTCGCGTCAGCCATGACGCCCTCCTTCGACCGTTGCCGCCTGGCACCGGGAATGGGACATCCGCCGAAGCACCGGGTTCTGCCCCACGCCGTCAGGTCGTGGTCTGGATGATCAGCGTCAGCGTGCCGTCGCCGTCAATGTTGGCCGCCACCACTTCGGAGGCATCAAGTCCATTCGCGGCCAGGACCGAGGAAGCTTCCGGCGATGCGCTGACCGAACGCTGCAGGACGTGAAGGTCTTCCTGGCTGGTCTGGGCAACCACGGTCTCGACCTTAGCCTTGAGGTCGGGTGGCAAGTCCGCCAATGCGACGATGGCTATGTTGGTGAATGTCTGTCCGGTGATGCCCTGGTCGGGGCCGGTCTGACCTGGCACGGCTTCCGGTGCCGGTGCGTCCGGGGGAAGGGGTGCGTTTTGGGACTGAGCATGGGCAGGCAAAGCCAGAGTGAGTGCCGCCAGGATGATGATTGCCTTGTTCATGATATCTTCCTTCCTTGTTCGAGGAGGGTCGATCGGGATGACGCGCGACAGGGACAGCAAGCCATCGCCTCGAACAGTGTTGCGTGTTCAAAGCGCGAAGTCCGGATTTGTTCCGGCTCCGGTCGAATCCGAGGCAGGGACGAGGACGCATCGCTGCCCTGCCTATGGTCGGGGACCTTTATCGCTGATCGCGTCAAACCGTTCGATGTCGTAGCGCGGACTGATCCGAGCCAGTATCTCGACGGAGGGTTTGGCCGCGTCGGGCTGTTTCCAGCTCAGCTCGAAGGAGAATACGAACCGGCCGCGCTCGATGTCGTGCTGCATTCCGAGAAAGCGCCAGCGATAGCCCAGCGGTTGAACCAGCGCGTCGAGGTCAGGCGGAACGCCGTTCGCCAACGAGATCGCCAGGATCGCATGATGGGTTCGTGGGATCCACAGATCGACCTGCTTCAGCACCTGAAGCGTTATCAACGTCAAAACCGTCCCCGCTGTGCCAAGTGCCAGTTGTCCGCCGCCGAAGGCGAGGCCGATTGCGGTCATGACCCACAAGGTGGCGGCCGTGGTGACACCTGTCACGAAGTCGCCGCGGCGGAGAATGGCTCCGCCGCCAATGAAGCCGACGCCCGTCAGCACGCCCAGCGGAAAACGCAGCACGTCCATCACACTGAACGAATCGGGGCCCTTGCCGCCCACCTCGAGTAGGATATTGGCCTGCATCATCGCGATCGCGGCCGCCAGGCCGACCAGGATGGTTGTTCTGAGCCCGGCGGTGTGGCCGCGGGCTTCCCTGTTCATTCCGATGATCACGCCGGCAACAAAAGCAAGAGCCAGGCGCAGGGCTAGGTCGGTCAAGGTTGGATGAAGCGGCATGGTCATAGCGGGGACGACTCACGCAAAGGGCTCGTTCTCCAACACCGCGGAGCGTTCGATGGTTCCCTAGGTGGAAGGTGAAGCTTCTTGTCGGGTTCAGGCAACCCACGACGTCCCGGTGCGTTTGGCACAGAACGCACTCGGGAGATCTTTCCATGCCGCTCACCGCCTTTGCGCTCAATTGCACCTTGAAGGCCTCCGACGACGCCGAGAAATCGTCCACGGACCGCCTGCTGGCGGATCTGCTGGCGGCAATGGTGCCGCATGGGGTGCGCGGCGAGATTGTTCGCGCCCTCGACCATGACGTCAAACCCGGCGTGCTGTCGGACATGGGCGAGGGAGACGGTTGGCCGCAGCTCCGCAGGAAGATCCTCGACGCCGACATCTTCGTGCTGGGCCTGCCCATCTGGCTCGGCCAGCCGTCGAGTGTCGCCAAGCGCGTCCTGGAACGCATGGATGCGTTTCTATCGGAAACCGACAAACAAGGCCGGATGCCGGCCGCCGACAAGGTCGCGATCGTGGCGATCGTCGGCAATGAAGACGGCGCTCACGCCTGTCACGCGGCGTGCTTTCAGGCGCTAAACGACGTCGGCTTCACGATTCCTGCCAACAGCGGCGTGTATTGGGTTGGGCAGGCTATGGGCGACGTCAACTATGTCGACCTGCCCGGAACGCCGGAAGCCGTGGTCGAGATGATCGAAATGGCGGCTTCGAATGCGGCCCATCTGGCCAGCGTGCTGAAGGAAAGGCAATATCCCGGCGTCGGAAAGTGAAGAGATTTTCGTGGCGGCACGGAGTGCCCGTTGCCCTGACACCCTCGGCCACTCGATGGTTGCCGGGCGCCAGATCAGTGTAGGCGCCCCTGGGGTCACGTCTCGTCAAAAGGCCCGGCTCGCCTGGCCAGATCGCGCGATATGGCACCTTCCTCTTCGTCGTCGGGCAATGCCTCGTCGCTGTTCTGGTAGGCGTTGTCATCGTCCTCCTCCGGCAGGTCGCCTTCCTTCTCGACGTCGACGACGGCGTCGACGTTGTCGGACACCTTGTCTGGAAGAACCCTGCCGCCCTTGATTGCATCCCAGTCCGCCTGCTGGATTGCCGGGGCTTCAGTTTCGTCCCGTTGTTCGGATCGTTGCTTCTTGCGCGGTTCCATCTCATGTCTCCGATATGAACGGGTGCCTCGTGTGGCCCCTTTGTCGCCAGTTGCATCGCTTTCCGCCGCCAGAACTCGGCTATCCTGATGGATCGTGGAATCGGAAAGGCTAACGGATAACCGCCGACCCGGCCCGTTGTTCCTCTCAGTGGGATCGGTTGGTGTTCCGCCTTGGGCCTGGGATGCAGCATCGCGAGGTAGCCGCCGCATTCGCGCAACCAATCCCGCATTACCTCGTTTTGCCTTTGAGACCGGCCCTTGAACTTTACCAATTGGAAATCTCAGAGACACTCAAATGAACCCTTCAGCCGAGCCCCGATCACCGTCGGGAAACAATCTCCATATTCAGCCTTTCCATGGAACGGTGACTGTCAGATTCTCCGACGCCATCATCGCCTCCACCGAACATGCGCTGCAGGTCCAGGAAACGGGGAGGGATCCTGTGTTCTACATCCCGTTCCAGGACATCTATTTCGACCTGCTCGAGAAAACCGATACCACCTCGATATCGCCAAAAGGCACTGCGAGCTATTGGCGTGTGCATGCCGTTGGCGGATCGGCGGATGATTTCATGTGGGCGTATGAAGAGCCCGCGGCGCCTGTCTGGGTGCTTGCTCGCCATGCCGCCTTCGATCCCGGCAAGGCTCGCATAGACGCCGATCCCGCTGAAGACGAGCGCCACACGCCTCACATAGTGGAATAGCAGGGCAGCGGCAGGATCTATCCAAGGGAACCGATTCCATTGGGTTGTCGTGCGATGACACCGGCCCAGGTCGCCTTCACGCTGCGCGGTCTTCGTCGAGAATGCGCAGGCCCTCTTCAAATTTCGCGAGAGGAATCCCGGCCCGGCGCGCTTGCCACAGGTTGTCGGCCAGATCGGCACGCTTGACCGCCCGCGCCAGGGGATTTGACGCAGCCCGGCGCACGAAAGCGATTTCGTTCTCGCCAGGCCTCTTCGTCAGTGCATCGACCGCGGCGACAATCGAGGGGCCAAACCCCGCCGATTTCAGCCTTGTCCTTGTCCAGCCTTCCCCTTTTTCGAGGACGTCATGCAGATAAGCCACGATCTTCTGGTCAAGGGTTTCGACCGTGTCGACCACGCGCCTGCAGTGTTCGATATAGGGTTGCCCGGTCTTGTCGGTCTGCGATCGATGCGCGTCCTCGGCAATCTTGGCCGCGCGGTAGAGCATGCTCATTGCCAGCCTCCCTTCATTCAATCTGTTCGAACCCGCATTGCCGGGGCGCCTTGTCCGGCCGCCATCGCAGCAGTTTCGTTCCATGGCGAAACCGATTGCCGGTGACGTGATCGAAACGGACTTCGACCACCAACTCCGGCCGCACGGGCTCCCACTCCCCGCTGCGTTCGGTGCTCCAGCGGCTCGGCCCGCCGGGAGCCTTGCCGGTAAAGCCGGGTCCGCCTCTCAGGTTCTCGAGCTTCGCGGTAATTTCTGCCCTGTCGTCCTTGCCGATCGTCGACGTAAACCCGACATGGTCGAGTTTGCCGTGGTCGTCATAGAGACCGAGCAGCAGGGATCCGACCTGGCTGCTGCCCGTCAGGTAGCGGAACCCGCCGACGACACAGTCCGCGGTGCGCAGCCGCTTCACCTTGATCATGGTGCGCTCGCCCGGCCGATAAGGGTCCATCAGCAGTTTGGCGACAACTCCATCGGTGGAGCCGTGGCCGGCCTCGCCCAGCCAGCGCCTGGCGGTGGTCACGTCGGTGGTGCGCGGCGACAACCGCAACGAGGAAACGCCCGACCTCATGACGAAGCGCTCAATCGCGGCCCGTCGTTCCGTCAAGCTCTTGTCGAGCATGATCCCCCCGTCCGGATCGGCGAGAATATCGAACAGGACGAGACGGGCCGGGGTTTGCGCGCTCAGCATGCGAATCCTGCTTTCGGCAGGGTGAAGCCGCATCTGCAAGGCCTCGAAGGAAGGATCGCCATTCACTTCGATGACTATCTCGCCGTCAAGAACGAAAGACTGGGTATCGAGATCGCGCAACAGTGTCGTTATTTCCGGAAAATACCGGCCGAGCGGCTTGCCGGACTTGGCCCTGAGATCGACGCTTGCGGTGCCTTTGAAGGCCAGGCAGCGGAATCCGTCCCACTTCGGCTCATACTGCCAGAGACCGTCGTCGCCCGGCAGTGCGTCGGCCGCCTTGGCCTCCATGGGGCGGGTATCCAAAGGCAGCGGAAAAGCAGCGGCCACGGCTTCTACCACCGCTCTTCGGCGTCGTGGTGCGGCAGGTCCACACCGCAGCATGTCCATCCGAGCCGTTGCGCGGATCCGTAATTGTAGCGTGGCTCGAGATCGGCGGGATCGTCGAAGGTTCCGACATGCAGGGCGATCTCATCCGGCGATGCATCGTAGGCCAACGCGATGGGCGATCCGCAGTCGCGGCAGAAGCTTCTTTGTGCGATGGGTGATGACCTGCGGCAGAAAGGCTTGTTGGAAAGCCATTGCAAGCTGGCCGATGGTACCCACGCCAGGACTGCGAACGCACTGCCGGTCGAGCGTCGGCACATGTCGCAGTGGCAATAGTGAGCGCGCGGCCTGGAGATGGTGCGATAGCGGACGTTGCCGCACAGGCATCCCCCGGTTCGTTCTCTCATTTCTTGCTGCGCGACCATTGGCCGATCTCTCGAACCTCGATGCTGGTCAACGTTCCACCGATGATGTGGTTTCCGAAAGCCCGAGGGGAACGAGTTTCGCTGCCTCGCGTTTGGTCGGCACTCGAGAAACTGGGGACTAGCGCAAGGATGTCGACTTGAACGGAACCCCTATGCGGCTGGCATGTGCGTTCAGGTATCCGTCCCTGGCCGCCTTGTGCCGGCTCGACGCCGAAGACGACAAAGCGGGTCGCTGCTGATGTCGGTTCCGGGTCTGGCATATGGACCTCTGGGCGATCATTGCGCCCATCTGTGTGTCGACATGCAGCGGCTGTTCGCCGAGCCGTCGGAGTGGGCGACACCCTGGATCACCCGTGTCCTTCCCCGGATCGTCAGCCTTGCCGAAAGATATCCTTCACAAACGATCTTCACTCGCTTCCTTCCGGCGCGAAGCCCGGGGCAGGGCGCCGGCACCTGGAAGCGGTACTATGAACGCTGGGCATCGATGACCATCGACAGGATCGGCGAGGAGATGATCGAACTCCTGCCGCCGCTGGCGGCATGCTGCCCGCCGGCGATCGTTGTCGACAAGCATATCTATTCACCGTGGCCCGAAGGGCATCTGCACACGCTGCTTTCATCCCGCCGGATCGACACTCTGGTCATCACCGGCGGCGAGACCGACGTCTGCGTTCTGGCGACAGTGCTTGGCGCGATCGATATCGGCTACCGCGTGGTTCTGGTGACGGATGCCCTGTGCAGCTCTTCGGATGCAACACACGACGCGCTGATGACCGTCTATCATCAGCGGTTCGCGCAGCAGGTCGAAACGGTCGAGATGGAGACGGTTCTTTCCAACTGGACCTGATCTCGAAGCAATGTCCAGGTCAGGCGCTCAGGTCGATCAAGGCGATGCCGAGATCGGCGTGTTTCCTGCGGCGCAGATGAGCGGGGGACTCGACCAGTGTGACCTCCAGGGTCGGTCGCACGACGCCGCCCAGCAGATGTCCGCCCCGCGTCGCTCCGTCGCTCAGTCCGAGCACGGCATGCAGGTGGAGGCTGGGCTTGCCGTCATCGCCCAAGGCAATGTCGCCGATCGCGCTGAGAACCTCGCACTGCTCGTTGACCGGTATCTTGCGATAGTCCTTTGCCTCGAAATCGAACCAACCGACCGCTGCTCGCTCGAACGCGCCGAGCGCGGTCAGCGATGCGCCGTCGATCTGTTCTTCGCTGGCAAAGGCAGTGAGCACGCCAATCGCCTCTTCGCCAGGCTCGAGCACCACCACGAAGGTCCTCTGTCCCGCGACTTTCGAAACCAGTTTCGATTTCATTGCCGTTGTCCTGTGGCCAAGGTGCAGAAACCTTGGCGGTGAATTTTCAGGCCGGCCCACTTATTCGAACGAACCGTTCGCGTCCCGGTTCCATATTGCGGCAGGCGCGCGGCGTCGAAGCGGCCGGCAGTATCCGCCCGAACGCCTACCCCTCAGCCTTGAAGTTCTTGGCTTCCTTTTTCACCTCTTTCCTGTCGTTGTCGTGCTTGCGGATAAGATCTTTCGCCTGCTTGGGCGAGACGTCGGTCGTTTCGGCCAGATGCACGGCTTCGCGATCTTCGTCTTGTGGCCGGATCTTTTCCTTGGCCATCGGTCTGTCTCCTTTTTTCCGTGTCATGGGACGTAACCAGACAAGCGCCGCCCGGTTCCATGAAACTGCCTTGCTCGAAGGAGCGCCTGCCTCGGTAGAAGCTATTTCGCGGAGGAACTCGACTTGGGAGAGCGCAGCAAAAGTGCGAGCGGCACGAGCAGGGCGGTCGCGATCGCGGAGTAGCGAAACAAGTCCACGTAAGCCAGAAGCGTCGCCTGCCGGCCTATCGTCTGGCCAATCCAGCCGACCGCCTGGACTTTCGCCTCGACCGCGGGCGAGCCCTGAGCGACGAAATAGTCAGTCATGCGCCGAAGCATCTGCTGATAGACAGGCGAGGACTGCGCCGTGTTGCCGATCAGATGGGTCTGATGCAGTTGTGCGTTCTGCGCCACGACGGTGTTGGAGAGCGATACGCCGACGCTGCCGCCGATATTGCGGGCGACATTGATCAGCGCCGAGGCCTGGTTGGTCTTTTGCGGCGGCAGGCCGACATAGGCGGCCGTCGAAATGGGGATGAACAGGAAGGGAAGCCCTACCGTGATGAAAATGCGGGCATAGGTGAAATAGCTGAAACCGGCATTCGGCGACAGTGAAGTCAGGTGCCACAATCCCACGGCAACCGCCGACATGCCGATCATGATCAGGTATTTCGGCTGCACGAAGCCGGAAATCGGCATCAGCATCAGCATGGCGATGCCGCCAGGCATCATCGAAAGTCCCGAAAGCGTCGCGGTGTAGTCGAA